>NZ_MBQD01000027.1 GCF_001693815.1 Tessaracoccus lapidicaptus | reverse complement strand
CTCGACATCCTCACCCGCTGCCGCCTCACAACCCTCCCCGGCACCAACACCGAGGAGGTGACCGAACCCCTCGCCCTCACTGCCTAAACGAAGGAACCCCCGCTACACCACTCCACGGGGCTTGACCCGCCGGCGGTCCGAGTCTCAGCCTCAGGCTTCCCCGGTAGGGCAGTTGGGCGGGGGTTCTTGTGTGCGGATGAGACCCCGTAACTGTGGACAACGTCCAACGTGGACGTCCTGTCGGCATCACGGGTCGTGAGAGTCGATTGTGTGAGGAGGATGGGGATGCGTCCGGATGATGCCTTTGTGGTGTTCAGGTTGCTGGACCACGCCAACGATCTGATGGCCCAGGCGGGGGAGGTGTGTGACTGGGCTGCGCTGGATGTGGTCGCGGCGTGGGTGTTGGCCGGCGACGTGGCGGCTGGGTCGGCGTCGGTGGCGGTGGAGTTGCCCGCGTCGGTGGAGGGCTGCCTGGATGCCGCGGTCCAGCGGGTGCTGGAGTGGGACACGGGGACGCTTGCCCCGAGCGCGAGGGCGCTGGTCGGCGTGCTGCTGGCTGTCGATCTCAGCACGGGTGGTGCCTGATGTCCAGGTTCGTGCGGGCTGCCCGCTTGGCCTCAGCCCGTCTGGGCGATGATCGCGTCTCGCTCGGGGAGTGGGCGGGCACGATACTGGCCTGCGACCGGGCTGCGGGCGGGGCCGATCCCGGGCTGCGTGAGGCTGCTGCACTGGTCCCGCTGCTAGCGCGGCCGGTGGATGCCTCCGGGAGCGCGTTAGTCCACGCGATCGAGGCCGAAGCCACGGCGCCGCTCCGGTTGGCCGACGATGAGGGTCGCAGACTTCGCATGCTGGGCGTGCAGGTCACGCGGGCGGCTGCCGTCGGGGTGGACGAAGTGTGGGTTCGGCGTCTGCTCGGTCAGGCGGAGCGGTCTCTGCTGGAGCCGGCCACCGGGCGCGGTCACGTCGATGTTGCTCTACAGCGCTACGTGATGGCGATGGGCTCCGCGGCCGACGCATTGCGGCCTGAGGACGCGCTGGCGATCTGTTCCATGCAGCGCAGCCTGCTGCAGCGTGGTCGTCTGCTCCTCGACGAGTTCGAGGTTGTGGACGGCGTCGGCCATGACCGGACCCGCGACGCCGTACTCGCGTCTCAGGCTGCTTGGGACCGCGCCTTTGGCGCCTGGCGTCCTGTGGTGCCACATCGGCCATCGACGGCTGACGACATCGGGCGGGCGATCGTGGCAGTGCAGATTGCGGCTCGCGACGCGGATCCACAGGGTTTCCTCCAGGCGCTTCTCCGCAGTGGTCTGAGTGGGAATCTTGTGGCGGCCTCGGCGGTCACTCCACACTCGATGCGTGCCGGCTCGTCGCTAGTGAGATCGGCGGTGACCTTGGCGGAGCGCGCGGATCTCGCTGTGACCCTCAGGCCACGGCCAGTCGGGCCGCGCGAGTCGGTCACTCTGGCCCCGGTGCTACCGGCTCGTCCCGCGAGGAATGTGTCGGTCTCGGCCGGCGACGGAGTCGTCAAGCCGCCCGTGAGGGTCCCGGATCCGGACGCGGTGAGTCTGGGCGATGTGGCTGCCTTGAGGACACTGGCTGGTCAGCGTGATGCGGGCGTGCTCGCGGAGGCCGCCCTGCGTGGCGACCCAGAAGCGTCGAGGATCGCGCGGGCGGCGTCGCGAGGGGATTTGGAGGAGCTAGCGGAGCGGGGCCGAGTGGCGCGGGCGGCGATCGTTCAGGCCGGGTCGCCGGTCGTGTTCCACTGGTCGAGGAAGGTACCGCCCAAGGCTCGAGAGGAGTTCGTAGCTGCGGGGCTGCTGCGGCTGACGGAGATCGCACCGCTGTGGGATCCGAACCGGGCGCGCTGGTCGACCTTCGCCTACTCCCAGTTGGACTTCTTTCGCCGCGACGAGGCCAGAAAGAAGGCGGAAGACCGGGAGGTCGTCAGCGACACGCTGGTTCGCCAGGTCGATCAGGAGCGAACGCTCGCGGCCGGCGACGGCGGCCACGGAGTCGAGGAGCAGGTCATGCGTCGCCTGGGTAATGAGGAGGCCGTCCGCTTGATCGAGTCGCTGCCCGAGGAACTGCGCGACATCGCGCAGGCACGCCTCATCGCCGCGACCCGGCCCAGCCGGGCCCAACTCACGGCATCGACGGGCCTGTCTCGGCACGTTCTGGAACGCGATGAGGACCGCGCCACAGGGTTGTTGCGGGAGCGCTTGGGCCGCGGCGCCGAGGGCCCACAGGAGCTGAGCCTGCGGGGGATGGCTCTCCTGCTGAGTGAGTCACTGCGTGAGGTGCCGCGCCGTCCGCCGCCACCTTCATCGAGACGGCCGGGCGGCGGTGGTCCGGCGTTGTGACCCCCGGGGGGTGACCCCGCCCGCGTTTTACAGTGAGATTGCCCGGCGCCGAGGCCGGTGTCGGGCGTCGGGTCTGTGTGTCGCGTCGATGGTGCGTGGCGGGCCGACGAACGGAGTGGGGGCTCCCGCCTAGTGCGGGAGGTGCTCGGGGTTGATGTGAATTTCAGGGACGCTGTTTCCGCTGTGGGTGGGGCGGCTCGGGGTTCAAGGGAGTGTGACCATGCAACAGACTCTGGCAGCAGAACAGGCGGCTGCGCCGGCGCCGCCGATCGTCACGCCCGCTGCGGTGCGCCGGCAGCGTCGCCCTCTGCTAGCGGTGCTGGCGGGCCTGCTGATCCTGCTGGGTGCTGGGGGCGGGGCGCTGGTGTTCTTGTCCTTGGGCTCCACCGTGGAGGCGGTCGCGGCCCGGGTTCCGGTGGCTCGGGGACAGCTGATGACGGCTGAGATGTTCACCACGGTGCAGATCGCCCCCGATCAGCAGCTGGCCTACCTCGAGGCCGACCAGCTGCCGACGTTGCTCGGCCAACGGGCGGCGCACGATGTGGCTGCAGGCACGTTGGTGTCCGCGACCGTGGCTGTGGAGCAGATGGTGCCCTCGGTCGGTCGCACGGTGGTGGGCATGTCGTTGCCTCCTGGGGCGGAGCCCGCGATCGAGTTGCTTGTGGGCGACCGTGTGCGGGTGATCCTCACCGAACCGGCCTACGCGTGCGCGGCGGGGGAGAGCTCTGCCGAGACGGGCACCGCGACGGTGGCGTGTGACGTGAATGTGGTGATACCGGGGGTTGTGGTGGCCACGGCCCGGGATGAGGCGTCCGGTCAGGTGTCGGTGTCGGTGGAGGTCGATCAGGCGGATGCGGCGCGGACAGCGGCGGCGGCGGCGTTGGGCCGGGCCGCGCTGGTGCTCGACTCGAGGGACAACTGATGGCTGTCTTGGCGTTGACGTCGGCAGCTGGGGCGCCTGGGGTGACGACGACCGCGCTGGGGTTGGCGTTGGCGTGGCCGAACCAGGTGCTGCTGATCGACGCTGACCCCGTGGGCGGGTCGGCGATCCTGGGCGGCTACTTCGGCGGCACGGTGCCCCATCCGGGAACATTGGTGGAGTTGTGGTCAGCTCACCGCCAGGGTTCGCTGGAGGCGGCGGTGCGGGAGATGCCGCTTCGCCTGTCGGAGACCGCCTCGCTGATCCCGGGGCCTGCTGGTGCGACGCAGGCTGGCGGTCTGACGGACCTGTGGCCGGCGCTGGCCGTCCAGGTTCGCGGCTTGTCGCAGCTCGGTGTTGATGTCCTGATCGATCTGGGCCGCCTCGGCCACACCCATCTCGCCGCGCCGTTGGTGCGGGGCTGTGATCAGGTGCTGCTGGTGCTGCGCTCGGATTTGCCGTCGGTGGCCGCCGCGTCGGCCGCGGACCTCCCCGACGAGATCCCTGTCCGGCTGGTGGTGGTGGGCCCGGGCCGCCCGTACAGCAGCTCCTCGGTCGCGTCGGTTGTCAAGCATCCGGTGGCGTTCGAGCTGCCGTGGGCGCCGGGGGAGGCAGAAGTTCTCAGCCACGGAAGGCCGGAGCCCAAACGCGGCCGCGGTCTGACTCGTGGGCTGCGGCAGGCCGCCGAGCAGCTCCACGCGATGGCGTTGAGGGAGGTGGCTCATGTCTGACGCGGCCGAGTTCGACCCGGGTACGTTGGCGCTGTTCGCGAAGCCGACCCCCCCGGCGGGCCGCACCCGGGGCGGGTTCCGCATGGTGCCCGGCGACGCCCCACGGCGTGAAGCCCCCGCCGCCGCGTCTGCGTCGCGGCCTGAGCCGGTGGCGCGGGTCCAGCGTCGCCTCGACGGTGACATTGACTGGGATCTGGTCGATGTGCTGCGGGAACGTGTCTCCGCTGAACTGTCGGAGCGTGATCCGGGGTCGGGCGCCCGCGAGGCGGTGGGGCGGGAGATCATCGCCGCGGTGCTGGAGGAGGAGTCTCGCGCGTCCACCGTGCGGGGCCAGCTGACCTGGACCCTCGACCATCAGGACCGGCTCGCGCAGGCCTTGTTCGATGCCGTGTTCCGGCTTGGCCGGCTCCAGCCGTACCTGGATGACGATGCGGTGGAGAATGTGATCATCTCCGGCTTCGACAACGTGTTGGTGGAGAACAGCGACGGGGAACTGGTCCCGGCGCCTCCGGTGGCGTCGAGCGATGAGCAGCTGATCGAGTATCTGACGTTCATGGCTGCCCATCAGCCGAAGCCGCGGGAGTTCTCCGAGGCGGCCACGAAGCTGCACCTGGCGCTGCCCAATCGCGCGCGGCTGTTCGCGTCGGCGTGGGTGACGTCTCGGCCGACGGTGATCATCCGCCGCAACCGGCTGGTCGACGCCGGCCTGCACGAGCTCGTCGCTTTGGGCTCGTTGTCGCAGGTGGCGGCCTCGTTCTTGTCGGCGGTGGTGCAGGCGCGGATGTCGCTGGTGGTCTCCGGCGATCAGGGCACGGGCAAGACGACGATGCTGCGGGCGTTGGCACACGAGCTTCCGCCCCATGTGCAGATCGGCACGATCGAGACCGAGTACGAGTTGTATCTCAAGGACACCGGTGACCATCAGGTGGTTCACGAGTGGCAGGCCAACCCCGGTTCAGGGGAGATCGGCCTGAACGGTCGCCGCGCCGGCGAGTACACCGTGCGTGAGGCCCTCGAAGACTCCCTGCGCGCCAACCTCAGCTACACGATCGTCGGTGAGGTCCGCGGGTCGGAGATCGTGACCATGTTCAAATGCATGCAGTCCGGGTCCGGATCGATGTCGACCACCCACGCGAGATCAGCGGAGGGCGCGATCAGGAAGCTGGTGACGTGTGCGACGCAGGAGGGCGCCAACATCACCCGCGAGTACGCACTGAACGTGATCGCCGAGGACATCGACGTGATCGTGCAGCTGCAGGTCGAATCCGTCCCCCAGGGCGACGGGACTTGGCGCAAGCGACGGTGGGTGTCGGAGATCATCGCGGTCGAACCCGGTGAGGATGCCAAGGGCTACGCCACCACCACCATCTTCGCCGCCCAACCGGGCAGCCACCGCGCCACCGCGCAGATCCTGCCCCCCAGGTTCCGGGCCCTCGAGCGCTACGGCTTCGACCTGGCCGGCTTCAACGCAGAGAAGGGGACCCTCGCATGATGCTCATTGCTGCTCTGTCGGGGGCGTTGATGGTCGCTGGGGTCCTAGGCCTCATCTATGGCCTGACCCCCCGCCCTGCCCCCGTGCCGAAGCCGCCACGCACACGTCGCCGCCGGGTCAGCTCGTCGACCCGCAGCGTCGCGTTGCTGGGTGTGGCGGTAGGTGCGGTGCTGGCGGCGGTGACCGGGTGGCTGGTGGCGCTGGTGCTGGTGCCGGCGGTGTCGGTGATGGTGTGGCGGATTGTGAAGGGGCGGGCGAAGGATCGCATCGAGCGCCTCAACGCGCTGGCCGATTTCGCACGTGGCCTGGGAGGGGTCCTGACCGTGGGCCGTGGGTTGGAGCAGGCGATCCTGCACGCTGCCCGCTCCGCTCCTGCCGCGCTGGCCCCGGAGATTGGACGTCTCGCGGCGCGGGTGCGTGCGAACGTGGCCACCGGGAAGGCTCTTCGGCTGTTCGCCGACGAACTCGACGATGCGACCGGGGACTTGTTCGTGGCCACCTTGATCCTGGCGTCGGAGCGCCGCGGCCCCGGCGTCGCGTCCGCGATGGCAGGGTTGGCCGAGTCGATCGACGCCGACGTCCGGGCCCGTCGCCAGGTCCACACCGAGCAGCAGAAGGCCCGCACCGCGGCCCGGATGATCACCGCCATATCCGCCGTTCTCCTCGGCGGCCTGTTCCTCGCGGGCAGCTACGTCGAGCCCTACCGCACTCCGCTCGGACAGGTGCTGCTCACCGTGCTCATGGGCCTCTACCTGGCCGCGTTGCTGTGGATGCGGCGGATCAGCGCCGCCGCCCCGCTGCCCCGCTTCATGGGCAGCGCCGTCGCTGACCGTCAGGCAGCGTCATGACCGGGCTGCAGCTGGCCATGCTGTCCGGGGCGATGCTGTCCGCCGGCGTGGTGCTCATCGTCGTCGGCATGGTCCCCGCGCCGGTGCATCTCAAGGACGCCATCGGCCGCCTCCAACCCACCAGCCTCACCGCCGACCCGGTCGATGCTGCGGGGAAGGTGGACGCTGAGGTGCGCCTCGGTCGCTGGGCCGAGCAGCACCTGCCGGCGGTCGTCTGGGGTGCACCGCCCGAGAAGGACCTGGCGCTGCTAGGGCGGACCAGGGCCGCGTTCTACGGCTCGAAGATCATCTCCGCCGTCCTCGGGCTGCTCGTGGTGCCCGTGATCTCTGTGGCGACGATGCTCCTGGGCCTGCCGATTCCCGTCGCGGTCCCCGTCCTCGGCTCCCTGGGATTCGCGATCCTGTTGTGGTTCCTTCCCAACAATGAACTGCGTGACCAGGCCCGTAAGGCCCGCGAAGAGTTCTCCTACGCCCTGGGCGCTTTCGTCGAAATGGTGGCCCTAGAACGCTTGGCCGGTGCCACCGTGCCGCAAGCTCTGATCCGTGCCGCCGATACCGGCGACTCCTGGGTGTTCCACCGCCTCGCCACCACACTGCGCCGCACCAACTACACCGGCCAAAACCCGTGGGGCGCGCTGGCCGACATGGGCAACCACCTACACCTGCCCGACCTGACGGATCTCGCCGACATCATGCGACTCGGAGGCTCCGACGGCACCCGCGTCTACGACTCCCTGCGCGCCCGCGCCGCAGCGATGCGCAACGCCACCCTCAACACCCAAATCTCACGCGCCAACGCCGCCGGCGAACGCATCGCCGTCCCCGTCGCCGGTCTCGTCCTCGTCCTGGCCATCACCCTCGTCGTCCCCGCAGTCCTCCGAATGATCTGAACCGAAAGGACCCCTTCATGCTCGCTCTGTACTGCTACCTCACCGCCACCCTCCATACCCTCCAGCAGCCCCGCGGCAGGGATCAGCGAGGCCTGTCCCAGTCCACCGAGAACGCGATCCTGCTCGCCGGCGCCGTCGCGATCGCGGTGCTGATCATCTCCGCGATCACCGCATATGTGCAGGCCAACCTCCCCTCCTGACCAGGACCAGCGGGGCCTCAGCTCCAGCGTCCTGTCCACCATCCTCTTCCCGCTCGTCCTCAGTGCACTGTGGCTGGCGATGCAGTGGGCCATGCTCAGCTGGGCCCAAGCGACCGCCCACGCCGCCGCGCAGGACGGGGCCCGCGCCGCCGCCGCCCTGGACGCCACCCCAGCTCACGGGCAGGCTGCCGCTGCCGCGGCTGCCGACAACGGATCCCTCGATACCGTTCAGGTCACCGCCAACCGGACCGCGCGACTGACCACTGTCACCGTGACTGGCATGGCGCTGCGCGTGATCCCCGGGTTTCCCGTCAGGATCGACGTGACAGCCACCGCACCCACTCAACGACTCACCCCATCCTGAGGAGAGACCATGAAGAAGCGACTCGCACCCACAGCCCTCCTGGCGGTCAGCACCCTGATGCTCCTCAGCGCCTGCACACCCGACGCCGCCGAGACCCCCGCCCCAACGACCAGCTCCACAAGCGCCGCCCCGTCGCCCACCGTCTCGCCGACGCCCACCGTCGCGTCGCCGTCACCGTCGCCCACCAGCACCCTGACTCCCGAGCAGGAGGCCGCTCAAGCCGCCGCGGTCGAGTACTTCCGGGCACTCAACGCGGTGCGAAGCGACCCCGACGCCGATTTCCAGCAGGTGGCCAACATCACGACTGGGACGCACACCGCCGCCGAGGCGGAGCTCCTCAACGACTACCGCAGCAAGGGCATCGTCCAGGTCGGCCAGAACACATACACCTACAAGGGCGTGGGACCGGTAGTGGAGGCGGGAGGCGTCCGCTCCGTCGAGGTGCACGTCTGCAGCGACAGCACCAACAGCGACCTCGTCGGCGCCGACGGTGAGTCAGTCCTTGATCCGAATCGTCTCCGCTTCGTCGACTTCAGACTTGATGTCATTGAAGTGGGCAACAGCTGGCGGATCAACGGTGGCCAAAGCGAGGCGGCCGACTCATGCTGAATCGATCGGTAGTGCTAGCACTCGTTTCTGCCTTGAGTCTGCTGTTCGGCGGGGACGTCGCCAACGCCCGTGCCGACGTGACGGGCGGGGCCTTCCTCAACGAATACACGATCGTGGTGTCTGTGGAGGTGACCGGATCGTCGGGTGGTGGCGGTGGCGGTGGCGGGCAGGGGAGTGGGCGCGGTGGCGGTTCGGCGCCCACGGGCTGCTACACCGCCATGGGCACCGAGGTGCCGTGTTACCAGTGGGGGCTCGCGTGGCGGCCGGATCTGCAGTGCTACGCCCGCGTGAAGGCTGCCCAGCCACCGTTGACTGACGCCATCTGGAACGGCCGCACCGATGGCTCGATCGTCGAGTGCCGCAACGGTGTCGAGGGTGGATGGAGTACCACGTGGGACATCTGGGTCGCCGCGCTTCAGTTGCCGGCCCCGCCGGATCCGGCCGAGCTCGCGCGGCGGGCGGTAGAGCGGATGCAGCTCTCCGCGATTCGCATGGGCACCTTTCCCGAGCAGGCCGAACGCGCACCCCGCGATCTTGGCTACGTCGGCTGGAATGTGTGGATGTGGGTGTCGAACCCGTCACCGTCGACGTGGGGACCGATCACCAAGTCCGTCTCCGAGGCGGGGTACAGCGTGACCGCCACCGGCCGGGTCTCGAAGGTGGTGTGGGACATGGGCGACGGGACCACCGTCACCTGTGGACTGGGGAAGCCGTGGCAATCGATGTGGGTGCGTAACGAACCGTCCCCGGACTGCGGCCACAGGTATGCCAAGGACGGCGAGTACACCGTCACTGCTACCACCCACTGGGTGGTGAACTGGTCCGGCATCGGGCAGAGCGGCACCATCACCCTGCAGATCGGCGACACCGCCACACTGCGGATCGCGGAGGTCCAGGTCGTCAACGTCACGACCGGGGGTTGATCTGCGATGCCGAGGACCGATAATCAGCGGGGGATGATGGTGGCCGTCGAGACGGCGATCATTCTGCCTGTCCTCCTCGGCGTCGTCGGCCTGCTGATCGTGCTGGCCACCCACGCACTGGCCCAGATGACGGTGACCTCCGCGGCCTCGCAGGCCGCCCGCGCCGCCTCGATCGAACGAGACACCGCCACGGCGACGAGTTCCGCCCGGGCGGTGGCCGCCTCGACGCTCGTCGAGTCCGGAACCGCCTGCCGCACGTCGTCGGTGACGGTCAACACTGCGGGACTGCGGGCGCCGCTGGGTTCACCGGCGAGCGTGGTGGTCACTGTGACCTGCACCGTCGATTTCGGTGTGGGGCTACCCGGCTTCCCCCAGACCCGCACCCTGACCGCCACCAAGACCTCACCGGTGGACACCTATAGGAGCAGACGATGACCAGGCCTTGCCGCGCCGCACCCCGGCCCCGCCGGGGGTCCTCCATTCATCTGAATGGTGGGGAGCGGGGCATGGTCTCGGTGTGGGTGTCGGTGGCGCTGTTGGCGTTCATGGTGATCGTCGGGATCGGGGTCGACTTCGCCGGCCACGTGGGAGCCTCGCAGGACGCACGAGCAGTCGCCGACGAGGCTGCCCGGGCCGGTGGACAACACCTCATTCTCGCTACCGGCAGGGCCCGGCCAGACATCCACGCAGCCATCACCGCCGCGAACACCTACGTCGCCGCGTCCCCCTACACCGGCACGACCAGCATCCTCGGCGGGGACACAATCACCGTCAGCGCCACCGGCCACTACACCTGCCAGTTCCTCTCAATCATCGGCATCAACACACTTCCCGTGAGCGAGACCGGCACCGCCACGGTCAAGTCCGTCCTCGGAGGCACCGAGCAATGAACCGCATCCTGCGCAGCCTCGCCGCGATCGCCGCCATCGCCGCGATCACCCTCGGCGCCCCCTGGCTCCTGCTCCGACTCGCCCGCCTGCCAGGCTTCCTGCCCTCCTGGGACCGGGTCGCCTCGATGCTGCTGGCCCCAGACAGCGGCCGCTTCCTCCTCATCATCGTCTGGGCCGCCGCCTGGCTCCTGTGGGCCTGGCTCACCGCCTTGATCGTCATCGAAGCCGTCGCCCTGCTGCGCGGCGTCAAAGCCCCGAGAATGCCCACCGCTTCGCTGCCCCAAGGCCTGGCCCGGGGACTGGTCCTTGCCGCCGCAGCCGCGTTCATCGCCGCACCCCAGACCGTCGCCGCCGAACCACCCGATCCCGCCGCTCCTCTCCCCGGAAGCCCCGCCGCCGCGGCCTCGAGCATGCAGCCAACCCGAGCGCACCCCGCCTCGCCACCGGCACCATCCACGGCCGTCGAACTGGACTCGATCAGCGTGGCCGAGGGCGACACCCTGTGGGACCTGGCCGACGCACACCTCGGCGATCCCCACCGCTGGCCTGAGCTCTACGACGCCAACAAGGGAACTCCACAGCCCAACGGCTACACCCTTGAAGACCCGGACCAGATCGACGTCGGCTGGACCCTCGCCCTCCCATCCGACGTTGAACGAACAGCCGAACCGGCCACGCTACCTTCCGCGGATGCGGCCACGACCGCGCTCCTCCCCGCCGAGGCCAACGACGCAAACACCACCTCGGCACCAGCAGAATCGCAGGCGCATCCGTCCATCTCACCGACCCCGATGATCACTGCGGAGAGGTCGTCGATCACGGTGCCCACCTCCACGGCAGCGCCGAGCCTGGCGCCGGCGACACCGTTGCGGGCAGAGGCCGCGGCACCGGAGGCCGCCGAGGACGCTGATCAGAGCGAGGCCCCGCGGTTCGTGTGGGAGGTGGCGGGGCTGCTGGGTGCCGGCACCTTCCTCGGTGTCGGGGTCGGCGCCGTCCTGGCTGCACGGCGCCGGGAGCAGTACCGGACCCGCCGCCCCGGCCGCATGATCGCCAACCCGAGCCCGGTCGTAGCGCCGATCGAGCAGACCGCGCGGCTCGCGACCGGACTCTCGTCCCGCCTCGTCACCCGCCTCGAGCAGGTGCTGCGCCGCCTCGACCCCCACACCGAGATTGCCGCCGTCGCCGTCGCCCGCGACGGCACACTCCACCTCTACAGCCCCACGGACCTCGGCTCACCGTGGACCCGCGACGGCGACCACTGGCTGCTGCCCAATACCGTGACCGTCGACACAATCGGCGAACACATCGTGGACCGGCCATGCCCGTGGCCGCTGCTGGTCACCATCGGCGCAGACGCGGACGACCGCGTCGTGCTGTTCAACCTCGACCAGGCCGGCAGGATCACGATCACCGGCGACGCCGTGATGAGCGCCGACTTCGCGCGCTACGTCGCGGCCGAACTGGCCGTCAACCCCTGGTCCGAGGACGTCCGCGTCGCCTGCCACGGTCCAGCCGCGCACGCCGTCGGGATGTGCCCTGGGCGTCTCGATGCCGACCTCGACGAGATCTTCACCCTCGCTCGGACCAACCTCGATCGCGCCACCGACGCGGCCGTGACCGCAGCCGTGGGTAGGGCCCTGCAGGTGGGCGACGACACCTGGACAGCGGGCGTCGTGATCACCGACCAGCTGGACACGCTCGACGGCCTCCACAGCATCATCGCCGACCATCGCCAGCAGACCGGCACCGCCATGATCGTCTTCCACCCGACACACGGGGAATGGACCCTCACTGCCGACGGGCGACTCACCTCACCGGGATTCGAACTCACCGCCGTCGGCCTCACTGAAGACGAAGCCGCCGGCTGCGCCGAACTCCTCGCGGCCACCGACACGGGGCACGACACCACCCCCGAGCCCGCCGACGACCTCGTCGACGTCACCGGCAACGTCCTCAAAGAACACCGCACCCCCCGCGACCAGACCAACCCCGGCACGGTCGAACCCGTCCTGCCAGAACCAGATGCCGCCTACATCGACGCCGCCGTGGTCACCGCGGATGACCTCACAGTTCTCGCTCCTCGCATTACCGACGACACGGCGGCAGCCCTTCAGGACCGTGACCGCGGCCTCGACGCCGACGTGCGAGCCTGGTTCTCACCACGATGCCCCTACCCGCGACTCGCCCTCCTCGGGCCTGTCGCGGCCCGCTGCCACGGTAGGCCCGTCACGAAACGGAAGGCCTACTACACCGAAGCTCTCACCTACCTGGCGCTTCACCCGCAAGGTGTGACCGGCGACCAGGTCGCCGACGCACTCGGAACTACCGTCGAACGGGCACGCACAGTCATGTCCGACCTACGCCAGTGGCTCGGGACCAACCCCCGAACCCGACAGCCGCACATCCCGGACGCCAAGAACTCCTCCCAGGCCAAGGCCAGGGGAGTGGGCCTCTACCTCGTCGAGGACCTTCTCGTCGACGCTGAGCTCTTCCGCCGCCTTCGCTCCCGCGGTGTCGCCGCCGGCCGCGACGGAATCGAAGACCTCGAAGCCGCACTCCAACTCGTCACCGGCCGCCCGTTCGACCAACTCCGCCCTGCCGGATGGACATGGCTCATCGACGGGGACCGCACCGACCAACACCTCATCTGCGCCATCACCGATGTCGCCCACATCCTCGTCACCCATCACCTCCACACCGGAGACATCGAAGCCGCCAAACGAGCCGTGACCACGGCACTCCGCGCCGACCCAGACTCCGAAACAGCCCGACTCGACCTCGCCGGCATCATGGTCAACGAAGGACACACCACCTCCGCCCGCCGCATCCTCGCCGACGCCCTCGGTGACGACGTAGACCTGGACCCCACCGCACGTGCCACGGAGATCCTCAACGGCAAGAACTGGTTGCGCACCGGATGACGACGGCGTCTTTCCCCGACTGCATGAACACGTGTGCGGGAGGCCGCACAGGCCGATGGCACAGTGCGAAGGGGAGAGCCGTCCCTAGCGTCAGCCTGCATGCGTACTGCTGGCAGTCCCTCCACGTCCCGGCGCGGTGAGGATTGTGCTCCTTCGATGCCTAGTGGGGTGAGACGAAGCGAGGGAGAGAACTTTGAGCCAGAGACGCCCTCCCCCTCGGAGCGAGCGGAACGTCGCTGACCATGGGTCAGATGGGCCGACTTCGACTGCCTACTTCCCTCGTCACCTGCAGGATGGATGCCCACGACGATCCTGGCGGAAAGGGGCGCCCGCGCGCCGGCCGGCCTTGTTAGCCTCGCGCCTTCACGCCGGTGGGTGGGCGGTAGCGGCCTGAGATGGCGAAGGTGCCCCTGACTTGGGATGATGTGTTTTGCGAAGCACAATCATTCAACAAGCGAGGAGCACCTTCGAGGTGAAGAGTACCGGCTCGTATCCGAGGGTTCATGTCGATACCGCCAAGGTGACCGCGGTCGGCCAGGCCGGCGGGATCCTGCTGACCGAAACCATCCGCGCCACGGGCCTGGACCGGGCCCTGTCGGAGGCGTTGGACCGGTGGCGGAAACCGTTGGCGGTCCACGACCCGGGCAAGATCATCTGTGATCTCGCCCTGTCGCTGGTGCTCGGCGGTGAAGCGTTGAGCAACCTCGCTACCCTGCGCGCCGAGCCGGGGGTCTACGGCCCGGTGGCGTCGGACCCGACCGTGTCCCGGCTCATCGCCGCCCTGGCCGAGGATGCAGACAAGGCCATCAAGGCGATCTCCGGAGCCAGGCAGCAGGCCCGCGCCAGGGCCTGGGCCCTGGCCGGTGAGCATGCCCCCGACCACGAGTCGACTGCCGAGGATCCGGTGGTGATCGATCTCGACGCGTCCCTGATCACCGCCCACTCGGAGAAACAGCGCGCGGCGCCGACGTTCAAGCGAGGGTTCGGGTTCCACCCGTTGATGGCATTCGCCGACCACGGCCCCGAGGGCACCGGCGAAGCGTTGGTGGTCCACCCACGCCCCGGGAACGCCGGCTCGAACACCGCCACCGATCACATCACCGTCACCAAACAAGCTCTCGCGCAGCTCCCCGACCGCGACCCTCGCCCCGGGCGCAGGGTCCTGGTCCGCGCGGACGGCGCCGGCGGCACGAAGGACTTCACCGCCTGGCTCGCTCAGCACCGCGTCGCCTATTCGGTGGGATTCACACTCCCACTCGACACCGGCGACCTCTACCAGCAGGTCCCCGACTGGGTCTGGGTCCCCGCCCTCAACGCCGACAACCAGCCGCGGGAAGGGGCCGACCTGGCCGACTTCACCGGACTGCTGGATCTCGACGGTTGGCCTGCCGGGATGCGGGTGATCGTCCGCCGCGAACGGCCCCACCCCGGCGCTCAGCTGCGTTTCGATGACGTCGACGGCTACCGGCTTACCGCCTTCGCCACTAACACCACCCTCGGCACCCTGCAGCAGCTGGAACTGCGGCATCGTCGCCGCGCCCGCTGCGAAGACCGCATCCGGATCGCGAAAGACACCGGCCTGACCAACCTCCCCCTCCACGGGTTCAACCAGAATCGGATCTGGTGCCAGATCGTCGCACTCGCCTCCGAGTTGCAGGCCTGGAGCGGGATGCTGGCCCTGGCCGGCCATGAAGCCCGACGCTGGGAACCGAAACGGCTGCGCTACCGGCTCTACACCATCCCCGCGACCCTCGCCAGAAGAGCCCGCCGCACCGTCGTCCACTTCAGCGACCGATCCCGCTGGGCCGAGCTGATCATCGACAGCATCAGCCGACTCCGAAACCTCCCGGCACCCGCCACCTGACCCTATGTCCTCCACATGTCCCTCTGAATCTGGCAGCTCTCGGCCTGGAAACCCGCCCCGCAGACGTCACGCGGGGTCTTGTCGCACCCACCTGCAAGAATCAGAACAACCTCGACGCCACCGGCGCCGACCAGCCCCACACAGGGCCGTCATGAATATCGAGGTTAGGTCGCCCAAGCGGGACTGCGCTCAGATCAAGCCTGGGCGGTGATGGAGCCGGCGAACAGGGCCCGGCCGATCACCAGGTAGGTGGCGCCGTCGCGGATCGCATCGGACGCCACGCCGGGGGTGACCCCGCCGTCCACGCCGATGGACACACCGGGCGCCGACGCGATCAGTGAGGGCAGTGTCGACGTGTCAGCGCTCCCCTTCGAGCCTGGTTCGATGAGCATCGCCAAAGCGCCCCCGTATCCGGGTGGAATCTCGGCTCCGTCGCGAGGGGGCCAGACCTCCACCCACTGCTCGGCCGGCAATCCCCCTGCTGCTCGAAGGATGCTGAGCACAGCTGGGACCGCGGACCATCTCGCCACGCCCGCCCCGCGCAACTCCGCCGCGACGCTGGCGACCGCGGTCTCCCACCCCACGGCCCCGGGGCGGACGATGACGTGAACGTCCACGAGCATCGCTGGGCTCTCCGCGAGGAGTTCCCGCACCAGTGCGACCTCCACGCCAGAGTTGACGAGGGCTCCCGTCCCGCCGCCTTCCAGGATGATGTCGGCGTGGACCCAGTGGCCCGCGGTGTGCGCCGCGAGCGCACCCGCCCGGCGGGACGACGCCGGACGGGCATAGATGCTGGCGGCAACCGTAACCCCGAGGCGACGCGCCCACTCGGCGAGGTGGACCTCCGACGCAGGTAAGGCGGTGGTCATTGCGCGTCGAGTTCCGTGACGGCCGCCACTTGCCGGTATCTGTCCCAACGCTGCTCCGACCGCTGCCGGGGTGCGGCCACCTCGCGTCGGGCGGGCTTGTGTGCGACCATCACGTCGACCAGCGGCCGCCCCTCTGCGAGCGCCAGTGCCTGGAGCGCGGCGCCCCGGGCGACAGCTTGCTCGGCGTCGGCGACATCCACGCGACGGCCGAGCGCGTCTGCGAGCAACTGGAGGTACGCCGGAGAACGGGATCCGCCGCCGACAGCGAGCACGGCGCCTGTCGTCGGCACGCCGGCGTCCTCAAGAAGGCGGACACAGTTGAACAGCCCGAACACCACGCCCTCGAATGCCGCCCGGGCAAGCTGTTCACGGGTTGTTTCGGCAGTGATTCCTGCCAACAGGCCAGAGGCACCCGGACGGTTCGGTGTGCGCTCACCGTCGAGGAAGGCAGCCAGGACCGGGCCCTCCTGGCCGGCCGCCAGCGCCAGCTCCGCCAGCTCCAGATGGCTCACGCCCAGCAGTCGTGCGAAGGTGTCGGTGACCCGCGTGGAGTTCAGCGTGCACGCCAGGGGCAGGAAGCCGCCGGGCATGCCGGCTACGCCGTTGATGAGCCCGGACGGGTCCCGGACCGGATCGCTGCTCGGGGTGAAGGCCACCCCGGACGTCCCCAGCGACACGCAAAGGTCACCAGGGCCCAGGCCCAGTCCCACCGCCGCGGCATGCTGATCACCTGCACCAGCACCTACCCGGACGCCTGGATGGATGCCCAGGTCGGCGGCCGGTCCGTCAAGCACCTGTCCCACCACTTCGTCCGGCCCGGCCACGCGAGGCACCATCGATTCCCAGCCCAGGGCTGGGTCGACGCGGTGCAGGAACTCGAACACGTACTCGTTGGCGTCCGGGTCGAAGTAGCCCGTGCCCGAAGCCTCGGAGCGGTCCGTGACGAACTCGCCGGTGAGGCGGAAGTTGAGGTAATCATGGGGGAGCAGCATCATGGCAAGCCGGGCCGCGTTCTGCGGCTCGTTGCCAACGAGCCATGCCACCTTGCCGATGGTGAAGGCCGCAGTCGGTAGGGACCCGGTGCGGTCGATGAACTCAGCCTGCCCGATCACGTCGATGAGTGTTCGAAGTTCAACGTCGCTTGTGGTGTCGTTCCACAGTTTGGCCGGGCGGATGACATGCCCGTCGGCGTCGAGCGCCACTAGCCCGTGGCACTGCCCCGCGATGGAGATGGCCGCTACCTCAACGTCGCCGGCCGCTGCCAAGGCGTGGCGGAACGCGCTGAGGAAGGCCTGCCACCAAGCCTCGGGGTCCTGTTCGCTCGACGGAGGAGACACCTGCGGATGAGGAGCCGATCCGCTGGCGACCAGTTCGAAACCGGGCACGGACCGCAACTCCACCTTGCACGACTGGGTCGAGCTGTCGACCCCCGCAACGACCCGCCTCATCGTGAGACCCCGACTCGCAGGGCGTCGATCGACAGTGGCTCGAGGCGGACTCCGGGAAGCGCCTCTGGCAGCGATGTCTGGGCCCCGACGGCACCTCCTGGATGGGTGTGATGCACCGCGCCCCAGGAGTAGCCGCGCGCCTGCATCAGAACGGTCGCCACCGCGTCTCCCCAGGCGGCATGGATGAGGGTGGAACCCATGGCGATCATGCCGCCCAGGTCCACGTCCGGCGTGCGGCCGGCGACAACCGTGAGGTCGGCCTTGCGGGTCATGGGAGTATCCGGGGTGACGGTCAGCGCGATGACCGCGGCGCCCCTGTCCTGCGCTCTGGTCACCAGATCGTTGATCTCGTCCGAGCCGCCGCCCTTGGAGATGACGATGAGAATGTCGCCCGTCGTCACCACGCCCAGCGTGCCGTGGAGCGCGTCCATGGCGGGCAGGAAGATCGCGGGCGTTCCGGTGACGGCGAAGATGTGGGCCATGCGGCGAGCGATCGTTCCGGAGGTGCCCGAGCCGCTGACGAACAGCTTCCCGGTGCATCCGAGGATGAGCCGGGCGGCGGTCACGGTGGACTCGTCGAGTTCGTCCGCCAGCATGGCGATGCCGTTGGCCTCGAGTGCGATGCGCTCTCGGGCGACCGCAAGGATGCCGTCGTGCTCGGTCATGGGTGGTGCCTTCCGTGTGGTGTGTCGGTGATGGTGTCAGTGGGACCAGGCGGCCTTGCGCAGGTCCGCGTCGGTCAGTCCCGCGGCGTGCTGGGTCTCGCCCGAGCAGTAGCCGTCGCTGAAGATGACCACATCGTCGGCCACCGCCAGCACTTCCTCCTCCTCGGAGGAGACGACGATGACGGTGAGACCCTGCTCGGCGGCGAGGGCACGCAACATTCGGTGGATCTCGACCTTGACGCCGATGTCGACGCCCTTTGTCGGCTCGTCGAGGAGCAGGACCTTGGGGTGCTGCGCCAGGACCCTGGCCAGGAGGACCTTCTGCTGGTTGCCGCCAGAGAGGCTGGCCACGGGAGCTGTGCGGCTTCCGCGGACCCGCATGGTGTCCATGTACTCGTTTCCCGCGGCGCGAAGCCGGCCGGGCTGCAGCTGCAATCCGTACCTCGAGTAGCGGTTGATCACGGGCAGCACGGCGTTCGACACGCTGTCGCGCAGTGGAATGATCCCGTCGATCTTGCGTTCCTCGGTGAGGTAGGCGATGCCACGGCGCTGCGCGTCGGCGGGGCTCTTCGGCGTGTAGGGCGCCCCGAACAGCTCGATACTGCCCGAGTCGACGGCGCCGAGGCCGATCAGTGTCCGAAGGAACTCGGTGCGGCCCGAGCCGATCAGGCCGTAGATGCCGAGCACCCGTCCGGCGTGCGCGGTCAGGGAGACATCCTCGAGGTCCTTGTTGCGCAGATTCTCCACCTTGAGGACCACGTCTCCGGGCGGTGAGGTGGGTTCGTCGCGATCAAGGGTGACCTGGTGGTCGGCCCCGACGGTGGTGGCCGGCTCACCGGTGATCGCCTCCACGATGGCCTCCTCCGACACGCTTGCCACGTCGGCATCGATCCTCACCTCGCCGTCGACCAGGGCGACGATGCGGTCGGCTACGGCATAGAGCTCGCTCATCTTGTGGTCGATGAGGAGAATGCCGAGGCCGCGATCCTTGGAGAGCTCGCGGACAAGGGCGAGGAACTGCTCCACCTGGGCGCTCTCCAGGGCAGTCGTCGGCTCGTCGAGGAGCAGGTACTTCGCGTCGCGGTGCGTGGCAACCGCGATCTCGAGGAGCTGGCGGGTCGCAACGGGGTAGTCGCCGAGCCGACGGTCCACGTCAACCTCGAGGTTGAACTGGCGGGTCAGATCGCGCGCCACCTCGCGCATGCCCCGCCGATCCAGCGTTCCTCCCTTGGTGAGTTCCTCGCCGAGGAAGATGTTCTCCGTGACCGTCAGGTTGGGCAGCAGGGCGAGTTCCTGGTAGACGGTGGAGATGCCGCGGTGCAGAGCGTCCTGCGGGCTGGTGAGGGTGAGTGCTTCACCGTCGAGTGAGATTGTCCCCGCCTCGGGCGTGACCGCCCCGCTGAGGCACTTGAGGAGGGTTGATTTGCCCGCGCCGTTGTGACCGACGAGTCCGATCACCTCTCCCGGACGCAGGGAGATGGAGACGCCCTTGAGTACCTGGATTCCCGAATAGACCTTGACGATCCCTTCGGCCCTCCAGCCTGTGTTATCCGTTGCCATCTCCATCTCCCTTTCGTCGTGTGGTGGTTCAGCCGAGCTCGTTGTCGGCGGGCTTCTCGCCGTTCGAGAAGACCTTCAGCGGCTGCAGGATCTCCTGCTCCGGGGTCTCGCCCCCGAGCCAGGCGGTGATCTCCTCGATGACCAGTTGGCCGTACAGCTGCGGCTCCTGGGCGACGCAACCGGGGTAGACGTCTGTGGTGGCCTCCCCCTCGGCGCAGAAGCCGTACACCTTGACGTCGCGGCCGCTGCCCATCACAGCCTGGATGGCGCCGTAGGAGGCTGGGCCGGTGGACGCGAAGATCACGTTGATGTCCGGGTTGCCCTGGAGCATCTCCTGGGTCACCTTGAGGCTGTCGTCGGGCTTGACGTTGCCGTCGACTGTGGCCACCACCTCTGCGTTCGGGTTGGAGGCGATGCCGTCACGGAAGCCCTGGTCGCGCAACACGACCGGAATCTCGTCAGGCTCCGACACGAAGCCGATCTTCATTTCGGCGTCAGCGCCCATGTGCTCCAGCGCGAGCTCGGCCGACTGGCGGCCGCCGGCGACGTTGTCCGCGCCGAGGTACTGCACGATCTTGGCGCCCTGCGAGAGCATCGCCTCCTCGTCGACCGTGACGTTGACGGTGAAGACGGGGACGCCCGCATCGTTGGCGGCCTTGGCGATGGCGGCCGCGGGAGCCGACTTGACCGGGTTGAGGGCCAAGGCGCAAGGCTGGCGCTGCAGCATGGCCTGCACCTGGGCGAGCTGGGCGGCGTCGTCATTGTCGGCGACCTGGACTTCGACCTTGAGGCCGGCCTCTGCGCCCGCTTCCTCGAAGCCCTTCTTCATGAACACGTAGTACGGGTTGGTGAGGTTGGGCAGGGACACTGCGATGAAGGGCGAGTCGCTCTCGCAGGCCTCGGGGCGGGGGATGTCGGTGAGGTAGATGCCGGCGCCCGCGTCGGCGCTGCCGCTGGCGGAGGCGGTGTCCTGGGGTGCGGCAGTGGGGGTCACGCCCGTGCTGCAGGCAGTGAGGGCCAGGGCGGAGAGGCCGATGGCGGCCAGGGTGATTGTCCTCATGGTGGGGTCTCCTTGATGTGGTGAGGATTGGTGCGCAGGGCCAGCGGTGGCGGCTGCGTGTCTGGGGAGTGGGTGGGAGGGCGGGTCAGCTTGAGCCGGGGGTCTTGCCCGCTGGCGCTGGCATCGGCTCCGCCGCGGATTCGGGCGGGTTGTCCTTGTTGCGGTTGCGGCGGATCCGGCGCAATCCGCTGTGCCTCGCGGCGGCCGCACGGCGGTAGCCGTCGAGGGTGACGCCGCCAAGGATGATCACGCCGATGACCAGCGGCTGCCAGAAGCTCGGCACCCCGAGCACGTTCATGCCGTTCGACACGGTGGCGATGAGGATGGCTCCGATGAAGGCGCCGAGGATCGTCCCGGAGCCGCCGAACAGACTCACGCCGCCCACCACCGACGAGGCGATGGAGTAGAACTGCTCGTTGCCCGACCCGGCGCTGGGGTATCCCACCATCAGGCGGCTCATGGTGATGAGACCACCGAAGGCCGCGCAGATGCCGCTGACCACGTACGCGGAGATGGTCACCCGAGCGATGTTGATGCCGGCCAGCCTGCTGGTCTCTTTGTTGCCACCCACCGCGTAGAGGTGGACGCCGTACGGGGTGCGGTGAAGCACGAACATGAAGATGAGGAGCGCGATGACCACGAGGATCACGGGTGTGGGGATACCTGCCAATGAGCCCCGGCCGATGACGGCGAACATCGGGTCGGCAATGTTGACGGACTGGGCGTTGGTGAGGATCTTCGGGATGGACGCTGTGATGCCGAACGTCGCGAAGGTGACGATGAACGGCGGTAGCTTCATGTAGTGGACGATCAGGCCGTTGAACAGGCCCACCGCAATGCCGACGAGCAGCGCCACGATCACCGCGACCCACCAGGGGAACCCGGCGGCCATTGTCAGCGCCGCGAGCATCCCGGTGAGGGCGATGTTGGATCCGACGGAGAGGTCGATCCCACCGGTCAACAGGACGAACGTCTGGCCCAGTGCCAGGAACGCGACGACCACCCCGTTCTCCAGCAGCACGGACAGGTTCCCGCCGCTCCGGAAGCTCGGTGACATGAGAGCCATCGCCACCGCGACGATTATGAGCACACCTACGATGCCCAGCTCATCTGGGACCTTGAACCTGCTTTTCACGACGCCTCCTCGAGTCATTCCTTCTCATATGAGCAACTTCGCCCGCGCAGCACACTCTAATGAGCTTCTGGCATCTTGACAAGTCGAAATGTCTCAGGGATTCTTGCTCATATGAGCAATGACGACGAAGCTGAGCTTGTCGACCAGCATTCCCTGATGGTCAACGTGGCCCGCGCCTATTACCTGGATGACCTGACCAAGATCCAGGTGGGGCAAGCCTTGGGCATCTCGCGCTTCCGGGTGGCGCGGCTGCTGGATCTGGCTCGGGAGTTGGGAGTGGTCACCATCTCGATCAACGAGAACCCCCAGCCGGAGGACACTCTGGCAACGACACTGCGATACCGGCTCGGGCTCCGCGAGTGCCTGGTGATCCCGACGGGGGACGCGGCAAGCTCGCGGCGCCAGGTTGCTGCGGCGGCCGCCGGGTTTCTCGCCAACCGCATCGCCCCCCACGACGTGCTGGGCCTGTCCTGGGGCCGGACTCTGGCAGCCATGACCGAGTACCTCGTCGACCTGCCACCGGTCAGGGTGGTTCAACTCACCGGGTCGGTCGGAACTGACCTCGCGATCTCCCCGATCGAGATCCTCCGCAGGGCGGCTCTCCGCTCCGGAGGGGAAGCGTTCCCCATCATGGCCCCGCTCGTCACCGACAGTGCAGAGGCGGCACGCATGATGCGCGAGCAGTCGCAGATCCGCCGTGCACTGGACCTGTTCGCCGAGTTGACCATTGCCATGCTGTCGGTCGGGTCTTGGAACCCTGCCACCAGCCAGCTCCGAGCTCAGCTGGATGAGGAGACCCAAGCCCAACTCGAGGCCGCAGGCGTTGAGGGGGAGGTGGCCGGCATCTTCGTGACCCGCTCCGGTGAGGTGCTCGACGTCCCGCCGCTGCGTCGACTGATCGGCATCAGCGCCGAGGAACTCCGGATCGTGCCCCGAATCATCGTGGCCGCCGAGGGTGCGGCCAAGGCGGGAACCGTCATCGGCGCCGTACGAGCCGGTCTCGCCAACAGCCTGATCCTTGACGTCGCGCTCGCCTCGGAGATGGTCTCGATCCTCGACCGCGAGTGACGCCGTCCTAGTCCGGGTCTGTCAAGTTAACGGTGTATCTCATTGTTGTTTGTGATGTCTCACGAGATCGTGGACGGTTGTGTCTCGGGACATCGTTGACGGTCGGGTGTCTCATGAGTTCGTGGACGGTCGGTTCTGGGTGGGGCCGTGCCAGCCGTGGCGGGTCGCGGGCTTCTCGTAGGTCGCGATTGTGTGTCCTTGTGCGTCGGTGAGGGTGACGGTGCCGGCATCCCAGCTGATCGCGACGTGCTCGCCTCGACGCTTGTAGCCGGCGTAGAACTTGGAGGCGAGGGCTCCGACGTAGCCGCCTTTGGTGACGGTGCGCATGGCTGTCCCGCTGATCCCGGCGGAGGGGTTCTGGCGGGTGGTCTTCATCGGGGTGCCCTGCTGTGGGTTGCGGGGCCCGTAGTACATGCCGGTCGTTGCGGGCCGAGGGTAGGTGTTGATGACCTCGCCGTTGAGGTCGATGATCTCCACGGCGGCGGGGGTCCAGGTCACGTGGACATGCTGCCCGGCCCGGCTGGTGGCCACGTAGAACAGGCAGCCGAGCGTCTTGATCTGCCCGTTGGGTCTGACCTTGACGATGGCCTCTCCTGTTGCCGGGTGGAGGGTGAGCCGCGTTCTGGTAGCGATCGTGGTCGTCTCGGTGGTGGTCGTCTCGGTGGTGGTCGGGGTGGTCGTGGCGCGCGCCGAGGGCGGGATTTGCAGGAGGCGGGGTTCGGGCGTCGGTTCGGGTGCGGCCGGGGTGGCGGCCCACGCCTCGGCCGGGGTCTTGCCGTCGAGTGCTTGATGGGCTCGTTCGTTGTTGTAGTAGCGGTCGAACTCGTCGACCAGTGCCTGCAGGGCCTCGATTGTCTTCGCTGGTGGCCTGGCGTTGAGCCACTTCTGCAGCGTCTGGTGGAATCGTTCGTTCTTGCCCTGGGTTGTCGGCCGGTCCGGTTTGCCGGTGATGGGCTTGACCCCGAGGTCGAGCAGGTAGTCGACCAGCTTGCCGGTGAACCCGCGGCGGGTGGGGTTGAACGCCAACCCGTTGTCGGAGAGCAGCCGCTGTGGGACGCCCCAGCGGCGGATCGCGGTAGACACGACCAACACTGCGGCTCTGGCTGTCTCGCCGTCGGCGACGAGGCTTGCGGTGGCCATCCGGGAGTGGTCGTCGATGACCTGGTGAATCGACACGCTGGTGCCATCGGCCAGCGACCAGGCGAACGCGTCTATCTGCCAGCAGCAGTTCGGGGCCGGGTAGACGACCCGGCGGTTCGCCGCCCGCGGCCGCTTACGCGGTTCCGGCTTGGACACGCCAGCGGCAGCGAACACACGAGCCAGTGTGGCCCTTGAGGGCGGGTTCAGCCCCTGGCAGCGCATCCGGGCGAGCACGGACAAGGGGCCGGCGTCCAGCCCCTGCTCGGTAAGCCAAGCTCGGACGGCGAGCGCGTGCTCGATCAACTGCTCGTCGGTCCGGTTCGGGCTGTGATGGGGGCGCCGTGAGCCCGGCTCTGTCGCGCCGACCGGACCGACCTCACCGGCCTGGCGACGGATCTTGTAGAACACCGCCCGACTGATCTGGTGCCGCTCGCAGAAGCGCGTGACCGCACCCCGCTCGGCATCATCGGGCCAGTTCGCGATCGCCCACCGCACGTCCGCGGGCACGTGGTTGAAGTCCATGCCCAAACCCCACACCCGCACCCAGTGCCCACGATGTCGTGAGACTCACTGTGCACGATGTCCCGAGACAGAACCGTCCACGATCTCGTGAGACTTCACACCTACATCGGAGTTACACCGGAAAACGTACAGTCCCCGCCCGCAGCGTCGATGCTGATTCGCGCGCCGGTTTCCTCTTCTAGTTTTCGCACGGTGCGACCGTGACGGCCGATGACCGACCCTGCGGACTGCGCGGGAATAGTGAAGATCCGGTGGTAATTCCATGCATGCGGCGATCGCCAGGCGGTTGGGGATCTCGCGGACGACGGTGGTGAAGGCGGTCGCGTCGACCTCGCCGCCGGTGTATGTGCGTCGCCCGTCGGAGACGTCGTTTGTGGTAGTCGAGCCGAGGGTGAAGGCGCTGCTTGCCGCGACGCCGGACATGCCGGCGACGGTGCTGGCGGAGCGGGTCGGTTGGACGGGGTCGATCACCTGGTTCAGGGAGAACGTGGCCAGGTTGCGTCCGGAGCAGCAGCGCGTCGACCCGGCGGACCGGCTCGAGTGGGAGGCCGGGGACGCGGCGCAGTGTGATCTGTGGTTCCCGCCGCGGAAGATCCCTCTCGAGGACGCGGCGGCGTGCCTGTTGCCGGTACCGGATCATCGCCGCACTGGCGCGCGGCACCGTGGCTTCCACGCTTGTACCGCCGAGGGAGGCGGTATAGCTCCTGGCACATCGACCCCCCCCATCACCCCCAGTAGGCGTGATGTTACGATGCGACAAGTTTGTTTTTAACATGAACCAAAGAGGGTGGTCATGGCGCGCCGAGGCACGCAGTCGTCGAAATGGGATGGGCTTCCCATTGACGAGGGGCTCCCGTATATCGCGCTCTCGGTGGCGGACATGGACATCGAGTGTTCCCCTGCGATCCGGGATGCAGTCGCTCGTCGCGCGGCTGAAGGCCTCTTCGGCTATACCGATCTCCCCCCCGATCACGTTGATCTCCCGGTGGAATGGCTCGGCAGGCGCCACGGCTGGTCGGTACCCCGCGAGCACATCGTGGCGGCGCATCGCATCGTGCAGGTCGTTGCGCTGATCTTGGGTGCACACACCCGCCCTGGCGATGGCATCGTCTTGTTCACCCCCTCCTACAGCCCCTTGGAGAACGCGATCGGCCTCAACCAACGAGAGGCCGTGCGTGTGCCCCTGATTCAGACCCCCCATGGCTACGAGCTCGATCGCGACGCCACGGATGCGGCGCTCGCCCAAGCCGCCGGCCTATTGCTCGTCAACCCTCACAACCCTGTGGGGAAGGTGTGGGGGGAAGAGGACTTGCTCTGGCTGGCCGACCGCGCGGAGGCCCACGACGTGATCGTCATGTCGGACGACGTACACGCCGACTTCACCCATCCCGGTCAACGGCATCGCTTCCTGCTCGACGTCGCGCCAAGCGTCTCGGGTCGCACGTTCACCTTCACTTCGCCGGCGAAGACGTTCAACATTCCCGGGCTCGAAACCACCCACGTGATCGTGCCCGACGGCGTCCTTCGTGAGTGCCTTGAGACGGGGCTGCGTGCCGCCGGGTTCCACAATCCGTCCTTCTTCTCCGACGCCGCCACACGCGCGGCCTACCGCGAATCCGACGACTGGCTGGCCGAGGTGGAAGCCATCGTGGCCGTGAACCTCGAGACGCTCAGGCGTACGGTCGACCGGTTCGACGGCGTTCGGTTGGTCGAGCCGCAGGGCACCTTCCTCGCCTGGGTCGATGCGCGGGGAGCCGGGTCCGAGGAGGATCTCAAACGATTCATCACGGACGAGGCGCATGTGGTGCCCAGCTATGGCACCGACTTCGGATCTGAGTACGGAGGCTACCTCCGGTTCAACCTGGCCTGCCCTCATAGCCAGTTCGAGGAGGCAATGAACCGTCTCCTCAGCCGCGTCTGACAGAACCCCTACCCAGCTACACCACCCCTAAGGAGCTCCGCCATGTCCGCTGAGGTCAACGACCCGTTCATCGACCATCCGTCCGCGCCCGAACCCGGAACGACGAAGACCAGACGAGTGCCAACCCTTGGGTTGGCACTCCTGCCGATCGCGGCAATGGTCGTCTTCCTAGCCGTTGGTTACATCTGGCTGGGGCTGGCCGCGGAACCCCTCATCGTGGCCGCGACATTCGTGGCTGGCTTTGTAGCCATCTATTTGGGTTGGTCCTTCGACGAAATCATGGCCGCGATCTCGGAGAAGCTCGCCAAGGTCATGCCCGCCTTCCTCATCCTCATCTCCGTCGGCTTCCTCATTGGGGCGTGGATGATTGGCGGCACCATCCCGATGATCATCTACTACGGGCTGGAGATCATCTCACCCGAGTGGCTGGCACTGACGGCCCTCCTGGTCACCTCGATCGTGTCGCTCGCCACTGGCACGTCCTGGGGTTCGGCCGGCACCATTGGTGTCGCCTTCATGGGCGTGGCCATCGGCCTCGACGCCAACCTTGCGCTGGTCGCAGGTGCCGTCGTGGCGGGTGCCTATTTCGGCGACAAGATGTCGCCCCTGTCCGACACCACGAACCTGGCCGCACTGACGACCGGGGTGAACCTCTACACCCACATCGGCAACATGATCTGGACCACCGGTCCCGCCTATCTGCTGAGCATCGTGGTGTTCGCCACGGCTGGGCGGAGTGCGGCTGGGGCTGGTGGAAACCTCGAATCCGTCTCGCTGATCAACGGGTTCCTCGACCAGGCCTTCAACTGGAATGTCCTGCTGCTGCTGCCGCTGCTGATCGTGCTCGTGGGCTCGATGATGCGCAAACCCACGGTGCCCGTGATGATCTTGGCCTCGGTCGTGGCGCTCATCAACGCCGTCATCTTCCAAGGTCAAACCTTCGCCAACGCGGTGCAGGCCACCCTCAGTGGCTTTGACCTCAGCATGCTCGAGGCGATCGGACTGGACGCCAGCGGCGCCCCGGCTGAGGTCTCGCGCCTCCTGGAGCGGGGAGGCATGAGCTCGATGATGGGCACGTTGCTGATCGCCTTCTGCGCCCTGTCCTTCGCCGGCGTGGTGGCCCGCACCGGGGCTCTCGACCTCATCGTGGAGAAGCTGATGAACGTGGCCAAGTCCACGTCGAGTCTCATCCTGTCCACCATCGCCATTTGTCTGGTGACCATCGCGACCACCTGCAACGGCCAGGTCTCCATCGTCATGCCCGGTGAGATGCTACGCGAGGCTTACATCAAACGTGGCCTGCACCCCAAGGTGCTTTCGCGCACACTGGAGGACTCGGTCACCGTCACCGAGACGCTCATCCCATGGACTGCAGCCGGCGCATACATGGCTGGGACGCTCGGTGTCGCGACTCTCGATTACGCACCGTGGGCAGTTCTCAACTGGGCAGGCATGATCTTCGCCGCCATCTGGGCCTTCACGGGTCTGGGAATCAAGCGCATCACCCCAGCGGAGCAGGACATGTTCCTCAACAACCCACAGGCAGCCATCAACGCCTGATCAACAACCGACGATGAACGGCCCGTCCCCATAGGGGGGCGGGCCGTTCGTTGCGATGCGCAGATAGGGGCCGACGTTTCGATTTTGATGCACTGGAAATCGTAGCCGCGAGTCCCTAAACGCTCTCCCAGTTGTCTTGTTCCTCAGCGCACAGACCCATGTAGCGCTGTACGGGGCTTCCGGGCGTTCTGAGGTGGGCAGGTCCTTGACGGGGGAAGAATGATGACATCGAAGACTCGACGGCGCGCAGCCCGACGGATTCACCAAGTGTGCCCGCGGTACGGGAAGAGGCGCTTCAGAGATCACGCCGAGGCGATCTGCTTTCTGCACGCCGCCGCCAACGCGCGGACACGGGCATGCCTGCTCGGCGCCACTACGAGACGATGCGAGGTCCGCGCCTACGAGTGTGAGTCATGCGGGGGCTGGCACGTCACCGCTAGCAGTGCCCAGAATTCTGCTGTCGCGACGCATGAGTAACCACTCATCCGCCTGCGGGAACCGAGCAACAATCGCCGTGCGGGGTGATGACTCTGACCACCCCGTCGTTACGGCATCAAATTCGGGCGTCGTCAACAGTGGCTATGCCCGAGCACTGTCCTCTTGCTTGAGCCAGTCAAGGTCTGTTGCCCTCGACCCGTTTCTGAGCGATGACGCTCACAAGGAGTGGGTTGGGCATCACACGGGGCAGCGCCACTCTGCTGTGTGGTTGCTCCGCGCCGGGGCGCGTTGGTCGTGAGGTTCCGCTGTTTAGGCCTGGCTGTGCAGCGCTGCGGCCAGCGCCTCGGTGTCGGTGGCGCCGGGTGGACCGGCGTAGCCGGCCTGGGTGATGACTACCAGCCGCTGGTTGCGGATCAGCGGGAAGATGTGGGCTGTGCGGCTGGCGGTTGCCCAATTGACTGGCAGTTGGTTCCCGTCGCTGAGTCCGAGGCGTGAGGCGGCCCGAAGCCAGGGCTTGCCGAAGGCGAAGACAAATGGAGTCTCGAGCTCGCTGATGGGATCGAGGATGAACCGGGTGAGCAGGTCGGCGGGGGGAGTAATCGCGGCGGTGACGGCCTTGGAGTGGAACGGATAGAGCTCGATGTAGAGAAGATCGTGGTTCTGGATCGTGTCGTCGTTGTGCAGTCGTCGAGCGAACGCGAGCCGGTTGTGGTGGTAGCGGTTGCGTCCATGGGCCTGTTGCCACGTGGCGTCGGTGTAGGGGCCGCTGCTGGCCCAGTTGCCGTAAGACGTTTCGCGGACCCGTTGGGTGTAGATGCCGTCCATGCTTTGGAACGCTGGCGCGGGCGCCCCGGGATTGAGTCCCAGCATGACTAGGGCTGGTGTGGCCGAGCCGGCCAGCGGTCCGATGTACGGCTCGGGCATCACGGTCAGATCGACTGTGCCGGCTCCCCGACCGGAGTAGGTCGCACGCCAACGTTCGAGATCGGGGTGTAGGCGATGGTCACCCTCCACCCACCGACCGATCTCCCTGTCCCAGAACTCCACGGCGGCAAGACGGCTCGACACTCCGCGAATATTGCCACATGACCGAACCTGACTGACGAAGATCAATGCTCGGGTCGAATCCCATGGCCGTGAACCCACGCCGCGACCGCTTAGATCTGGCGCCGGAGGGGGAGCAATAGGCGCGCGCTCATGCCGCTCTCGGGACGACGATCGACAGAGGGTTCCAGAGATCGATGGGGTTCAGGCATCCGGCTAGCAAGCTAGCATCCGTGCGTGCGCTTGAACGGAAATGGGTCCGGCCTGCACACCGGACACGTGGGGGATGTAAGCAAAGAAGCCGATTGGTCACCGACTGCAGCGAGGATGGTCCCATGCTTCCAGACCTGCTCCGTCCAGACCTCGACGTTGTCTTCTGCGGTACGGCGGTTTCATCCGCCTCGGCGGACCTCGGCCATTACTACGCCGGGCGCGGCAACAAGTTCTGGCAACTGCTGTTTGACGCTGGTTTCACTCCGTCCCTTCTGACGCCCGCGGAGGATGCCACCGTGTTGGACTATGGGATCGGTATCACCGACTTGGTCAAGGATCGCGCTCAGAGTCATGACCGTGGCCTCGACTTCGGGTACTCGACGGCCGTGGCGCGAGAACTCATCAGTCAAGCTCCGAGGTGGGTGGCATTCAATGGACTCACAGCAGGGCGTTCGGCGGGCCGAGAGCTCCGCCTCAGCTCTGGCAAGACCGTTAGATTGGGGGAGCAGCCGTGGAGGATCGGGACGAGTCGGGTTTTCGTGTTGCCGAGCAGCAGCGGCGCTTTCGCCGCAATGCGCTACGCAGAGAAACTTGAGTGGTGGACGCAACTTCGTCGTGACGTCTATTAGATGTGCGAGGGCTGACTACCCTGCCTCGCGGCTCATCCTCTGCACACTGCCGGCGCCGCTTCGGGATCACCCGAGGAGTTCCTTACCTGTGACGGACGGGCTTGAGTCAGCCCCCCTCGCGCCGAAGTGGGCTCGACGGTGGCATAGAGTCGGATACGTGAAGGGGGCACGCGCGTCGCAGCTGGCAGGGCTGACGATGCTGGTGGCATTAGCGGTGGCCGGCTGCGACCCCGTCGCCACCGATCGGGCGGGTCCGAAAGTCGCAGAGTCCACCGCTTTCGTGGACGGCGACACGATTGGGACCACCGCGGGCATCGTCCGGATCATCGGGATCGACACCCCCGAACGCGGAGAATGCGGCCACGACGAAGCATCGTCCACCATCGCCGGCCTGCTGACGGTCGGCGACCCGCTAACCCTCACGTTGCCCGAGGGGCAGAACGACCGCGACCGGTACGACCGGCTCCTCCGCCACGTCATCACCTCCGACGGCGTCGATCGACCTTGGCCTGGCGCAACTGCAGGCGGGCAACGCGATCGCACGCTTCGACTCCACCGACGGCTGCCCCCACCACCCCCAAGAAGCGGCCTACCACGCCGCTCAGATCGCCGAGGCCGGCACGGACGGCGCAGTGATCACCACGTCCTGCCAGGCTAGGCCGCAAGCCAGCATCGCCCCACTGACCGGGGGCCAGGGCGTCGCGGTGGGTGCTGAGGTGCCGTGGTGGAGGCAGCACTCGTCCTGCACCAAGCTGAAGAATAACGCCCTCGGTCACCCGACCGGACCCTTCCGCGCCGGCAATCCCGCCGAGGCAGAGATCTACAACTGGTTCGCCCACGGCACCGGCCACCGCGGCGACGGCGACGGCCTCGCCTGCGAGTAGCGCCCCTCCCCCCCTCGCTATCGTCCCGTTCGCCTCCGGAGCGCCGCCTCATGCTGTCCGGCCCATTGCACCGCGCCACGGCCACAAACTCGACCTCGCAGAGCTGGGCAGGAGTTATCGCAAGAGGATCAGTCGGGCCTTCGTATGTTGAGGTACGCGCTGGTTGCGTCAGAGGTTTGCGCGTCAAGGTCGAGGCGGTCAATTGCATGCTGGATGAGCAGAAGGGCTTCGTTCCGAGAATCCCGAATCTGGTCGGCGCGCCGCTGCACCTTGGCCTCCAGCACCGGGGCCTCCACCGCACTCTGGACCGCCCTTTCAGCTGCCAGTGCTCTGTCGACGGAGGTCGACAGAGCACTGAGGGCGGCGGCGATTCCATTTGAGATCTCGTAGCGCCCGTCATATGTGGCGGCCAGGGAGCGCAGCGCGGCTCGGGCATCGTCACGGCTCGGACCCCGGAGTTGCTCGACTCGATTACCCACGCTTTCGAAGGCGCCCGCCAGCGTATGGATCGTGGTGGCCTGGTGGTCGTTGAGTGGATGGAGAAGATGGTGGCGGATCGCCAGGGCAGTGAAGTAGCTGGTGTTCCTGAACTCGCGTTCGGTCTTGAGCAGGCGGTTCGTTAAGGCATCGATCTCCCGGGGTCCGACTGCTCCTGGTGCCGACAAAGCGGACGTGAGCTTCATCACACCTGCAGCGACGATAGGGAGGGCGATGATCCAGGCAAGGTTCTGGGTGAAGATGGCCGCGCCGAAAATTGCCACGGTCGCGGCCATACCCGTGGACAGCCTCTCGTCTTCGGTTCCCGTCAACCGCCTCCTCAGCTTGGCAAGTCGAGCGGCCTTGTGCGCGGCCTCAGCGGTGAAGCCCTCCTCATAGGTCCAAGCGAATAGCCGCTCGGCCTTGGAGCCTTCGCCGACCCATAGAAGTGCGCCCCAATTATGCTCCGCGACGACCTGGATAGCCCAGAGTGTAGACGCCGGTGAGGTGCCACTGAAGCCCGCCGGGGACGCTTGTGGAGGACTGGTCGTTGAGCACCATAGTGAACCGCACTGGGTTTGATGGAGACTCGCCTACTTGATCCCGACCAACTGTTGATGGTCGGTTGGTTCAGCATAGAACGCGTTCTCGAACTCGGCGGGTGGTAGGTCGCCGAGGTATCCGTGAAGGCGTGTTGGTGCTGTGCCAGTTCACCCATCCGAGGGTCGCGAGCTCGAGGTCCCCGACGCTTTTCCATGGACCGGACCGGGCGGGCCCGCAGGCCAGTTCGGTCTTGTCGTAGCCGTTGACTGTCACGGCCAGAGCGTTGTCGAACGAGTCGCCGACGGTCCGATCGACGGGGTTGCGCCGATCTCCGCGAGTCGCTCGCCGTAGCGGATGGAGGTGACCTGGCTGCCCGCGTCGCTGTGACAACGCAGATCGCCGTGGTGATGGCCCCTGGGCCAGCGGGCCATCTCGATCGCGTCGAGGACCATCTCGGTGCGCATGTGTGGAGTAACCCGCCAGCCGACGATCATCCTCGAGAACGGCGTCGATGATGAAGCACACGTAGGCGACACCGGCCCAGGTCGGCACGAACGTGAGGTCGGTGACCCACAACCGGTTCGGTGCCGTGGCGGTGAACTCCCGCTTCACCAGGTCCGGGTGGCGTGAGGCCACAGGATCCCGCCGAGTCGTGGTCACCCGCTTCGAACGTCGGGCACCCTCGATCCCCGCAGCCCGCATCAGCCGGGAGGTCTGATCCCGCCGATCCCGATGCCTGCCCGCACCGCGGTCTTCCACATCTTCGGAGCTCCGTAAACGCGGTAGTTCGCCTCCGAGAGCTCCACCAGCCGAGGACTCAGCTCGTCATCGCGGTGATCGACGGCGGCCGCCCGCTGATGTTCGGGCCGGCTACTCGGAGGCCGAGGAAGGTCCCCCGGGTCGAGCCGGCAGTAGGGCTCGCGGCGAGCCGAACGCGGCGCGCCATCTGTAGTCGACCCGGTCCACAGCCCGGCTTCGCGCGAGTGGGTACATCGTGTTCGGCCGCCGGTTGGCCTGCGACACCACGCCGCTGCGAGGCGCGGGATCTCGAATCTCCTGGGTCAACAGCCGGATCCGCTTCTCATCTCGCGGAGATCCACGTTCTCCGCCGTCGTGGTAAGGCTTCCGTGCACCGCGGCGACACTGGTGGCGCCTATCAACCAGGCAGGGTGACCGCGGCCCCGCGCCCTTTCCGGCTCCCCATCGTGTCCTGCCGCGAGATGGCCCGGTGACGGGGGGTGAGTTTCTCGATCCTAGTCAGAGCCGTGTCCCCGAGGTTCTTGAGGGTCTGCGGGGTGGGTGGGGGGTAGGGAAAGGGGGATGTGGGGACGCGAGGTTCTGCGGTGTGAACCTACGCGAGAGGACCCCGAGATGAGCGTGCGCGCCGCCTTGAACATCGACCACCTCCTGGATGCCGCGGACGAGCATTGGGAGGTGTGGACGATCGGTGAGCCGGTGTTGTCGCGGTTCGGGTCGTGCCGTGATGTGGCGACGTGGCGGGGCGAGGCTGAGTGGCGTGAGGATCGGGAGGTTCTGCTGGCTCTGGGCCGGTTGACTCGGCTCGATGACTCTCGGGTGGACGCCACCGCGGTGCTGGTGCATCTGCTTCTGCCGGCGTGTGAGGCAGTGGTGGCGACCCGTTCCCGCAACACGCAGGACGCGCGGCATGTAGAGGACGTGGCGGCCGGTTATCTGTGGGCTGAGGTGGCTGAGTATCCGTGGGATGACCCGTTGAAGGGATGGATCCCGCAAGGTGTGGCTCGACGGGTCGGACGTGCGTTGGATCGGGAGTTCGGCTGGGGGCAGTCGGCCGAGCGGGTGTGGCGTGAACGGGCTGCGGTCGTTCCGGAGGTGTTGGAGCGGATCGCACGGGACCAGGACCGGGACTCGTTGAAGAGCAGCGACGTGTACTGGTGGGCGTTGAGCGAGGCCGGGCTGAGCCGTGAGGACATGGACCTGCTGGTGGCGCTGGCGGTGACCGCGACCGATGACGGGATCGCGGCGCGGGGGAGCGCTGGCCTGACGGCCCGGGCAGCGTGTCTGCAGGTGGTGGGACCGGGGCACACCGCGGACCAGGTGCAGTACCGCGCCAGGAAGGCTCTGGGGGTGCTCCGGGCCGCGGCCCGCAACGGTGCTGCCGCCTGATGATCCGCCCCTCGACTGCGGACACATTCATCAAGCGCCGAGTTCCAGAGTGCCTGAGTATGTCGACGCGCTGGCCGGTGCGGGTGCGGGTTCTTGGGTGTCAAGACGGTCGGAAGGGACGTGGCGGTCATGTCGGATGACGAGACGCAGCAGCTCATTGTTGTGGCGAAGGGCGAGGCGGAGGCCTGTGATCAGCTGGTGCTCTGGTCCCAGCGGCTACGGCAGGCGCTGGACGCGCGTCGGCGCCTGCTGGAGATTCCCCCGGCTCGCCTGAAGTCGGCCTTGGAGCGCAAGTGACAGTCACCGGCTTCTCCCTGGCCGAACTGCGCGCCGCGTACGCGGCCCTCCAGGAGGGCACCTTCACCACCACCACCCGCAGCGAGCCAGCAGCGAACACCCCCAGAGACGGGGCTGTGACGGCGACGCTGAGCACCACTGCGGCGGTGGCGGTGGTCGGTGTGGCTGGGGGCGTCGGCGCGACGGTGGTGGCGTTGGCTGTGGCTGAAGCGCTCGGTGCTTCACGCCTGGTGGAGTTCAGCGCTCCTGGCCTGTCAGGGTTGGCGGCCGCGTCGTCGGCCGAACTCGGCACTCGGCAGGGCTGGATCATCGGCTCTCGCGGCGGCGTACAGCTGCAACGGCGCGCCGACCCGGGTGCGGTGATGCTCCCCGCGTCCGAGGCGGACGGGCTCACGGTCATGGACCTGGGACTGTGGCCAGACGACCTGGCCGCCACCCGGCCGGGGGTGCTGGTGGCGGTGGCCGCTTGCTCGGTGCCGAGCGTGAGGCGCCTCGAGGCGCGCCTGGACCAGCTCGAATCCTCCTTTGACGTGGTGCCGGTGATCACAGCGGTGACGGGGCGCTCGCTGCCGAAGCCCGTCTGTGGCGTCCTCGGGCCCTCTATCAGGCGTGCGACTGCGGCTGGGCGGCTGGTGCTGGTGCCGGAGTGTTCGAGTCTTCGGGTCGGTGGGGTCACCGCCGATCCGCTTCCGCGTCGGCTGCAGTCCGCGGTCGGCGTCATCGCGTCGCGTGTGAAGGAACTGTCATGATCGTTCAATTCGCTGCCATGGCCAGATCGGTGGGTGGGTTTTTGCCTGCGGAGGGGCGCGGGATGGTGTGCCCGGTCGCCCCGTCGGGAGCGCAGGTGCTGGTGGATGAGTTCCTGGGCTGGTTCTCCTGGGCATTGGTGTGGGTGGCATTCCCCGCGGGCGTCCTGGCCGCGGTGGCGGCGGTGATCCTGGGCAAGGTGTTCTCGATGCCGCACGTGTCGAAGGGCGGCCTGATCGGGGTGTTCGTCGTCCTCGGCGCCGCCCTGCTCTATCTCGTGATCCCGGGCATCCTGTCGGGATTCCTCGGCGACGGCTGCGTCACCCGCTAGTCATGATCAGGCCCGATCGCGCGTACCTGACCCTGCTGGCCGGCGTCACGTTGGTGGGGCTGGTACTGCTCTCCGGCCTGGGGTTCGCCGTCTACTTCGCCGTTGCCGATGACCCAACCACCCGCACGAGGGATCAGGTCGTCGACTTGCTGCCGGCTGGCGAGGTCTCCGTGCGCGATGAGATCGCAGCCGCCCCGATGCTGGCGGTGTCGCGGTCGGATGCGACGGGCGGCACCCCTGCCCTCGGTCAGCTGCCGACGATCGACATCCCCCTGGTGGACCAGATCGGTGCGGAGGGGATCCCGACGGGCTACCCGAAGACGCCGGAGGGTGCGGTGGGGCAGTTGGGGGAGATCCTGGTCTCCGTCCTCGGGTCGATGGACCTGGCCCATGTGCAGCGGGTGCAGCAGTCCTGGTTCGAGGACCCGACGGGCTCGGCGGGGTCGTGGCCGGTGTTGGGATTGATCCAATCGTTCCTGACCGCCGGGAGAATGCCGGCAGGTCTGGAGACGGGGGCTTCGCTGACCGTGATCCCGTCGGCCGGTCAGGTGAAGGGCTCCGACGGCGACAACTGGCATGTGGTGTGTGTGTTGGTGGAGATCACCTACACGTTCCGCGACCAGGCCCGCTTGGCCTACGGGCACTGCGAACGGATGACCTGGATCGATGGCCGGTGGGTCATCGCCGAGGGAGCGCATCCGGTGCCGGGGCCGTCTACGTGGCCGGGCACCGAACTCGCCCTCAAAGCTGGCTGGCTCACGTGGCGGGACGCCTGAGATGTGGGAGCAGATCGGGGAGATGTTCGGCGACCTGGCCGCAGCCGGTGGTCAGATAGTGGTGGATGCGTGGGTGGCGATCTGCCTGGCGGTGTGGGGCGCTGGGTTGTGGGTGATGCGCGCGATCCTGCAGCTCGGGGACTGGTTCCTCACCCCCAACCTCAACCCTGACGAGTCGTCGGCGCTGTGGTCGGTCTACGGCGTCACCCTCTGGCTCGGCCTCTCGCTGGCCCTGATGCTGCTGATCGTGCAGCTGGTCGGCACCGTCCTCCGCCGAGACGCCCTCTCCCTCGGCGGTGCGATCTTCGGTGCGGTGAAGTTTCTGCTGGTGTGCACGCTCTGGTACACCTACGGCGCCGCGCTGGTGACTGCCGTCGAGGGCCTCAACACGGCACTGCGCATCCAGCTGCTGGGCACAGCGGATCTGGCCGAGTGGGAGCCGACGGGTCTGGACTTCACCGAAGGGGTGATGACCGCCACGACGGCCACGGTGTTGCTGTTGCTGGGGTTGGTGCTGTGGCTGGCCGCGTTGGCGCATCTGGTGGTGATGCTGGGCCGGGCGGTGTCGCTGATCGTGATCGCCGCCACCGCCCCGATCGCCGCAGCCGGACTGATGTTCAAGCCGTTCGAATCATGGTTCTGGAAGGCGTTTCGCTGGTTCCACGCCGCCGCCATCGCACCACTGCTGATGACCCTGATGCTGGGGTTGGGGGTGCAGCTCGCCACCGGCGTCTCTCTCGGTTTGGAGGACTCTGCACAGGAAGCCGTGGCGCTGGCGCTGCCATCCGTGGTGATGATCGCCGTCGCGGCCCTCTCCCCGGTGGCCCTGTTCCGGCTGCTGGCCTTCGTGGACCCGGGCACCACCAGCGGCGCCTCGTTCCGCGCCGGCCTGGCCGGCACCACCGGCGCCTCCTCGGCCGCCGGCCACGCCCACACCACCGTGACTCGCAGCAGCGGAGGTGGTGGGGGAAGTGGGGGAGTGGTTGGTGCGGGGGAGTCCGCCACGGCGAGCCGTGCGGCCGCGGCACAGAGCTCCAGCCTCACCCCTGGCGCAGCCGGGGGAGCTGCGGCGAGCGGCGGCGCTGGTGGGTCCGCCGCTGGTGCGGCTGGTGCTGGTGGCGCGGCCGCGGGTGGTGCTTCTGCCGGTGGCGCTGCTGCCACGGGGGCTGTTGCTGGGGTGGGTGCCGTGGCTGGTCCGGTGGGGGTGGTGGCGGCGGGGGTGATCCTCGGCGCGAAGAAGCTCGTCGACGGGTTCCAGCAGGTCGGCGCCCGCGCCACGGGCCTGGTCAACGACACCACCTCCGGCATGGGGGCCGGGGACCCGTCCTACCCGTACGACCCGGCCGGCGACATCCGCCGCGCACCTCATCCAGCGCAGCCTCATCCGTCGCAGGTGGGTGCCGCGACGACATCAACCCAGCCGCAGCGTGCGGCGCAGCCACCTGTGGCTGTGAGAGAAGCGGAGGACCACAATGGCGGCACGAACCTTTGACGCGTTCACCACCCCGAAGGCCGGCGTGATCTGGGGCCTGACTGTCCCCCAGCTGCTGTTCCTGTCGGTGGCGACGTTCCCGGCGTGGATGGCGATCAGCTCACAGCGTTGGCTGGCCGGGGTGGCGTGGGTGCCGGTGTGGCTGCTGCTGCTGTTCCTCACCGTCGTCCCCCTCGGCGGCCGCCCCGCCGTCGGCTGGCTCGTCGCCGCCGCCGCGTTCGCCATCGCCGGCCTGAACGGTTGGCTCACCTTCCGATCGAAGGCCGCCACAGGCACCCTCCGCGACCTGGACGAGCTCGACATGCCCGGAGCCCTGACCGGCGTCGAAGTCCTCGACGGCCCACCGGTGGGCCTGGCCCAGCGTCGGATCGCGGTGATCAAGCACCGCGCGGCGCGGACGTGGGCGATTACCGCCCGGATCGAGCATGACGGGATCGCGATGGCCACCGACGCCCTGTGTAACCGGTACGCCGACGGGCTGACTGAGCTGCTGGACGCCGCGGCGCGGGGGGAGTTGATCTCAGAGGTCCACCTGATGGTGCGCACCACACCGGATGACTGCACGGAGCGGGAACTGTGGCTGCGCGCCAACCTCACCGTGGATGCGCCCGTCACCTCGGTGGCCACGCAGATCGAGCACCTGCGCTGGTCCCAGGCAGGGGTCCGCACCGAAGCATTCATCACCCTCGTCATCCCCGACAACCGGCTTAGCCGCGAGGCCAGACACATGGGCGGCGCCACCGACGGCCGGATGAACACCCTCCTCTCCCTGGCCGCCGAGATCGGAGCAGTGGTCACCGGCCCCATGGGCGCACGCGACATCGAATGGCTCACCTCGCCGGAGCTCGCCCAGGTGGTCCGTCTCGGGTTCGCCCCCGGCGACCGCGCCGGCCTCGTTGCCGCCGCCCACGACGCCAACGCAGACGCTTCGGTCAACGCTTCCGTGCCGTGGGCGTTGGCCGGCCCGTCCCAGGCGTACACCGCTGTTCGGCATTATGCGCATGATGCGTGGGCGACGGTCACTTCGACGGTGAAGCTTCCCGAGCGTGGCGCGACGATGGGCGGCTGGGGACACGTCCTGGCCCCCAGCGAGGCTGTGGAGCGGCGGAGTGTGTCGGTCGTTTTCCCGATCGAGAAGCAGTCGGCCGCGGATCGGAAGGCGGCGCAGCAGGAGTTCGGTCAGAGCCTCGGTCAGGGGTTGAAGGACCGGCTCGGGGTCCGCAGCGGCGCCAAGGACCACCGCCGGCAGGCGAAACTGGACCGGGTCGAGGTGCAGCTCGCGATGGGCGCCACCATGAGCCACCCCTACGCGCTCTGCTCGGTCACCGTCCCCGCGACGGCTCCGGTGGCAGAGTTCGGCCGCCGGCTGGAGGCGGCGATCCGCCGCGGCGGCATGGCCCCGCAGCGCCTCGACATGTCCCAGGACCTGGCCTTCGTCACCGCCACCCTCCCGCTGGGGGTCAGCCTCACCACCAGGCACCAGTGATGGCCCGCAGCATCAACCGCCTGCTCGCGGACTTCGGCCACGACCTCCCCACGAGACCCTCACCAGAGCAGCCAAAGCCTGCCCGCGAGTTCACCTCCGCCCCGTCCTGGCGCGGGAAGCCGGCCGTGGGGGCGGGGTGGGTGGCGTCTCGGCCTGCGGTGAAGCGGTACCAGATGACCTCCGACCAGGCCGGGGTGTTCTGGCCCTTCCTCACCGCCAGCCCTTTACCGCCGACGGGGGCGGCGATGGGTACCGACATGAGCAACGGTGCCACCTTCTACGTCGACCCCCACGGCTGGGTCCTCAACGACTCGATACCGGTCACCAATCCGAACATCTTCGTGTTCGGGAAACCCGGCCGAGGGAAATCCGCGTGGGTGAAGGCCTTCTTGAATCGCATGTTCGCGTTCGGGTACCAGGCGTTGATCCTGGGGGATCCGAAGGACGAGTACGAGCTGATGTGCCGCCACTTCGGCGTCGAACCCTTCGCCATCGGCCCCGGCATGCCCACCCGCCTCAACCCCCTCGACCCCGGACCGCTGGCCACCAACTGGGGACACCTCGACCGCGATGAGCAGGAGCGGCGTTCTGCGGTCATCTTCGGCCGCTGGCTGGTCCTGCTGCGTTCGCTGATCGGGTCTCAGAGTGTGGGGGAGGGGAAGGTCGCGGTGGGGCCGACGGAGGAGCAGGTCCTGAAAGCCGTCCTCCACGAGCTGACCCACGCCAACACCGATTCGCGCGAGCTGCGGCCGATCGTGATCCCGCAGGTGTGGCATCAACTCCACTCACCCAGCGACCACCTGATCGCCGAGCTGCGCTACCCGGACCGGCACACGTTCCTCGACGACACGAGACTGCTGCGGGACGCGGTGGCGCAGCTGATCTCGGGTGTGTTCGCAGGCATCTTCGATGCTCCCACCACCGTGGCCATCGACTGGACTGCGCCGATCCAATCCCTGTCGCTGTCGAGGCTGATGCCATTGGGTGACGACGCCGTCGGCATGGCGCTGATGTGTCTCAACTCCTGGGGCACCGCCATGCGCCAAGTCTCCGGCCGGCGCAGAATCAACGTCCGCGACGAGGTCTGGCGACAACTCCGCCTCGGCACCGGCGCCGTGTCCTCCTTCGACGCCGACCTGCGCCTGTCACGCTCGCATGGCGATATTGAGATCGCCAACGCCCACAAACCCTCCGACTACCTGGGTGCGGGGCATGCCGGGTCGCAGGCGCAGCAGATCGCCAAAGACCTCCTCCACCTCGGCGACATCAAGGTCCTCTTCGGCCAGGACGCCGAGGTCGCCGACGACCTGGAGCAACTCCTCGACCTCGGCCCGATCGCCCGCGACATCGTCACCGCCTGGGCCATGGGCGGCAAAGGCCGAGCCCTCATCGCAGTAGGCCCCCGCCTCCACAAGGTCGCTCTGACCCTCCACCCCGACCTCGAGCAGCCCCTGACCGACACCAACCAGAAACTCCACACCTGATGCTCAAGGCACTGATCGCGATCGGGGCGGCGCTCACGCTGCCGTTGGCACCGGTGATCGTCTTCGCCGGAGCACTGGCCGGACCCCAGAACCAAACCCAGTCAGTCAGCGCCACCTGCGCAGGATGGGCCGGTGAAACCCCCACCAGCGTGGAGCTCGACCCGGGGCAGATGAACTCGGCCGCCATCATCTACGCGGCCGCCCTCGACACTGGTGTTGGTGCGGCGGGGGCGGTGGTGGGGATCGCGACCGCGATGCAGGAATCCGCCCTCGGCGCCCACCCCGCCGCGCAGACCCCCAACTCGGATGGGGATGTCGGGTTGTTCCAGCAACGCTCCCTGGTCGGCTGGTACGCCGACGGCACCACCCAACACGAGAACCTCCAGATTTTGGCCGACGACGCCTACCAGGCCCGCACCTTCTACCTCGGTCACACCACCCTGACCGGCTGGCACATCCCGGGCCTCGCGGACATCGACGGCTGGCAGCACCTGTCGGTCGCCCAGGCGGCGCAGAAGGTGCAGGTGTCGGCCTATCCCGACGCCTACGCCAAACATGAAGGCCTGGCCCGCACACTCGTCGCACTGTTCGCCGGCCAACCAGCCGGCCTCGTCAACTGCGGAACCCTCGACGGAGACCTGGATTGTGCACCGACCGGGATGCCGTCTGAGCAGGGTCAGACCCCCGACGCGCTGCGGGTGATGCGCTGCATCCATCAGAGGTGGCCGCAGATCAGGTCGCTGCTCGGTGTCAGGCCCGGCGACCCGAAAGATCACGGTTCGGGTCGCGCGGTCGACGTGATGATCCCCAACTACTTCTCCCCAGCAGGAATCGCCCTCGGCGCGGAGGTCGCGGAATGGGCCCGGACCAACGCCACCGCACTCGGCGTCACCTATGTGATCTGGCGCGAACACCTCTGGTCCGTCGCACGCGCCGACGAGGGCTGGCGACGCTGCGGCCGGACGGCCTCCTGCTACACCGGCCCCGACCCGTCCGCCGCGCATCTGGACCACGTCCACATCTCCGTCCACGGCAACCAAGGAACCGGCACCACCAACATCGGATCAGGTGCTGTGGTGTTGCCCGTCGACCAGTACCGCCTCACCTCCCGCTTCGGCGACACCGGACCCCGATGGAAGAAGGCCCACACCGGACTCGACTTCGCCGCCCCCACAGGCACCCCCATCAAAGCTGTCACCGATGGCACCATCACCCGCACCGGCCCCGCCGGCGCCTACGGCAACCTCACCACCCTCACCACCGCCGATGGCACCGTCATCTATTACGCCCACCAATCCACCATCACCGTCACCGTTGGCCGACGCGTCTCCGCCGGCACCGTCATCGGAAAGGTCGGCGCCACCGGGAACGTGACCGGACCCCACCTCCACCTGGAGGTCCGTGTCGGGGGCATTCCCGCCGATCCTGACCGCTGGTTCCGCACCCGAGGAATCACCCCATGACCCCACCCCCCACCCGCCTCCTCACCGCAGTGCTCGCCGCGCTGCTGCTCGCCGGCTGCAGCGACACGCCGACACAGGCACCCACCCCACACACGACCACGCCCGCTTCCCACCCAGTCACTTCGCCGGCATCGGTGGGGGAGAGCGACCCAGCCGAGGGCTGGGTGGGCGTCGGCGAACTCGACACCACCCCGTCGCCGGTGGAGGCGCATCCCCACGAGCCGCCCGAGGATGTCCAGGTCGTGGCGGCGGTCTCCGCGGCCACCGCGTTCGTCGTCGGCTGGTTGACCGCCGACCAGCAGCTCCGGCGTGAGCGTCTCGAGGGTGTGGCAGCAGGGGCGCTGATCGCCGCCTTCGACGACCCCCGCTTCACCCCCGCCGCCGGCATCCAGCACGGCCCAGTCCATGTGGTCGAAGTCGATCCGATGCAGATCATCACCCGCCACCGCCTCGACACCGGTGACGTCGTCGACGTCACCCTGATCCTCGACCCCGACAGCACGCATGGCTGGATCGCCATCGCCATCACCACCTGACAAGCCCACCCAACCGACAGCGGCGGGCGGGTGGGCGCTCCGCTCGAAGGGCAGCCGATGGTAGGTATCCCGGCCCCGCACCGGCCGGGTAACGTGCTGCACACACCCAAAGCGGTGTCGACGTCCATCGACACCATCCAGCCGGAAGCCTCCAGCGACCCCCCATCGCCGGAGGCTTCCGTGCACCCCAGCCCAGGAACCAGCCCGGCCACGTAGCTGATGTGCTGAAAGAGCTCACGCTGTAGGCGCGCTTGGTCCGGGTTGGTAGAGGGTATGACTGATTCGCAGCATGAAGACGGCCACGCCTGGACCTGGGAACCCGCCGTCGGTGCCCTCACCGCCGTCGCCCTTTTGGCCGTGGTGGCGGTCCAGGCCGGCCGCAGCCTCACCCTCGCCGCCGCCGGCGCCGGGTGGCACTGGCCACCGTCGGCCGCGCTGGTCACCAGCAGCTGGGGCATTCTTGCCGGTGATCTCCACGCCGGCCTCACCACCCACGGCGCCGCCAACGTCTGGGTCGCGTGGCTGATCGCCGCGGCGCTGTTCATCGCCGGCCTGACCGCCGCCATCGTCCTTGCACTGCGCGTCACGGCAGGCCGCCGCTTCAAGGGCATGGCCACCACCGGGCAGGCCGAACAGCTCCTCGGACTGGGTCGCCTTCGAGCGAACCGGGCCGTGATCCGCCCCGACCTCTACAGGAAGGGGTACCGGCGATGAGCAGGTTTGAGCCCACTGAGGTGGGGTGGCGGATCGGGACCAGCAAGGTGCCGGTCGGGGTGGCGTTGTGGCAGCCGTGGGACCGTACAGCCGGCGTCATCGGCCCCCAAGGATCGGGCAAGACCCTCGACATCCTCACCCCCGCCCTCCTCCAGGCACCCGGCGCCGCGCTGGTGACCCTCACCAAACCAGACGACCTGCTCCTCACCCTCGCCGCCCGGCAAGCCAGAGGCCCTGTGGCGGTACTCGACCCGTTCGGTGCCGCGCCAGGGTTGCCGGAGTTGATCTGGGACCCGATCGACGGCTGCGTCGACGCGACGGTGGCCGAGAAGCGCGCCAAAGCGTTTTGCGCCGGCACGCTGGGCAGTGGGGGAGACGGGGCCGACTCCGCCGCTCGCTTCTACGCCGCCGAAGCCGCGAAAGTCATCCAGTGCTACCTCCACGCCGCAGCCCTGGCCGGCTACACCCTCAACGACGTCCTCGAATGGTCCGCGAACCCCCGCACCGCCACCCTCCCCTCGGAGATTCTCCGCTCGCATCCGATGGCGGAACCGAACTGGTCCGGTCTCCTCGCCGGCGCGGTCACCAACACCGACGAACGCACCGCCGGCAACACCAAATCCACCGTCGACCAAGCCCTCGCCCTCTTCGTCACCCGAGACCGCCGCGAACGCTGCGTCCCCACCGCAGGCCGCCCAGCCGTCGACATCGCCGACCTCATCCGCAGAAACGGCACCATCTACCTCCTGGGCCGCGAAGACCCCTACGTCTCCGCGTCCCCGCTGATGACCGCCGTCGCGGAGCACGTCCTCGACACCGCCCTACAGCTCGCCAACGAGGGGCGGTTCGGCCGACTGTGTCCGCCGATGCTGGCCTGCCTCGACGAACTCCCCTCCACCGCGCCACTGCCGACTCTTGCGACCAGGATGGCCAATGAGCGGGCGTTGGGGATCTCGTTCATCTGGGCCTCCCAAACCTGGGCCCAGCTCACCCGCATCTTCGGCGAGCAGCAGGCCCGCGCGATCAAGGACCTCACCAACAGCCTGATCATCTTCGGCGGCTCCAAAGACGCCGGGTTCAACCGCGAGATCAGCGACCTCCTCGGCACCCGCCGGATCACCCGACGGAATCAACAGCACGGTCAGCATGGCTCGATCTCCACCCACGGCGAAGACACCCCCGTCATCCGACCCGAACAACTCCGCGAACTGCCCACCCGCACCGCGCTGGTGGTGGCCGAGAACGGGAAGCCGATCCTCGCCACCCTCCACCGCGCCATCGACGGCAAACCCGGCAAACGCCTCCTCGACCAGCAGCACGCTGCACGCCGGCTCATCACCAACACCCCCGACGCCCGCCTGATGAGCCCGGGGGAGAGAACCGCCATGGCGCACTCCTACGCCCGCCAACTCGGCCTCACCGACTGAAGGACCTGAATCGCTATGGCTCAGCTACTGCCGTTTCCCGATCTCACACAGCGCATGCTCGCCGCCTACATCGACCTTGCAGCTTTCGCCCGCGGGGGAGAGGCCGCTGAGGAGATCATGGCCACAGGTGAGATCCTGCCCAGGATCTGGGACCTCACCACCATCGCCGACCCGGAACTGCGCTGGGACTGCTGGACGTGGCTCGACGCGTTCGTGCTCTGGCTCAACGCGCAGCACGCCTGGTACTCCGCCGACCACACCCCCGCCTGCTGGCCCGAGCACCCACCCCTGGTCCGGGAACTCGGCACCCTGGCGTTCCTAAGATTCCAGGCCGGCGAAGCCACCGGGCCGCTGCCGTTGGAGGAGTGGCACCGCTACGCGCTGCCCGGTTACCTCGACCGGACCCGGGATCAGCGCCGCGCCTGTGAGGAGAAGCACCAGCCCTGGCCCGGCCGCGCCGCCCACACCCGCCACGCCAACGATGACGCCGCGGCCCGGCGCCTTCGGCTGTTTCGGGACGATTGCGACCTGACCTCCGACGACGGTGAGGAGTCGGTCACCCTCAGGGCCCTCTAGAGGCGTTCGGTCGCGCTGAGGGGAGAGGGCTATAGCTCGATGGTGGAGATCCTGTCGCCGCTGACCCAGCCCACCAGTAACTCACCGTCCTCGACCCGCACCACCTGCCCTTCCCAGCGGCCGGCGGTCTTGCGGCGGTCAACCACCAAGGCAGGGCAGGTGCTGTCGAGCCAAACATGACGCACCCGCTGATCGTCGAGAACCCTTGGCATTCGTCCGAGACGATCGCCGAGAGACCCAAACTCAGATCGCTTCATGGTCATGGTGGGACGGTACGCAGCAGTGCCGACATCTTCAGCGCTAGACGAGTCCTCGACACACAGGGGTCGCGATTCGCCTGCCTACCTCCGAGACGGCAAGCGCTAGCAGCACATGACCGAGGGGTGCCACGACAAGATCGCACAGCGACAATCCGCGATGGCCGAGGCCTACCGTACGGTCGTGGACCGCCGCCCATTCCTGTCGCGCCGGCTGACCTACACGCGGACGGCTGCCCCCCTTCACCCCGTAGGGAAGGCGTTGAGGTACCGCTGGGTCCACTTGCTGCCCCAGCCCCTCGAACGCCGCCGGGGCGCTGCCCGCGGACGACGAGTCGTCACCAGCAGCTCCCCGAACAGGGATGTCATCGCAAACCCCTAACAATGACGGGCTCCGGGACAGTAGGGGTTCTACCTGCGCCGACGTATGTCGAGGCCGCTTCGGTGGCCCTGGCCACCGCTCGCAGCAGTGCCGCGGATCGGTCCATGCCTTCGGCAACGTATGCCGCGTGGAACTCGAGTCCCACGGTGGCACCGAAGACGTCGCCGGCCCCGACTGGGGCCAGTTCGTCGGCGACTGGTTGCGTCAGGATATGTGTTGCGGTGCCGTGGTGGCAGAAGGGTGGCGCCGCGTGGTCCTTGGGTGACCACGAAGCCGGTGTCCCGCGCGGCGTCGTTTGCTGACCAGCGTGTGGCCTTGGCGAGGGCGTCGGTCAGGTCGTCGTCGGAGAAGACGACGAGGTCGAAGCAGGACCACGTCGCGGCCTCATCGTCATCGATGTCGCGACGCAGCACCTGCCGGTAGACGTCGTGGGTCGTGGGGCCGCTGGTTCGCATCAGGCCTTGGGCCAGGAGCACGCGGACGGGGAGTCTGTCCTGGCGTGCCGCGGCGATGGTCTCGATGTCGTCGGTTCGATCGTGGTCGGGGACCAGTGGGCAGAAGTAGAGCAGGTCGAAGGCCCCCCGGGAGGCTGGCACGCGATGGGCTGGAGTGGGCGGTCGGCGGGGCGCCAGTACTGGACTCGTTGCTGGTCGGTGACGTGGTCGGTCTCGGTTCGCCTGGTCGGCTCGACCACGTTCCTGTAGGACAAGGAGCGCTGGCCGGAGGGTCCCTGGTCGCAGGCGAACTCGTCGAGGAAAGGAAGCAGATCCGAGGCATAGGGGCCGCTGACCACGGGGCGCAGCCCATGCTCCAGTCGAAGGTGCCGGGCGATGAACAGGGTCGGTGACCCCCACGTCGAGGCGAGGGCCTGCCTGCCCACCGTGTTGTGGTCGATGCACCGATCGCCGATCACGATCGCCGAGGGAGGCTCTCCGTGCGGGGTCGCCTGGGACGGGTGGGCTGACTGGACAGATGCCGTGTGCAGGTCCCGTCGTCGTGCCGCCGTGGTACCAGACGGATGGATGCCGTGGGGAGCGGCGCTTCTGGTCACTGGTACCCCCCTTGCCTTGGGCGTTCGCTTGGTTTGTGTGGTGGGGTCGGAGCCTCCGCCGCGGCCAAGTTCAGTGGCGGTGCCCGGCGCCTGGGCGGCCGTGCATGAAGAGCATCATGCCTGCGCAGAGGAGGCCTCCGATGAGGGCGCCTGCGCCGCCTCCGCTGAACAGGGACCACAGGCCGAACCCGATCAACGGTAGGCACATCAGGAGCATGTGCCACATGTGGCCACCGTGGCCTTGGTGCTGCTGGGCGGGTCCGGTGGCCGCGGGTGGGGCGTCGGGGCCTGTGTCGGTGGGGTGGTGTTGGCTGTGGAGGCTCATGGGCCGGGTTCCTCTCGTGCGGGTGCTACTTCTACTGTGCCGGGGGCGGATTCAGATCCGGTCCGCGGCTGGTCAACCTCTGATCAAGAACGGTTCAGCTGCGGACGAGGCGGGCGATGGCTGTGGAGGCTTCGGCGACCTTGGCGTCGCGGTAGGCGGGGTCGGGGGAGTCGATGGCCTGGGTGAGGCAGTGCTGGAGGTGGTTGTCGACCAGGTCCAGGGCGACTGAGCGCAGCGAGCCGGTGACTGCTGAGGTCTGCGTGAGGATCTCGATGCAGTTGGCGTCCTGATAGACCATGCGGGCGATGCCGCGGATGTGGCCTTCGATCACGGCGAGTTGGCCGATGAGTTCCGGACGCTGTGGGTTGCTGGTCATGTCGTCCTGGACCTGGTCTGGTTCGGCGCCTAGTGGTGGTGCGGGGCGGGGGTGGGCTCGTGGTGGTGCTCGCCGTCGATCTGGGGGTGTCCGTAGCGGGCGGGGTCCGCGTCGAAGGCTTCGGCGCAGTGGGTGGAGCAGAAGTAGATCGTGGTCCCCGCGATGGTGCGGGTGGCGGCCGCGCTGGCGGGCTTGACCTTCATGCCGCAGACGGGATCGATGTGGGTGGCGGCGGGGGTCTTCTTGCCGAACATGGGGGTGTCCTTTCCTGTGGTGTGGTGCTGGGTGGTGGGGGTCTCGCCGCCGATCTCGACGACGGGAGTGACGGGGGTGCCGAGGGTGGGGGTCTGGTCGATGGGGTGTGGTGCCCAGCGGCGGAGCCGGTTGGCGTTGGTGACCACCGACAGTGAGGACAGCGCCATGGCTGCGGCGGCGACCATGGGGCTGAGCAGGATCCCGAAGACGGGGTAGAGCAGACCGGCGGCGATGGGGATGCCGAGGGTGTTGTACAGGAACGCGAACACCAGGTTCTGTTTGATGTTGCGCATGGTGGCCCGGGACAGGTCAACGGCGGTGACCACCCCTGACAGGGCGCCGGAGATCAGGGTGATGTCGGAGGATTCGATGGCCACGTCGGTGCCGGTGCCGATCGCGGAGCCGACGTCTGCCTGCGCGAGGGCGGGGGCGTCGTTGATGCCGTCGCCGACCATTCCGACGATTTTGCCTTCGTCCTGGAGCCGTCGGACCTCGGCGGCCTTGTGGGCGGGCATCACTTCGGCGACCACGCGACGGATCCCGACCTGGGAGGCGATCGCGGCGGCGGTTGCCCGGTTGTCGCCAGTCATCATGATGACCTCGATGCCGCGTGCCTGGAGGGCCGCGACCGCGGCGGGGGAGCCGTCCTTGATGGTGTCGGCGACCGCCACGATTCCCGCGGGGAGCCCGTCGACGGCCACCAGCATCGGCGTCTTGCCCCCTGCTGCGAGCGCGTCATGCAGCGGCCGCAGCGTGTCGGTACTGATGCCATTTTCGTCGAGAAGTCGCCGGTTGCCGATCAGGACGTCGTGGCCGTCGACGTGGCCGCGGACGCCTTGCCCGGTGACCGAGTCGAAGTCAGTGACCTCGCCCAGGGTGAGACCGCGGTCGGTGGCGCCGGTGACGATCGCCGCCGCCAGGGGGTGCTCGGAGCTGTTCTCGATAGCGGCGACCCAGCCGAGGAGCTGGTTCTCATCGAACGCTGCCACGGTGGCGACGTCGGTGAGGGTCGGTACACCCTTGGTGATGGTGCCGGTCTTGTCGAGGATGATCGCATCAAGCTTGTGCGCGGTTTCCAGCGCTTCAGCGGAGCGGATCAGGATGCCGTGTTCGGCTCCCTTGCCGGTGCCCACGGTGATCGACATCGGGGTCGCGAGCCCCAAGGCGCAGGGGCAGGCGATGATCAGGACCGAGACGGCGGCGACGAGCGCAAACACGAACACAGGCGGGGGACCCACCAGCAGCCAGATCGCCAGCGTCCACACCGCGATGATGATCACGACCGGGACGAAGTAGCTCGAGACCTTGTCCACCAGCCGTTGGATGGGGGCCTTCGAGCCCTGGGCCTCACGGACCAGTTTGATGATCTGGGCGAGCAAGGTATCGGAGCCGACCTTGGTGGCGACATAGCGCAGTGCCCCGGTGGCGTTGATGGTTGCGCCGATGATCGTGTCGCCGACCGTCTTGGCCGCAGGGATCGACTCCCCGGTCACCATCGACTCGTCGACCGCGGAGGATCCGTGAATCACCTCACCGTCAACGGGCATCTTCTCCCCGGGGCGGATCACGATCACATCCCCGACCACGACGTCCTCGACCGGGATCTCCAGCTCCACATCTTCGCGTAGGACGCGGGCGGTGCGGGGCTGCAGACCGATCAGCTTACGGATCGCTTCACCGGTGCCGGCCTTGGCTTTGGTTTCCAGGAGCCGGCCGAGCAGGATCAACGTGATGATCACCCCGACGGCTTCGAAGTACACCTGCCGCAGCTCCTCAGGCAGTAGTCCGGGGGCGAAGGTCACCACCAGGCTGTAACCGAACGCCGCGACGGTGCCGAGCGTGATCAGCGAGTTCATGTCTGCGGTGCGGTGCGACAGGGCACGCCACCCCACGCGGTGGATCGGCCAGCCCGACCACAGCATCACCGGCGCAATCAGCGCCAGCTGCAACCAGGGACTCATCAAGATCTCAGGCACCCAGGTGGCGCCGAACAGCTCGACGGCCATCACCGCGATCAGCACCGGGGCGGTGAGGATAGCGCCGATGATCACCCGCCGGGTCAGGTCCCGGATCTCCGCAGCCCGCTCCGCCTCATCATCGGCGCCGTCGGTCGCAAGACCGGCCACTGCCGGGGAGGCGGCCACCTGCGCGTGCTGATGATCCGATGCTGTGGTGGGGGTGGGTGCGGTGTGGGGGTCGCCGGTGACGCGGATCAGACCGGAGACCATGTTCATGCCGCATGCGAAGCGGAACTCGCCGGCCTCAGTCGGGGTGAACTCGACGGCCGTGGTCCGGTACGCGGGAAGGCTCGCGTTGACCTTGAAGTCCGGCATCACCACCCGCGAGGTGCACTCGCCACCCTCTCGGCGGTCGAACATGATCCGCACCGGCATCCCCGGACGCACCCCGTCGATCACCCCCGGGTTGTAGCCCCCGTCGACAGTCACCTCCACCACCTGAACACCATCTTCGATGCGGACCTTCCCTGCCCGTTTCGGGCCGAAGAAGAACCACAACAGCAACCCGGTCAGGACCACCGCCCCACCTATGACCAGCCAGAGCATCACAATCTCCACTTCCACTCGACTCCCACCCAGTACCCTGGGGGGGTATGTATCCAGCGTAGACCCGCGCAGGTCCGGAAACGACCCAGAGGAGGTCAGGCTTCGGTCAAGATTTCCCGGCCGTCGTCCACAGGGGCTGTGGTGAGGGCATGTCGGAGCCGGCTGGGTCGGGGCCGGCGCCGGCGTCGGGTCAGTTCGAACCCGGAGCGGTCGAGGGTGGCTTGGACCTGGGCGCTGGTCACGGCGCCGGCCGGGGCCAGCGTCAACAGCGACTCCCCGTGCGGCTCCAAATCCATCCCGACGGTATGCACCCCGGGCAAGGCCCGGACCGCCTCCACGGCGCTGATCATGCAGCGCCAACAGCTGAGCCCACGCACCCCGTAGGTGGCCTGTGTCATCGTCGTCACGTCGAATCACCCTCTCTTCCTGGTCGGTTTCGCGTGTTCATGTTCGATGGTGCCCCCCGCGGTGTCGGGAACCGGTCTGGGTGGGGTCAAGATCCCGACAAGACCGGGCCAGGTGGGCGGATCTTCACCGCACCCTGTCCGGGTCCTACTCGTTGTTCATGTGACCGGCGGTGTGGCTCACCAGCCGGCGGGGCCGACAGCCGTCGGGTGCGTGGGGGCCCGGCGCGGTGGTCGAAGGGTGATCCACATGGCCGCCAACACGCCGAGGAGCCCGACGGCGGTCCATCCGCCCGGCCGCTCGCCCAATGCGACGGAGGCCAACCCGATACCAAGGACCGGAGTCAGGAACGTCCACGCCGTCAACGTGTCGAGCCTGGCTGCGGCGCGCCTCGGCGAACCACGCCACGGTCGTCGCTGCGGTACCAACGAGGGCCAGGAACGCCAGCGAGAGGACGAAACGGGGAGTCCACGCGATCACCGGCGAGCCCTCCACGGCCGCGGCGAACACCATCAGTCCAGCCGCGCCCATCAGCAGGTGCCACGCGGTGGCCGTGACCAGATCCAGCCCGGTCAGCCGCCGGGAGAGCAGGGTGCCGGCGGTCACGGCGGCGGCTGACAGGAGCGACAATGCCGCGCCGCCGCCCCCGCCACCGGGCAGCGCAACGACGACAAGCCCGGCGAAGCCGACGACCAGCGCGGCCGAAGTCCGGGGGGAGAGCCTCTCGCCGTAGAGCCACCAGGCGGGTAAGAGGATCAGCAGGGGCTGGGCGTTGGCCAGCACCGCGGCGGTCCCGGTCGCGCCGCCGGCGACCCCGCCGAACATCGCGGCGAAAGCCACCGTGACGTTGACCAAGCCTAGGACCGTGATGAGTCCCCAGGCACGCCAACCACGGGGGACAGGGCGGTGCAAGTCGGCGCCGAGGGCCAACAGGGCCGCCCCGGCGATCAGGGCCCGCAATGCGGCGAACCACAGCAGGGGGGCGTCGCGGAGCCCCCACTCGATCGCGACGAAGCACGCCCCCCAGGCCGCTGTGATCCACAGCATCCGCAACGGCCTCGGCCTCATCGGTTCGGTGGCCGCACCGGTGAGGGTAACGGGGACGTCCACGCCCACCCCCCTGGTCAGCGGATGCCGGACGGCACCGGAGCGGTGGGCTCCGGCTCCCGGGCCTGGCCTTGCGGCGCGGCCGGGGCCTGCTGCGCGGGCAGCCTGAGCTGTTTGAGCAGCAGGGCATTGACGGTGACGATGACCGTGGAGCCCGACATCGACAGGGCGGCGATCTCTGGGCGCAGCATCAGACCGAAAGCGGGGTAAAACACCCCGGCGGCGATCGGCAGCGCGATGACGTTGTAACCGATGGCCCAGGCCAGGTTCTGACGCTCCTTCCCTACGGTTCCCTTGCCGATGCGCAGTGCGACGGAGACGTCCAAAGGATCGGAGCGCATCAGGACGATATCCGCAGTCTCGATCGCCACGTCCGTCCCGGCACCGATCGCGATACCGATGTCGGCCTGGGCCAACGCAGGCGCATCGTTGACGCCATCACCCACCATCGCGACCCTCTTTCCGGCCTGCTGCAACTCGGCGATCTTGTTCGCCTTGTCCCCAGGCAGAACCTCGGCGATGACGGTGTCGATGCCGAGCTGGTCAGCGATACGCAGGGCGGTGGCCTCGTTGTCGCCGGACAGCATGACGACCTCGATCCCGGACTCGTGCAGGGCGGCGACAGCGGCAGCAGCAGTGTCCCGCGCGGCGTCGGCCAATGCGATGACACCAACCGCGCGCCCATCCACCGCGACGAGCACCGCGGTGCGCCCCGATGCGGCCAACTCGTCACGGCTCACGGCCAGGTCGCCGAGCTCGACGTTCTCCCGGGCCATCAGGCGGAGGTTCCCCACCAGGACACGTCGGCCGTCGACCGTGGCAGTTGCACCGTGGCCTGGGACGTTGAGGAACTCGCTCACGGAGAGCACGGGCACGCCGCGCTCGGCGGCTCGGCGGTCGATGGCGCGGGCCAACGGGTGTTCAGACTCACGTTCGACGGCAGCGACCAAGGCCAGCATCTCATCCTCGCCCATCCCCGCCGCGACAACGTCGGTGACCTCAGGCTCCCCCTTGGTCAGGGTGCCCGTCTTGTCCATCACCACCGTGTCGATCCTCGCCATCCCCTCGAGGGCGGTGGCGTTCTTGAACAACACTCCCCGCTTGGCGCCCATCCCGGTACCGACCATGATCGCAGTTGGGGTCGCCAGACCGAGGGCGTCGGGGCATGTGATGACCACGACGGTGATGGCGAAGAGCATCGCCTGTGCCACGCCGACGCCGGCGAGCATCCACACCGCGAAGGTAACAGTGCCGCCGATGAGGGCGACGAACACCAGCCAGAACGCGGCCCGGTCGGCCAGGCGCTGGCCCGGGGCCTTGGAGTTCTGAGCCTCCTGGACCATCTTGACGATCTGCGCCAACGCGGTGTCCGCGCCGACTCTTGCGGCGCGGACCCGCAAGGTGCCGGTGGTGTTGATCGAGGCACCGATCACGTCCGCGCCGGGCGCCTTCTCCACCGGCATGGACTCTCCCGTCACCATCGACTCGTCGACTTCGGACTCCCCCTCCTCCACCACCGCATCGACTGGGATCTTCGCCCCCGGCCGTACCAGTAGCAGGTCACCGGTGACGACTTCGGAGGTCGGGACCTCCACGGGCTGACCGTCCCGGAGCACGACTGCCTGGGAGGGCGCGAGTTCGAGCAGCGTGCGCACAGCGTCGGTCGCGCCGCCACGGGCCCGCATCTCCAGCCAGTGCCCGAGCAGGACGAAGGTGGTCAGGACCGTGGCGGCTTCGTAGAAGACCTCACCCCCGCCGGTGAACGTGACCACCACGCTGTACAACCAGCCTGCCCCGACCGCGACCGCCACCAGGACCATCATGTCCAGCGTCCTCGCGCGGAGCGCCCGGAAGGCCCCGTCGAAGAAGATCCACGCCGAGTAGAACACCACCGGCAGGGACAAGATCAGAGAGAAGACGTCGTCGCGTAGCCCGAAGGGTGCCGGCACGGTGAACCCCAGACCTCCCGCCCGATCGGCGACCAGAACAAGATGACCACCGACAGGACCGCGGCGACCAGGAGACGGTTGCGCATGTCTCGCACCATGTCCACCATCGACCCACCATGCCCGCCGTGGCCCATCACCGCCTGCGCGGATCCGCCAGCCTCATCCCCACCCCCGTGGCCGGTGTGCCGTTCGTGGCCGATGTGGGGGTCGGTCGAGACCGGTTCCGCCATGGTGTGGCTAGGTACCGACTGCCCGGTGCAGTGGTAGCCGCAGTCATTGACCCAGCCGACCAGTTGGGCGACCGAGGTCTGGTTCGGGTCGTAGGTGACCGTCGCGGTCTGGGAGACGGCGCTGGCCTCGACGGCCAGCACGCCGGGTACCCCTAGTAACGTCTTCTCGATCACTGATTCCGAGGTGGCCCAGTGCAGGCCACCGGCCTCTAGGACCCTGGTTTGACTCTTCATGATCGGGTCTTCCTTTCCGGCCGCTCGGCCGACAGGTCGTGCGCCGATGGGCTCGGCGGATGCCTGCCCGTCCGTCGGGTCTCAGGCCGTCGCCCTGACCGGGGCGGGAAGGAATCTCGCTGGTCACGGTACCGGCCGGGGGCGACAGCGACTCCACCGCGCGGCTCCGGCTACAGGTCGACGCAGTGGACGGCAGGTTTCTGGTGATCGCGGTGTCCCGCGAGCACCACATCCGCTCGGGCGCCATCTGAAGAACTGCCGCTTGAACCCATGTCGATCACCGCCTTTGAATCTCGACTTTGGCACGCACCCGCCACGGGACTTCGACCTACGCCGAAGAGCCCTTTCCTCGACGACCCGAGCCGCGGTGGACCCGTGGCGCCGCCACGACACCCCAAAGGGGTATGTCATCAGGGTAGGCACGGTGCAATCCGAAAGTCACGGTCAGGTGGTCAGGCTTCGGTCAAGATCCGGCCTTACGGTGTGGGTCCGGGCACGTGGACTGGGATCTTGACCAAACCTTGTCCGGGTCCTGCTCGTTGCTTGAGGTGACCGGTTGAGACTGGGCAGTGAGGCCCCGCGGTCACGTCGCGCGCCTGGAACAGTTTCGATGATGGGAGTGGGCTGTGTGGCCTGAGGTGTTCTCGATATTTGGTGTGGGGATCCAGTCCTATGGGCTGAGTAAGGCGCTGGCGCTGCTGGTCGGCGCGTTCCTGTTGGGGCGCGCGTTCACGCGGATCGGTTACGACAAGGAGCTGGCGCACTCGATCGCTTTGTGGGCGACGGTGTGGGGGTTCGTCGGCGCGAAGGTGTACTACCTGATCGCGAACTGGGACAACTTCAGTTGGCACCTGTTCGGCGGGTCCGGGTTCGTCTGGTACGGGGGCCTGATCGCCGGGTCGATCGCGGTGATCGTGATGACCCGACGCCACGACCTCCCCCTTGGACGGGTGGCGGGCGCGATGGCGGCGCCGCTGTCGGTGGCCTACGGCATCGGCCGGATCGGCTGCTTCCTGGCCGGGGACGGCACCTACGGCACGCCCACCGATCTGCCCTGGGGGATGGCGTTCCCCAACGGAGTGGTGCCGGTCGACGTTCCGGTGCACCCGGTCCAGCTATATGAAGCGGCCGGTGCATTCCTGATCGCCGGCATCTTGTGGGCGCTGGGCCGCAGACTGCGGCCGGTGGCCGTGTTCGGGTCCTATCTGATGCTCAGCGGAGCGGCCCGCCTCCTCGCCGAGATGGTCCGCATCAACCCACACGTCGTGCTCGATCTCACAGAGGCGCAGCTGATCGGCATCGCCAGCATCATCCTCGGCGCCGCCCTGATCCTCCGAGACACGTTCCATCCTGCTGCTCCAGTCTCAAACGTCTCCGCCGCCGACCCCTCGTCGGCTGTCCCCAGCCCCCATCCGGTCGGACGGTGAGCGGCGCGATGGACACGATCACCGATACCACCCCAGGCGTGACAGGGGGGCGTCGCGGCTTCTGGGGTGCGCTCTGGGCCGGCACACGGGCCACCCTCGGTGCGTTGATGGGCCTGGCGCCGCACGTGATGCACCACATCGGGTTCCTGGCCGGGGCCGCGCTCCTGACGGGATTCCTCGGCAACACGCTGCTCTACGTGGTCGGGTTGGCGTTGAGCATCCCCCTGCTGCGACGGCTGCATCGCCGGTTCAGCACCTGGAAGGCCCCTGCGATTGGCATAGCGGTGTTCACCGGCCTGTTCGCCCTGTCCGCCTTCGTGATCGGGCCACTGTTCAACCCCGCCACCTCCAGCGAACAAGACACCCCCACACCGGCCGCTTCCGCCAGCACGACCGGCGCCGAAGACCACGAGGGGCACCACAGCGCCTCGCCCACCCGATGATCAACACCACAATGAAATGAAAGGAAACCAAGCACATGTGCAATCACGAGCATGGACACCAGCACGGGAACCAGCAGGAGGGAGGCTGCTGCGGCGGTCACGCCGGCGGCGGTCAGGGTGGGGGCCATCACTGTCAACATGACGTTGTGGCGGGCCCAGGCGACGAGCTGGTCACCTGCACGGTCCGCGGGACCAGCACGCTGAAGTCCACCGCGGAGGCGGCGGGACTGTTCCGCGACGTCGAAGGCCAGCGGTTCTACTTCTGCTGCCGACGTTGCCAGGACCTCTTCGACGCCGAGCATCTCGCCAGCAACCCAGCCGCCTAACCCCGCCAGGTACGGCGTTCGCCAACCAGGACAACCGACGAAGCGCCCGCCCAGCCACAACGGCTGGACGGGCGCCTCATCGCTTGCACGCCTGGGTTGGTCAGAGGCTGGTGAGCATCTCCTGCATCTCGGTGATCTCAGTCTGCTGGTCGGCGATGATCTTCTCCGCCAGCGCCACCGCGTCGGGGTTCTGGCCCTCGGCCAGCTGCTGCTCGGCCATCCCGATCGCACCCTCGTGGTGGGCGATCATGGCCTCGAGGAACGCCTGATCAAAGTCGGCGCCGGACATGCCGTCGAGTTGGGTCATCATCTCCTCCTGGCTCATGCCGTTCATGTCCATCCCGCCCATGTCCATACCGCCATGCCCACCGGGGGAGACGTCTTCACCCCAGGCGCTGAGCCAGGCGGTCATCTCCTCGATCTCAGGGCCTTGTGCCTCGGCGATGCGCTCCGCGAGGGCCACGACCTCGGGTGTTTCGGCGCGTTCGATCGCCAGCTGGGACATTTCGATGGCGCCCTCGTGATGGATGATCATCATCTGCGCGAACGTGGTGTCCTGGTCGTTGTGCTCGGCGGCCACCTCAGATGAGGCGCTCGCCGACGCCGACTCGGACTCAGTGGCCGTGGCGGAGGTGCTGCCTGTCGGGGAGGTGGTCGCCGTCGGGGGAGTGGCGCCCTGGTCCGCGCAGGCCGCCAGGGTGGCCGTCAGGACCAGCCCCGCCAAAGTGGCAGTGATCCGCTTAGTGCGTGTCATGAAAGATGCTCCATTCCTGGCCGACGGGGGCCGCCGGTCCTAACGTCGAGGCTATGAACGATCAGCTCAAGAGCCAACCCGTGTAAGGTCAAGAATCGATCAAGACCCGCTCAGGTGCTGGCGCGGTGGGCAGGTGCAGGGTGAAGATCGAGCCGTGTCCGGGGCCGGGGCTGGCGGCTGTCAGTGAGCCGCCGTGAGCCAGGGCGAGGCTGCGGGCGATGGTCAGCCCGATCCCGGAACCGCCCGCATCGCGGGCCCGTGCCGTGTCAGCGCGGTAGAACCGGTCGAACACCTTCGAGAGCTGCTCCGGGGTGAGGCCATCGCCGGTGTCGGTGACCATGATCACCACCTCATCCCTGGACTCGCGCGCGCTGAGGCGCACGATCCCCCCGATGGGGGTGTGCCGCAGCGCGTTGTCGAGGAGGTTGCCCAGGATCTGTCCCACCCGCTGCGGATCCGCTGCGACGAAGCCCGGGTCGGAGTCCGCAGACAACGTGACTCCCTTGGCCTGGTATCGGGTGGCGACGGAGGCGACGGCGGGCTCGATGAGGTCCCACACCGCCTGGGTTTGGGTGTCGAGGGTGAATCGGCGTTCCTCGGCGCGGGACACGTCGTCCAGGTCGGAAGCGATCTTCTTGAGCCGGGCGGCCTGGAGGGTGAGCAGCTGTTGGCTGTCGTGGTCCCAGGGGACCACGTCGTCGATGACGGCCTCCAGCTCAGCGGTCAGGGTTGCGAGAGGGGTGCGAAGCTCGTGCGCCACGTCGGAGAGCAGCCGCCGTCGGCTGGTCTCGGTGGAATCCAGGCGGCTGGCCATGTCGTTGAACGCGTCGGCGACGGCCGTGAACTCGGGACTTGTTCCACTCTGGGGGACGCGGGCGGTGTAGTCGCCTGCCTCGAGCTGGGCGGCGGCTGCGGTCAGTTGTTCCAGTGGGCGGCGCAGCCGCCTGGTCTCGATCCAGGCCAGGCCGATAGCCAGCGTGAGCGCCACCACCAGTCCGATGCCCAACGATCTGACGCCAGCGTCGAGGAACGCCTGCTCCACATGCCCCATCTCGGCAGTTCCGTTCGCGTGACCGAGTTGTTGCAGGTGTTCGTGGAACAGTGGGGGCCCGACCACCACAGCGACCAGGGCGGCGGTGATCACGCCGACTGCCACCACCAGGGCCTGGGTGAGGAAGGTGCGGGTGCCCCACCGCATCCGGCCCACGAGACCGCGCAGCCTGGTCATCGCCCTGGTCCCATCCGGTATCCGACTCCGCGGACGGTGAGGATGTAGCGCGGTTCCGCGGGCGGGTCGTCGAGCTTCTTGCGGAGATTTGCCACATGGACGTCGACGACGTGGTCGTCGCCGGCCCAGCCCGGGCCCCACACCGCGTCGATGATCTGCCGCCTGCTCAGCGCCACGTTGGGTCGGGCTGAGAGTGCGTCGAGGATGTCGAACTCGGTGCGGGTGAGCCCCACCTGCTGGTCGTCGACCCACACGTCGCGGCCCTCCGCGTCCACCTGCAGCCGCCCGAACTCGCGCGGCGCGGTCAGTTGTGCGACGTGGGTCTGGCGGCGCGGGCGTCTCAGCACGGTGTTGACGCGGGCGATGAGCTCGCGGGGGCTGAACGGTTTGGTCAGGTAGTCGTCGGCGCCCACCGACAAGCCGATCAGTTTGTCGACCTCGTCGGCCCGGGCGGTCAGCATCAGGATGTAGCAGTCGGAGAACAGCCGGATCTGGCGGCACACCTCGATGCCGTCGATGCCGGGTAGGCCCAGGTCAAGGATGATGACGTCGGGGTCCAGGTCTTGCGCCGAGGAGACGCCGTCCGGGCCGGTGTAGGCCAGGGCGGTGTCGAAGCCTGCCTTGTTGAGGTAGGAGGCGACGATCCCTGCCAGCGGGCGCTCGTCGTCGATCACCAACACACTCGACCTGCGGGGCTCAGCCATACAGCCATTATTGACACTCCCCGCCCGCCACCCCACCCCCCTCACGGTGCTGGGGGAGTGTTCTTGGCCGAACCTTGACCCCGCCTGAACCGTTCCCTGATCTACAGGGTTGAGGATGGAAGGGTGAACAAGATCCCGGCACCTGCCTTGGCGGCCGCCCCCACCGATGTGGTGGACGTCACCCTGGTCACCACCCCGGCCTGCCACTTCTGCGACGACGCCCACCAGCGCCTCCACTCCCTGGACCGCGCAGGACTGCTGCGGCTCACGACGGTGGAGGCGGAGTCCCCGCGAGGTCAGGCACTGATCGCCGAGCACCGGCCTGGGAGCTTCCCGCTGACGCTGGTGGAGGGCAGCTATTTCCACGCCGGCCGCATTCCGCGCGGCAAACTCGCTCGGCTCGTCGACCGCCTCGGTGCCCGCTGATGGGCGCCGACCTGCTCAGCGCCGGCGGGATCCTGGCGGCATTCCTCGCCGGCGGGGTGGCGCTGTTCGCCCCGTGCTGCATCGTGTTCCTCGCCCCCAGCTACCTGGCCGCGGCCGCGAAGAACCGCCGCTGGAGACTGATCCCGCTGACCTTCGTGTTCGCCGCCGGCCTCGCGCTCGTTCTGGTCCCCATCACGATGGGCGTCAGCCTGATCGCCGGCGCCATTGCCAAGTACCACGTGGTTCTCTACTGGGCCGGCGGCCTGTTGATGATCGGACTCGGCCTGTTGGCGTTGTCGGGGGCGATGTGGTCGATGCCGTCGTTCCTCCGGGCGCCTGACACCGCACGCGGTGACACTGCCACCTTCTTCAGCCTCGGCGTGTTTTCCGGCATCGCCTCCAGTTGCTGCGCGCCGGTCCTGGCGGGCGTGATGACCCTGTCGGCGCTGTCCGGCTCGCCCGTGGGCGGCCTGGTGCTCGGTCTGGCCTACGTGTTCGGGATGGTGATCCCGCTGTTCGTGATGGCACTGCTGTGGGACAAACGGCCCGAAAGGATGCGCAGCCTCCGCGCCAAGCCCATCCGGATCAACCTGGGCCGCTTCACGCTGGCCACCAACACCGTCAACCTGCTGGTCGCCGTCGGGTTCGTGATCATGGGCATCCTCGTGATCGGCCAAGCCGGCGCCACCGAGATGACCGGCGCCGACGCCCCTCTCGTGGGCATGGGCGCCTGGCTCTCCGAGGTCTTCGCCTGGCTGATCGCGATCACCGCCCCTATCCCCGAGGCCGTCCTCGGACTGGCACTGCTCGCACTGGTGGCCGTGTTCGTCATCGCCACCCTTCGCGACCGCCGACACGCCAAGCCCACCGCCGCCGTCCATGACTGCTGCGACACCCAACTCGCACCGACCCCCGCGCCCGAAGGAGCCAGCACTCCGACGACACTCTCCCAGGAGCCACGATGACCCCCACGAACCCCGCAACCTCACGGCGCGAGCAACTCAAAGCCCGCCAGGAGGCCGAGACTCAGCGCGACAAGACGCGCCGCACATGGACCCGGATCATCGGCGCACTGGTCACTGTGATCGTCGTGGCCGTCGTCGGTTACGGGCTGTGGTCCGCCATCCCCGAGCAGGGCGACACCCAGCGCCTCGCACCCGACTTCACCCTCACCACCACAGCCGGCACCAGCGTCACTCTCAGCGACCTGCGACCCAACCCGGTGCTGATCTATTTCAACGAAGGCGCCGGCTGCGCCTCCTGCACCATGCAGATGGCCGAGATCGAGAAGAACCCCGGATTCGCCGAGGCGGGCATCGAGGTGCTGCCCATCGTCATGAACAGCGCCGAGCAGATCCTGCCCGACATGCAGCAGTTCGGCGTCACCACCCCCTATCTCCTCGACGACGGGACCGTGTCGAAGGCGTACGACGTCCTCGACAAGGGCATGCACCCCGGGATGCCCGGCCACGGCTTCGTCCTCATCGACGGCGACGGCGTCCAACGCTGGAATGGCAACTACCCCTCCATGTGGCTCGACCCGAAGGAACTCCTCGACGAGGTCACCACGCGCCTCCAGTGATGCCTTGGGGGTCCACCGGATCAGCCCTGCGGGCGTGGTGCGCTCCAGTTTTCGCGAGCACCTCTACGTGAGTTCGCCCGCTGGCTGATCGAGAGGCAGCCGTTGGTGTCCCGATCAGGGCTCTATGCCTGGCCGGCATCAGCCTGGCAGTCCCAGCCCTGTGTGGCGGCGCAAGTGCCTGTAGGTGTCTAGCTGGGTTGACGGGCAAGTCGGTCCCCTTCCTGCCGTCAGGGCTGCGAGTTCCTAGTAGCAGGGCCCAGCGGTCGTCGGACGCGTCAGCGCACTGGTAGCACTTGAGGAACTCTTTCATTTGGGCGATTCCTTTTCCAGCGCTTCGATGAGGTCCGTGCAGACGCGATGTTCACCTCCTCCTGGCGGAGCTACGCGGGGTAAAATCGATCCCTGGGCCGAGGCAGCAAGCTGGAACATCGCTGGATTCGCGGTCTTCGGTGTGGTGGCCTGGTGGCTGGGGCGCCGTCTTCGCATCGCCACGGTCACCCCCTGACCACGGTGAGCACCGTCCTGGCCATGTGGGTTGGGGTATCACCAGCCCGTGGCTCCGGAGGTGAGCCGGCGCCCGAAGCATGGGATCGGAGGTGCTGGCCAACGTGATGAGGGTTTCCTTCGGGTGCCCCATGTTCACAGGATGGTCCCGAATGTTGAGGCCCACTGTCGCAGGTAGGCAACGAGGATGGCCCACAGGCCGGTGACCATGGATATCCCAACCACAATGAGCAGCCCACCACCGGCACGCTGCAGGGCGCGTTGGTGGCGCTTGAGCCACTCGAAATGGGGAGCGAATGTGGTGAACGAAGCCGCGAAGGCGAGGAAGGGCAGGCCAAGGCCGATTGCGTAGCAGAAGGCCAGCAGCCCGCCACGGGCGGCCGAGCCCTCGTTGAGGGCGAGGGTGAGAACCACAGACAGGGTGGGGCCGATGCAAGGGGTCCAGCCGAGGCCGAAGGCTATCCCGAGTAGGGGGGAGGCGAGGGCTCCGGCGCGGGCGGTTTGCGGGCGTCGCTGCGCGGGCAGGGGGATCCAGCCGAGGAAGCCCAGCCCCATCAGGATGATCAGGATTCCGGCAGCGATCGTGATGATGCGCTCGTAGGTGAGTAGGACGGCTCCGAGGCCACCCAGGAGGGCCCCTGTGAGGACGAAAACGACGGCGAACCCGAGCACGAATCCCAGGGTTCCCAGGAGCAGGAGTCGTCGGTTGCCGGTTCCTTGAGTGATCTCGTGGGCCCCAAGACCAGAGGCAAACGACAGGTAGCCTGGGAGCAGGGGCAAGACGCAGGGCGAGGCGAAAGAGATGACACCGGCGAGCATGGCGACAGGGATCCCCAGGAGCAGTGACGATGACATCGCTTGGCTTACCCAGGACTCGAGAGGGATCATTCCGCCGCCGTGACGTCTTCGATGATGCCGACCAACGTCGAGGCGGTGGTCTCACCGAGTATCCGTGCAGCGACCCGCCCTTCAGAATCGATGACCAAAGTACTGGGGATAGCCTTAGGTGGAAGCTGCCCGAACTCGAGCAGGAGCGCACCGTCGGGGTCGTAGATGTTGGGGTAGGGGATGTCGAAGGCCCGAACGAACGCCTGCGCCGGGGCCGGGTTGAGGTCGCGGGTGTTTATGCCGATGAACTGCACCCCCGGCAGTTGGGCGGCCGCTTCGACGAGGGCGGGTGCTTCAGACCGGCAGGGGGCGCACCATGATCCCCAAACGTTGAGCACCAGGAGTTGGCCCGGGAAGTCTGCAGTGGTCAGCGGTGCACCGTCCAAGGTTTCCCCGGCCAGCTCTGGGGCCGATCGCCGCTGCTCAGCAGGGATAATGGTCACTGAACCGTCACCTCCTTGAAAACCTGCTGAGTCAAACACTCCCGCCTGGCCCGATCCACTTGAGCAACCGGTCAGGATCATCACGGTGAGGACCAAGGCGAGGTGACTCACCCACCGGGCTGAGGGGTGGCGCCCTGACTGTCTCATGTCTGACCTTCCTTGAGATTTCTCGGCGGTGGATGGGCGCCCTCGGGGAGGTGTGCGATGCCCGATCCTACGTCCTTCCGCCGTGTTCACGGCGTCGACTGCCAGCCTTCGTCGGGGCCAACCGGATTCCCATGAGCGTTGTTTCAGTGGTGTGAGTGGCGTTCCAGTGCGCTATGGGAGGGGGCTTCGATCTGGAAGGTGGAGTGTTCGACGCTGACGTCGAAGTGTTCGGCGACGCAGGTCTGGAGGTCCCGCAGTTCCTGGGAGACGTGCCCCTGCGTGAAGCAGGATTCGTCGACGACGACATGGGCGGTGAGGACCGGTAGCCCGGTGGCGATGGTGGAGGCGTGCAGGTCGTGCACCCCGATCACGTGCGGGACCTGAAGGATGTGCCGGCGGACGTCGTCGAGCTTCAGGCCTCTGGGGGTGGATTCGAGCAGGATCCCCCCGGCTTCCTTGAGGATCGTGATCGCGCGGGGGACGATCAGGGCGGCGATCAGCATCCCGGCGATGGCGTCGATCCGGGTCCATCCGGTGAGCGAGATGACGATCGCGCTGATAATGACCGCCACGGATCCGAGGGCGTCGTTGACCACTTCGAGGAACGCGGCACGCATGTTGAGGTTCGCGGCGCGGCCCGCGCCCAGGACGAGCATGGCGACGATGTTGCCGACGAGTCCGACGATCCCGAACACGAGCAGCCCGCCAGCGGTGACCTCTGCCGGGTCGAAGAGCCGACGGACGCCCTCGATGAATGCGTAGATCCCGACGGCGAGGAGGATCGCGGACTGGGCGCCGGCAGCAAGCACCTCTGCTCGTCGGTATCCCCAGGTCCGCTCTGGTGTGGGTGGCCGCAGGGTCAGGGTGGCGGCGATCAGTGCCATCAGGAGGCCGGAGGCGTCGGTGAGCATGTGCCCGGCGTCGACGAGGAGGGCGAGGCTGTTGGTCCACCATGCGCCGATGACCTCGGCGATCAGGATGGTGGCGGTGATCCCGAACGCGATCGCCAGCCTGGTCCGGTTGGTCCCCGGCTTCGCGTGGGTGTGGTCGTGGGTGTCGCTCATGCTGGCACCATTTCCTGTTCTGTCTGAAGGGCAGGTGTCGTGATCGGGGGCAGGGCGGTGGTGCGCCCTGCCCGGATGCCGTTGCCGATCACGAACACCTCCGCGACCTCGTGGACCAGGACAACGGCCGCCAACCCGAGCACTCCGAAGAGCCCAAGTGGGATGAGGATCGTGATGAGTGCGATCGAGAGGATCACGTTCTGGAGCATGATGCGACGGGTGCGTCGGGCGTGGTCTAGGGCGTGGGGGAGTAGCCGTAGGTCGTCGCCCATCAGTGCCACAGCGGCGGTTTCGATGGCCACGTCACTGCCCATCGCCCCCATCGCGATGCCGAGGTCGGCGGTGGCGAGCGCGGGGGCGTCGTTGACGCCGTCGCCAACCATGGCCGTGAGCCCGGTTCTGCGGAGCCGTTGGATGATTGCGGACTTGTCTTCGGGGCGCAGGTCGGCGTACACCTCGCTGATCCCGGCTTCCCGGGCGATGGCTCGGGCGGTTGCTTCGTTGTCGCCGGTGAGCATGACGATGGTGTAGCCGTCCGCGCGGAGTTGCGCGATGACTTCGGGGGCTTCGGGGCGCAGCTCGTCGCGGACGGCGATCGCCCCGACGGGGGCGCCGTCCAGCTCCACCACGACTGCGGTGGCGCCGGCGTCCTGCATGCGGGTCACGTGCGCCGTCAGCGGGCCGGGGTCGATCCAGCCCGGGCGCCCCAGCCTGAGGCCGCGCCCGCCCAGGCGGCCGGTGAGCCCGGAACCGACCTCGGCGGTCACCTCGTCGGCTGCGCGCACGTCGTCGACGGCTGCCAGGATTGCGCGGGCGAGCGGGTGTTCGCTTCGCGCCTCCAGGGCGGCGGCCAGGCCGAGTACTTCGGCGGCGGAGTAGCCGTCGGCGGGTGCGACGTCGGCGACGGCCGGCTGGTTGCGGGTCAGGGTGCCGGTCTTGTCCAGGGCGATGGTGCGGACCTTGCCGAGCGTCTCCAATGCGGCGCCACCCTTGATCAGGATCCCTCGTCGGCTGGCCGCGCCGATGGACGCCACCGCGGTCACGGGAACCGAGATGGCTAGCGCACACGGGGAGGCGGCTACCACCATCACCAGGGCGCGCTGCAGCCACATCGCCGGTTCCCCGAGGAGGAATCCCGCGATGACGGTGAGGGCGGCGGCGATCAGGATGCCCGGGACCAGTGGTGTGGCGATCCGGTCGGCCAGCCGCTGCGTGGCGCCCTTGCGTGACTGTTCGGCCTCGACGATGTGCACGATCCGGGCAAGAGAGTTGTCCCTGGCCGCGGCCGTGACCTCGACCTCGAGGACGCCGGAGCCGTTGACGGAACCGGCGAACACGGGGTCCCCTGGGCCCACCTCGACGGGCATCGATTCGCCGGTGATGGCGGAGGTGTCCACCGCCGTCCTGCCGGACCGGATGTCACCGTCGGTGGCCACCCGCTCGCCCGGCTTGACGATCATCAGATCCCCGACCACCAGATCGTCGGGGCTCAGCACCACATCCCGACCGTTGCGCCTGATCGTCGCCTCACGCGGAACCAGACCCAGCAGCGCCCGCAACCCGCGTCTGGTCTTGGCCAGCGAGTAGTCCTCCAAACCTTCGGCCAGGGAGAACAGGAAGGCCAGCATCGCCGCCTCCTCGATCTGCCCCAGAGCAGTTGCGCCGACTGCGCCGATGGTCATCAGGAGCCCGACCCCGACCTTGCCGCGGGCCAGCCTCTTCAACGCTCCGGGCACGAACGTCGACGCCCCCACCAGAAGCGCCGCGACGCTCAGCACGAGCTCGGCAACCTCCCAGCCCAGCAGTCCGGAGACGAAGCCGGCCAGCAGCAAAACGCCGGAGACCAGCCCGAACTGGATGTCGCGGACCTGCCACAGATGCTCCACCGCGTCGTCATCATCACTGCTGGCGCCTGCGGGTGCCTCGCACCCGCAGGCGCTCTCGCTGTTTGCGGTGTTCCCGTGTTCGCGTCCGCTGATCGCTGGCCTGTTCATCGCTGGGCCTCCGCCCCGTGGGCCTTCAACAGATCGGGGGAGGGGTTCGTGGTGGTGCCGACCCCATAGTTCGGACACAGCGCCACAGCCTGCCCGCTCGACTCAAGCAGGCGCTCCGCGGCCGACAACATGGCCAGCAGTTCCTGGGCCGCCACCAGCGAGAACACCGACGCGCGTCCCTCCGGCCGCGACGACACGAGGCCGCACTCTCGCAGACACGCCAGGTGGGCGCTCACCGTCGACTGCGCCAACCCGAGATGTGCAGTCAGATCCCGCACCCGATGCTCGCCCAACGTCAGGTGTTGAAGAATCGCCAGCCGCGAAGGATCGGACAAGCCGTGGAAGAAGGCAGCCGCCACCGACAGATCCCCGACTTCAGACACATCCTTGATCGTCTTTGTTATCGTCATGTGACGATGCTAACAGACGAGGATCGTGTCACTTTCGCCCCGCCACCTCGGGATCTTCTTGATCTAATCTTGACTAAGCGTGTGACTAGCGCACTCAGCGATTGCGGCATTCTGGTTGGACGACATGTCCGAAACGGTGCCGCGGTACATCGCGGACACCACGACTTCCTTGAAGACACATAGCTCCTGGAGACCCATGCGCCGCCATCATCTGACCATTCGTATCGCTGTGCCGCTCGCCGCCGTCTTGGCGCTGTCGGCTTGCTCAACCCCGGAGGTTGCCGAGACCCCGCGAGATTCCGTGTCGACGGCGGCGCCGAGCGTCGCGGCGGGGGACGCGGGGGCGTTGCTTGCGGCGCACGGGTTGGTGGGGAAGAGCGGCGCCGAGGTCGTGGAGGCGCTGGATCAGCTCGACGCTCAGCGCCCGCTGCCGCTGGCCGCGTCGGTGCGCTACGACGAGGTACTGCTCAGCGACGGCACCATCGAGGCCTCGATGCCCCTCGACGGTGATGAGTTCTACCTGTCGATCGCGCCGTACGAGACCACCACTCATGAGTGCTACTTCCACAACCTCGGCACCTGCCGAGGGGAATTGGCTGAGGCGGACGTGAAGGTGACGATCACCACCGATTCAGGTGAGGTGCTCGTCGACGAGGACGCGACCACCTACGCCAACGGGTTCGTCGGTTTCTGGATCCCCAAGGACGTGGCGGGCACGGTCGTCGTCATCAAGGACGGGAAGCGCGCCGAGAGCCGCTTCTCCTCCGACGCTGAGGGCCCCACCTGCCTGACTACGTTGCAGCTTCTATAGTCCTGGGGGTGAGCCCGCCGTGGACGCGCCTGGGGCCATCCCTGACCGTTGGTGAGGTGGTGACAGTGAGGGTTGGTTTCATCGCTCGTCGCGTCCTGATGCGGCGTTGCGGGCCTCGAGTCAGCGGGATCCCCGCCCGGGCTGGGTGCCTGGCGGGGATCGCGTGACGAGCCGACCGATCTGGTCAGGAGGAGTGGTGAGCCTCCATGCCGGAGAATCCCTGATGCATGCCGGGGTTGCGCGTGCCGTCGAAGCCCATGTCTGACTGGGCCATCATGCGGACGTGGCTGGCGAACTCGCGTCCGGTGGTGGGCTCGGCCGCTCCGGCGGTGGCGGCGGTCATCGCGACCACCGCCGCGGCGGCGGTAACGAGGGCAGCGATCTTGCGCGTGGTGATCATGTGGTCTCCTTCATGTCGGTGCCGGTCGATCCGGCCGATAAGACCACTGTCCCGCGACAATGTATAGATCCGTTCAACTATCCCCTCCGCTTTTGATCAAGAAGTCTGAGGGCCTGGGTCCCACGATTCAGAGTGGGGCTTGGGCAGGCGATCGGCGGCGACATCCTGGTGCTTGGCTCAGCGCTCGTCGGTGTCTTGTTGCATCTGGGTGAGGAAGTGCTCGCCGCGTGCGGGGTAGGTGCGTGGACTCGGGTGAGCCTACTCTTCGCTAGGGCCAACTCCCGGACGGGCCTGGCCTGAGCTTTCTGGTCGTAGCCACCTGTATCCCAAGCCAGAAGCAGGCGCCCCCTGTCCCTCCACCATGCTGAGCCACTCCACGGGTGGATCAAGGCTCAGGGAGTTGGTGTTGCTAGTTCCGCCTGCCTTCAGTGGCGGGTTCGCCGGGAACCGCTGGCAGGGAGGGTGATCGTGAATCGGGCGCCGGTGCCGGGGCCGGCACTGTCCGCGGTGAGGGTCCCGTGGTGGGCCTCGACGATGGCGCGGGCGATGGTCAGCCCAAGGCCGGAGCCAGGGCTGTCCGCAGCCTTCGCGAAGCGGCGAAAGATCTGCCCCGCTTCGGCCGGGGTGAGGCCGATGCCGGTGTCGGTCACTGTGATGACCGCCGCGTCCCCGGACGGGCTGGGCCGACCGGCCATGGTGACGGTGCCGCCGGCCGGGGTGCAGCGGAGCGCGTTGTCGAGCAGGCTGCCGAGGACTTCCTGGATTCGTTCGGGGTCGACCAGCACGCGAGGAGTGCTGTCAGCGACGGAGGCGTCAAGCCGGACGCCGGCGGACCGGTAGCACTCCGAATGCGCCCCAACGGCCGCGTCGATCAAGCTGGGGACAGGAACGGGTTCGGCGCTGAGGAGCAGTTGACGTTCCTCGGCGCGGGAGACGACCTCGAGGTCGGCGACGAGGCGGCGGAGCCGGGTGCTCTGGGCGGCGAGGGTGTCCCAGGTTTGGTGGTCGGCGGGCAGCACGTCGTCGCGGACGGCCTCGATGGTGGCTTCGATGGAGGCGATGGGCGTGCGGAGCTGGTGGGCCAGGTCGGCGGTGAGTGCGCGGCGGGTGTCCTCGGTGGCCTGGAGTCGCTCGGCCAGCTCGTTAACCGACGCGGCCAGGGTGGCGAACTCGGGGCCCATGCCGGGATCGAGCACGCGGGCGTCCAGGTCTCCGTCCGCCAGTCGACGGCTGGTGTCAGCCGCGTCCCACACAGGAGCGGCGAGCCGGCGGGCCACCACCCAGCTGATTGTTGCGGCCGTGAACGCCGCGGCAGCGATGCCGATCCCCACGGCCACGAGGACGGCGTCCTGAACCGCCATGAGAATGTGTTGGAGGGCGTCTGAGTCGGTCGCGACGCCCGCCCTGTCCAGGTGGAGCTGGAACACCGACGGGGTGACCAGGAGCACCACTACGAGCACTGTGCCGGCGCCGGCCAGGATGACGAGCACGTTGTTGAGGAGGAGTCGGGGGGCCAGGGCGAGTCGTGCCAGTCGCGGCTCCTTTCGGTGGGCGGTCATCCCGGGCCCATCCGATAGCCGACCCCACGGACGGTGAGCACGTAGCGGGCGTCGCGGGGGTCGTCACCGAGCTTGCGACGCAGGTGGCCGACGTGGATGTCGACAAGGTGCTCGTCGCTCGCGGCCGAGCCCGTCGTGTCCTTCCAGACGCGGTCGAGCAACTGTTGGCGGGTGAACACGATGCGGGGACTCCCGCTCAACGCCTCCAGCAGGTCGTACTCGGTGCGCGTCAACGCCACCAGTGAGCCGGCAACCCGCACTTCGCGCGCCGGAACGTCCACCGTCAGGTCCCCGAAGACGCGTGCCTCCGGGGCTTCCTGTGCCGTGGCGCCGGCTGGGGTCCGCGGTCGCCGTAGCAGCGTCCTGACCCGCGCGACCAGTGCTCGGGCGGAGAAGGGTTTGGTGACGTAGTCGTCGGCTCCCACCGCGAGCCCGATGAGCATGTCCACCTCGTCGGCGCGCGCGGTCAACATCAGGACGTAGCAGCTGCTGAACGTCCGCAGCTGCCGGCACACCTCGACGCCGTCCATGCCGGGCAGCCCCAGGTCGAGCACAACCACGTCAGGCTCTGATTCCCGCGCGAGTGCGAGCGCCGTCTCGCCGTCGCTGGCGGTGCGCACGGTGAACCCATCCGTGGTCAGGTAGCCCTCCACCACCCTGACCAGGCTGGGTTCGTCGTCGACCACCAGGACGCTCGGCTGCTTGTCAGAACCCACGCTCAAGCGTCCTCCTCAGCGACGAACTCGCCGTGCCACGTGTGGTACCAGACCGCCCCGGTGGTGGCGTTGACCGACAGCATGCCCACTGTTGTACCGCCCGAGGCGGTGTCGAGGGTGTAGTACCCCGGATACTCCATGGCCGTCCCTGCCGCCGTCTCACCGGCGGCATTTGCCTGCAGCCATCGGTTGGCGATCGTGTCGGCCTCATCAGCGGACATGGCCGCGGTCCGGCTGCCGGTGTTCCACATCATGGCCGGCCCGTACTCGGTGGACACCGCGCCGGTTGCCGGGTCCACGAGCACCTCGGTGGTGGCCTCACCGGAGGCGTCCCTCAACTCGACGTAGAAGTTGTTGGTGAACTGCATCACCTCGCCCGGTATGAGCCCACTGACCGCCGCAGCCTGCGTCGCGCGAGCCCTTGCCTGGGTGATGGTGTCGACCCGGACGCCGTCGCCGGCCAGCCACACCCCGCCGCCCATCATGGAGCCGCTCATCATGGAGCCGCCCCCGGCGCCCATCATTCCGCCCGACGGTCCGACCCACCCGCGACCGTTGGCTCCCATCATCGGACCATGCCCGTCCCAGTTCGGCGCGACACCGGCAGCGCCAGGGTAAGGGCGAGCACCTCCCCAAGCGGCCAAGACCACCGAGCCTACGAACAGCACGCTCGCGACCACCAACACCAGCCACGCCAGCCAGCGTGGGCCGGCCTGAGTCAGGCCCCGCCCAGTCATCGGCGTTCACCCCGGGCCGAGGCCAGCGCAGCCCGCTGCACCTGATACGTCTCGACGTCAATCTCGCCGCGGGCGAACCGACGATCCAGGATCTCCTCCGGCGTCTCCGGCCCGGGCTGCATGCCGCCACCGTAGGGGCGCGTTGGCAAGAGCCTGGTCACCGCCCACACCACCAGACCGATCAGCACCGCCCACAGCAGCACCATACCGACCATGCCGCCCCACCCCATACCGCCAAAACCGCCGTAACCCATCATGTCTATCCTCCTGGACCGAGTGGGTGGTCCCGTGACCACCCGATGCAACAAGCTTGACCGTCACGTGTAAGGATCCTCGCGCCTGCGGAGTAAAGATTCCCTCTACATCCATCCATGCATCGGTTCCGTCACCCCCAATGTCGGATGTGGAACTGCGGGCCGAGAAGCGGCTGCCATTTCGAGGACCGCCCCGTCGATCAGGATGGAGGGTCGCCCAGCCGGGTCAGTGCTCCGCGTGGCCGCCCTCGGCTCCGGTGGCGTAGTCGGGGACGGTGACGCTGGTAGTGGCGGGCCCGGGCGTAGGCGATTGAGGGCTGTAGCTGATGCCGTTTGGCTTGTCGCCCACAGACACAGTCGAGACGGTCTGGTTGGTCGACAGGTCGATCACGGAGACCGTGTCGTCATAGAGGTTGGTCACCCAGGCCCGCTGCCCGGTCGGTTCGACAACCACCCCGTGCGGGCCAGCCCCCGCGGCGATGGTGTCCTCGATGGTCATGGAGGCCGAGTCGATCACGGACACGGTACTGCCAGGGGCGCCCTCGGTTCCCTGGTCGGCCGACAGCAAGCGGGTCCCGTCCGCGGTCAGGTACAGCTGGACCGGCGGCGACGGAACCGACACCGATCCCGTGACCTTCTGCTCCACCAGGTCGACCTTCACCACAGAACTGGACCCGACCAGGCTCACGTAGGCGTACCGCCCGTCCGGTGCGACAGCGACCTGCGGAGGGGAGTCCCCGACCGGGATCGTCGCGGTGACTTCATAGGTGTCAGTGTCGACCACGTCGACAGTGCCCGCTGTGGTGTTGGCCACGACCACCGCCGCACCGTCCGGGGTGGGACGCAGGCCGTGCGGCCCGGCACTGAGGTCAACGGTGGCCCGGAGCTCCAGCGACTCGGCGTCGTAGACGCTCAGCGTGTCATCCCCCGAGTTGGTGACAAGGACCTGCTCACCATCAGGACTAACGACCACATGCGCAGGGCTCACACCGGTCGGAGCGGTCCCCAACAGCTCATACGTCGCGGCATCCAGCGCCACCACAGCGTTGGCGTGACCACTGACAGCCCAGACCGTGCCACCATCAGGGCTCACCTGAACATTGTGAGGACTCTCGATCCCGCTCACCGTGGTCACCACGACACCGGTGTCCGCGTCGATGGCCGACAAGGAATCACCGTCCTCGCTGGCAACCCACACCGTGCCCCGGATCGCCATCGGCTCCTGAGGTCCGGTGCCTCCCTCACCGGCAGCGCCCTCGTCGCTCTGCGTAGCGGCGGCACTGCTCAACGGCGCAGCCGAACCGGCAGCCGGTGCATCCTGCCCACAGGCAGTCAGCGTCAAGGCGGCCATCACAAAGACGGTGAGGAACAAGGGGCGGCGCAGACCGCCGTGGGAAACGAGCACGTGATTTCTCCTAATAACATGTAGAAATGTAGGACCACTATGACGCCTCGTTCGTCTGTTTTCGATGCTCATCCGGTCAAGGTTCCGTCAAGGACACATCGCCTACCCGGGGAAGTCCCGCGAGGCATTGGTTCTCGCTGGGCGGCGGCAAGCCGCTCTACCTCTGACGCACATAGATCCACCCGCGTATTACATCGGATTATCCAGAGAATCAGATGTAATAACCGGGTTCCGTCAGGGTTCCTGGGTCACCGACGATCAGGTGCCCCCCTATGTGCCACGCTCCCTCGACCAGCAGTTGCGTGACCGGATTACGCAGGCCACGGCAAGGGCGGGCTGATCGTCGTCGCCCGGCCCCCGAAGGCCTGGCTGTCGCGGACGATGAACCCGTCGCTGCTCGCCGCGTTCGAGAGTCTCAATGTGATGCGGCCAACGACAACTCGGTTCGAGTTGATGGCGGGCAGTTCGGAGCCAAGGTCACGGACTGCAACCGTGACCTTGGCTCGATGGATGGGTGGGCAAGGCCCGGACCTTGTCACTCACCGCCAGCGTTGATGGTAGTGACCGGGGCGCCTGAGTGTGCGGCAACGTCACGCTTGGCAAGGCCTAGCTAAGCAGGCAGACGGTTCATCTGAGAGTCCCGGCGTGCGCCAACAGCCTCGTCATCGGGGTCGACGGTCCTGAGCTGAGGGCAGCCCGGGGAACGGCTGGTGCGGTGTGGTCTGGTACCAGTAGGCCGTCGTGGAGATGTCGTCGCTGCGCTCGAACAGGCCGTGGTCCCAGGCCCCGATCTGCTGGACTGTGACGCGCAGCCGCTCGGTGAAGAAGATGGGGTCGGGCAGGTGCCAACGGTACATGCCGTGCATCTGGGGCATGGCGGTGGCGAAGGGCGAGGCCTTGGTTCGGTCCTGGGCGGAGTAGAAGGGGTATCCGAAGTAGGGGGCGCTGAAGGTGAGCACCTCGGGCTCCGGGTCTGCCCGCAGCTCGTCCTGGAACGCCCACGCGCCGCCGGCGTAGTCCTCCAAGCCGGTGGTGCAGAGTGTGGGGAACTGGTCGTCGTCGTCGATGAAGAACTTCACCTCGCCCTCGCCCCACCAGTAGCGCTGGAGGGACGCCACCGCTACGTAGGTGCCGATGTAGGTGCCCGACCCTTCCACGCCGTCGAGGATGACGTGGTCCTCGCCGAGCGCCGTGGTGCCGTTGGAGCGCCTCCATTGCGCGTGAAAGTAGGCGGCGTCGGCTGGGATGTCGTCGCCGGTGGTGTAGTCCACCTGGTAGAAGACGTGGGGAAGGTCGCCGCCGTGCTGGCTCTCCAGGGTGAGGCGCGCGGACTGGCGGAACGGCATGGGGAAGTAGCTGTTCATGCCGCGGGTGGGGGCTACAACGATCGGTACGGAGGTGACGAGCGCGCGGGTGGCGAAGCCGTTGCAGAAGAAGTCACCCAGGGGAACTTCGACCGAGGGGTGTTCGGAGCCGTCCCAGTAGGCGCGCAGGACTAGATCGCGAAGCACGAAGGGCCCGGCGTCGGTTGTCTCGGCGACGGTGATCCAGATGTGGCGGATCACGCCGGGACCCTCGATGTCGGCGAGCGTGAGGGTCTCGCCCGCGGGGAGGGGGTAGTAGGCCGAGCCCTTGCGCCCCGGGCCGAGGTTCGACGCGGCCTGGGCGGCGGCGCCGATGGCACCGGTGGGGTTCTCCGCGTTGATGCTGCGGCTGCGCACGCCGGGCGTGGGCTGCGGGATGGAGATGGAGTGGAACACTGGTGATCCTTCTGGGTGAGTAGGGGTTACTTGACGGCCCCGGCGGTGACGCCGTGGCTGAGGGTGCGCTGGAAGATGAGGAAGAACACCAGCGTCGGCAGCAGGGACAGCAGCGAGCCCGCGTTGAGCACGGTGATGTCGATGGAGTGTTGGCCGCGCAGGGTGGCCAGTGCGATGGGCACGGTCTGTGACGACTGGTCGGCGAGGAGGACCACGGGGATGTAGAACTCGTTCCAGGTCCAGATGAAGAAGAACACCAACAGCACGGACAGTGTGGGGCGCAGCACCGGCACGATGATGAGCCAGAGGATCTGCCAGCGCGTCGCGCCGTCCATGGAGGCCGCGTCGAGCAGTTCCTTGGGGATCGTGCCCATGACGCTGGCGAGCAGGTAGGTCCCGAACGCGGCCTGCAGGACGGTGAACACGATGATCACAGACCAGATGGTGTTGAACGTGCCCGTGGCTTGCGCCCCGTAGAACAGGGGGTAGATCAGGGCTTCGTGCGGGAGCATGGTGGCGAGCAGGAGGACCGCCAGGATGGGGCCGCTGCCCTTGACCCGACCGATGCCGATCCCGTACGAGCTGACCAGCGCCAGCGCGACGCCGGCGAAGGCCACCACGGTGGAGATGATGATCGAGTTCCATAGTGCACGGGGGAAGTTGACCAGTCCCAGGTAGTGGAGGAACGCGTCGACTGTGAACGACTGTGGCCAGGCGATGGGGCCGTTGGACGAGTAATCAGCACTGGTCTTGAATGCGTTGAGGACAATGAGCAGGAACGGCGCGAGCATAATCACGGAGACCAGGACTGCGACGCCCAGGACCACCCAGCGCATCGGGGTGTGGCGCCGGCGGCGCCGGGGCGCGGAATCGACAGCGGGGCGGCCGCCAACCGGAGTGGTGGTGGTGGAGGTGGTCATCATCGGTCCTTTCAGGAGTGCTCGCTGCGGCGCTGCCAGGTGAGCATCACGGCTGCAATGACGAAGATGAGAAGCGACATCACGGTCGCGATGGTGGCTCCGTAGCCCACCTGGGAGAGCTCGAAGAAGTTGCGGTAGGCGTAGTAGGAGGGCACGACGGTTGAGCCCTCGGGACCCCCGCCGGTGAGGATGAGCACCGGCGCGAACACCTTGAGCGCGGCCACCGTCGCGGTAAGGACCACGATGAACATCTCGGGGCGAATCGTCGGCAGCGTGATGGCGGCAAACTGGCGCCACCAGCCGGCACCGTCGAGGGAGGCCGCCTCGTACAGTTCGGGGCTGACGCGGGAGAGGGCGGCCATGAAGATGACGACGGGGTAGCCCAGCTGCAGCCACACGAGCATGGCCATGAGGCCGTAGATCGCCAGGTTGGGATCGCCCAGCCAGTCCGGGGGCTTCGCCACCCCGATCAACTTGAGGAACGTGTTGATCGAGCCGTTGGCCGGGTCAAGGATCCAGCTCCAGATGAAGCCGGCCACCGCGATGGGGAGGATTTGGGGAAGGTAGTAGGTGGCGCGGAGGAAGGACGCGACACGCGAGCCGAACGTCCGGCCCAGGTAGTCGAAGAGCATCGCCGCCAGCAGGATGCCGATAGCGGTGGGGATGGCCGTGATGGCGATGACCATGAACAGTGAGTTCTGGAAGGACTGCCAGAACTGCTCGTCCTGCAGCAGGTCGACGTAGTTGCCGAGTCCGTACCAACGCATCGGGGCCAGACCGCCCTTCCACTGGAAGAGGCTGAAGCCGATGTTCATGGCGAACGGGAGCAGGACGATGGCGGTGAACGAGATGCCGATCGGCACCAGGTACCACCAGTAGGAGCGCTCGCGCCGGCGCAATGTCCGGGCGACGGATCGGGTCAGAGGCATGGGACGGACCTGTCTGTGGGGAGTCGGGTGGGGTCGGGGCGCCGCGTGGGCGCCCCGACCGGTGTCACTCAGGACTGGGTGCCCTCGTCGTAGAACTCCTGCAGGGCGGCGATGTACTCGTCGGCCGTCTCGTTGCCGTTCGACATGGCCTGCATGTGGTTCTGGATGAAGTCCAGGAATCCGGGCACGGGGTAGTCGGGGTAGAACGAGAGAGTGTCGGCCTCGACCAGCTCGTTGAACCGCTCGGCCAGGCCTCGGTAGGCCTCGTCCTCGATCTTGCTGGTGTCGCCTGCCAGCGCGAGGCCGCCGGCAGCGCTGATGGTGTCCTGGACCTCCTGGCTGAGTGTGATGTCGATCCAGTCGTAGGCCAGATCCTTGTTCTCGGCCTTGGCCGGGACGCCCCACAGATGCCCTGACGAGCCCATCGTCAGGTTGGCACCGGGGAGCGTGAAGTAGCCCCAGTCGAACTGCGCATCGTTGCTGATCCGCGCGAACTGCGGGTCATTCCACATCACCATGGCGGCGTCGCCGCTGAGGAAATTGACGATGGCCTGCTCGAAGGACAGCCCGCCCAGCTGGTCGCCGACGTAGCCCTTGTCGATCCACTCCTGGAAGCGGGCCGTACCAGTGCCCCACGGCGCGGCGCTGAAGTCGACGGGGTTGCGCACGAACATGAAGTCGTCGATCTGGTCCCGCGACGCCTCCGCGGAGACCAGCGAGTACCACACCCACATCTGGTTGAAGCCCTGACTGGTATTGGCGGAACTGGAGATCGGCAGGATGCCGGCGGCCATCAGCTGATCCATCGCGGCCTCGAAATCCTCCAGGGTGGTGGGGACCTCGGTGATGCCAGCCTCGGCGAACAGTTCCTTGTTGTAGTAGAGCATGACGAACTCGCCGATGTTGGGGATGCCGTACCAGTCGCCCGAGCCTGCCATGCCGTTCTCGTCGTACTGGGCGAAGGCGGCCATGGAGCCGGTCACCTTCTCGTCCCAGCCGCGCTCCTCGACCTGCTCGGTGAGCGGCTCGAGGAGGCCCTGACCGGCGAGCTGGCCGCCATCGGCGTTGCCCTTGTTGAACTCGATGACGTCCGGGACATCGTTGCCGGACAGGGTGATCTTCGCGTTCTGCCGCATGGCGTCGAAGCTCGTCTGTTGGAAGTCGACGGTGACGTTGGGGTGCTCGGCCTCGAACAATTCCACCGCCTTCTTCCACCCCTGGGCCTGGGGGCTATTAGGGTCCTCGTACTGGAGGATGGTGAATGTGCGGGGCGCGTCGGGGTCGGCGGGCTGGTCCTGGCCGCAGGCGCTGAGGGCGACGGTGCTGAGGGCCGCGGCCGCTGCGAGGGCGCCGAGCCGGCGGAGGGGGGAGCGTGTGCTCATGGGATTTCTCCTTGGGTAAGGGGGTCGCCCTGAGGGCAGGGTCGACCAAGGCCACGGGGGCGCTTCTGGGATGGGCGGAGGGGCGCCGCGATGGGCGCGCCGTCATAGGGGCTGAGTGGTGTGGCGCTCAGCCGGTGTCGCCGTCGTCAGCGACGGCGAAGCTGTTCAGTGGGAAGGCATCAGGTGCGTGGGGCGCCTCCTTCGGGGCTGGGGGGAGCGACGGATGCGCGCTCCACTAGCGGACATGGCATCTGGGTGCTCACCGGGCCCGACGGCGCGTCCCCGCGAAGGCGGGCGATCGCCTGGCGTGCCGCCCAGGTGCCCATGTCGCGGTGGGGTAGCCGGACGGTGGTGAGTCCGGGGAGGAGGCTGTCGGCTATGAACGGCTGGTCGTCGAAGCCGATGATCGAGAGGTCGTCGGGAATCCGCAGGCCCAGTTCCTGGGCTACCTGGTAGAAGCCGAAGGCGATCTGGTCTGAGAAGCAGAACACTGCCGTGGGCCGGTCGTGCGTAGAGAGGAGGCGGCGGGCCTGGACGCGACCGGCCGCCGTGCTGGGATCGGAGGCATCGACTATCAGAGCGGGGTCGGGCGTGAGCCCGGCGGCGGACAGAGCGGCCTCGTAGCCGGCACGGCGGAGCGTGCGGGCCACGAACCGCTCGTCCTCGACGTTGCAGAACGCTATCCGTCGATGCCCGGCCAGGATGAGATGGATGGTGGCGGCGTACGCCCCGCCCGTCTCATCCGGGATCACCCAGTCCGCGACGGCCGAGCGATCCCTGGGCAGCCCATCGAGGACTACCACAGGCATGGCTCGGGGCGTCATCGGAAGATCCACCTCCCGATGGAAGTCGGTGGCGACGATGAGCGCCTCGATATTGCGCTGCAAGAGGGTCTTGACCGCGGTCCCGTCAAGATCCCGGTTGCCGGCGGTATCGACGACGATGAGAAGGAAATCCTCCTCCGCCGCGCTGACTTGCGCGCCCCCCAGCATCTGGCCCGCGAACGGGACGGAGGCCACCTGGTCCGACAGCAGCCCGATGATGTGTGACTGGTTGGTCTTGAGTCCGCGGGCCAAGAGATTAGGGGCGTACCCGAGCTCATCCGCCACAGTCCGGATCCGGACGGCCACGTCGGGACGAACTCGCCCCTCGCCCCGGTCGTTGAGGACGAGTGACACCGCCGAGATCGAGACCCCGACATGGGCCGCGATGTCCTTGAGTGTCACCATCGACATACCTCTCGTCAAACGATTGAAGTCAAACGTTTGCATCACCGTAAGAACGTCAAACGCTTTGACGCAAACGCCGTTATCGAATCGTTACATAACGGCCGGGTGGGGGTGGAGAGCTGCGAAGCGGACTGCTGCTGATGGGCGATCTCTCCGTGACGGACTCGATCTTCCGATCCCCCCGGGGCCATGGGCCTCGTCTTTCGCCAAGTGCCAAGCGCGATCAACCAACACTGGCATTACATACAGTCGCGGGCTCATCGCTGGGGAGGCGTGCGCCCCGGCGTTTCGTCGGGCCCGCCGATTCGGAGCTGGGCTCGAGTGACCGGTGAAGCTTGTTGATCGGCGCCAATATTGAGACCGACCTTGCTGGCGTGGTTGCGTAGCGCGTTACGCAAGCTCACCGCCACTGTCTCCGGATCGCGATCAGCCATCGCTGCAGCGAGGGCGGCGAGGTCGGTGCCGGCGGCTTGTAGCCGGGTCAGGTCTGTCTGCATGCTCTGCCACCTCTGATCCGTCATCAACCCGGGATTGACGAGCTCGGCCCAGGGACGCCAGTCGACCTCCACCGCCGACCCCGGGCGGTGGTGCGCCAGAGTCGCAGCGGCGACTGCGGCCGGCACCTTCGCCAGCCGTCTCGCCAGCATTGTGGTGTCAGCCCCGGCGTGGTGGAGTTCGTCGAGCCGGTCGGCGAGTTGCGGCCATTCGGGCACCGCGGCCATCTCGGTGAGATCTGCCCAGCGCTGCCAGCGCTGGGCAGGGGTCTGGTCGAGGCGGCGGCGCATCGCACGCGTCTGCTCTCGTGCATGGTCGGCGGCCATGATCGGGGTGGTGGTCCAGGCGTTGATCCACGTCATCAGCTGCTGGGTCTGCTCCTCCGGCACGGCAGCTAGGTGTTGCTGCCATGTGGCTGGTGGGCGGGCGGCGAGGATCTCGGCGATCTGCCGGGTGGCGTCGGCGGGGGTGAGGAACGTGACTCGGTCGCGGATCATCTGTTCGCCCTGGATCGTGGTGGCTGTGGCCAGGGCGTGGTGGAGGGCGTCGGGTCCGTGCTGTTCGAGCAGTTGCGCTGGGTCCCCGCCCGTCGGGAGGATGAGGCGGCGTGGGTCGAGGCGGTGCTGGGCGAGGAGCCAGAATGCGTTCTCGGCTGCGACGTGGCCGGCTTTGTCGGCGTCGGTGGCGATCAGCGGTGTGGGTCCGCCGCGCAGCAGCAGGGTTTGCTCCAGGGTCAGCGCGGTTCCCAGGGGTGCGACGCCGATGTAGGTGCCTTGGCCTGCGAGGGTGACGGCGATCGCGTCGATAGGGCCTTCGACGATCACCGGAACAGCCTCGGAGGTGAGGAGGTGGTGGCCGTAAAGGATGTCGCGTTTGGCGAACAGCGCGCTGGCGGGGCTGTTGAGGTATTTGGGGCCGTGGTCGTCGTCGGCGTCGGGGTGCCGACGGCCGACGAACCCGACGATGACGCCTTCGTGGGTGATGGGGAGGATGGCGCGGTCGCGGAATCGGTCGATCACGTTGCCCTGGCGGGTGGTGGTTGCCACTCCCGCGGCGAGCAGCTCGTCGGTGCTGAATCCCTGCTTCCGCAGAGTGCTGACCATGGAGGTCCAGCCTGCTGGGGCGTGGCCGATCCGGAACCGGGGGTTGCCGGCGAGATCCTGCCTGAAGCGTTGAGTGAAGTAGTGATGGCTCCACGAGTCGGGTAGCTGTGATTCGAAGAATCCTGCCGCTGCTGCCGTGACTTGGGCGAGGCGTTGCGGGGTGTGGGGGGTCTCGGCCCAGCGGTCGGCGGCCGCGAATCCCTGCCGCATTTCGATGTCGGTGAAGTCGGGGTCGGTGCGCTCCCGCAGCCGGGCAGCTTCGGCGAGGTCTGCGGTCCGAGTAGTCCAGTCGATGTCTTCGATCCCGTCGGGGGGCAACTGATCGGGGTGCGGCGGCTCCACCTGGTCGTCCGGGGGCGGGGTCATGAGGCGGTGGGTGCGCCACAGCATCGCCTGGCATGCGTCGTCGAATCCGGAGACGTCTGGCACGGGGATGATGAGGTCCTCGGGGCGGTGGCCGCGCTGGATGGCGTCGGTGAGCGCGGCGGCCAGGTGGGGCCACCAGGGGCTGGCTTCCAGGTCGGCCGCGGCCTGGAAGCCGAGCTGGTCAACCAACGATTCTTCCCAGGTGGGGAGGGTGGGGCTGTCGGTCGGGGTGAGGTGGCGGGCGAGTCGCCACCACAGCGCGGCGGCTGGCTGTTCTGTCGGCAGGGGCCCTTCGGCGACGGCTGCGACGAGGTGTTCGGTGATGGGGACGTCGGTGTTGTGGAGGGCGGCGAGGCGGTGAGCGAGGACGGTGGCGTAGGGGTCACGGGGGAGATCGGCACGGATGTCGCGGAGGAGATCGGTCCAGATCCCGACCGGGTGGGCGGGTCGGAGCCGGTTCGTGAGGTTCTGTTGCCAGTGGTGCGCGGCGGCGCCGAGTTGGGCGGGTCCGGTGGGGCGGCGGTCGCTAGGTTCGACCTGCCAGGCTGCCCGCCACACCTCGACATCGGTCACGGTCGACGTTGTGAGGGTCTGGCCCGGTAGAGCCCAGACCGGCTGGTTGATGGCGGTGGCGGCGGCTCGGACTTCGGCGGCGAAGGCGCGGACCTGGGCGTGGCGGGCGGTGAGGTAGGGGCCCCACTGATCGTGGTCGGCGAGGCTTCGGGGGATGCCGGTGAGCCAGGGGAGTGGGCCCGAGGTGTCAGGGTGGGGGAGCCGCCAGGTGAGCACCGCCGCCGGGTCGTGGGCGGTCGACAGTTCCCGGGCGTCGAACGCGGCACGCAGCAGCTGCAGCGCTGAGTGGGGCCTCTCGCCGGTGGCCGAGAGCAGAAGAAGGTGTGCGCGGAGGGTTGGCCAGGCGGGGCTGGAGGTGAGCTGATCCACGACCTCGTCGGCGTGCTGGTCCAACTCGTGTGCCGCGTCGGCGTGCAGGTGTTCGACGGCGACGCTCACCGCGTCGCTGTAGCGGGCCACGGCGTTTCCCAGGCGGGTGTAGGGGTCGACGGCTTGGCGGGTCTCGGTGGTGACTGAACGGGCGGATCCGTCACGGGCCAGGACCTGCTCGATGACGTCTGCGGCGGTAACGGGCCGCAGGGTGGTGGGGTGGATGGGGGAGTTCTCGCCGCCGCCGTCGACGACCTGGACGTAGGCGTGGTTCGAGCGGCGACCGCGGCTCATCGCGACGTAGAGCTGCTGCCTGCTCTCCGTACCGGTCAGGACAGTGTGGGTGGTGTCGACGGTGATGCCTTGGGCGCCATGGACGGTCACCGCATAGCCCAACTCCACGTTCTCGGCCACGTAGGCCGCCGGCAGCGTGATCCGCAGCCCGCTGTTCAGGTGGTGGGCCTGGATCGCACCCGTCGGGTCCACTTCGGTGACGATCCACCGGTCGCCGTTCTTCACCCAGTCGGTGGCGCTGATCGCGAGGCGGCGGTCATTGAGTCGGGTGACGATCACGTCCCCTACCGAGGCCAGGTTCCCGTCCGACAGCACCGCAACGGCACCCTCAACATCGCCGTGGGTGGCGGCCAGGCGGTGGTCGCGGGCCCACTGGTTGAGTTGGGCGACCCGGTCGCGTGTGCCGGCCAGCATCACCGAGTCCAGGCCGGCTGTCTTGTCATTGAGCCAGGCGTTGAGGGCGTCGCGGAGGATGGTTTCGTCCGAGCCGGCGTGGATCCGCTGCTGGTCGAGGTAGAAGCCCAGCGACTCGGGCCGGCCATCGCGCAGCGCCAACGAGGCGGCCGCCTCCGCTGGGTCTTCGAACCGCAACACCTCGGTCAAGTGGACGGCTAGGTGGGCGTGGGCGAGGTCGCGAAGCACCCCGCCGGCACCGACCGCGGCGAGCTGCTGATCATCCCCGATCAACCGCACCGACGCACCACGCTGCATCGCGAAACCGATCACCGCGGCCAGCGTTGGTGTGTCGGCCATGCCCGCCTCGTCAACGATCAGGAGGGTGTCAGGGCCGATCAGACTCTCGGCTGCGCGGGGATGGTGGTGGAGGTCCCAGGCGAGCTTCGCCAGGGTGGTGGCGTGGCCGACGTGATCAGCCAGGAGTCGAGCGGCGACGGCGGAGGGGGCCAGGCCGACCACCGTCCCACCACTGTTCCGCCACGCCTGCCCGAGAGTTGCCAGGGCGGTGGTTTTCCCGGAGCCAGCGGCGGCCAGGGCGAGCTGGACCCGTCGTCCGCTGGTGGCCATTCGACGCACGAGTTCAGCCTGGCCGGCCGTCAGGTTGATGCCGTTGGCGGTCGCCTCGAGGAGGGCGAGGGACACGTCGGCTTCGCTGGCTTGTCGGCCGTTGAGGAGGGTCGCTGCGTCGGTGATCTGCCGTTCGGCTTCGATCACGGCGGTGGAGGTGAACCGTCGGCTCCCGACCGTGGTGTAGACAGATTCGCCGTCGGAGCGGCGCAGGACCTGGGGGTCGCTGATCGGGTCGACCCACGCCTCCAGCACGATGCATCGGTCGGTTGCCGCGGCCAGGAGTTGGGCGGTGAGGTGGGTCGCCTGCCCGGGGCCGGTGGCCCGTTCTCTGGCCCTGCGGGAGGCTTCGGCCTGCAGGTGCCACACCGTCCACGTGGCCCGGGACAGGCCCATCCGGGTCACCATCTCGTCGGCCACCTCATCGATCCAGGCGGCCGTCGGCGCCGGCCCCGCCCCGTGAGCAGCGGCGGCCACGTCGGCCAGCATCCGGGCTATCCCGTCGGCGCCGAGGACCGCGGTCGCTTGCGCTGCCCAGGCGCTGCGTTGCTCTGTCAGGGTGCGGGGCTCGTGCTTCGCCTGGCGGGTCTCCAAGGTGGCTTGCTGCGCCAGCGCGATCCCCTCGGCCGGTGTCGGCGGGCGGTGATGCGCGTGCTGGAAGGTGACGGCGAGCTCGGCCTGACGGGCCACGATCGCGGCCCGACGGCTGGACCACGCCTCCCTCAACTGGGCTGGGACCCCGACGATCTCCCGCACTGGACGCTTCGACGGATCGGCTACTGGTTCGTCCGCGAATCGCACACCCAGACGGGCCACCAGGTGGGCCTCCAACTGGGTGTTGTACACCTCCGAGATGCTCACCAGCCCCGCGAACAAGGGCCGGCCGTCGATCGCCAACCACGCCCCGTCCAGCGTCTGGACCTTGTTGGCGATCGCCACATGGGTGTGCAGATTCGGATCCCCAGCCCGCGAATCCCGGTGCGTGAACGCCGCTCCGATCAGGCCGGTCACCTCCACCTGCCGCACCCCACCCGCACCCCTGCGCGAGAACAGGACCCGCTCCTCCAGATACGCCAGAGCGTCAGCGACGGCCGCGTTATGAGCCTCCTCAATCTGCGCGGCCACCTGCTGCGGCGCGACCGCCCACAGCGCAGAGACCGACTTCACCGGCGTGAACGTCACATCGAACCCGGCACACGCCGTCGTCGCGTTCCGCGACAGGCGGGCCACCTCCGACGACAGCTCAAACCCGCTCGGCGGCCGACCCATCCGCGCCGCGAAACCCTCGGTCGCGACCTCGTTGCGGACCCGCGCGCGGACATCCAACGGCACTTCCTCGTCCGAAGCGACACCGTGCTCGGCCGCCCACACCGCGCACCGCGTCGCGACCTCCTGCTGGAACGCGCTGGCCGCGGCATGCACCCGAAACGGCGCCCCCAGCCGGGCCGCGGCACGGATCAGCTCCCGCGTCGCGCCGACCGGCAAAGCAGCAAGACGAGCGGCCATGTCCGGATGAAACCCTGCCCCGAACAGCGACTGCATCTGCTCCGCCGACACCGCAGACCCCGGCTCCACCTCGAGCGCCTGAAGGCCGGCCCCGACCCACCGTCCCGGCACCTCACCCTTCTCCGTGTAGTACGACGTCAGCGATGCGTGACCCTTCTCAGTGGAATCCATGGCGGCGACCTGCCGGGTCAGGTAGTCATAGCCCGACCCGGCCGTCAGCTTGTGCAACGACGCCGTCATACCCCCCAAGAACCCCAACCCGAGGCGCCCACAGCTGGTCCGACAGTGCAAGAGGTGTGTCGCACATGGGATCCGGCGATCCCTGCACCGGGGGATGAGAATGGGCTGTTCGTTCGGCGACGTCGGCACTCACTGGTGAGGGTGAGCCCGCAGAGCATGGCGCAGGGTTCTCGGGTGCCTCCGGACTGTTGCTGCGAACACGTGGGTCTGTGTTGTGGACGACACACGAGAACTGGAGGGTTGCACCACGTCCCGTTGGCCTCGTTTCGAACGTCGTCGACAGCCACATCCTTGAACACCCGATCGCTCGATTTGCCGAGGTGGGTGCGCGAGGGGGAAGTGAGCGTTGTCAGCGGGAGTTCCAGGAGGCCGATCTCCGGCCCCCGGTCACGTGCTGACCGCTCCCGATGCAATGATGAACCCTGTGGACGGGCTCAGCGCCCGCAGCCTGCGGCCATGGGGGGAGCATTCAGTGGTACAACCGCACCGTATTCGCAAAGTCGCGGCGGCGTACAACAGGGGAGCCAGCGGCGGCTGGTGGAAGTCAGAGAGAGGTGCGTGAATCGTGAGTACCCTGCTCATCGAGCGCAGCGAGTTCTATCCAGCCAGGCAGCAAGAGGCCCATCGAGAGTACTTCGAACTCGGCGACGTGCAGGGGTCAGATTTCTTGGACTTCGCGAGGAAGGAGCTCGCGGCAGGCCACGTCTTCACGCGCCCTCACAAGGGCCTGGTGCGCATCCGCGAGGTCACGCAACTGGAGCGGGGGATTTTGGCCGTCGTGGGTTTCGGGAACAGCGGACAGGCCGGCGGGGTCATCGGCGCGAACGGTACCGAATTCGAGATCACGCCGGAGCATGCCGCCGTCATGGACGCCAGGCTGCTCCTCGTCGCACCCGCCGACAGCAGATACCTGTTCACGTTCCATGAGCGGTACCCAGGCAGCGCCCCCGGGATCGCTTGCGTCGCTGGTCTCAAGGCTGCCTGGAACGGCTCGGGCTACGGCGTCACATGGAAGAATCGATGGGTACAAGACGGCGATCAGTTTCTCGCGGAGGCGGACCTCAAGGAGTTCGAGATTCGGAGGCGCAGGGGTGGAGGGCCGACCTCAAGGAGCAGGGTCCAGCATCTGGGGGTCATGAGTTACGCCGCTACCGCGGAGCGCTCGAAGTTCTTCGAGCGGAGCTTGAAGGACAAACTCCTGTCAGATCCGCAGGCTGCCTACGACTTGTTCGAGCTTGAGCCACTTGATGAGGACGAGACCGTCCTGCACCTGAAGCGCGGAGACGTCACCAAGACTTATGTGGTCGAGCGAGGGAACCTGCCCAAGGTTCACATCTCTCTGGGAGAGAACTTGAGCGACGAGGACTTCGTGGGCGCGTGTCTTCAGCACCTCGCGGGACTGGTTGATGTACCCTGGGATCGAAACTGGTGTTCGAAAATCGCCTAGGACGTGAGTCGTGTTCCTCAAGGATGTCGTTTACACCCATTGGAAGATCAGTCTCGCCGACGTAGACGGAAACGGGGGCGGAGACGGCCCCAGGCAACGATCGTGGGGAGTTCAGGTTCTTACACCTCTTGCAGCCGGTGCCCTCGCGCTTCTGCCGGGCCGTGTTTCTGCGTACTCTCTCGAGATACTCAACGGTGTGGCGATTGTGACCGGGTTGCTCTTCTCGACCTTGATCTTCTTGATTCAGTTGAGGCACCAGGTGCGTGTCGACCCAGCCACCAAGGCGGCGCGAAACGAACCCGACAGGGCAAACATCGACAACGGCTTCTTCAGTGCGGCCTACGCCATCGTGGTGGGTGTGGTCATCATCATCGGCCTGATCCTGCAGGGGATGCTTGCCCCGGCCGTCGCCTGGCCTTGGGCTCGGGTCGCTTCGAACTGGCTCATCTACGCCCTCTTCGCCCACTTCCTCATGACGATGTGGCTATGCGTCGTACGCCTCTGGCGCATGTACGAGGTGTTCGGGCTGAACAAGCCATAGGCCGGTGGGCGGTGCCGGTCGCCAAGAGATACGATGCCAGGCAGGCAGGAGGAGGATGGATGGACGCGTTGAGCACGACGGATACTCCCCACCTGCGTAAAGCTCGCGGCGCATACTTCACCCCCGACCTGATCACTCGCTTTGTCGCTCGATGGGCGCTTCGGTCAATGGGTGACCGAGTGCTTGAGCCCTCGGCCGGGGATGCGGCATTCATGGTCGCTGCCGTCGAACGGCTGGCAGAGTTGGGTGCAGCAGAGCCAGTGGTCGACGGCGTCGAACTCCATGAGGCCAGCACCAAGGTTGCACGGGCACGCGTTATGGAAGCAGGCGGGCGGCCGCGGGTCCGCCACAGCGACTTCTTCCTCGTTAATCCCGAGCCGACCTTCGATGCGGTAATTGGAAATCCACCGTACATCCGATACCAAGGGTTCAGCGGCGAGGCACGGGCGAGGTCAAGGGAGGCGGCTCTTCGGGCTGGGGTTGCGCTCACGGGGCTCGCCTCCAGCTGGGCCGCGTTCACCATCCACTCCGCCCTGTTCCTAAAGGAAGGCGGCCGGCTGGGGCTGGTCCTGCCCGCGGAGCTCCTAACAGTGAACTACGCTGCGCCGGTGAGGCGGTTCCTCTTCGACCATTTTCGCGACGTCCAACTGGTGCGCTTCGATGAGCAGGTGTTTCCGGAAGCGGAGGCCGACGTCGTACTTCTGTTGGCCGATGGGTACGGCCAAGGCCCAACCGATCACGCGATCTTCCGCCAGGCCAGGAACGCTGAACAGCTTGGCGTGATGACGACGGGTCAGCCCTGGAAGCCAGCCGACCCCTCAGGCAAGTGGACCGCCAGTCTTGTCGATGCCGGCGCGATGGACGTGTTCCGTGAACTGGCGAACTGCGGCAAGTTCACCACCCTGAGCGCGTGGGGGGAGACCAAGCTCGGAATCGTCACCGGAAGCAACAACTACTTCACGCTTTCGCCTGCACGGGTAGAGGAGTTAGGCCTCAATCGCAAGGAGCTCCTGCGCCTGTCCCCACCCGGCAGTTCCCACCTACGTGGTCTGACCCTCACGACCGCCGACCTCAAGAGGTTGGGCGGGGACGGCAAGCCGATATACCTGTTCCACCCGGGAGATCGGCCCTCCGAGGCTGCTGCCGCGTACATCGAGGACGGGTATCGCGCGGGGGTGGCGAACGCCTATAAGTGTCGCGTCCGGAAGGTTTGGTTCCGCGTTCCGATTGTTGCTCCGGCGGACCTGATGTTGACGTACATGAACGCGGACACCCCACGGCTCACCACGAACGAGGCAGGGGCCCACCACCTGAACTCTGTTCATGGCGTTTACCTGCATGACGCCGTGCGGCGACTCGGGCGGGACCTGCTGCCGATCGCGAGTCTTAACTCGGTGACGCTTCTCAGCGCCGAGATGGTCGGCCGCGCCTACGGCGGCGGCATCCTCAAGGTTGAACCCAGAGAAGCCGACGTGTGGGCCATGCCGTCTCCGGAGCTCGTCTCGGCAGCTGCCGAGGCTTTGAGGGGCATACGGCGGACGGTCGCGCGGCATCTCGCAACAGGTCAACTCACCCGTGCAGTGGAGTTGGTGGACCAAGTTCTGCTTTGCGATTCCTATGCCGGCGGGATCACCCCGCGCCGGTTGGATCTGGTTCGTGAAGCACATCGTGCGCTCTCGGATCGTCGGACATTGAGGGGGGCCAGTGGTCGCCAAGGAAACGGCTAAAGCCAAGGCGTGGGTGATGTTCGACAGGATTATCGCTGACGCGACTCCTGGGGGCCAGCACAGCAACCCCTGGAATACGGCTCCAACAGGGAAGGTGACTTATTCGCCCGACTACGCCACCCTCACGAGGCTTCTCGGTGTCCCACTCTTCATCCAAGCCACCACCCAATCTGGCGTCCCTGCGCTGGCGCTCGATGTATGGATCAGCTACGAACTTCGCCGTGCAGGATTCGATCACGATGCAGTTTGGCCGCGCGCGGTGCATCCGCGGATCCTGCCGCGGGCAGTCGCCAGCCTGCTGGAAAGTCTCCCCCGCAAGGAGCGGGCTCAGCTCGAAGCGCGGCTTGCTAGGACGACTGCGGTGAAGGGGGTGACTGGGTCGAGTGCGAACATCCTCGGCAAGAACTACTTGAAGCAGGTCGACGTCATCGTGACCGACTGGGCCACGGGCCCCGAAGTGCTGATCTCGACCAAGCGGATGGACTCATCCTACGGGAAGAACGCCGCCAATCGCGTCGAAGAGTCCTACGGTGACGCAAGGAACCTTCGGCTTAGGCATCCTTTGGCGGCCCTAGGGTTTGTGTTTGGCCTGCGATCCGACATCCTCACGAAGGAGCCCGAGACGGCCGAGTGGCTGATCGACCTACTCGGCAAACTCGGCCGCGAGGATGACGCTTATCACTCCACCGCTCTGCTCATGATCGAGTACGATGACGCGCTCGTGCCACCTGATGAGACTGGCGAGGAACCGACAAATCCGATCGTCACGCCGGAGGATATCGTGGACGACGAGGCTGAAGAGCCTTCACTGACTTTACCGACTTCGGAAGTGGACGCTGCCCTCGCAGCACTTCCGCCTGTGCGGCTCCGTCATGACGCCGTCCCGCAGGCCCTATCCGCAGCCAGCTTCCTGGAGACGATCGTGAAGCACGTCCTTCAGACCACGCCAGTGAACTACCATCGCGAGGCCCGGCGGAGAATCGGTGGCCTCCCGAACGCATAGTGACGCGGGCAAGTCGTCCGTGCTGCCGGTCACCCAGTTGGCGTGTTCGATCCGGGGGTGTCATATCATAGACCGTCTTCCTGATTGGCTTGTTGTACGGGCCTGGAATCCGGCCGTGTCACCTCGGTCGAACCGACGGCCAAGCAGATGGCGTCCATTCGCAATACTGCTCGCACAGAAGACCGAATATTCGGCGAGCCGTCACGGAAGGCGATGCGATCGGCTGCGCCGCCGGGGGGGCGACTAGCGGTGGCTCCGTGGCTGAGTATTTGCCCGTCTGAGCCGTTGGTTATCGCGTTTGAGCGCCACTGGGTATTGGGGTCGAGCGCCGGGTGGTAGTGCCGGTGAGCGCCACTGATGGTCCAGGCGACGCTCGGCCCATTTGTGGAACTCAGCTGTCCGGGGCTTCGCCCTCCGTGGGTGGGGAAAGGGTTGCTCTCGGGTGCGGGTGGGTGCATGGTGGGGTTGCCGGCTCGGGATCTCCCCGTCTGACCTCGGAGCGGGAGCGCCCGTAACTCAGCTTGGTGGATGAGGGTGTCATCACGGGTTTGGAACCGTGGATTGTTGCCACGCGCACGAACATCAGAATCGAACATTTCTTCCTCGCCCTCTCCCGAGGCGGCGCCGTGCCCTGTGTCCCCCCGGATCATGCGTGAGACACGGGCAGTAAGTCATGCCGGGCCCGGCGACCGTAACCCCTGTCAGCGCCGCCTGAATACTGACCCCCAGGTGCCGAGCGAAAGTTGACCCCCTCGGTCAGAGTGAGGGAGTGATCAGCGTGGAGGATTGGGCCGAGATCAGACGGCTTCATAAGTCGGAGAAGATGGCGATCAAGGCGATCGCGCGCCAGTTGGGGGTGGCGAGGAACACGGTCCGGGCGGCGTTGTCCTCCGATGGGCCCCCGAAGTATGAGCGTGTACCGGCGGGGTCTGTGGTCGATGAGTTCGAGCCGCAGATCCGGGCGTTGCTGTCGAAGACGCCGACGATGCCGGCCACGGTGATCGCGGAGCGGATCGGGTGGACCCGGTCGCCGTCGGTACTGCGGGCCAAAGTCGCCGAGCTGCGGCCGACAACTCGGCCTCATCGACTAGACGAAGGACACCGACCATGGTCGCCCAGCTCGAACCGTTCCCCGACCCCAGCGAACGCATGCTCGCCGCCTACGTCAACCTGGCCTACCTCGCCCGCGGTGGGACCGACGCTGAAGCGATCATGGCCAACGGCGAGATCCTGCCCCGACCCTGGGACCTCACCACCATCGCCGACCCCCACCTGCGATCAGACACCTGGCAGTGGCTCGACGCCTTCGTCATCTGGCTCAACACCCAACACGCCTGGTACTCCGCCGACCACACACCGCCCTGCTGGCCCGAACACCCAGGACTCGTCCGCGAACTCTCCACCCTCGCCGCGCTGCGCTACCAAGCCGGCGAAGCCCTCAGCCCCATCCCACTCGAGGAATGGCACCGCTACGCGCTCCCCAGCTACCTCGACCGCACCGCCGACGAGCGCCGAGCCTGCGACGAGAAGCACCAACCCTGGCCAGGCCGAGCCGCCCACACCCGCCACACAAGCGATGACGCCGCGGCCAGGCGCCTTCGGCTGTTCCGTGACGACGTCGACCCAACCCCCGACGCCGAGCAGACGGTCACCCTGCTGGCTCTCTAGACAAGGACCTGCCCCGATGACTCACCTTCTTCAGCCGTTCCCCGAACCCTCGGAGCGGATACTCGCCGCCCTGGTCGACCTCGCGATCCTCGCCCGCGGGGGAGAGGCCGCCGAGGCGATCATGGCCACCGGCGAGATCCTGCCCCGACCCTGGGACATCACCTCGATCGCCGACCCCGACCTCAGGTGGGACATCTGGCTATGGCTCGACGCCTTCGTCATCTGGCTCAACACCCAACACGCCTGGTACTCCGCAGACCACACCCCATCCTGTTGGCCTGAACATCCACCCCTGGTCCGGGAGCTCGGTACTCTCGCCTTCCTGCGGTTCCAGGCCGGGGAGGCCACCGGCCCGCTGCCGTCGGAGGAGTGGCACCGCTACGCCCTGCCCGGCTACCTCGACCGCAGCCGCGACCAACGCCGCGCGTGCGAGGAGAAGCACCAACCGTGGCCTGGTCGCGCCGCCCACACCCGCCACAACGGCGACGATGCGGTCGCGCGCCGGCTTCGCCTCTTCAGTCGTGATGTCGACCCAACCGCCGAGGTCGAGGACACGATGACACTCAGGGCTCTCTAGCCGCGTGCACTGGTAGAGGCGCCCGGGGCATGTCCATGTCATCTACGTCTCGAGGGTGGAGATCCTGTCGCCACCCACCCAGCCCACGGGGGATCGGTCATCCGCGCGACCTCGGTGGCGGATGCGGTCCCCCCGGTCCGGGGCTCGGAACCGGGCTGTCACGACCCGGTCCAACCCTGGGTCTGTGGTGCGGATGTCAGCCCTTGGTTGCACCGCTTGCCAGGCCGGCGACGATGTATCGCTGGAGGACGATGAAGAGGATGAGGACGGGTGCTGCGATGACGGCGGCTGTTGCCATGAGGTCGTTCCAGGCTGTTCCGTATTGGCCGATGATGCGGTTGAGGGCGACGGTGAGGGGTTGGATTGATTGTTCTGTGGTGAGGGTGAGGGCGAATGTGAACTCTCCCCAGGCCATGAGGAACGCGAAGGATCCGATCATGATGATCCCTGGGCGGATGGTGGGGATGACGATGCGGATGATGGTTCCGATGGCGCTGAGGCCGTCGATTCTGGCTGCTTCTTCGACTTCGTAGGGGAACATCTTGAAGTAGGGGCGGAGCAGGATCACGGCGAAGGGCAGTGTGACGGAGATGTCGGCCAGGATCATGGAGAGGTAGGAGTTGATCAGGCCGGCTTGTCGGAACATGACGAAGAGGGGGACGGATATCGCGATGGCTGGCAGCAGCTGCACGACGGTGAGCATGATCATCATCGAGGTGGTGACCCGGCCTCGGAGTCGGGCGACGGCGTAGCTGGCGGGGATCGCGATCAGCAGGGTCAGGACGAGGACGGATGTGGCGATGATGGTGCTGTTGAGGAACGCTTGCGGGATCCCGTAGGTGGGGGAGAAGACCGCGGCGTATGAGCCGAGGTAGAGGTCTTCTGGGACCATCTGGGGGGGTACGGCGAACATGTCTTTGCCGGTTTTGAGGGACGTGTTGATCATCCAGTAGACCGGGAACAGGTAGGCAGCTGCGATGAGCCACGCGATGGCGGACTTGAGTGCCGCTGAGCGTTTCGCGGTGGAGCGGCGCATTGGGGGGCGGGCGGCTCTCGGGGTGGTTGGAGGCGTGGTCATCTCTCCTCCTCGTTGAGGCTCTTGACGTAGAAGTAGGACAGTGCGAGCGGCAGGATCAGCGTCAGGGCTGATGCGGCTGCGCCGGTGCCGAACTGGAAGAAGCTGAAGGTTTCCAGGTAGGTGTAGATCGGCAGGGTGGTGGTGGAGTTGACGGGTCCTCCGCGGGTCATGGTGTAGATCAGGTCGAACACCTTGTAGGTGTTGATCACTCCGAGGAGCAGTACGGAGATGGACACCGGGGCCATGAGGGGGTAGGTGATGTTGGTGAACTGGCGCCAGCGTGACGCGCCGTCGACGGAGGCCGCTTCGTAGAGGGAGTCGTCGATGAGGTGGAGTCCGGAGAGCAGCAGCAGCATGTTGAAGGGGATGCCGACCCACAGGTTGGCGATGATGACAGCGATCATCGCGGTGGCGCCTTGGGAAAGCCAGCGGACGGGTTCGTCGATGAGGCCGAGAGTGGTCATGAAGTGGTTGAGGACGCCGTAGTCGGTGTCGAAGACCCATCGGAAGACGGTGGCGGTCACGACCGGGGGCAGGATCCAGCCCACCAGCAGCAGCGCGCGGATGGGTCCGTTGCCGGGGAAGGGCTTGCGGAAGAACAGCGCTAGAGCGAACCCGAACACGTACTGCAGCACGAGGCAGGCGACGGTGAAGATGAGGCTGAGGAGCCCGGAGTGCCAGAACTCGGGGTCGGCCAGGACTGTGCCGTAGTTCGCGGCGCCGATGAACTGGAGGGAGCCGGAGATGAGGTTGGCTCCCTGGGCGTCGGTGACGCTGAGGTAGAAGTTGTACAGCAGGGGGAACGCCAGGAACACGGCGATGTAGATGAGTGCGGGGGCGGCCAGGGCCAGGCCCAGGCGCCGCATGCTCGTTGCGTGAGCGGAGCGGCGGCGCCTGGCTGGCGTCGTGGCCTCGGGAGCGAGGCGGGTGGTCATGGGATCAGGGGAGCAGGGGGGTGATCGTCTGGGCGGCTTCGGAGGCGGCGTCTGCGGGGGAAGCTGCTCCGGTGAGGACCTTCTGGAGGGATTCCTGCACGGCGGCCGAGATCTCGTTGTACTTGGCTCCGTAGGCGCGGGCGTGAGCGGAGGCCATCTGGGCTTCGAAGACCTGCATGTCGGGATCCGACGACAGGGCCAGCTTGCCTTCGAGGTCGACGCGGCTGGAGAGCTGACCTGATTCGTCGCAGTAGATCTGTGCGCCTTCGGTGCTGGTGAGGTACTCGAGGAACTGGACCGCTGCTTCGGGCTGGGCGGCTTGGGCGAAGGTCACCACGTTCTCGCCGCCGAGTCCGGTGGCGGGTTCTTCTCCTGCGGCCAGGGGTGCGACACCGTAGTTGATGCCTGCTTCCTTGAGGTTCTGCAGTTCCCACGGTCCGTTGATCATCATGGCTGCCTTGCCGTTGACGAACTGGGTGCGGGCATCCTCCTGGGAGTAGTTCGCCACGGAGCTGGACATCGATCCGTCATCGACCAGGTCCTTGAGGAACTGCAGGGCGGTGGCGCCGTCGGTGTCGAAGCTGTCCAGATCGCCGCCGGTCTGCCACAGGAAGGGCAGGAACTGGAAGGTGCCCTGCTCGTTCTTGACGCCACTCATAGCGATTCCGGCGGTGTCGGCCGAGCTGAGGGCCTTGGCGGTGGAACGCAGTTCGTCCCACGTCGTCGGGGCTTCGAGGCCCGCCCCGTCGAACATGTCCTTGTTGTAGTAGAGGGCCAGGTTGTTGCTGTTCAGCGGCAGTCCGTAGGTTTTGCCGCCGACCTGCGTGCTCGACCAGGGGCCTTCGTAGAAGTCGCTGGCGAGGCCGCCGACCTGCTCGGTGACGTCCTGCAACAGCCCCAGCGAGGCGAAGTTCTGGGTGTCGACCACGTCGACGATGGCCACGTCGGGGACTGAGCCACCGACGCCACCCTGAACGATGGCCTTGGCGAGGTCGCCGTAGGCGAACGAGGTGCGCTTGACCGTGATGCCCGGGTTGGCCTCCTCGAAGGCCGCCACGGCACTCTCCATGGCGGTGTGGCTGGCGCCTTGGCCGAGGTAGTCCCACACTTCCAGGACCACTTCTTCGCTGCTGCCGGCGGCGGTGGCAGATGCGGGTGCGGTGCCTGTGGTGTCTTGGTTGGCGCCGCAGGCGGTGAGGGTCAGGGATGCCAGCGTCAGCGCTGCGATCCCGAATGTGCGCCACTTGGTGGTGCTGTTGCCCATGGAGGTGTCCTTTCGTGGGGCTGGGTTGATCCGGCTCATCCGAGACGGAAGATCAAGGTGTTGTCGTGGGGGGACAGGACGGTGCCCGAGGTGAGCTCGGACGCGGTGGGGGCGTCGCTGGTGGTCCCGGCGACGAGGTGGCTGGGGGAGTGGCCGACCAGGACTGCGTGCCAGGGACGCTGTGTTCCGGTCGCGGTCACGGTGACCTCGTCGCCGTCGCGGGTGACGCAGAACTCGGCGAATCCGCCGGATCGGTGGCGGACCCGCACTGTGCGGGTGCCTTCCTGCGGCCGAACGAGGTACAGGTTGAGCCCGTCGCACCAGTCGTAGTCGGGTCGGTCCGTCGTGGCGCCGATCGGCAGCACTGTGCCGTCGGGGACCAGCACCGGGAGGGTGGTCAGGTCGTGAACCTGACGTACCCAGCCGCGGGTCGGGAGGTGGTCGCCGGTGAGGATGTCGGTCCAGCCGTCGGTGGGGAGGTACACGTCGACGTCCCCGGACTCGGTGAAGACGGGGGCGACCAACAGATCTGGTCCCAGGAAGTACTGGGTGTCCACATGAACCGCGCCGAGGTCGGCCGGGTGCTCCAGGATCGTGTGGCGCATCAGCGGGACGCCGGCGTCGGTGACGTCCTGGGCATGGGTCATCAGGTACGGCATGAGACGGTTCTTCAGCGCGATGAACCGGCGGGCCACCTCGACGGCCGTCTCGCCGTAGTTCCAGGGCACACGGTAGGAGTGGGACCCGTGGAGACGGCTGTGTGAGGACAGCATCCCGAACGGGAACCACCGGATGAATACCTCGTCGTTGGGGGTGCCTTCGAAGCCGCCCATGTCGTGGCTCCAGTACCCGAATCCAGACATCCCGAGGGACAGGCCGCCGCGCAGCGTTTCGGCCATCGACACGAAGGTGGGCTCGGAGTCGCCGCCCCAGTGGACGGGGAAGGCCTGTCCGCCTGCCGTGGCTGCGCGGGCGAACACGATGGCTTCGTCCTGGCCGCGTTCCTCCGCGATGGCCTCGTACGCGGCCTGGTTGTAGAGGTAGGAGTAGTAGTTGTGCATCCGCTGAGGGTCAGACCCGTCATGCCACACCACATCGGTGGGGACGCGTTCTCCGAAGTCGGTCTTGAACGCGTCGACGCCCTGGCGCATCAGCTTCTTCAGTTCGTCCTTCCACCACTGCCGAGCTGCAGGATTGGTGAAGTCGACCCACGCCATGCCCGATTGCCAGTGATCCCACTGCCTGACCGTTCCGTCGGCCCGCTTCAGCAGGTAGCCGTGCTTCATCCCCTCAGCGAAGAGGTGGGACCGCTGTCCGATGTAGGGGTTGATCCACACGCACACCTTGAGACCACGGTCGTGGTAGCGGGCGAGCATCCCTTCGGGGTCACTGAACTTCTGCGGATCCCAGGTGAAGTCGCACCAGTGGGACGGGCGCATCCAGTAGCAGTCGAAATGGATGACGCTCAGCGGGAGCTCGAGCTCCTCCATCTTGTCGACGAAGCCGTTGACGGTCGCTTCGCTGTAGTCGGTGGTAAACGACGTCGACAGCCACAACCCGTAGGACCAGGCCGGGACCTGAGGAGCACGACCCGTCAGCGCGGTGTACTTGCGCAGGATGTCCTTGGGGGAAGGCCCGTAGATGACGAAGTACTCCAGCTGCTGGCCCGGAACGGAGAACTGCACACGCGTGTTGATCTCCGACGCCACCTCGAGCGAGACATGCTCAGGATGGTTGATGAAGACCCCGTATCCGGCTGTGGTGAAGTAGAAGGGAACGTTCTTGTAGGCGTGCTCAGTCGCCGTGCCGCCGTCGTCGTTCCAGATCTCGACACTTTGACCGTTGCGCACCACAGGACCGAAACGCTCACCGAGCCCATAGACACTCTCACCCACGGCAAGCGTCAGCTGCTCGTGCACATAGACCTGACCATCGGGGGCAGTGACCAGGCCGGTGCTGCGGGGAATGGCCGAGGTGAGGGTGCGGCCGCCGCCACGGAACGTCAACGTGTACTGATCGGCACCGGCAACGCTGACCTCCAAATCACCCGCCCGCACCGACCCGGTGCTGCCCTCTGCCTGTGCAGTGTGGGCGACCTCGGGATCAACGGTCAGCGGGAAGTGTGGCGTGCTGTCACCGGCCCCTTGGAAGTGCTCGATTCGCACCCGCACAATGTCAGCGGCAACCGCCTCAACGGTGGTGGTCACCATCGGCGAGTCGAGCTCGTCACCGTGCCGGCGCACCACACGGGTAGGCGAGTAGGCCACGAACCCCGCGCCGGACGGCACCACCTCCTGCACCTGGCGGGGGTGTTCCACGGTGAAGCCCTGCTTCTTCACCCAGTAGCCCTCGGTGAACTTCATGAATCTCCTTATTCGAACCGGTTCGAAGACGTGTCTGAGAACACGGCTTCACTTGTGTATTTGCTTCGTCAGGCCGTCGGCCTGGGGGGTGCCACCGTGGCCAGATCCCGATACTCGGGACTGATCAGGATGGAACGCGCTTCCAACGCGGGATCCTCGAGACGTTCGATCAGCAACGAGACGGCTTGCCGGGTGATCTCCGTAGACGAGTTCACGATCCCCGAGGTCGGAGGCGCGAACTGGAAGCCGAGTTTGTCAATCGACATGCCCACGACCGAGTAGTCCCGGGGGACTTCGTAGCCCGCGGTCTTGAGGGCAGAGAACACGGGCGCCACCGCGGCCTCATGCTGAATCACCAGGCCAGTGATGCCAGCCTCAGTCTCCAACAGCGCTCGGATCGTGGCGATGGTCTCGAAGAAGTCGTTGTGCGCCGGGACCTCGGTGACCCGGACCTGCATCCGTTGCGCGGCTGCAGCGACCCCGTCACGGAACCGGGCTGCGTAGGTCATCCCAAGGTCATACGCGACAGACGGGGCCCCGACCAAACCCACGTGACGATGACCCGCTCCCGCTAGCGCCTCGAGCAGGCTCGTACCGGCCTCCCGCCAGTCCAAGTCAACCCGGTCAAGATCCGTGACACCCTCGGGCATGCCCACCAGGACACAGGCAGCCCCGTTCTCCTGGAGCGCCAAAGCCCGCGGGTCCGAGTCCTCCACGTCGAGGATCACGAACCCGTCCACCTGCCTCGCCCGATCGAGGCGGTCGACACTGGTAAACGCCTCCTCGCCGGTGACCAGGAGGATGTCGTAGCCGAACGAGCGAGCAGACTGGACCACGCCGCTGACGAACTGCAGCGCCACCTCCGGCGTTGCGTTCTCCGCCATCGGGGCCAGAAGAGCAAGGGTGTTGGTCCGCGCGGTGGCCAGCGCGCGACCACTGGCCGACGGATAGAACTCCAACTCCCGGACAGCAGCCTGAACACGAGCTTTCATCTCCGACGAGATCGACCTCTTGCCGCTCAAAGCGTAGGACACCGTCGAGCGGCTCACACCCAAGTGTCGGGCCACATCGCCAATATTTGGCATCCTGCACCTCCTCGTGCGCGCTACTGTCGAACCGGATCGACACCTCATAATATGATTTGATCTGCGCCGTGTCAAATATTGAGAATCCTGGGGCGAGGACCTGTCTTAGTCGCTCTATGACGGAGGTGTGGACCTGCGGCGCGGCAGCCTGTGAGCGGCGTTCCCCGAAGGCGTCGCGTTGGTGCTTGTCGGGGTCTATCAAGTCACCGAAGTGGACACGCATGGCGGTCAGGGTCGACCGGTAGGCGAGTGCCGCCAGGTGGCGCTCCATGATGGCGTCCGGCGCTGCACTGTCGCCTTGATCGAGGGCGTCCATCACGACCTTCATGAGCGAGCCTTCCGCGAGTGGACCTCGCCAGTGGCCGTAGGGCTTCCGCTCCTCGCACAGCACCTCCACCTCATCGAGGAGCGCGTCGTTGACGAGTTCCTCCTTGCGGCAGAACCTGACGAGGGAGCCCAAGTCCCAGCGTTCCCAGCCAGTTGGAGGAGTCGACTGCATGAACAAGCTGTAGAGCAGCGCAGCGAGTCCGCGTTCGCAGGTCGCCTGGGCGGTCAGCACGGCTGCAACCCAGTTGCCCTGGACGAACGCGGTCAAGGTCGCGTCCCAGAGACGTCCACCTTCGACCTGAGAGATGAGCCAGACCGGCTTTCCTCCCTGAGCTCGACGAAGCCCGTCATAGTCGGCGTTCAAGAGGTCGAGGCGCTGCTGCTCGGTCATCACGGACACGTCCATCGCGCAAACGTACTGTCGACATGAGTATCTCAGTCTGTTCCGAGCGCCCCGTCAGTATCGCGGCTCAGCGCAACTAGGGCCGTCCGTGCGTCTCCATTGGGAAGCGTAGAGTCGTGTGACATGACGCCCAAGGCACGTCGGCAGTTCGTCACCCGTGACGACGTGCCGCTGCCGCCGTATGAGTGGAGCCATGTGCGCCGCGGCGCGCGTTCCGCGTGGGGGGTGAGCCTTGCGATCTCGGAGCGGCATGATCTTCAGTTGATGGCTCAGCGGGGCACCGCGGGCCGCTGGTCATGGACTGTCACCGTCTACCGCGCTGGCGGCAACGTCCATGTGACTCGTGTGGCAGGTGGCGTTGAGCCGACGCTGTCGGCCGCGAGACCTGCTGCCGAGGCCGCTGCCGGGCTGTGGGTGAGCGATCAGCTCGACCTCCCCGAGGACACGCTGTGCAAAGGGCTTTCGTCACCATCACCTGGTGACCGATAACCCTCGTTATGTCATTTCGTCGTCATCGTCCCGAGGTCGTTCGGCTGCAGCTGCGCGTTCCCGCCAGCGTTCTGCTCCCTCCGAGTCTCCGCGCGCCGCCGCCAGGTCGGCAAGTTGCACCATTGCTTGACTCAGGGTCTGGTCTGCGGCCATCAGCCACAGCTCAGCTCTGTCGATCTCGTCGGCGGCAACCAGCGCCATGCCTACCGTAGCCATCGCCTTCTTGGCGTCCTCGCCGTCCATCAAGGTGAGCTTCGCCCACCACTTTTGGGCTTCTTCTCGGTTCCCCGCATCCCATTCGACGATCCCGCGCAGCGCGGTGGCTCCGGGGTCGTGAAGGTGCGTGGCCTTCGTCAGCCACGGGTCAGCTTGGGTTGTGTCGCCGCGAGCACTGTAGAGGGCGTACAGCGCAATCATGGCGTCTGCACTCCCGCGGATGCTGGCCTTCTTGAACCAAACCTCGGCCTGATCGGTGTTCCCTTCGCTCCAGTAGTGACGTGCGAGGCCCAGGTAGCTGTCCAAGTCGAACAGCTCGGCACCTTGCCGCCACCAATGCTCAGCCTCGGCGGGATCCTCGGCATGGAGCGCAAGGAGGTGAAAGGCATAGCGGTCATGTTGTGCTGCTGCCCGAAGCCACCAACTCCTAGCTTCGTCACTCTCTCCCCGCGTCGACAGGATCGCGCCAAGCCAGGCCATCGCCCCGGCATGTCCCAGGTTTGACGCTCGGGTGAACCAGGTCTCACGCTGATCGGGTGGCTGCAGTGTGCCGAGGAGGAACAGCGCTTCGGGTTCCTCGAGCTCCGCACTGCGCGACAACCACACTTTGGCGGCGTCATTCTCGTTGCGCACGTAGTGCATCACTCCCCGTGCGAGCAGGTCCCGCGGGTCACTCGGATTATTCGCACGCTCCAGCAGGTCAGCTGCCCGCTCGTGGTCGCCCTCCGCGTCAAGGGTCTCGGCGAGATGCCGCATCGCTTCAGGGTGTCGCATGAATGCTGCCTGATCGAGGAGGTTGCTGCGCATTGTGGCGGACGGGTACTTCAGGCTCCAGGCGTAGCAGTAGTCACCGTAGGGTGTCGCTATCGCTCGGGAGAGCCAGCGCTGACCAAGCTCGGACTCGTGACGCTCAAAGTACATCCGAGCGACTTGGTATTTGGCTCGCGTGTCCTCAGTCCAGGCCGCTCGTAGAAGCCACCGCTCCTCGGCGTCCCGGTCACCCCGGTTCCTGTGATACGCCGCGATATGGCCGAGGGGACTGGCCAGGTTGGGATCGATCTCGGCGGCCCGGAGCAGGTAGTTCTCAGCGTTGACCAGATCTCCCCGCTCGGCATGCAGCTCTGCGAGATCGAAGAGGCTCATGGAAGCTGACAGTTGATCATCGCCGTCGGCGGCCTTCAGGTACCACGCTTCGGCCAAACCAACATTCCCAGCGCGCCGAAACAGACCTGCGAGGACGAGCATCGCATCTGGGTTCCCGGACTCCGCTGCCCGCTCCGCCCACCGCATCTCTTCGGCCAAACCCATGACAGATGCATGTCGAATGACCATGTGGCACGTCTCGGGATCAAAAAGTTCCACGTGGGGAGTGAGGTGTGTCACATCCCAGCGGCCGGGGACCAGGCGCCGAACCAGTGGGTCGAAGAGCCCGTACTGCGGGGCTCCTGGGGAGGTTGGAACAAGGAGCGCATGGGCCGAGCCGGCTCCACCGATGGCTGTTGTCGCCCACTCGAACGCAGGGGGGAACATGAACGGATCCCAGTGACGGGTGGGGAACAGGTGCTGGAAGGCCCAGTGGGTCAGCTGCTCCAACTCGGAGAGCGTCGCTCCAGCCCGATACAGGTAGTGGGCGTCGATCCCCGCCAGCAGGATAGCGGCCAACTCCGGCCTGGCGCGGTTCGCTTTCCCCTGCAGCGCCCGCTCCTCGAGAGCGTCGACCGCTGCGAGAAGCTCGGGCAAGCGCGCCCGCCGCACCCCGATCACCTCACGGAGCCCGTCTCGTTGGGACAACTCTTCAGGGACTCCGTCGAGCTCCTCGTGGCTCAGGGAGGGGAGCAGATCCATCCGGGCGTCGGTCAACATGGCGATCAGCTTTGGAGTGGCGCCGATGGACAACTCCTCACTCCTGCTTGCGCGCGTGCGGTCACGGGCGTAGGAACGCATTTCGTCCAGAGTCTCCTGGTGCAGGGTGGCCACCACGAGCAGTCCCGCAGCCACCGCCCGCCCGAGTGTCTTGTCGTTGACGCCAGACGCGGTGTGGAAGTTGTGACGTTGTAGGTCGTCGAGCAGCACCACGACCTCATCTGCCTCGAATGGCCCACGACGCCCACCATCACTGGCGACGGCGGCGACGGCTGCATCGAGCGCGCCGTCGACGGCGTTGAGCTGCCAGAGCCGACGGTGGGGCAGTGTCGCACGAAGAGCCTCCAGCACACAGCGTGTCTTCCCCGACTTCGGCGGCCCGACGACGACGACCAGCCCGCCGCTCCTGGAGCCTGCCGCATCCTGGATCCGGGTGCGCAGGGCATTGTCGAGCGTGCGGGGAACGTACGGCGGCGTCGCGTCATCGGTCACCCAGGACCCCTGCCAGAAGCCGGCCCGCATCCCTTCAGCTGTTGTGGCCTCCTCGACCCTTCGGTCCGCACTGCCGATGAGGACATCTGCCAGGCGCTCGGTCTTGCGCGCATTGGCCTCCACTGTCCGCGGCACTGGCGCGTCCTCCAAGGCCGCACGAGCAGCGACCCACGCACGATGCAACTCGCCGGGGGCAGTCCACCTGCCCACGCCCTCGGGGGCCCCGGCCGTTCGAGCCGTCTGCTCCATGAGTTGGACCACAGCCGCTTGGAGTCGGGGGTCCTGGGGTGGGAACTGACCTCGGGAGCGCCATGCCGAGACGTTCTTCCGATCCACCGGCTGCGGGGCGCCGCCACCCGCACGCCACGCCAGCGCCTCGATCCGTGAGGCGATCTCCTCGTCGGAGACACCCAGGTGAGCCTTGAGTCCCCGCCACCACGCGGTGATCGACTGACTGAGCTCCTTCGACATCGCATCCCCCCTCGCCAGTCCCATGGTGGCAGAGGCGATCCAATCGCGGCGGCCGACAACCCGCTGATGAGTTCGACGGGACATCACGCCGCCACCAACCAATCGATTCCATCGGGCGATCCGGGCATCCAAGCGGTTTGGGAGGTGAGGTGCCAGCCTCGGCACCACTCACACTGATAGGCACGGATCTCGCGCCGGCCGGTCGTGGCGCCATCGAGCTGAGCGCGGCGTCGTGCGTTGACGGCGTGATGCAGAGACGCGATCGCTTCGTCATGGTCTCGGAATCGGAGCTTCGAGGAGGCGTCGCAGCGCCGGAGATGCTTCGGCTTCCTGCTGGGGCGAGCGGTGGTGACGGACACTTCTAGGACCTTCCTGTGAGCCGCCGGTTGCGGCTGGTAAGTCCACACTCGCGCGTCACAGGCACCAGATCGACGGCTGTAGCGCTGTGACACGGGCCGGTCTACGGGTCCTCGATTTAGCCTCGTCTTGTCTTGGATCGCGGCGTGGGCCTCCATCGCCAGCGCCGAGATTGCCACACGTTGGCTGGTGCTGGAGCGCGCAGAACGACCCGCCCACCTGACGCTGAGTTGGGTGCGCGCTCGTGAGGAAGTCCGGACTGTCCCTCGTTGGGACGCAGGCGGCCGCGTGGCGTGCCCGGCAGAAGCAGGCGGATACGCCTCGGCTCGTTGAGGCGTATCCGGTCGACGCGGCCCGGCAGCGGGCGAGTTTGATCACCGGTCAGGTCACGGGGATGATCGAGCACCTGGGTCAGCAGCTCAGTGTCCTGGTCGACGAGCTCCGCACCGTCGGGGACCCGGAGGCTGTCGAGGCGCAACTTGAAGCGGTTTCCAGCGAGGCCGCCGAGCAGGTCGCGAGCGCCCACGCCCGCGCCACCCGGGCCGAGCAGGCCCAGCGCCGCGCCGAAGCGGAGAAGGCCGAAGCGGACGCGGCCGCTTCCGAGGCCACAGTGTCTCTCGAGCAGCTCACTGCCACCCTCGACCAGGTACGCCTCGACCTGGCCGAGACGACCCAGGCCCGTGACCAGCTGTCGGATGAACTCGCCGCTTTGCGTGCCGCGATGGCCCCCGACCAGGAAGCGGCTCGGGAGGTTCAGGCGAGCTGCGCGGCGACCATGAGGTTGCCCAGAGCGAGCTGCTGGACGCCGTTGAGCAGCGCGACGCTGCCCTCGGTCGCGTCGATGAGGTGCAGCGCGCTCGTGACTCTGCCGAGTCACGCGCCGAGACTGCGATCGCTGAGGCGGAGAACCTCCGGGCGACGGTGGGTGAGCTGCACGGTGTGGTTGCGGGGTTGACTGCGGAACGTGCGATGGGTGGCGGAGCCAGATGGCTCCGCCACCCATCCACGTGCGTCTGCACACAACCCAATCGGAGAAGGCGAGTCGGGGGACGAGGGAGGTCGGGGGGTCGCAGACCCTCGTCCGCACCGCGAGGGGTATTCGTAGGGGCTGGCTAGAGAAGTTGTGCGACCCTGGGTCAGGAACTGTCTTCCCCTGTGGCTAGGTTGATATCGCCTACTCAAGGGGGATGAATGGCCGGCTACACCGTCATTGACTTCGAAACCACGGGGCTCAGCCCGCGCTACGGCGACAGGATCGTCGAGATCGGCGTCGTGAAGGTCAGCCATGAGGGGGAGGTGTACGACGCGTGGAGCACGCTTGTCAATCCCCAGCGGGATGTCGGCGCCTCGAGGATCCACGGAATCACCGCGAAGGACGTGCTGACCGCGCCGACGTTTGATGATGTCGCTCCGGCACTGCTCGACGCTGTTGCCGGCAGGATCGTGGCGGCGCACAACGCGAGCTTCGACATGCGGTTCCTGGCGGCGGAGTTGGAGCGCGTGGGCTACGTGGTGGGGGAGCGGACGCCGCCGTCGGTGTGCACCATGCGCTGGTCCGGAGCGTTCCTCCCGGGATCGAGCCGCCGCCTGCGCGATTGCTGCGCCAGCGCGGGTATCGAGATCGTCGGGGAGCACAGCGCCCTGGCGGACGCCTTCGCCACGGCCCAGCTCCTCGCGAGCTACCTGGACCGATGCGGCGGGCGGCCGATGTGGGGGGACGAGATCAGCGCTGCCCGGGCGTTCCGCTGGCCCGCACCCCGTCCGGCGGCGCACACGCTGACCTACAAGGTGCGGGCGGATCGCCAGCCGGAACGGGCCGACGGGTGGCTCGACCGGATCGTCGCGCGGATGCCACGTTCGGCTGACTCGCGGGTCGACTCATACCTCGCGGTGCTCGAGATGGCCATGCTCGACGGGTACCTATCGCTCCACGAGCAGGATCAGCTTGTGGAGGCGGCGCAGTCCTCGGTGCTGAGCAGGCCGCAGGTGTTGGCGCTCCACGCGGAATACCTGCACGCGATGGCCGCCGTCGCGCTTGAGGATGGAATCCTCACCGCAGACGAACGATCAGAACTGGATCGGGCGGCAGCCTGCCTGGGATTGGCGCAGCACGACGTTGACGACGCCCTGGCAGGTGCGGCCGGCGACGATGGCGCCGATGGGCTTGTCATCTCGGGTATCTCGCTGACGGTTGGGGATCGCGTGACGTTCACCGGTGAGATGCGCATGGAACGCTCAGTGTGGGAGGCGCGTGCGCGCGCGGTCGGGCTGCAGCCTGCCGGCCTGGCGAGGTCGACGAAACTCCTGGTGGCCGCGGATCCGGACTCGCTCAGCGGCAAGGCGTCGAAGGCGCGTTCGTACGGTGTGCCGATTGTTGACGAGGCGGCGTTCGCGAAGCTCATGGATCGCCTTGAGGCTAGCGCTGACTGAACACCCATGGGGTCGGTGCACAAGCAACTCGAGGTCGAGTACTTCCCCGGGGTGCCGATCTGGCGATCGGCGGACCTGGTGGGCTGGACCCAGATCGGCAACGTGCCGGATCGGGTGGAGCAGCGCTGGCAGCTGGGCCCTCGCGCAGGATCTCCGCGTCCACGATCCGGCGCCACGCCGGCAAGTTCTGGGCCGTCACACCAACCTCTCGGACGCGCCAAGCCAGCCCTTCGTCGGGGGCGATGGCGGAGGGTCCTGGTCCGCGCCGCTGCGAATCCCAGGGGGTCAGCTGCCGGTAGACTGGCTTGGCGCGTCCGAGAGGTCCGAGGCGCTGCTGGAACTGCCCACTGTCACCGCGGTCGACCAGGCTGCCACCGTGGCGGCGCTGCGCGGGCTGGGCGTCGAGGCCCGCGCCGGGTTCGCCGACGAGAACCGCAGCGTCCTCACCCACCTGCGCGACGACGGCGACCTCACCCACCTGTACGCGTATCACTTCCTGTACGAGACCGGGGAGCCGACGACGGTGACGCTGAGGCTCCCGGGACTTGGGGTCGTTCACCGCATCGATCCCTGGAGCGGAGCCATCCGTTCGCACGCCTCCCGAGGGTACGGTGACCACACCCTGGTCACGGTCACTCTGGCGCCCGGTGAGGTCGCGCTCTTCACCCTGGATCGCAGTGACGCCCCGACGGACGTGCCCGGAAAGCGGACTGAGGTCATGGCCGATCTGGAGGCCTGGATCGAGAGCTGGGATGCCGGCGACGACGTCACCCTTCCGGAGGACCGGGGCCTGGGGTACGAGACTCGGGAGGTCCTCCCGACGACGGCCGTGACCCGGATCGAGGTGGGTCCCAGTCCGCCGCTCCCGTGGCGGGATATCGACGAGGTGGGGCCCGAGGTGTCGGGCATCGGCGAGTACACGACGACGCTGTCCCTCGACCATGCGCCGCGCCCCGAGGAGCGCCTTACCTCGGCTCCACTGCGGGCGGGCTGGGAGCGGTGAGCGTCAACGGCGCGCGGTGGCACGGCTTCGACACCTCCTGCCCGCGCGTCGACATCTCCGACGAGGTCCGCAGCGGCGAAAACGACCTCCGGGTCCGAGTGGCGAGCTCCCTCAACAACCGGCTCCTCGCGCGCGGCTACTACGACGACACCACGGACTTCCTGGCCATGATGCTGGCGGGCGAGTCCCTGCCCCAGCAAACCCAGGTGCGCGACCATGGCCTCCTGGGACCGGTGCGTCTCCTCAGGATCGGCCAGGATGCGGCCGTGGTCGACGACCAGAGCTCAGAGGGGGAGCTTCAGGAAGCGTGAGTCTCCGCTCGGGCAAGCCGCCGCGGAGGCCTTCGCCCGCCTCGTCGATGCGACCTACGAACGTCGCCGCCCAGCCGTGACGAGCACCATCCACCCCGCCGGGTTCGACACCATCATGCCCACGACCGTGGCCACCGCCGGACGAGGAGTGATCCGACGACCCTCAGGGAGATCGGCCTTCCGCGGCCAAGGTAATGAGCTGTCCGACTACAGGGGAGTGTGACGCTCGGTGAAGGCTGTTACGACCGGAGCGGCGCACCACCCGAGACAAGTGGGTTCCGCTACCCGTCGGCTCGTCGGGGGTTCTTTAGCAGTATAAGGACGGACTGCCGGTCCTCCGTCGCACTGGAAGGAGCCCTGTGATGTCTCAGAGCGCCCGTAGCGAGGCCCGCCTCAAGGTACAAAGCCAGCTCGTGAGACGGCATGAGGAACTGATGGCACGGGAGGCGAGGATCAAGACTGAGGTGCTGGATGCGGCCGCAGCCATCCTGAACCGGGACCGAGCCGTCCGGGAGGCTGAGACTCGCCTCGGCCAAGCCCTCGTCCATCTCACCTCGACCGAGGGAATGCCCGTCGACGAGGCGGCGGAGTTGTGTGGCCTCGACGCCCGCCAGGCCAGGCGCCTGATCCGCGGCATTGGCCATACTGGCACGGTGCGGCAAGCCGATGACTTGCCCGATCCACACCGCAATGGCCAGGTGGAACGCTGATGGCCAGGGCCCCGCGCTCGTCGCAGCCACCCCGGTATGCCACGCTTCCGGAGGCGATTGAGTACTGCAGGTCCTCTCGCAGCTCGCTTGAGCGCCGGCTTGCCGAGGGCAGACTCACCCGCTACAAGAACGGCTACCGCGTGCTGGTGGACCTCAATGAGATCGACGCTCTGCTTCGAGGCGAACGCCCCTTCATGGCGCCTTAGCCGCTCCCGCCGCCATCGCGGGGGCCTGTCTTGTCGGCGTCGCCCGCACTCGCGCAGCGCTGAGCTGTCACTCCGGCGACGGCGATGCGGCTCGTGCGTCCTGCCATCGCAGCGACATGTTCCGGGCTCGTTCAGCGTCACGTTCCCTGGTCGCCGTCTGGTACTTGAGGGCCATGGAGGGCGTCGTGTGGCCCAGCATCGACTGGATCTCCCGCACCGACGCCCCGGCGGCCGCTGCCAGGGTGGCTGCTGTGGCGCGCAGATCGTGATCCTTCAACTCCGCGCGGCCGATGCTGGCTGCGGCCTTCTTCTGCACGCGTCGCAGCACATCGTCGTTGAGTGGCCTGCCGACGTGGTCAGCGAACAGCAACGCAGTGGGCTTGAGCTCGCCCAGTGAACGTCGCCACCGGCGCAGTTCGGGCGTCGTGTCGGGCAGGAGCGACAGCGTCCGAAGTGATGCCCGGGTCTTGGGCGCCTGCACCACCAGCGAGCGTTGCCCCGACTCGCCGATCTTGGCCACAGTCCCGGCGACGGTGACTGTGCCGGCCTCCAAGTCGAGGTCCTTCGCCCGCAACGCCAGCACCTCCCCGATCCTCAGGCCACACGTGACCTGGATGGTCAGCGCCGCGCGCGCCCACGGCAGGTCGATCGCCGCGAGGAAGCGGTCGACCTCCTCCATCGACAACGACTCCGGCTCACGAGACCGCTCGGGTGACCCAGCCCCCCTCAAGGTGCACGGCGTGGTCTCGATCAGCTCGGCCACAACGGCGTCGTCGAAGACCGACACGAGCAGCTCGTACGCCTTCGCTCCCTGGGTTCGGGTGCGGCTGGGCGGCCCGTCCCATCTCCACTCATGGACGTCAGCGCGCCGCACCTCGGTCACCCGCATGCCGCCCAGAGGAGTCCCGGTCACATTCAGCCGTGCGAGCTTGCGATAGTTGTCTGCCGTGGTCTGCTTGATCGGGCGTCGGGACCGGGACTGACGCTCACTGATGCACCTCTCGATCCACTCACTGACCGTTGGAGTGTTCTGGAGCACCTCGATGGCTCGGGCCTCGGCCGCCGCCCGCTCAGCCTCGGCCTGCTCGGCCTCCCTCAGAGCCTCAGCGCGTGCCGCGGGGCTGGTCCAGGCGCCGTACTCCACAAGTCGTCGCTCACCCGTGATCCAGGCCTGGGCGTCTGCCTTGTGGGTGAAGGTGCTGGGGCCGTTGTGCCGCTTCCCATCGGGCCCCAAATAGCTCCCCTGGTACCGGCCGCTCGGGAGCTTGCGAACGTACCCGAACCTCATCTGCCCCACCCCCAGCCGTCAAATTCGTGCGACGAACGTGCGATGAACGTGCGATCAAGATGCTACAGATTGACCCAGTCTGACGGAGCCTGAAGGAGCCCTTCAAAAGCAAAACCCCTAGTCAATCCGGCGTTTCGCCGTTCTGACTAGGGGTCGAGAAAAGTGTCCGAGAGAGGACTTGAACCTCCACGCCCTTAACGGGCACTAGCACCTCAAGCTAGCGCGTCTACCTATTCCGCCACCCGGACGAGTGACACCCCCGATGGGGGAGCGACAAGGAACTCTAGCAGGTCGCGGGTGGGGGTTCGCAAATCGCCGTAGGCTGTGACCCGTCGAGGAGGTCTTATGGTCGTCAACGCCACGTTCGAGATCGAGATCACGCCCGAGGACGGGCTCCTGCCGGGCACGCGCCGCTTCGAGTTCGTCAAGGTCTGGTCGGGCGACGCCGCGGGGGCGAGCCGCGGTTTCATGTTGTCCGCGGGCGAGCCGACGGAGGGCGAGGCCGGCTACGTCGCCCTCGAGATGTTCGAGGGGCAGATCGGCGGCCGCCAGGGATCGGTCGCGTTCCAGCAGTTCGGCAGCATGCGCGAGGGCGTCCAGGAACTCCGCTACGAGCTGGTGCCGGGCAGCGGCACCGGTGACCTCGCCGGCGCCACCGGCACCCTCAGCCTCACCATTGATGACGCGGGCATCCACCACGTCGTCTTCGACGTCGTATGACGGGTCACCGATAGGCGTTGGCGCCGCCAGAGATGTCGTCGAGCGCTGAGACGATGGGCGGCACGAGGGTCTTGTCCTCCGCGTCGAGCAGCTCGGCCAGCTGGTCGGTGGTGCGCGGCCCCACGAGGGCAGATGCCACCTGCGGCGCGTCCCTCACCCACATCAACGCGACCTGGCCCGGGGTCAGCCCCAGGCCCTGCGCCGCGTGCGCGACCGCGTCGACGATGGCGGCGGACCTGGGCTGGAGATACGGCTCCAGGAACCAGCCGAAGTGATCCGAGGCGGCGCGGGAGTCGCGCGGGAGCCGGCCGCCGCGGTACTTGCCCGTGAGCGCGCCGCGACCGAGCGCGGACCACGCCAGCAGCCCGAGGCGGTGGTGCCTCGCCGCGGGCACCACCTCCACCTCCGCGCGACGCGCCAGCAGCGAGTACTCGACCTGGACGCTGCTGATCGGCGTCCTCGCCCGGTCCGCGTCCTGCCACGTCGCGGCGGTGGCCGTCTGCCAGCCCACGAAATTGGACACGCCCACGTACCGCGCCATTCCCCGGGCGACGGCTGAGTCGAGGGCCGACAGCGTCTCCTCGAGGGGGGCGTCGCCCCATGCGTGCACCTGCCAGAGATCCACGTGATCCGTCCCCAGCCGCCGGAGTGACTGCTCGAGGTCGGACAGCAGCGCCCCCCGCGAGGTGTCGATGACGCGCCGCCCGTCGCGGATCACGAAACCAGCCTTGGTGGCGATGACGAGCGCCTCGCGGGGGAGCCCGCCCGCGAGAGCCTTGCCGACCATCTTCTCCGCGACGCCCGCGCCGTACGCGGGCGCGGTGTCCACGAGGGTGCCGCCGGCGTCGACGAAGTCGCGCAGCAGGTCCCTGGCCTGCGGCCATTCGACGTCGCGGCCCCAGGCCATGGTGCCGAGGCCCAGCCGCGACACCTGCAGCCCCGACGAGCCCAGCGGACGGTGCTGCATCTCAGGCCTGCAGGACGCCGGTGAGGATCAGCACGGCGACGACGGCCGCCAGGATCAGGCGGTAGAGGACGAAGATGCGGAAGTTGTGCGTGGAGATGTAGCGCAGCAGCCAGGCGATCACGGCGTAGCCGATGAAGAAGGCGAGGATCGTGGCGACGATCGTCGGGCCCCAGGCGGCGCTCTCGTCGGCGCCGATGTCCTTGAGCTTGTAGATCCCTGACCCGAAGACCGCCGGGATGGCGAGCAGGAAGGCGTAGCGCGTGGCCGCCTCCCGGGTGTATCCGAGGAAGAGGCCGCCCGAGATGGTGGCGCCCGAGCGCGACACCCCGGGGATGAGGGCCGCGGCCTGAAACAGGCCGAACAGGACGCCGTCGCGCCAGGTCAGCCGAGTGAGGTCGCGCGTGTTGTCGCTCGCCATACGGTCCGCCACGGCCAGGAAGATCGCGACCCCGGCCAGCATCGCGACGGTGATCCACAGGTTGCGCAGCGACGTGTCGATCGCGTCCTGGAACAGTAGCCCCAGCACCACGATGGGCACCGAGCCGAGGATGACGAGCCAGCCCATGCGGGCGTCGGGGTCCGAGCGGTCGACCGTGCCGCGGAGGCTGCCGAACCACTGCGTGATGATGCGGGCGATGTCGCGGCGGAAGTACACCAGCACGGCGGTCTCGGTCCCCAGCTGAGTCACGGCGGTGAAGGCGGCGCCGGGGTCGCGGCCCTCGAACAGCAGCTGCCCGACGATCGACACATGGGCGCTCGACGAGATCGGCAGGAACTCCGTCAACCCCTGGACCACGCCCAACACGATCGCCTCGAACCAGCCCACGTCACAGTCCCTTCGTTCAGCCGACCGCCAACTGTACCGCCGGGGCGTTGCGCCGCGACGACTACGCTGGCGGCCATGACGAAGGTGGTGCTGATCCGGCACGGTCGCTCGACGGCGAACGCCGATGGCGTGCTCGCCGGCCGGATGGCCGGCGTGGGCCTCGACGACGTCGGTCGCGCCCAGGCCGCCGCCCTGCGGGACCTGCTGCGCGGGATCCGCGTCGCGGCCGCGTACACGTCGCCCGTCCAGCGCTGCCGGGAGACGGCGGCACTCGCCGGCTTCCCGGACGCCGGCCTGCTCGACGACCTGACCGAGTGCGACTACGGCGACTGGACCGGGTCGTCGCTGGCGACCCTCGCCGGTGACGGACTGTGGTCCACCATCCAGGCCTCCCCGTCGTCGGTGCGCTTCCCGGGGGGCGAGAGCATGCTGGAGATGTTCGAACGGTGCACGTCCGGCGTCGCCGGTGTGGCGACCCGGCACGGCGCCGACGAGGTCGTCGTCGTGTTCTCGCACGGCGACCCGATCAAGGCCGTCCTGGCCCACGCGTGCGGCATGCCGTTCGACGACTTCCAACGCCTGCACGTCGCTCCGGCCGGGGTGAGCGTCGTCGAATACGGGGCCGAGCGGCCGCTGGTGCTTTGCATCAACGCCGGCGGCGACCTCGCCGCCCTGCTGGCGGCCCGTACCGCGCCGAGCGTCGGCGGTGGCGACGTCGCCCCGGGGTCCCGGGCGCGCGGTTAGGCTGGGATCATGCTGCTGGAGTTCGACCGCCCGGACCGCTGCATCATCGGCACCGTCGGCAAGCCTGGGGAGCGGCTGTTCCTGCTGCAGGTCTCCCAGGGCAACCGCCTGGCCGCCGTGGCGCTGGAGAAGCAGCAGGCGCAGCTGCTCGGGCTGCGGGTCGGCGAGGTGTTGGACCAGCTGTCCGAGCTGGGCCACGACGTGCCCGAGCGGCGCGAACCGGCTGACATGGGGCCCCTGGACGCGCCCGTCGAGGTGGCCTTCCGTGCGGCCGCGATCGGTCTCGCCTGGGACCAGGAACGCGGGCGCATCGTCGTGGAGTTGTTCTCGGTCGACGTCGACGACGAGACGGACGAGAACTCGCTGGTCCAGGTGCTCCTCACCCCGACGATGGCGCGGGACTTCTCCGCCCGCGCCGAGCTGGTGGTCGCATCCGGGCGGCCGGCCTGCCCGGCCTGCGGGCAGCCGCTCGACCCGTCCGGGCACATCTGCCCCCGGGCCAACGGCTACCGCGGGCCGCTGTTCACATGACGGCGCCCGCGGGTGACCTCCGGCTCGTCGGGAGGCTGCTCGACGCCTCGAACGGCACCTTCCTCGCCGAGGATTCGGCCGGCACCCGCTGGATCTACAAGCCGGTGGCGGGGGAGACCCCGCTGTGGGACTTCCCGGAGGAGACGCTGGGCAGGCGTGAGGTCGCGGCCTATGCGCTGTCCGAGGCGCTCGGGCTCGGCGTGGTGCCGCCGACGGTGTGGTGCGAGGGCCCGCTCGGCGAGGGGTCCGCGCAGCTGTTCATCGACGCCGGGCCCACCGACGCGATCGACCTCGTCCCGCCGGAGGACGTCACCCACGAGTGGCTGCCCATCCTCAGCGCCGTCACCGACGACGACCGCCCCGTCATCCTCGCCCACCGCGACGACGCCCGCCTGCGAAGCGTCGCCCTCTTCGACGTCCTGGCCAACAACGCGGACCGCAAGGCGTCCCACCTTCTGGCGGCGGGGAATCGGATTCTCGGCGTCGACCACGGGCTGACCCTGCACGCCGAGCCCAAGTTGCGGACGATCCTGTGGGGATGGGCGGGCGACCCGCTGACCGACGGCGAGCTCTCCCTGGTGGGCCTGGTGGCGGATCTGGCGGACCCGTTGGCCCCTGGCCTCACCGACGGGGAGTGGCAGGCCCTGGGGTCCCGCGCCCGCGCGGTGCTCGCCTCCGGGGTGTTCCCGCTCCCGGGAGGGGGGCGTCCCGCCATCCCGTGGCCGCCGCTTTAACCGTCAACCAACACGCTAAGTTGGGGGACATGTATGCCTGGGCCCCTGTCACCGTCCCGACCCTGCCGCCGACCCCGGAGGTGCCCGGGCGGCTGAGCCTGTTCGACACGGCCGCCCAGGCGGTGGTCCCCGTGGGACCGGCCGAGGGCACGGCCAGGATGTACGTCTGCGGCATCACGCCCTACGACGCCACCCACCTCGGGCACGCCAACACCTACGTGACCTTCGACCTGGTCAACCGCGTGTGGCGCGACCTCGGGCTCACCGTCTCGTACACGCAGAACGTCACCGACGTCGATGACCCGCTGCTGGAGCGGGCGGCCGCCACGGGCCAGGAGTGGGAGGAGCTCGCCGAGGACCAGATCGAGCTGTTCCGCAGCGACATGCAGGACCTGCGGGTGATACCCCCGGACCACTACATCGGCGCCGTGGAGTCCATCTCCTGCGTCATCGAACTCATCGAGCAGCTCCTGCCCAGCGGCCTCGTCTACCAGGTGGACGACGGCGACCACCCCGACTGGTACTTCAACACGGTCGCGGCCCCGGGCTTCGGCGGGGTGAGCCACCTCGACGAGGCGCGCATGATCGACGTGTTCCGCGACAACGGGGGCGACCCGGACCGCCCGGGCAAGCGCCACCCCCTGGACGCGCTCGTGTGGCGCTTCGCGAGGCCGGACGAGCCCAGTTGGACCTCGTCCCTGGGCGCGGGCCGCCCCGGCTGGCACATCGAGTGCACCGCAATCTCGCTGCGCTTCCTCGGCCCCGCCTTCGACGTGCAGGGGGGCGGGTCGGACCTCATCTTCCCGCACCACGAGATGTGCGCCGCCGAGGCGGTCGCCGCGTCCCGGGAACCCATGGCGGAGGCCTTCGTGCACTCGGGCATGGTGGGCCTGCACGGCGAGAAGATGAGCAAGTCCAAGGGCAACCTCGAGCTCGTGAGCCGCCTGCGCCACGGCGGAGCGGACCCCATGGCCATCCGGCTGGCGCTCCTCAACCACCATTACCGCACGGACTGGGAGTGGACCGCGGACCAGCTCGACACGGCCACGGACCGGCTCCAGCACTGGCGCAGCATCCTCAACAACCCGACGGCGCTGCCGGCCGGCGAGACCATCGCCGAGATGCGCCGCGCGCTGCGCGACGACCTCGACGCCCCCGCCGCGCTGCGCGCCGTCGACGCGTGGGTGGCGGCCAGCGGCAGCGTCGACAGCGACGACACCGACGCGGTCCGGCAGATGACCGCCGCCGTCGACGCACTCCTGGGCATCCGGCTGTAGACGGTAGGCTGCGGGCCGTGAAGTCCTTCGACCAGCTCTTCGAGCAACTGACCGAGACCGCACGCTCCCGCCCCGAGGGCTCCGGGACCGTCGCGCGCCTCGACGCCGGCGTGCACGCCATCGGCAAGAAGATCGTGGAGGAGGCCGCCGAGGTGTGGATGGCCGCCGAATACGAGTCGAAGGAGCAGGCCGCCGAGGAGATCAGCCAGTTGCTCTACCACCTGCAGGTGCTGATGCTGGCCCTCGACCTGGATCTCGACGACATCTACCGCTACCTCTGACGAAGGCCACCCGTGAGCACTGAACGCCTCCTGCGCATCGCCGTCCCCAACAAGGGCGCCCTCGCCGAGCCCGCCGCGGCCATGCTGCGCGCCGCCGGCTATCGCCAGCGCACCGACGCCAAGGACCTGACGCTGATCGACGCCGACCACGGCGTCGAGTTCTACTACCTGCGCCCCCGCGACATCGCCGTCTACATCGGCCGTGGCCACCTTGACGTCGGGATCACCGGCCGGGACATGCTGCTGGACTCCGGCGCCGAGGCGATCGAGATGATGGCACTGGGCTTCGGGGGCTCCCGGTTCCGGTTCGCCGCCCCCGGCGGGTCCCAGCTCACTGTCGCTGACGTCGCGGGCAAGCGCGTCGCCACGTCCTACCCCGGCCTGCTCGAGGCCTACCTCGACGAGCGTGGCATCTCCGCCGAGATGGTCAAGCTCGACGGCGCCGTGGAGTCGGCGATCCGGCTCGGCGTCGCGGACGTCGTCGCCGACGTCGTCGACACCGGCACGACCCTCAAGCGCGCCGGCCTGGAACTGTTCGGCGACGCCATCTGCACGTCCGAGGCCGTCCTGATCCGCCGCGCCGACGCGGAGCTGCCACCCGGCGTCGCGGGGCTGGAGACCCGCCTCACCTCGGTGCTGGTGGCCCAGAACTACCTGATGATGGACTACAACGTTGAGCAGGAGAACCTGGCCGAGACCATCGCGCTCGCGCCGGGCGTCGAGGGGCCGACGGTCTCCACCCTCGCCAAGGACGGCTGGAGTGCGGTCCGGGTCCTGGTGCCGCGCGAGGGCGCCCACCTCCTCATGGACCGGCTCTACGACGCCGGGGCTCGCGGCATCCTGCTGACCGAGCTCGCGGCGTGCCGCCTGTGAGCGAGCGGCCGCTCCCGGAGCGGCTGTCCTACGCCAGCGGCCCCGCGCTCATGACGGGCGTGGTGCTCTCGATCGTCCTGATGTCGTCGGCGCTGTTCGGCTGGTGGGCGCTCGGCAAAGAGGTCCGCGACCGCGTCACCTGGGCCCAGGCCGGGACGCTGCTGTTCTTCGTGCTCCTCATGGTGGCCATCATGCTGTCGATCGGCTATTCGCGGCTCTGGGCGGACGGCGACCAGGTCGTCGTCCGGAACGGGCCGTTCCTGCACCGGCATCCGGTGGCCAGCATCGCCGGGGTCCGCATGCGCCCCGGGGACGCGTGGGCGTCCCTGCTGATCAAGGGCGACGGCGAACTGAAGCGCCGCCCTGTGCTCGCCATCCAGTCACTCGAGGGTGCCGGCGGTCAGGCCAAGCTGGTCGACCTGCGCCGCTGGCTCGTGGAGCGCGGCGCGACCTCGAGCGACGTCGATCCGGCGCTGCTGGATCCGCCACCGGCGCCGCGGCCCGAGGACGACTGAACGGTCACATGATGCCGCGCTTGCGCAGCAGCTCCTCGATCTCGGCGTCCTCGGGGTCCAATCCCTTGGGTGCCTTCTGCGGCTTCGGCTGCTGAGAGGGCTGGCCGCCCTGGACCTGAGGCCGCGGCGACGACGCCGGCGCGGCCGGCTGCGCGGCCTTCGCCGCGGGACGCCGCTGCCCCGTGGAAAGGAAGGCGCCGATCAGCACCAGCAGCGCGCCGCCGCCGAGCAGTCCGACCCCCCACGAGGTGAGGACCGTCCACGGCGTGCGCTGGAACCAGTCGACGACCGCGAGGGTCTGGTCCGCGGCCAGCTGCGTGAGGCCCGTGAGGTACAGGCCCACCACCACCGCCGCGAGCCCGAGCCCGACGAGGGCCGGCCGGGTGCGATGGGCCCGGGCGGTCAGGCCAGCCGCGACCGCCAGGATGACGATGGTCAGGCCGATGGTGAGCAGCAGCGTCGTGGGCATGGGCCCAGTCTGGCACACGGCCCCGACGCGGGCCCGGGCGATAGGCTCACCGTCATGGCTCAGGAACTGCGCTCGCTCGCCCAGCCGAACTCGCGATTCGCCGGGGACGACGGCGCCCCGGACCCGATCGTGCGCGCCGCCATCGCGCGCTCCGACGGGGACACGCTCGCATACCTGCGCGCCGTCGTCGCGCTGTGCAGCTCGCGGCTGCTGCTGCCGGTGGTGGCCAGCGGGGACGAGACCGACCATCCTGACCCCGACCGTCACGCCGAGCTGGCGGCCGTGACCCTTAACGACGGTGATCAGACGTATCTGGTGGCCTTCACCGGCTACGACTCCCTGCGCGCGTGGCGCGCGGACGCGAGGCCGGTGCCGTGCCTGCTGGACGAATTGAGCGCCACCGTCGAGCCCGCGGGTGCGCACCGGCTGCTGATCGACCCCGCGGGACCCATCCCCTTCGTGGTCGGGGAGGACGTCGTCGCGATGCTCGCCGACGGGCACTCCCTCGTCGAGTTCGACGACGGCCGCTTCGGCTGGGCGCGGGCCGACGACCCGACGATTGGAGTTTGAGGCGGCCGGGGCGTAGACTCCTGCGAGTTATCCGACGGCTTCTGCCGTCCGCACAAGTGGAGTCACCTCCCACCTGAGCCGCCATCGGTGGCCGGGTCGCCCGGGCCGGGTCTACCGTGCCCTTCAGGGTGTCGTGGCCTCCGCCTGCGCGGAGGCCTTTTGCGCGTCGGTGCGCACACCATCTCACCCTGGAGGACCCATCAGCACTGAACCGCGGATCAACGATCGCATCCGAGTACCCGAAGTCCGGCTCGTCGGCCCCAACGGCGAGCAGGTAGGCATCGTGCGCGTCGAGGACGCCTTGCGTCTGGCGGCGGAGAACGATCTGGATCTTGTCGAAGTGGCGCCGATGGCTCGGCCGCCGGTCGCCAAGCTGATGGACTACGGGAAGTTCAAGTTCGAGGCCGCGCAGAAGGAACGCGACGCGCGGCGCAACCAGTCGAACGTGAGCACCAAGGAGATGAAGCTCCGGCTCAAGATCGACAACCACGACTACGAGACGAAGAAGGGCCACGTCGTCCGGTTCCTCAAGGCCGGCGACAAGGTCAAGATCACCATCATGTTCCGTGGCCGCGAGCAGTCCCGCCCCGAGCTGGGCATGGAACTGCTCAAGCGTCTCGCGGAGGACGTGGCCGAGTTCGGCTACGTCGAGTCGGCCCCCAAGCAGGACGGCCGCAACATGCTCATGGTGCTCGGGCCCACCAAGAAGAAGACCGAGGCCCGGGCCGAGCACGCGGCCGATCGCGACCGCCGGATGGCGGAGCGCCAGCACGCCCTGGATGAGGAGCGCCGCCTCGAGGCAGAGCTCCGCGCCCAGGCCGCCCAGGCTGCGGCCGCGAAGAAGAAGCGCGGTCCCGCCGACAACATGGATCCAGACATCGACCTCTGAGGTCGAACAAGAGAGAAAGCGAGCCCGATATGCCGAAGATGAAGTCGCACTCCGGCGCGAAGAAGCGGTTCAAGACGACGGGGACCGGGAAGCTCCTGCGTCGCCAGGCCAACCTCGGCCACCTCAACGCCCACAAGCCCTCGACGCGGCTGCGCCGCCTGTCGACCCCGGAGTCGGTCAGCGCTCCGGACGCCAAGAAGGTGCGCAAGCTCCTGGGCAAGCACAAGGGCCGCTGAGTCGAGCCACCCCGCCCGGTGCGCCGCGGCGATCCATCCCCTGAACCACCCCCACATCCAAGGAGAACCCCATGGCACGCGTGAAGCGTTCTGTGAACGCGCTGAAGAAGCGCCGTGAAGTCCTCGAACTCGCCTCCGGCTACCGCGGCCAGCGCTCGCGGCTGTACCGCAAGGCGAAGGAGCAGATGCTCCACTCCGCCACCTACGCGTACCGCGACCGTCGCGCCAAGAAGGGCGACTTCCGCAGCCTGTGGATCCAGCGCATCAACGCCGCTGTCCGCGCCGAGGGCATGACGTACAACCGCTTCATCAACGGCCTCAAGACCGCTGGTGTCGAGGTGGACCGCAAGATCCTGGCCGAGCTGGCCGTCAACGACACCGCCGCGTTCAACGCCCTGGTCGCTGTCGCCAAGGACAACCAGCCCGCCGCAGCCTGAGGTTCGTCCCCGTGACGACTGAACCGGACGCCGCACCCGGCCTGCCCGCCTCGGTGCTGCGTTCGGTTCGTCGTCTCACCCAACGCCGCGGGCGCGACGTGACCCGCCAGTTCCTCGTCGAGGGCCGCCAGGCGGTGCGGGAGGCGCTCGCCGGCGCCGACATCGTCGAGCAGGTCATCGTCGACGACCCCGCCAAGCACGCCGACCTGTTGGCCGGTGTCTCGGTGCCCGTGTGGCAGGCCGACGAGCACCAGATGCGCCAGCTCAGCGACACCGTCACGCCGCAGGGCATCCTCGCGGTCTGCCGACAGCTCGCATTCGGGTGGGAGGCCCTCGACGGCGCCCGCCTCGTCGTGATCTGCGCGCAGGTCCGCGACCCGGGGAACGCGGGCACCGTCATCCGCTGCGCCGACGCCTTCGGCGCCGACGCGGTCATCCTCACCGCGGGCAGCGTCGAGATCTACAACCCGAAGACCGTCCGCTCCACCGTGGGCAGCCTCTTCCACATGCCGATCCTCACCGGTGTGCCGCTCGCCGAGGCCGTGGCGCGCGTCAAGGCGATGGGCATGCGTGTGCTGGCCGCCGACGGCGAGGGTGCCCCCCTCGACCTCAAGGCCGCTGCGGGCGAGCTCAACGGCCCCATCGCGTGGATCATGGGCAACGAGGCATGGGGTCTGCCCGCGGAGGACGCACGGTTGGCCGACGAGGTCGTCGCCGTGCCAATGTGGGGCCAGGCGGAGAGCCTCAACCTGTCGAGCGCGGCAGCCGTGTGCCTCTACGCCACCGCCTCCGCCCAACGCCGAAACCTGTGAAGGAGGTCCCGACAGTGTCCGGGCCCAATGACAACTTCGACCCCAAGCAGGTCGCCGCACTTGATCCCACCGCCGTCGACGCGGCCGTCGAGGCCGCGCTGGCCGCGATCGCCCAGGCGGCGACGACGGCAGAGCTGAAGGCGGCCCGGCACGACCACGCCGGCGACACCTCGCCGCTGGCCCTCGCCAACCGCGAGATCGGGGCGCTGCCGCCGCAGGCGCGGAAGGAGGCCGGGCAGCGGATCGGCCAGGCCCGCGGGACCGTGGCGCGCGCTATCGCGCAGCGCCAGGAGGAGCTGGCCGCGGCCGAACTCGAGGAGGCCCTGGTGGCCGACCGGGTCGACGTCACCCTTCCGGTGCACCTCGCCCCGCAGGGGGCCCTGCACCCCGTGACCACGCTCATCGACGAGATGATCGACGTCTTCGTCGCCATGGGATGGCAGGTGGCCGACGGCCCCGAGCTCGAGGCCGAGTGGTACAACTTCGACGCGCTCAACCTGGCCCCGGACCATCCCGCCCGGGCCCTGCAGGACACGCTGTGGGTGGACCCGCCGTCGGCCGGCACACTGCTGCGCACCCAGACCTCGCCCGTCCAGGTGCGGGCCCTCCTCGAGCGCGGGGTGCCGCTGTACGTCATCAGCCCCGGCAAGGTGTTCCGCGCGGACGAGTACGACGCCACCCACCTGCCGGTGTTCCACCAGCTCGAGGGCCTGGTCGTCGACAAGGGCATCTCGATGGCGGACCTGCGCGGCACGCTCGATCACCTCGCGCGGGCCATGTTCGGCGACGTCGAGACCCGCATGCGGCCGCACTACTTCCCGTTCACTGAGCCGAGCGCGGAGGTCGACCTCCAGTGCTTCGTGTGTCACGGGGAGTCTGTCGGCAACCCGGACCGCCCGTGCCGCACCTGCCGGTCCGAGGGCTGGATCGAATGGGGCGGCTGCGGCGTCGTCAACCCGCGGGTGCTCCAGGCCTGCGGCATCGACCCGGACGTCTACTCCGGATTCGCGTTCGGCATGGGAGTGGACCGCACGGTCATGTTCCGTACCGGCGCCCCCGACCTGCGTGATTTCGTCGAAGGCGACATCCGATTCAGCCGCTCGATCCTGGGAGGAGCCCGATGAAGGCACCCGTGTCCTGGCTGCGCGACCTCGTCACGCTGCCGCCCGACGTCACCACCGGCGTCCTGGCCGACCGCTTCACGCGCGTCGGCCTGACCGTCGAGCACGTCGAGTCCACCGGGTCGCCCGTGACCGGGCCCCTCACGGTCGGTCGCGTCCTGACCTTCGCCGACGAGCCGCAGAAGAACGGCAAGACCATCCGGTACTGCCGGGTGGACGTCGGCGACCACAACGACGACGCGACCGATGAGTACCCGGCCAGCCGGGGCATCGTCTGCGGCGCCCACAACTTCGCCGAGGGTGACCTCGTCGTCGTGGCGCTGCCGGGGGTGGTCCTCCCGGGCGACTTCGAGATCGCCGCCCGCAAGACCTATGGCCACGTCTCCGACGGCATGATCTGCTCGGAGCGCGAACTCGGGCTCGGTGACGACCACGACGGCATCATCGTGCTGCCCGCCGGCACCGCCCAGCCCGGCGCCGACGCCGTCGAGGTGTTGTGGAGCTCCGACGAGGTGCTCGACATCGACGTGACGCCGGACCTCAGCTACTGCCTCTCGCTGCGCGGACTCGCCCGCGAGGCGGCGATCGCGGCGGGCGTGTCCTACTCGGATCCCTACCGCCAGCCGCTGCCGGAGCCGCACACGGACGGCTACCCAGTCCAGATCGACGGGGACCGCTGCCGCTCGTTCGTGGCCCTGACCATCGACGGCATCGACCCCTCCGCGCCCACCCCGCGGTGGATGGCGGACCGCCTGCGCGCGTCGGGCGTGCGCTCCATCTCGCTCGCCGTCGATGTGACCAACTACGTGATGCTCGAGTCGGGGCAGCCGCTGCACGCCTACGACGGCGCCCGGCTTCGCGGCCCGATCCGGGTGCGCCTGGCCCAGGAGGGGGAGCAGCTGCGGACCCTCGACGGCCAGGACCGCCGGCTGGACGCCGACGACCTCCTCATCACCGACGACTCCGGCCCGATCGGCCTGGCGGGCGTCATGGGTGGCGAGACGACAGAGGTGTCGGCCACGACCACCACCATCGTCCTGGAGGCGGCGCATTTCGACTCCGCGACCGTGTCGCGGACGTTCCGGCGGCACGGCCTGCCGTCCGAGGCGTCCAAGCGGTTCGAGCGTGGCGTCGACCCGCAACTTCCCTATGCGGCGGCGCACCGCGCCGCGGCGCTGCTGGCCGAGCACGGTGGGGGAGCCGTCACGGCGGAGACCGTCGTCGGCGGCGCCCCGGCGGCGCACCGGATCTCGCTGCGCGCGGGGCTGATCGGCGCTGTCCTCGGCACCCGGGTCGACCAGGAGGAGGCCGTGCGCCTGCTCACCGCGGCCGGCGTGGGCGTCACGGCGCTCGGCGACTCGCTGACGCTGGACATCCCGAGCTGGCGGGTGGACCTCGTCGACCCCTACGACATCGTCGAGGAGGTCGGCAGCCACATCGGCTACGACCGGATCGGGCTCCGGCTGCCGGTGCCGCCCGGGGGCGGCGGACTCGACCCCGTGATCCGGGACCGCCGCGCGGTCCTGCGCGCCGTCGCCGCCTTGGGCTTCACCGAGATCCTCACCCTGCCGTTCGCTGGGCAGGAGGAACTCGATCAGCTCGGCATCCCGGCTGACGACCCGCGCCGCCGGCTAATCCGGCTCGCCAACCCTCTCGCGGAGACACACCCCTACCTGCGCACCACGCTGCTGCCCGGGCTCCTGGCCGCCGTGGCCCGGAACACGTCGCGCAGCCTGACGGACCTGGCGATCTTCGAACAGGGCCGCACCTTCCTCGCCGACGGGGAGCAGCGGGTCGCCCCGCGCCCCGCGGTGCATGCGCGCCCGGACGACGCGCTGCTGGCCGAGATCGAGGCGGCCATCCCGGATCAGCCGCACCTCGTCGCGGCCGTGGTGACCGGGAACTGGACGGCCGCGGGATGGTCTGGGCCGGCGGTCAAGGCGGACTGGACGCACGTCGTCGCGTTCGCGGAGACGGCCGCCGCGGCCGTGGGTCGCCGCGTGACCCGGCGCGCCGTCAGCCGGGCGCCGTGGCACCCGGGGCGCTGCGCCGAACTGGCCGTCGACGGTGTCGTGATCGGGCACGCCGGCGAGCTGCACCCCGAGGTGGTGCGCACGCTGCGCGTGCCCGAGCGGACGGCGGCGGTCGAGTTCGACCTCGGCGCGCTGCTGTCGATGGCGAACCGGAGCGGCGCGATCGGGACGCTGTCGCCGTTCCCGCTCGCCAAGGAGGACGTGGCGCTGATCGTGGACCGCGACGTGCCCGCGGCCGAGGTCGAGGCCGCGCTCGTCGAGGGAGCCGGGGAGCTGCTGGAGAGCATCGCCCTGTTCGACGTCTACACCGGCGACCAGATCGGCGAGGGCCGCAAGTCCCTGGCGTTCGCGCTGCGGTTCCGCGGCGACCGCACCCTCACCGACGCCGAGGCGGCCCAGGCCCGCCAAGCGGCGGTGGCCGTCGCGGTCGACAGGTTCGGGGCCGAGCAGCGCGCCTGAGCACCGCTCCGGCACGTCCATCAGGTGCCTCGCGGCTGGGTAGGCTCGGGTCCGTGAACATCACGCGCCACGAGCACCCGGCATCGCCCTCGGATCCCGGGTTCGCGCTCGTCGAGGCCGAGGCGGCGCTGTGGCGTGGCGTCGTCGTCGACATGTTCGGAGACGAGGACCTCGCCGACGGCCCGCTCGCACGCTGGTCCGAAGGGAGCCGCCCCTCCTACTTCCAGCACGTCCGCTACGCCGCGCGCACCGACGACGGACGGGTGGTCGGCGTCGGGACGCTCGAACTGCCGCAGCGCGACAACCTGCACCGGGCCGGCATGAGCATCGTCGTGGACCCCGCGTTCCGCCACGCCGGCGTCGGGACGTCCCTGCACGCAGCCATGCTCGACGAGGCGCGCCGCGGGGGCCGGCGGACGTTCGAGGCGTTCACGTGGGAGCCGCTGGAGCCCACCGGCCCTCGGCGGCTCAGCGGGGTGGAGGGCGACGGCGTGATCGACCCCGACGGCGAGCCCGCGGCGTTCCTCCTGGGCCTGGGCTATCGCCTGGTGCAGGTCGAAACCCTCTCGGGCCTGGATCTGCCGGCCCAGGCGGACCTCGACCGCGACGTGGCGGAGGCCCGTGCGGTGGTCCCGGAGGAGTACTCGCTCGTGCAGTGGCGGGGCGTCACCCCGGCCGAGTGGCGATCCGATATGGCCGAGCTGCAGGTGGCGATGAGCACCGACGTGCCCATGGGTGACGCGGACGCAGAGCCGTCGGTCGTCGACCCGGAGCGCGTACGCAGCGCCGACGAGAGCTTCCTGGCCGGCGGGCGTGACCTGTTGTTCACCGCGGCCCGCCACGACCCCACCGGACGCCTGGTCGCCTTCACCAGACTCGTGCACGAGCAGGGCCGCCCCGTCGCGGACCAGTGGGAGACGCTCGTCGTCCAGGCCCACCGGGGCCACGGGCTGGGACTGCTCACCAAGACTGCGAACCATGCCGCGGTGCCGGAGGCGTGGCCTGACGTGCGCCGGCTCATCACCGGCAACGCCTCGGAGAACCGGTGGATGCTGGCCATCAACCGGCGCCTGGGCTACCGCCCCGTCGCGGCATGTGGCTGGTTCGAGCATCGCCTGGAGACGCCATGACCGGGCTGTGCGTGGGGCACGCATGGCGCTGACGCGGGCGGCGATCGTCGGGGCAGGCCTGGACATCCTCGACCGCTACGGGCTGGCGGACGTGTCCATGCGGCGCGTCGCGGACGCACTGGGGGTGCAGGCGGGCGCCCTCTACTACCACGTGCCCAACAAGCAGTCGCTGCTGGCCGCCGTCGCCGACGAGATCCTGGCCGATGCCCTGGGACCGGGCGACCATCCCTCGCTCGAGGACTGGGTCACGGCCTGGGCGCATACGCTGCGGCGCGCCCTCCTGGCCCACCGAGACGCCGCCGAACTCGTCGCCTCCACCCGCGCCCTCGGCCTGGGTGCGGTCGACCCGTGCGCGGACGGCCGCGAGCGGCTGGCGGTGGGGGGCATCGCCGAGCCGTCGGCGACGATGGCGGCCCTGCTCCACTTCGTGCTGGGGCACGTGACGCAGGAGCAGACCGCCGCCCAGATGGCGGCGCTGGGGCTGACGCCGGCACCTGAGCCGACGGCCGCCGACCGGGACTTCGCGTGGGGCGTGGGCCTGGTCGTGCGCGGGATGACCACCGCCGCCGCCTGAGCCGGGACGGCCACCGGCTGTGGCCCGCCGCCCGCTACCGTGGGTCGTATGGCAGCTACGATCGACGAGGACGGCACAGTCCGGGTGACCGGTCACGCGGAGGTCCTGCGGGTGGTCCGCGATCCCCAGACCTTCTCCAGCGACGTGTCGCGGTTCCTCCAGGTGCCCAATACCCTCGACGGCGAGGAGCACGCCGCGTTCCGCGCCGTCCTCGACCCGTACTTCGCCCCCGACCGCATGGCGACGCTCGCGGGCCCCTGCCGGCGGATCGCGGCCCGCCTCGTCGCGGAGCTGCCGCGGGGGCGCGCCGTCGACGCCGTCTCGGGTCTCGGAGTTCGCTACGCCGTCGAGGCGATGCTGGCCTGGCTCGGGTGGCCGGCGGAACTGGAGGAGGACCTGGTGCGGTGGGTGGCCGACAACGCCGAGGCGACGAGGTCCGGAGAGCTCGCCCGCACCACCGAGGTGGCCCAGAGGTTCGACGAGATCATCGGTCGCGTCGTGGAGCCTCGACTGGCGGACCCTGCGACACAGCCCCGCGACGTCACCGACGAACTCCTGCGCGAAACCGTCGACGGGCGTCATCTCAGCCGCGAGGAGATCGTCTCGGTGCTGCGGAACTGGACCGGGGGCGATCTGGGGTCGCTCGCGCTGTGCGTGGGGGTGATCCTGCACCAGCTCGCCGCGGACCCGGCGATCGAGGCGGACGCGCGGGCCCGCCGCGGTGACCCGGCCCGTCTCGACGCCGCGATCGACGAGCTGCTGCGGCGCGACGACCCGTTCCTCAGCAACCGGCGCGTGGCGACGGCGGACACCGTCGTGGGCGGCTGCCCCGTCACCGCCGGCAGCCGGCTCACCGTCGAGTGGACCGACGCCAACCGCGACCCCGCGGTGTTCCCGGACCCCGACCGGTACGCGCCCGAGACGCACGCGCACGCCAACCTCGTCTACGGCGCCGGCCCGCACGTGTGTCCGGGCCGGCCGCTCGCGACTCTCGAGTTGCGGATCCTGCTCGAGGAGGTCCTGGACCGCACCACCGACCTCGCCCTCGACCCGGAGAGCCGGGGGGAGCGGGCCGTCCGTCCACTGGGCGGCTGGGCCAGTGCACCGGTGATCCTCACATGATGGGTCCGCGTGTCGCCTGACCGCGCCCCCGACGCCGACCTCCGCCGCGTCCTGGGGTCGCTCGTCGCGCCCGTCTACGCGCCGACCCTGGCACAGGCGATCGGCATGACGGCGTCCCTGCCGGTGATCCCGCTCATCGCGCTCGATCTCGGGTTCACGGTCCCGGCCGCCGCGGCCATCACGATGGTGGCGGGCATCGCGGGAGTCCTCGGCCCCATCCCGTTGGGCGCCATGATGACGGTGGTGGGGGAGCGCCGCGCCATGATCGCCACCGGCGTCCTGGTGACGCTCACCCAGCTGGGGGCGCTCGCGGTGGTGGGCGCGGCCTACGACGACGGGCCGGCCGCCTGGCACCGGGCGGCCTTCGTCGCGTCGCTGGTGGTGTCCTCGCTGGCCCGGGAGGTGTGGGTCATCGGCCGCCAGGCCTATCTCGGCGGCGTCCTCCCGCCCCGGCTGCGTGCCCGGGGGATGAGCACCTTCGGGGGCATGATGCGCATCGGACAGGTCTTGGGTCCCCTGGCGGGCGCAGGGGTCATCGCCCTGGGGCACGAGGGATGGGTGCTCGGACTCGACGCGGCCGCGATGGCGGTCGCGACCGTGCTGGTGGCGACTTCCATGCTCCCGCAGGACCGGGGCGCGGTGCGCCCGACCGTGCGGCAGGCGACGGGGCGGCTGGCTCCGGCGCTGTCGCCGCAAGCGCCGGAGCTCACGGCCGGACGCGGGATGCTGCTCGCGGGGATGGTCACGGTGCCGCTGGCGATGTCGCGGGTGGCCCGGCCGCTCATCCTCCCGTTGCTGGGCGCCTCGCTCGGGCTGAACGCCGCGCAGATCTCGATGGTGTTCGCCGTCGCCGCCGTGGTGGAGATCGCGATGTTCGTGCCCGCCGGCAGCCTCATGGACCGCTACGGCCGCACCGCCGTGCTGGTGCCGTGTCTCCTGCTCTCGGGCGCCGGATACGTGCTGCTGGCGATCCTCACCGCAACCGTGGGGAGTGCGCCGTCGACGGCGTTGCTGGTGCTCGTGGCGTCGGCGGCCCTCGTCGCGTTGGGCAACGGCTTCGGGGCCGGAATCGTCATGACGCTCGGCATCGACCTGTCTCCGGAGCGGGACCGCACGCGACACCTCGCCCGGTGGACCACGATCAACGGGGCCGGGCTCCTCATGGCGCCGGGCCTGGTCGCCCTCGTCACGCTCGCGTGGCCCTTGACGGTCGCCGGGGCGCTCGTGGGCGGGCTGTGCTGGGCAGCGGCCGGGTGCGCGGTCCGGGTCATGCCCCGGCTGACGCCCCGGCCGCCGCGCGGCCCCTTCGCCGTCAGGCAGTGAGCAGCCGGACCTGCTCGTCGAACTCGGCGTCGATCTCGGCGTCGGGGCGGGTGGTGACCCGCGACACCGCCACGGCGACGATGAGGTTGAGCACGAAGCCGGGCAGGATCTCGTAGACGTCGAACAGGCCGCCCTCGAGCGTGCCCCACACCGCGACCGTGACCGCGCCCACGACCATGCCCGCCAGCGCGCCCCAGGCCGTCAGCCGGCGCCAGTAGAGGCTGAGCAGCACCGTCGGTCCGAACGCCGCGCCGAACCCGGCCCACGCGAACGCGACCAGCGCCAGGATGGTGTCGTTCTGGTTCCACGCCATCGCGGCCGCGACGACCGAGACCAGCAGCACCGCGGCCCTGCCCAGCAGCACGCCGCTGCGCTCGCTGAGCGGACGCCGGACGAGCCCGTGGTACAGGTCCTCCACCAGCGCGGACGCGGTGACGAGCAGCTGCGACGAGATCGTCGACATGATGGCGGCCAGGATGGCCGCGAGCATGAACCCCGCGATGAGGGGATGGAACAGCAGTTGGCCGAGGGCGATGAACACGGTCTCCGGGTCGGCGAGCCGGCCGCCGTCGCGCTGGTAGACGGCGATGCCGACCAGCGCCGTGCCCGCGGCCCCCAGGCAGCTGAGGATCATCCACCCGATGCCGATGCGGCGGCCGGCCACGGCCTCGCCCGGCGTCCGCAACGCCATGAACCGCACGATGATGTGCGGCTGCCCGAAGTAGCCGAGCCCCCAGGCCACCGACGACACCACGCCCATGATCGTCGTGGTGGCGCCCCACAGCGCGAAGGCGTGCGCGTCCAGGCCGACGACGGTCTCATACAGCGCCACCGGGCCGCCGACGTGCAGCATGCCCACGACGGGCACGGCGATCAGCGCCGAGACCATCATGAGGCCCTGCACCATGTCGGTGTAGGAGACGGCGAGGAAGCCGCCCACGAGCGTGTAGACGACGACGATGCCGGCCACGAGCACCATGCCCAGGCGGTAGTCCATGCCGAACGACGCGTTGAAGAACTTGCCGCCGGCCACCATGCCGCTCGAGACGTAGAAGGTGAAGAACACCAGGATGATGATCCCCGCGGTCACGCGCAGCGTCTGCGTGGTGTCGCGGAGCCGGTTACCGAAGAAGCTGGGGATCGTGATGGCGTCCCCGGCCACCTGCGTGTAGGTCCTCAGGCGCGGTGCGACGTACTTCCAGTTCAGCCAGGCGCCGACGGTGAGGCCGATCGCGATCCAGAACTCGACCATCCCTGCCGCGTAGAGAGCGCCGGGCAGGCCCATGAGGAGCCAGCCGGACATGTCGGAGGCACCCGCGGACAGCGCGGCCGCGACCGGGCCGAGCTTGCGGCCGGCCAGCATGTAGTCGCTCAGGTCGCTGGTGCGGTAGTAGGCCCAGATGCCGATGGCGATCATCGCGACGAAGTACACGACCATCGCGATGCCTTGGTAGGTGACGTCGGACATGACTCTCCTCGAGTGGCGGGAACGGCGGTCAACCTACCGCCTCGCCCGGCCGTCCGCCGAGGGGCTACGAGTTAACGGACGGCGGACGCCGGCCGGGCGCCAGTGCGATGCCGACGAGCCCCACCGTGACGAGGACCCATCCGACGACCTGGACGGGATCCGACCAGCGCAGGAGCGAGTCGACGGCCCCGGCGGTGAGCTGCCCCTGAACGGCTGTCACCAGGCCGGTCCCCTGAGGTGCCGCCACGTCGACGGCGACCCGGCGGGCCAGGGAGAGGGCCACGACGCCGAGCGCGGCCGCGACGGTCAAGGCGACCCACCGGCCTCGGCGCGGCCCCACGGCCAGGCCGAGCAGCGCGAGCGCGATCGCGGCGACGTAGAACCACACCCACCCGCTGACGACGTCCAGCGCGTCGGCGGCCCACGCAGCCTGCTGGGGATCCGGCCGCCCCAGCGCGATGCGTGGGTCGGTCTGCCACTCGAGCCCCGCGACGATGCCGCTCAGCGCCGCGGGCGTCGACTCCATCAGGCGGGTCCGCCCGAGGTCCACGAAGGGCCCCACGTGCAGCCACAGCGTCGGGGCGTCGCCGCCCGAGGCACGGAAGGCCGCGAGGTCGGTGACCAGGTCGATGCGGGAGAGGTCGACAGACCTCGCCCAGGCATCGGCCACGTCGGGGTCGTCCATGGCGTCGTCGACGGCGGACGCGATCAGCTGCTCGATCCGGGCCTGGGCACCGGGCAGGCCGCCGACGACGTCGGGGAGGTCCGCCGCGACACCCTCCGTCAACGTCGCGGCGACGGCGTCGCGGACCTGACCATCGCCCGCGAGCGGGGCCATGATCTCCGTGAGCGGGCCGGAGGTGTGCGCGAGCCGGTCCAGCCACTGTGCCCCCGAGCCGACCAGCGCGACGGCCACCGCGGCCGTGAGCAGGAGGGTCGAGAGCAGTGTGCGGGCGGCGTTGGTCACTGGGCCTCCAGACGGGTCTGTGCGGAAATCCAGGCTAGCCGCGTCTGCGGACAGCTCATCGCGGAGTGAGATGGCGTTCACAGTCGCTGCGGTGGCGCCGGGCTCGCCGGTCGCGCCGGCATCGTTCGCTGAGGTCGCGGCCGACGGCGGAGCCGTCCGGGCGAGTCTCGAAGCCGACGGCACCCCGTTCGCTGAGGTCGCGCCCGACGGCGGAGCCGTCCGGGCGAGTCTCGAAGCCGACGCCGCAGGCGTCGATCTCCCAAGGCCCATCCACTGAAGGTGCGGGGAGCCGTGACCCGTCGCCCGGGCGGCCCTTCTTGTCCGGTGTTGTGTTCGGCCGAGTGCGTCGCTGGGGTCGGGTAGTTGAGGCCGCCCGAGCGTCGACTCCCGTCTCCCCCCACTGGTTCCGACGGTGGCGTGGGCGGGTTCGGGGGCGTGCCGGTGGGGCGGCCCGGGGGTCGGGTCTGTCTAGGCGGGACGCCAGTTTGGTGATCCTCGGGTTGGGCGTCCCTGCGCGCAGCCGCCCCACAGTCCCACCCCCTCGCGGGATTCCCCACCGACGCTGAGGTCGCGCCACCCGTTCGCTGAGGTCGTGCCGACCTCGTTCGCTGAGGTCGCGCCCGACGGCGGAGCCGTCCGGGCGAGTCTCGAAGCCGACGCCGCCCCCAACCCCGCTCGCTGCGGTCGTGCCTGTCCGTTCGCTGAGGTCGCGCCCCGACGGCGGAGCCGTCCGGGCGAGTCTCGAAGCCGACGCCGTAGGCGTCGATCCCCCGGGGCGCAGGTCAGGTGCCGTCGCCCCAGATGTGGGCGGAGCGGCGGATGAGGTCGTCCAGGTCGGGCCGGTCGGCGGCTGACACCTCCGTCTCGGGCGGGTCGACTTCCGGTGGGCCGGTGTCTGGCGGGTCGTCGTCTGGGCAGGGTGGTGCCCCGGCGCGGATCTGTTGGAGTCGGAAGCGGCGGTGTTGCCGTGGTCGTCGGGCGGGGTCGATGTGTCGGGGTGGGGTGAACCACGGCAGCCCGGTCACCGGATCCAGATCGACACGCCATTGTGATTGCTTGGACTGCAACGGGTCGGGTTCCACCAGGCGGTGGTGGTGGGGGCAGAGGAGTACCCCGTTTCCTAGCCTGGTGTCGCCGCCCTGCCACCAGGGCACGATGTGATGCGCCTCGCAACACGCGGGGGTGGCTGTGCAGCCGGGGAACGCGCACCCACCGTCGCGCTGCAGCAAAGCAGCACGCAGGCCGGGAGTGAAGGTGCGGTAGGTCCGGCCGACATCCAGCAGCCGGGATGGTCCGCCCAGCACGACGGGGATGATGGCGGCGTCACACGCCAAGCGACGGACCTCCCCGGGCGACAGGCCGTTGACGTCATCGACCCCGATCAAGCCGGCCTTGCCGAGGCCGATGGTGAGGGTGTCGAGGTCGAGGGTGACGTGCACCTGCGGCCTGTCCCCACCATGCCTGGGCAGCGCTCCGGTGTTGGCGGCCTTCTCGGTCAGCAGGACCAACGCATCCGCGCGACGCGCGTCCCGAGACGGGGCTTCGCCGGCGGAGGTGTAGGTGGAGGCGTCCGGCATCAACGCATCCAACTGCGCGGTCAACAACGCAGCATCCGCAACCGGCAGTTGTCCGGTGATGCGCATCGAGCCGTGATAGTCCGGCGCCAGCCGCAGGAACCTGCCCCGATGCGCCGCCGCTTCCTCCCGAGCCAGGCGCTTCGCGTCATCCGCGTCCGATGCGTCTGGGTCGATCACTTCCACCAGCCGCGCCGCGAGGACCCGCAGCTCAGGCGGGCCGAGGGTGTCGACGTGCTGCAGGATCTCCTGCTCGCAGCGGGTCAGTTCCGCCCGGGTCAGCCGGGCGGGCAGTTTCCGCAGACCGGTGACGATGGCGTCGGCCTGCGCCAGCGAGATCGAGCCGTCGTTGAGCGCGGCGCCGATCAGCGGGAAGCGGTCGCACAGGTCCTGCGCGAGCCGCAACGATGCGGTGGCTTGGGCGGGGGTGGTGCGCACCGACTGCCGCACCCCGTCGATCACGGCCTCCGCGGCGGCGAGCTTTGCCTCGTGCATGAGGTGGAGGCGTAGACCGGCGAGCTGGGCTTCGGCTTCGGTGACCGCGGCGACCAGCCCGCCCAGCCGGTCGACAGTCCTGGCCGCGTCCCGGTCGAGCGTGCCGACGGCGTCCCAGAGCGCGGCGAAGTATCGCTGCCCGAGATCCCGTAAGTCGCTCATGTGACCTATTATTGCGGGAGGCAATGACAATTTCTGATCGGCGGTTCGGTCACGGATCGACGCCTGCGGCGTCGGCTTCGAGACTCGCCCGGACGGCTCCGCCGTCGGGCGGGACCTCAGCGAACGAGACTGGCACGACCTCAGCGAGCGAGCCCCCCAGCACGACACGCCGTCGAACTCCACCCTCAGTGCCCTGGACCGGCCTCGGGTCCGAGTGGGGCTGCTATTCGTGCTGGGGTCGGGTGGATCGACGCCTTCGGCGTCGGCTTCGAGACTCGCCCGGACGGCTCCGCCGTCGGGCGCGACCTCAGCGAACGAGTGGGCGCGACCTCGGCGAACGAGTCAACCCCCAGCACGACACGCCGTCGAACTCCACCCTCAGTGCCCTGGACCGGCGCCGGGTCCGAGTGGGGCTGCTATTCGTGCTGGGGTCGGGTGGATCGACGCCTTCGGCGTCGGCTTCGAGACTCGCCCGGACGGCTCCGCCGTCGGGCGCGACCTCAGCGAACGGGAAGGCGTCGGCTTCGAGACTCGCCCGGACGGCTCCGCCGTCGGGCGCGACCTCAGCGAACGAGTCAACCCCCAGCACGACACGCCGTCGAACTCCGCCCTCGAGGCCCCATGCCGGAGCCGGGCCCGAGGGGGGCTGCTATTCGTGCTGGGGTCGGGTGGATCGACGCCTGCGGCGTCGGCTTCGAGACTCGCCCGGACGGCTCCGCCGTCGGGCACGACCTCAGCCAACGAGGCAGGATCGCGACCCCAGCGAATGGCTGGCGTCGGCTTCTCGGCCGATCATGAATCCTCGAATGGCATAAGTATCGGAGATGTGGAATACTCCCGGCATGACGATATCTGTCGCGGTGGCGGGCTGTACCGGGTACGCCGGTGGCGAGCTCCTCCGCATTCTGCTGCAGCATCCCGAGGTCCGCATCGGCGCCGTCACCGGGAACTCGAGTGTCGGCGACCGCCTCGGCGCGCATCAGCCGCACCTGGCCCCGCTGGCGGACCGCATCGTGCAACCCACGACCGCGGAGGTCCTGGCCGGTCACGACGTCGTATTCCTCGCACTGCCGCACGGCTCCTCGGCGGCGATCGCGGAGCAGTTGGGCGACGCCGCCGTCATCATCGACGCGGGGGCGGACTTCCGGCTCACCGACCCGGAGGCCTGGGAACGTTTCTACGGCTCCCCGCACGCGGGGACGTGGCCCTACGGCCTGCCCGAGCTGCCCGGTCAGCGCGACGCCCTGCGCGGCGCGCGCCGGATCGCGGTGCCGGGCTGCTACCCGACGGCGGTCACGCTGGCGCTGCTGCCGGCGGTGGCCGCGGGCCTGGTCGACGCCTCGCAGCTGGTCGTCGTCGCGGCCAGCGGCACCTCCGGCGCGGGGAAGTCGCTCAAGCCCCACCTCCTCGGCTCGGAGGTCATGGGCAACATGTCGCCCTACGGCGTCGGGGGCGTGCACCGGCACACGCCCGAGATCGTGCAGAACCTCTCGACCGTCACCGACGCCCCCGTCGGCGTGTCCTTCACGCCGCTGCTGGCGCCCATGTCGCGGGGGATCCTCGCCACCTGCTCGGCCCCGATCGCCCCGGGCGTGACGGCGGCGTCGGCCGCCGCCGCCTACCGCGAGGCCTACGCCGGCGAGCCGTTCGTGGAGGTCCTCCCTGACGGGGTATGGCCCCAGACCGCGGCGGTCGTGGGCTCCAACCGGGTCTCGATCCAGGTGACTGTCGACGAGACCGCCGGTCGCCTCATCGCGATCTCGGCGATCGACAACCTCGCCAAGGGCACCGCGGGCGGCGCGGTGCAGTCGATGAACCTGGCACTGGGACTACCGGAAACCACCGGCCTGTCCGCGGTGGGAGTCGCGCCGTGACTCCCACGACCGAGCCCTCGACTGGAAAGCTTGCGCCCATGACCGAAACCACAGGAGTCACCCTCGCCCGCGGCTTCGCCGCGTCGGGCGTCACCGCCGGCCTGAAGCCGAGCGGGCGGCCCGACGTCGCCGTCGTCCAGAACCTGGGCCCCCGCATGGCGGCGGCCGCCGTCTTCACCACCAACCGGGTGTTCGCCGCGCCGGTGAAGTGGTCGCGCCAGGCCGTCGCCGACGGCCAGGTGCAGGCCGTCGTGCTGAACTCCGGGGGAGCCAACGCGTGCACGGGCGCGGCGGGGTTCGCGGACTCCGCGGCCACCGCGTCGCGCGTCGCGGCCGAGCTGGGGCTCATCACCGACAACGTCGCGGTGTGCTCGACCGGCCTGATCGGGCTGCGGCTGCCCATGGACCGGCTGCTGCCCGGTGTCGCGGAGGCGTGTGCGCGGCTGTCCCCGGACGGCGGATCGGCCGCGGCCCAGGCGATCATGACCACCGACACGGTCCCGAAGCAGGCCGGCGTCACTCGCGGCGGGTGGTCCGTCGGGGGGATGGCGAAGGGGGCAGGCATGCTCGCGCCCGGACTCGCCACCATGCTGGTCGTCGTCACCACCGACGCCGACCTCGACGCGGCCACGCTGGACCGGTGCCTGCGCGAGGCCACCCGCGTCACCTTCGACCGGGCGGACTCGGACGGCTGCATGTCGACCAACGACACCGTCCTGCTCATGGCGAGCGGGGCCTCGGGCGTCGCCCCGGACGAGCAGGAATTCGCAGCGGCCCTCACCGAGGTCTGCGCCGACCTGGCGCGGCAGCTGATCGCCGACGCCGAGGGCGCCGCGCACGAGATCGCCATCGAGGTGGTCGGGGCGGCCGACGAGCGCGACGCGGAGACCGTGGGTCGCGAGATCGCGCGCTCCAACCTCTTCAAGTGCGCCATCTTCGGCGGCGACCCGAACTGGGGCCGCGTGCTGGCGGCGATCGGCGTCACCGATGCCGCGTTCGACCCGGACGACCTCGACGTGTCCTTCAACGGCGTCATGGTCTGCCGCGGCGGCCAGATCGGCGACGACCGCGCACTGGTGGATCTCCGCCACCGCGACGTCCACGTCCGCGTCGACCTGCATGCCGGCGACGCCTCCGCGACCATCCTCACCAACGACCTCACGTATGACTACGTCAAGGAGAACGCCGAGTACTCGACGTGACCCGCACCCCGCAGACCCCAGGAACCGAGATGACCAGGACCCGCACCCAGCAGCAGCCGGAGCTCATCGCCAAGGCCGCCACCCTCATCGAGGCGTTGCCGTGGCTCGCCGAGTACGCCGGCCAGACCGTCGTGATCAAGTACGGCGGCAACGCCATGACCGACGATGCGCTCAAGCGCGCCTTCGCCGAGGACATCGTGTTCCTGCGGCGCGTCGGCGTGAAGCCGGTGGTGGTGCACGGTGGGGGCCCGCAGATCTCCGCGATGCTGGGCCGCCTCGACATCGCGTCCGAGTTCCGCGGCGGGCTGCGCGTCACCACGCCGGAGGCCATGGACGTCGTCCGCATGGTGCTGGTGGGGCAGGTCGGCCGGGAGCTGGTGAACCTCATCAACCAGCATGGGCCGTTCGCCGTCGGCATGTCGGGCGAGGACGGCGGGCTGTTCACCGCCAAGCGGCGCGGGCTCATCATCGACGACGAGGAGATCGATCTGGGCCTGGTGGGCGACGTGCGTTCCGTCGACCCTGCGGCGATCCTCGACCTCATCGACGCCGGCCGCATCCCGGTCGTCGCCACCGTCGCCCCTGACCGCGACGGCCAGGTGCACAACGTCAACGGCGACACCGCCGCCGCGGCCCTGGCGGTCGCGCTGGGCGCCAAGCGGCTGGTCATGCTCACCAACGTGGCCGGCGTGTACGCGAACTATCCCGACGAGGAGTCGGTCATCACCCAGATCAGCACCGCGGAGGTGCGGGCGATGCTACCGAGCCTGGACGCCGGCATGATCCCGAAGATGGAGGCGTGCGTCCGCGCGGTGGAGGGCGGCGTGACGTCGGCGACCGTCATCGACGGGCGGGTTCCGCACTGCCTGCTGCTGGAGATCTTCACCGACGAAGGCGTGGGGACCATGGTTACCGACTCCCCGGCCCTGCCCGCGAGAGGAATGCACGGATGAACCAGACGGACCTGACGTCGCGGTACTCCGCCGTCATGATGAACGCCTTCGGCGCCCCGAAGCGGGTCTTCGAGCGCGGTGAGGGCGTCCACCTCTACGACGCCGACGGCAACCGCTACCTCGACCTCCTGTCCGGCCTGGCGGTCAACGCCCTGGGCCACAACCATGCCGGGGTGACCGCCGCGGTCGCGGCCCAGCTCGGCCGGCTCGGGCATGTGTCGAATTTCTTCGCGTCCGAGGGCCAGATCCGGCTCGCCGAGCGGCTGGCCGCGGTCACGGGCGCCGAGCGGAGCCGGGTGTTCTTCACCAACTCGGGCACCGAGGCCAACGAGGCCGCGTTCAAGCTGACCCGACTCACGGGGCGCACCCGCATCGTGGCGATGGAGGGGTCGTTCCACGGGCGGACCATGGGCGCCCTGGCCATCACGCACAATCCCAAGTACCGCGAGCCGTTCGAACCGCTGCCCGGCGACGTCGAGTTCGTGCCCTTCGGAGACGTCGACGCCCTTCGCGGTGCCGTCGACGACCGGACCGCCGCGGTCGTCGTCGAGACGATCCAGGGGGAGAACGGTGTCGTGCCCGCGCCCGACGGCTTCCTGGCGGCCGCCCGCGACATCACCCGCTCCGCCGGCGCCCTGCTGTGGATCGACGAGGTGCAGACGGGCCTCGGCCGCTGCGGCGAATACCTGGCGCACCGGGCCGACGGCGTGGTCGCGGACCTCGTCACGCTGGCCAAGGGCCTGGGGAACGGATTCCCCGTCGGCGCGTGCCTGGCCTCCGGACCCGCGCTCGACCTGTTGCAGCCGGGCCAGCACGGCACGACCTTCGGCGGTAACCCGGTGGCGGCGGCCGCCGGCAACGCGGTGCTCGACGCCCTGGAGGACGGGGTCTTGGACAACGCACGGGCCACCGGCGCCTGGCTGGCCGCCGCGGTCCGCGACCTCGGGCACCCTGTGATCACGGGCGTGCGGGGGCGGGGCATGCTGCTCGGGGTGACCCTGGACCGCGAGGTCGCGCCGGCCGTCGCCGACGCGGCGCTGGACGCCGGCTTCGTGGTCAACGCCCCGCGCCCGGCCGTGTTGCGGCTGGCGCCGCCGCTGATCGCCGTCCCGGCCGACCTGGCGCCCTTCGTCGAGGCGCTGCCGGGCCTGCTCTCGGCTCATGTCTGACGTCACGCGCGCCGGGCGGCTCGCCACGCTGCGCCAGCTGCTGTCGACGGCGCGGTTCGCGTCGCAGGCGGACCTCATCGAGGCGCTCGCCGCGGAGGGCATCACCGTGTCGCAGCCCACGCTGTCGAAGGACCTGCTTGCGCTGGGGGCGATCCGCCAGCGCACGGGCGACGGGTCCCTGGTGTACGCGGCGGGTTCGGACGAGGATCGCGGGGCCGTCATGGACAAACTGGCGCGGCTCTGCGCGGAGATGCTGCAGTCGCTGCGCTCGGCGGGCAACCAGATCGTCATCCGGGTCCCGCCGGGCGCGGCGCAGTACCTCGCCGCGAGCCTGGACGCCGCCGCGCTCGCCGGCGTGATGGGTACGATCGCGGGCGACGACACGATCCTGGTGATCGCCGTCGACGAGGCTTCGGCCGAGGCGGTGGTGGCGCGGATCTCGGAGATGACCAAGAGTGGACGACCAGGTGGAGGACGGCGCGATGAGCACTGACCAGGGACGACTGTGGGGCGGCCGGTTCGCCGGCGGCCCGAGCGAGGCGATGTTCGCGCTCAGCAAGTCCACGCAGTTCGACTGGCGCCTGGCGCTGCACGACATCGCCGGCTCGCGGGCGCACGCCAAGGCGCTGCGAGCGGCTGGCCTGCTGGACGACGAGCAGGCCGCAGCCATGGACGAGGGCCTCGCGGAGCTCGCGCGGCGCGTCAGCGCGGGGGAGTTTGTCGCCGCCGACTCGGATGAGGACGTCCACGGAGCGCTGGAGCGCGGGCTCAAGGAGGTCGTCGGCCCCGAACTCGGCGGACGGCTCCGGGCGGGCCGGTCCCGCAACGACCAGATCGCGACCCTCATCCGCAGCTACCTGCGGGAGGAGATCCGGCTGATCGCCCAGGACGTCGACGGCGTCATCGACGCGCTCGCCGGTCAGGCCGAGCGGCATGTGGGCGTCGTGATGCCGGGGCGTACCCATCTGCAGTCCGCTCAGCCCATCCTGCTCAGCCACCACCTGTTGGCCCACGCCTGGCCGTTGGTGCGCGACATCGAGCGCCTCCGCGACCTCGACCGGCGCCTGGCGCTCAGCCCCTACGGTTCCGCCGCCCTCGCCGGGACCTCCCTGGGCCTCGATCCGCAGCTCGTGGCGCGGGAGCTCGGGTTCGACATGTCGGTGCCCAACTCGATCGACGGCACCGCCGCCCGGGATCTCATCGCCGAGGCGGCCTACGTGCTGGCCCAGATCGGCGTCGACCTCTCGCGCCTCGCCGAGGACGTCATCCTCTGGTGCACGGCGGAGTTCGGGTTCGCGACGCTCGACGACGCCTGGTCGACCGGCAGCTCGATCATGCCGCAGAAGAAGAACCCCGACGTGGCCGAGCTGGCCCGCGGCAAGGCAGGGCGGCTCATCGGCAACCTGGCGGGCCTGCTGGCCACCCTCAAGGGGCTCCCGCTCGCCTACAACCGTGACCTGCAGGAGGACAAGGAGCCGATCTTCGACGGCATCGACCAGCTGCACGTCCTGCTGCCCGCCGTCGCGGGGATGGTCGGCACCCTGACCTTCCACCCCGAGCGCATGGCGCAGGTGGCACCGCGTGGGTTCTCGCTGGCGACCGACGTGGCCGACCATCTGGTCCGCACCCGGGTGCCCTTCGCCGTCGCCCACGAGGTGGCGGGCGAGACGGTGCGCTACTGCGAGGAGCGGGGCATCACGTTGCAGGATCTGACGGCCGAGGACCTCCCGCGCATCTCGCCCCACCTGGACGCCGGCGTGCTGGAGGTCCTCACCGTCGAGGGGTCCGTGGCGGCCCGCGATGGGCGAGGGGGGACCGCCCCGGTCCGCGTGCGGGAGCAGGCCGCCGAACTGCGCGCGGCCCAGCGGCAGCTGGGTGCCTTCGCCCGCGGCTGACGCGAGCGGAGGCGTCGCGACGTCGGCGGCTATGCTGACCCGCGTGAACGCACTCCTCGACGACCTCCGTTGGCGTGGGCTGATCGCCCACTCGACCGATCCGGACGCGCTGGCCGCGCACCTGGACGCGGGCCCGGTGAAGTTCTATGTGGGGTTCGACCCGACCGCGCAGAGCGTGCACACCGGCAACCTGGTCCAGCTGCTGCTCGCCAAGCGTCTGCAGGACGCCGGCCACCAGCCCTACATGCTGGTCGGAGGCGCCACCGGGCTCATCGGCGACCCGAAGGAGTCGGGCGAGCGGATCATGAACTCCGTCGAGACCGTGGCCGGCTGGGTCGAGCGCATCCGCGGCCAGGTCGAGCGGTTCGTGTCGTTCGACGGGCCCAACGCGGCGACGATGGTCAACAACTACGACTGGACCGCCGAGATGTCGGTCCTCGACTTCCTCCGCGACGTCGGCAAGCACTTCCCGGTGAACCGGATGCTGGCCCGTGACGTCGTGGCCAGGCGCCTCGAGAGCGGCATCTCCTACACCGAGTTCTCCTACGTCCTCCTCCAGTCGATGGACTTCCGTGAGCTGTTCCGCCGGCACGGCGTGACGCTCCAGACCGGTGGGTCGGATCAGTGGGGGAACCTGACGGCCGGCGTCGAGCTGATCCGGCGCAGTGATCAGGGCCGCGTGCACGCGATGGCCACTCCGCTGTTGACGAAGGCCGACGGCACCAAGTTCGGCAAGACGGAGGCGGGGACGGTGTGGCTCGACGGCTCGCTCACGTCCCCGTACGCCTTCCACCAGTTCTTCCTCAACGCCGAGGACGCGAAGGTCATCGACTACCTCAAGGTGTTCTCGTTCAGGTCCAGGGAGGAGATCGAGGACCTCGAGCGGGCCACGGCCGAGACGCCGCATCTGCGCGTCGCGCAGCGTGCACTGGCCGACGACGTGACGGACCTCGTGCACGGCGCGGCGGAGCGCGAGGCCGCGGTCGCGGCCGCGGCGGCGCTGTTCGGCAGGGGTCGTCTCGACGAGCTCGCCCCCGAGGTCCTCGACGGTGTGCTGCGGGAGGTGGGGGCCCCGACCGTTACGGACCAGCTCACGGTCGTCGATGCGATGGCCTTGTCGGGTGTCGTGGACTCCAAGGGGGCCGCGCGGCGGGCGATCACGGAGGGTGGCGCCTACCTGAACAACGAGAAGGTCACGGACCCGGACCTCGTGCTCACGCCCGATCGGCTGATCCACGGGCGGTTCGCGGTGCTGCGGCGAGGTCGCCGCACCGTCGGCGGGATCGTCGCGGGCTAAGCGCGCTCAGTCAGCCCTTCGACGCCGAGCGAGAGGAGCGTGCGGCGCGTGCGCTCGGCCGACGCCCTCATCTCCGCCTCCAGCGGCGTCCCGGCGGCCAGCGCGTCGCTGATGAGGTGGACGCGTGCCGGGCGGCCCCCCGCCATGCTGCTGATGAAGGTGGGGGCGAACTCGGCGGCCGTGGCCTCGAACCCGCCGTCGGACTGCTCGGTGAACGTGATGTCGACCATGACGCCGTCGTAGGTGCGCGGCTTCGCTGGGCCGCTGGCGGCGATGAGGTTCCCGAGGCCGTAGATCACCCAGGTGCCGTTGACCTTGTCGACGGGCTGCACGACGTGGGCGTGTTGTCCGAAGACCAGGTCGACGTCGGGGGACGCGGTGACGGCCTCGGCGAAGGAGCGCTGCTGGGCGTTGACATCCGAGGAGTACTCATCGCCGGCGTGCATGTGCACCGCGACGATGTCCGCCCCGGCGGCCTTGGCCGCGCGGGCCTGGGCGATCGCGAGGTCCGCGTCGAGCAGCTCGACGCTCCACTCCCGCCCCTTCGACTTCGGGAGCCCGTTGAGACCGTACGTCTGGCTGATGACGGCGATCCGGACCCCCTCGTCGGTGGTGTGGATCACCGGGGTCCGGGCCGCCTCCTCGGTGGCGTAGGTGCCCGCCGTCAGAATCCCCGCCGCCCGGTGGACCTCGATGGTCCGCACCAGGCCGTCCCAGCCGGCGTCCATCGTGTGGTTCGACGCCGTGGTGCACAGGTCCCACCCCGTGGCGGCCAGCGCGGGCGCGATCTCCTGGGGTGCCGCGAACATCGGGTAGTTCTTGTACGGCCCGGCCGGCGGCGCGAACGGCACTTCCGAGTGACAGATGCCGAGATCCGCCTCCGACACGTACGGTCCCAGCGCTGCCAACTGGGGGGCGAAGTCGAACTTCGCCGCGCCGGTGGCCTTGGCGTCCAGCGCGGCGCTGTCCCAGAGGCTGTTGTGCCACAGGAGATCGCCGCTCACGTTGATGGTGGCGACACGCGACGGTGAGGGGGAGGGGGACGGCGACGGCGACTCCGCGGTGGGTGACTGCTCCGCACGGGTGGGCGACTGGACGACCCCGGTTGGGGCGGAGTCCTCGGGTGGCGCCGCGGGTTGGCCCGGTGCCGGGGCGCACGACACGACGGCCAGTAGGGCCAGAAGCACCGGGGACGCTTTCATGGGCACAGCCTACGACGGCGACCCGGCGACGATTTGCGCCCCGCGGGCCGGTGTGGGTAGTGTTCACCTCGCTTCGCCGGTGCACCGGACGCAAGGACGGACCCGAAGCCACATCCCTTTTCTCCTCTTGTTGGGGCGAGTGTGCGTTCAGAAGAACCCGCTCAAGGCCCCGATGGCTGAGAGCCGCGGCCCGAGTTGATCGGAGGCCCCGGGACGGGTAATGTGAACCAGGCCGCTTCGGCGGTCCCAACAACTCAACAGCGATCGGATGATGTCCCCCGAATTTGACGGGGAGGCAGTCGCCCGGTAGAGTAGGCCAGGCCGCTACGGCGGTGTCGACCAGCAAAGCCCCTAGTCAGGTGGCAACTGCAGCTCTTCGGGAAGCCCGGAACTGATCCTCACGGATTTGACCGGCCGATCGCGACAGAGTAAGGTTGGACGAGTCGCCTCGAGCGGATGACCACTAGGTCGGAAGCGCGTGAGCAACCGAAACTTGAGAACTCAACAGCGTACTTTAAAAGTCAATGCCAATTTTTGCAGGCATGGTTGTTTGTGGCTGTGTCTGTGTTTTTCCCGTGGCTGGCCCTCTTTTGGGGGTTGGTTTGGGATTCCTTTGATGATTGATTGATTGATCCAGTTTTTGGGTCTTTGTCAGTGGTTGAAGTTTTTGTTGATTGAAACATTTTTGGCTGGCTGCTGCCTTTGGTGGTGGTTGGTTTTTGTTTTTTCGACGGAGAGTTTGATCCTG
>NZ_MBQD01000026.1 GCF_001693815.1 Tessaracoccus lapidicaptus | reverse complement strand
CAGGGCCATCGGTGTGAACTCCTTCACGGTGGTAGTTGGCGCTACAACCGAGGATCACGCCGATGGCCCCCTCCATCAGCTCAGGACACGCCCTCCCTGAAACCCCACCACTCCACGGGACTCACACCGCGCGGGGGCAGGCTGGGATATCTGTAACGGTTTGGGCCCGTCACGCGGTGGGCTTGTGCACCTCGACGGCAACCTTGTCCCCGGCCTCGTCCCGGTGGACGACGATGACCTCGCCGACGACCATCGGCCGGGCCGGCAGCTCGAGGCCGCGGAACATCGCGGGGAGGACCGGGCGGTGGCCGCACACGGCCGTGGGGCCCTCGATCTCCCGGAAGAGCCCCGCCGTGTAGGCCGTCACGTCGTCGGGGTGGACGGTGCCCTCCTCCTCCGTCAGCAGGTCGGCGGTCTCGACGGCGATGCCGCGGGCCTCCCCGTACGGCTTGAGCGTGTGGACGCATCGGGTGGAGGCGGAGGAGACGAGGCGTTGGACGCCGTAGGCCCCCAGCAGGGGCACGAGGCCGCGGGCCTGCCGTCGGCCCCGCCCGGACAGCCGTCGCTCCTGGTCCGGGCCGGACCAGTCCTTGCGCAGCATCGCCTTGGCGTGGCGGACGAGCAGCAACGGCGTGGTGCGGGGCGTGAGCAGCGCCGCCGAAAGGATGCGCCGCTCGTCGGCGTAGGTGAGGCGGGTCATGGCCTTGGCGACCGGGAACCAACGCACCTTGTCGACCTCGTCGTCGGGCTCCCGCGGGTGCTGTTCGACCACCTCGGCCCGCCAGTAGGCCACCGTCTTGGGCCCCTTGGCGAGCTGGTACTTGATCGACGGCAGCCGCAGCCCCAGGCGCACCACGGCGCCCGTCTCCTCGAGCACCTCCCGCACCGCCGTCTGAGGGGCGAGCTCGTCCGGGTGCCCCTTGCCCTTCGGCAGGGTCCAGTCGCCGTAGGAGGGGCGGTGGATCATGAGGACTTCGAGGTCGTCGTCGCCGCCGCGCAGCACGACGGCCCCGGCGGCCCGGATCTTGGGTCGGCTGCTCATCGGGACGCGCGTCGGGCCGCGGTGCGCTGGATCAGAGTCTCCTGCAGGTCCGTGAGGGGCTCGCCGTCAGGGTTGGTGGTGTGCGCCGTCCACCGGGAATCGATCAACTCCCAATGCACGGTGTCGGGCGCGAACGCCATGTCGAAGAGCTCCTCGACCTGCGCCACGTGGGCGGGGTTGCTGATGCCGACGATGGCCTCGACCCTGCGGTCCAGGTTGCGGTGCATCATGTCCGCCGACCCGATGCCGACGATGGGCCGACCGCCGCCGGCGAACCAGAACACGCGGGAGTGCTCGAGGAACCGGCCGAGGATGGAGCGGACCCGGATGTTGTCGCTGAGCCCGGGCACGCCGGGCCGGATGGTGCAGATGCCGCGCACCCAGATGTCCACCGGCACCCCGGCTTGCGAGGCCCGGTAGAGCGCGTCGGTGAGGGCCTCGTCGACCAGGGAGTTCACCTTGATCCGCACCCCGGCGGGCCGGCCGGCGCGCTGGTTGGCGATCTCCTCGTGGATGTACTCGATGAGCCCGGTGCGGATGCCGTGCGGCGCGACGAGCAGCCGCCGATAGTTCGTCTCCTGCGTCATGCCCGAAAGGTGGTTGAACAGGCGGGCCACGTCGTCGGTGATCACCGGGTTCGACGTCAGCAGGCCCATGTCCTCGTACTGCCGGGCGGTCTTCGGGTTGTAGTTGCCGGTGCCGATGTGGCAGTAGCGCCGCAGGCCGTCGGCCTCCTCACGCACGACGAGCGCGAGCTTGCAGTGGGTCTTGAGGCCGAGCATGCCGTAGACGACGTGCACGCCGGCCTTCTCGAGCTTGCGGGCCCACGCGATGTTGTTCTGCTCGTCGAAGCGCGCCTTGATCTCCACGACGGCCAGCACCTGCTTGCCGGCCTGGGCCGCCTCGATGAGCGCGTCGACGATCGGCGAATCGCCGGAGGTCCGGTAGAGCGTCTGCTTGATGGCCAGGACCGCCGGATCGGCCGCGGCCTGCTCGATGAACCGCTGCACCGAGGTGGCGAAGGAGTCGTAGGGGTGCTGGACCAGCACGTCGCGCAGCTTGAGCGCCTTGAACATGTCCGCCGGGCTCGCGCTCTCCACCTCGGCCAGGTCCGGATGGGTGATGGGCAGGAAGTTGGGGAACTTGAGGTCCTCCCGCTGGGAGTCGGCCAGGGAGAAGAGCCCGGTGAGGTCCAGCGGGGCGGCCAGCCGGAAGACCTCGCTCTCGCTGACGTCCAGCTCGGACATCAGCATGTGGAGCATGTGCTCGTCGATGTCCTCCTCGACCTCCAGCCGCACGGGCGGGCGGCCGACCTTGCGCCGGAGCAGCTCCTTCTCGAGGGCGAACAGCAGGTTCTCGGCGTCGTCCTCTTCGACCTCGATGTCCTCGTTGCGGGTCACCCGGAAGGTGGTGTGGCTCAGCACCTGCATGCCGGTGAACAGCTGTCCCAGGTGCCGGGAGATGATCTCCTCCAGCGGCAGGAACCTGCCCTCGGCCAGCTTCACGAGCCGCGAGAGCACAGGGGGCACCTTGACCCGGGCGAACTGGCGGGCGCCGGTCTGGGGGTTCTTCAGCAGCACGGCCAGGTTGATCGAGAGCCCCGAGATGTAGGGGAACGGGTGTGACGGGTCGACCGCCAGCGGCGTGAGGACGGGGAAGATGCGCTCCGCGAACAGGGCACGCATCCGGTCCTTCTCGGCCGCGGTCAGCTGGTCCCAGCGCAGGATCTCGATGCCCTCGGCGGCCAGCTCGGGACGGATCTCCTCCTGGAAGACGCGCGACTGCTCGGACACGAGACGCGCGACCTCCTGCAGCAGTTCCGCGTGCAGCTCGCCGGGCATCTTGCCCGTCACCGTCGGCACCGCCACGCCGGCGGCGATACGCCGCTTCAGGCCGGCGATGCGCACCATGAAGAACTCGTCGAGGTTGGACGAGAAGATGGCCAGGAACTTGGCCCGCTCGATGAGCGGCACCCGGGCGCGGTCGCGGGCGAGATCGAGCACGCGGTCGTTGAACTCGAGCCAGGAGATCTCCCGGTCCAGGTAGCGATCCACGGGCAGTGGGGTCTCACTCACTTCGGCTCACCTCTCGACGCGGTAACTGGTGTCTGTCTGGACGACCGTGAACCCCGCATTCTGGTACATCGCGACGACCCTGTCCTGGTCGCCCTCCACGTAGAGCTGCACCCGGTCATCGCCCCGCTGCACGAGGTGGTGCAGACCCTGCGCCAGGAGCCACCGGCCCAGGCCCCGCCCCTCGTGCTCCGGCGCGACCGCCAGCACGTAGACCTCGCCCAGCCGGCCGCCATGCCGCTTCGTCCAGTGGAAGCCGACGACGTCGTCGCCCCGGACCGCGACGAAGAGCCCCGCCGGGTCGAACCAGGGGAGCCGGGTCAGGTCGTGGAACTCGTCGAGGGTGAGGCGGCCCTGCTCGGGGTGGCCGGCGAACGCGGCGGCGTTCACGGCGACGATCGCCTCCGCCAGGTCCGGCGTGTAGGTGACGATCCGGACGTCGTCGGCGCCCTGGGGGCGCTGCGTCTCCGGGTCCGGGACGTCGACGAGCGGCTTCTCCATGCGCAGCAGGCGCCGCACCGGGTACAGGCCGACCCGCTCCGCGAGTGAGGCCGCGCCGGGCAGGGTCCCGAAGGCCCAGACCGCCGAGTCCGGGTGGGAGCGGACCGCCTCTTCGAGCAGCCGGGTGCCGACGCCCTCGTGGCGGTGGTTCGGGTGCACCCCCAGCAGCAGAGTCCCGTCGCGCTCGTCGCACACGACGAAGCCATAGGGATCCGACCGGCGGCCCATGAAGAAGAAGTCGGCCTCCCGGCGGCCCTCGATGCCCAGCGACGCGGACTCGTTGATGGGGGACACGCCGTCGTGCTCCGTGATTTCGGCCACCAGGCGGCGCAACGCCTCCTGCATCGTCGGCGTCAACGTCGTCAGACTAACCAGCACGGTGGGCCTCCCTGGCACTCGCGAACCGGTAACCCACGTTACGCACCGTGCCGATGTAGTAGTCGTACTGGCCCAACTTCGCCCTCAGCCGGCGGACGTGGACATCGACGGTGCGGGTGCCGCCGTAGTAGTCGTAGCCCCACACCTGGCTGACGAGGGTCTCGCGCGACAGGACCCTGCCCGGATGCTGCATGAGGTAGCGCAGGAGCTCGAACTCCGTGTAGGTGAGGTCGAGGGGGGTGCCGTCGACGCTCGCGGAGTAGGCGGCGCCGTCGACGCGGATCGGGCCGGCGACCAGCACGTCCGGGTCCGAGCCGGCCTTGACGAGGATCCGCAGGCGGGCGTCCAGCTCGGCGGCCTCGCAGCCGGCCGCGACGAAGTCGGTGAACCCCCAGTCCGGCGCGAGGACGGCGAGCCCGGTCGGCGCGACGAGCAGCAGCACCGGGGTGCCGCCGTTCTTGGCCAGGGTCTGGCACGAGGCGCGGGCGCCCGCCAGGTCCGTCCGTCCGTCCACCATGACCACGTCGACGCCGTCGGCGTCCACCAGTGCCTGCGCCACCGAGGTCGTCCGTGCCACGTGGTGGCTGAGGAGCCCGAGTTCCGCGGGGGGCTCCGACTCCGAGACGAACAGGACGTTGCTCACGCGGGGGACCCTCCCTTCCAGACCGGTCGGCCGTGCCCATGGTATCGCCGCAAGCCCGTCCGGTGATATCCGCGACGACTTGTAGCATGACGGCATGGAGCAGCGCGTTCCGGATGAATACTTCCGGCCGGCTGCTGAGTCCGACGATGTGCGCCGCGACGCGGCGGTGCCATCACTCCCGGGCACGGCGGCCGTGAAGGCTGTCGCGCCCGGCGAGGTGCGCGACGGTCTCGCGCCGCGTGCCGTGGCGACCATCGCGATCGTGGCCGTCGGCCTCGGGTTCGCGCTGGGGCGGTTCTGGCTCTTCGCGCCCGACGCGCTGCCGCAGTCGCCCGGTCTCGCCCCGGCCTCGCCGAGCGCCTCCGCGACCGCGACGCCCTCGCCAGACGCCCTGGCCCCCTACGACGGGCCCGTCGCGGCGGTCCGGGCGGTCGCCGCCGAGGGGCGGTGCGTCGAGGGCGGAATCGACGCGGACGCCCAGGCGCTCATCGACGGCGACGACGAGACCATCTGGCGCTGCCGCGGCCGGGGCGTCGACGAGGCGGCCACGTTCACGTTCCCCGGGCCGCGCCCACTGGTCGGGCTCCGGCTGGTCAACGGCAACACGGTGTGGACCGACCGCTACCTGGCGGAGCGGCGCATCGTCGGGATCCGGTGGACGTTCGCCGACGGCTCCTACTTCGACCAGGGGCTGGTCGCCAACGACCGCAACCCGCAGGAGGTGCGCTTCCCGGAGGTGACGACGGACCAGGTGACGTTCCAGATCCTCGAGGCGACCGTGCCGGGGTCCGGAGCGCCGTCGGCCGACGCGGTCTCCATCAGTTCCCTGGAGTTCCTGGGCCCGGCCCGATAGTCAGTCCCAGTCCTTGGTGTCGATGAGGATCGTCACCGGCCCGTCGTTGACCGACGCCACGCGCATGTGTGCGCCGAAGCGCCCCCGCTCGACGTGCGCGCCCAGCGCCTCGAGGTCGCGGCAGAGCTGCTCGACCAGTGGCTCGCCCACATGCCCGGGCGCGGCCCTGCTCCACGACGGGCGGCGCCCCTTCCTCGTCGAGGCGTGCAGCGTGAACTGGCTGACGACCAGCAGCGGGGCCCCGACGTCCGAGGCCGAGAGCTCGCCGTCGAGGATCCGCAGGCCCCAGATCTTGCGGGCCAGCGCGGCGGCGTCGTCGGCCGTGTCGTCGTGTCCTACGCCGGCCAGCACGAGCAGCCCGGGCCGCCCGAGCCGGCCGACCACCTCGCCGTCGACCTCCACCGACGCCTCCGCCACCCTCGTCACCACCACGCGCATGGGCCCATTGTGGCCGGTTCGTATACTGGCCCGCATGGCCGCGGTCCTGGTGTGGGTGCTGATCGTCGCCTCCGCGGCAGTGTGCGTGGGGGTGCTGGTGGCGCTGTGGTCCACCTTGGCGGGCCTGTGGCGACAGCTTCGAGGAGACACGCGTGAACATTGACATCGAGGTGCCCGAGGGCCTGAACCCCGCGCTGACCGCGCTCGGCTGGCTGGTCGGCCGGTGGGAGGGCACCGGCAACGGGACGGACCACGAGGGCAAAGCCTTCGAGTTCGAGCAGCGCATCGAGTTCAGCCACAACGGTGGGGACTACCTCTACTACGCCTCGCAGACCTTCCTGCTGGAGACCGACGGCGCCGGACAGGTGCCGCTCAGCATGGAGACGGGCTTCTGGCGGCCCAAGCCGGACGCGTCGCTCGAGGTCGTGCTGACCAGCGCCGAGGGCTGGACCGAGGTGCTGATCGGCAAGATCCAGGTGACCCGGATCGACCTGCTGAGCGACGCCGTCGTCCGGACGGAGACCGCCGCGGTCGGGCACTCGGCCGGGCAGCGCCTCTACGGCAAGGTCGAGGGCGACCTCATGTACGCCCTGGACCGCGCCACCACCGAGCACGAGCTCCGGCCCCACATGTGGGCCCGCCTCAAGCGGATCTGACGTGGCGGTCGCGGTGGAGTCCGGTGTGGATGCCGGCCTCACCTGGCACTTCGGCAATCCGGTGACCGAGGCACGCGCCCTGGCGGCGGGCGACGGGGTGGTAGCGCTCGGCAACCGTGAGGTCGTCGAGGTCACGGGCCCGGAGCGCCTCACGTGGCTGCACGCGCTGACGACGCAGCACCTCTCCGGCCTGCGGCCGGGGGAGTCCACCACGGCGCTCATCCTGTCCCCGACCGGCCACATCGAGCATGTGTTGCACGGCGTCGACGACGGCACGTCCTTCCTCGCCTGGACCGAGCCGGGGCGGGCCGCGGAGCTGGTCGACTTCCTGGGGCGGATGCGGTTCGCGACGCGGGTCGACGTGCAGATCCGCACCGACCTGACGATGGTCTGGGCCGGCCACCGGGTGGAACTGGACCCGGCCTGGCGCGTGCGGGACTCCGAGCTGGGCGGGCTCGACGTGTTCCTGCCCGCGCAGGCGGAGCTGGCCGACACCGTCGGGACGTGGGCGTTCGAGGCGATGCGCATCGCCGCGGGCGTGCCGCGGATCTTCGTCGACACCGACCACAGGACCATCCCGAACGAGATCGGCCTCGTGGGGACACACCTCGACAAGGGCTGCTACCGCGGACAGGAGACGGTGGCCCGGGTGCACACCCTCGGCCGCCCGCCGCGCCGTCTGGTGCAGCTGCATCTCGACGGCTCGATGTCGGCGCTGCCGGCGCCTGGCGACGCGCTCGAGCTCGACGGCCGGACCGTCGGATTCGTCGGGTCGGCGGCCCGGCACCATGAACTCGGCCCCATCGCGCTGGGCCTGGTGAAGAGGTCGGTCCCCGTGACCGCGCAGCTGCTGGCCGGCGGCATCCCGGCCACCCAGGAGGCCCTCGTGGATCCGGACGTCGGGCTGCACGTGCGCCCGCTGCTCGGCTGACCCGGCCCCCGGGTGGCATCATCTCCCACGTGCACATCGAGGAGGGGCGCAACCACACGGTCGACGTGGTGCGCGTGCTGTCGGTCGCGGTGGTCGTGGTCTTCCACGGCTTCATCTTCCAGGCGTCGCTGACGCCGGAGGGATCGCTCCGCGCCGAGATGTGGGCGCCGCCGATCTGGGTGTGGGGGCTGTCCTGGCTGCTGATGTCCATGCCGGCGTTCTTCGCCTGCGGCGGGTTCGCCAACGCGCTCATCGTCGACAAGATGGTCTCGCGCGGCACCGGCTTCTCGCACTACCTCGCCAATCGCGGCCGCCGGTTGACCGGGGGGCTGACGCTCTTCGTCACGTTCTTCGCCGTCATCGCCACGGCGATCGCCTGGACGGGATACCCCGACGTCGCGGCTGAGCTCAGCCGCACCCTGATGTTCCTGCTGTGGTTCATCTCCGTCTACCTGGTGATCGTCCTGGTGGCCCCCTTCATGGTGCGGCTGCACGACCGCTTCGGGGCGTGGGTCGTGGTCGCGATGCTGCTCGCCATCGTCGTCGTCGACCGGTTCCACCTCGGGTTCGGCCGGCACGACATCGGGCAGCTGAACATGTTCCTCGTGTGGCCGCTGTGCCATCAGGTCGGCATCGGCTACCAGCGCGGCTGGTTCCGGCGGGGCCGGGTCTGGGGCGCGTGGACGGTCCTCTTCGGCTCGGCGGCCGCGATCGGCGCGCTCATCGCGTGGTTCGGCTACCCGGCGTCCGCCGTCGGATTCGCCAACGCGCCGTCGGCCAACCACCTGCCGCCGACGCTGGCCATGGCGCTGCTGGGAGTCGCGCAGGTGGCGGCGATGGGCCTCGTGGAACGCTCCCGGATCTTCGCCCGGCCGGGCGAACGTGCCCAGGCGGTGCTGTCGCGGATCAGCGCGCTCATGATGACGGTGTACCTGTGGCACGTCCCCTGCCTCCTCGTGGGGGGCGGTGGGTTGCTGCTGCTGGCGCGGATGGTGCCGGACGCGGCCCCGGTGCTGCTGTCGCAGCCGGTGGTGCTCCTGGTGGGCATCGTCCTCATCGTCACGCTGGTGCCGCTGATCGGGCTGCTCGAGTACCGGCTCATCCCGCCGCTGGGAACCACTCAGGACCGGTATCTGGCGCTGCTGTCGTTCATGCTCATGATCGCCGGCTCCATGCTGGTGTGGCACCACGGCACCGCGCTGCACTGGCGCTACCCGTTGTCGACGGTGGGCGTCGTCGCGATCTGGGCCGGAGCGTCGACCATGGTCAGGGCGTCCCGGCCCGCCGGCGTCGAGCGGGTGGCCGCCGATCCCCTCAAGCAGGGACGATCCCCGAAGGCGTCGGCCTCCGGGGATCGTGGGGTCGGTCGGGTCAGCTGAGGGCCGCGAGCGCCGCGTCGTAGTCCGGCTCCTCGGACGACTCAGCGACCTGCTCGGTGTAGACCACGCGGCCCTCGGCGTCCACGACGACCACGGCGCGCGAAAGGAGCCCGCGGATAGGGCCATCGGTGTAGGTGACGCCGTAGCGCTGCCCGAAGTCCGAGCGGAAGTCCGAGGCGACGTCGACGTTGTCGATGCCCTCGGCGCCGCAGAACCGCTTCTGCGCGAACGGCAGGTCCTTGGACACGTTGAGCACCGTGACTCCGTCGAGGCCCGCCGCCTTCTGGTTGAAGGCCCGCACGCTGTTGGCGCAGGTCCCGGTGTCCAGGGAGTGGAAGATGTTGAGCACGAGCGTGCGTCCGGCGTAGTCCGCCAGGGTCACGGGGGAGAGGTCCGGGCCCGTGAGCTCGAAGTCCGGGGCGGGCGAGCCCACGGAGGGCAGCTCGCCGACGGTGTGGATGGGGTTGCCTTTGAAGGTGATCTCAGCCATGGAACCGATCTTTGCCGATGGACCCAAATCCCGCCAGGGTCCCGTCGTCCCGTTCGCCGTGGGCGCACCCGCGTTGAGCCTGACACGCGGCGTGCGGGGGTCGGTTGAGCCTGACTCGCGGTTCGTCGGGGCTCGACGAGCCTGCAGCTGGCCTCGACCCCGGAATCCAGCCTGTCAGCGTTGCCATCGGCGTCGAGCCTTGGCGCAGGCTCATTCGGCGGGCCGGTTCCGGCCGCGTTCAACTCCCGTTCACCGCGACGTGGTGAACTTGGCACATGAGTCAGAACCTCCGCGAGTACATCGACCATCTGCGCGCCGAAGGATACGCAGTGGCCGACGTGCACGGCGAGGATCCGTACCTCATCGACCCGATGGGCAACGCCGTCGAGACCTGGCGCGACCGCTACCCGTACGAAGAACTCCTCGACCGCACCGAATACGAGGTGGAGAAACGGCAGCTGCAGATCGAGCTGCTGAAGTTCCAGTACTCGGCCCAGGACCACGGCACCAAGCACGTCATCCTGTTCGAGGGCCGCGACGCCGCCGGCAAGGGCGGCGCCATCAAGCGATTCACCGAGCACCTCAACCCGCGCACCGCCCGCGTGGTGGCGCTCGCCGCGCCGACCGAGCGCGAGCGCGGCCAATGGTACTTCCAGCGCTACGTCCAGCACCTGCCGACGGCGGGGGAGATCGTGCTGTTCGACCGCTCCTGGTACAACCGCGCCGGCGTCGAGCGCGTCATGGGCTTCTGCACCGACGAGGAGTACGAGACGTTCGTGCGTCAGGCGCCGGTGTTCGAGGAGATGCTCATCGAGTCCGGCATCACCGTGACCAAGCTGTGGTTCTCCGTGACGCAGCGCGAGCAGCGGACCCGCTTCGCGATCCGGCAGATCGACCCGGTGCGGCGGTGGAAACTCTCGCCGATGGACCTGGAGTCGCTGGGCCGGTGGGAGGACTACACCGCTGCGAAGACCGCGATGCTCAAGCACACCGACACCGGCAGCGCGCCCTGGTACCGCATCAAGTCCAACGACAAGAAGCGGGCCCGGCTCAACGCCATGCGGCTCTTTCTGGACCTGCACGACTACGACGGCAAGGATCCGGCGGTCATCAAGCCGACGGACCCGCTCATCGTGCAGCGTGGCCGCAAGAAGTGGGCCCGGGCCGACGAAGTGACCGACCGGGCCGCGAACGCGGCGCTGGAGCTCGACGACGAGGGAGACGACGAATGACCGACACCGACCGCAGGCCCAGCGTCCTGTTCGTCTGCGTCAAGAACGGCGGCAAGAGCCAGATGGCAGCGGCGCTGGCCAAGCTGCACTCGCAGGGCGCCGTCGATGTCTACTCCGCCGGAACAAAGCCCGGGTCGGCGCTGAACGAGGAGTCGCGGGCGAGCGTCGAGGAGGTCGGTGCCACGTTCGACGGCGAGTACCCCAAGCCGCTCGACGAGGATCTGCTGCGCTCCGTGGACCGCGTGGTGCTGGTTGGCGGGGAGGCCGAGGTGGCGCCCGTGGAGGGCATGCGCGGCACGATCGAGACGTGGATCACCGACGAGCCGTCGCTGCGCGGCATCGACGGCGGGGAGCGCATGCGACTGGTCCGCGACGACATCGACCGCCGCGTCCGCGCCCTGGTGGCGGAGCTCGTCGGCGCCTGATCAGGGCAGCTCGCCCAGCGCCCTCATGGTGTCGACGAGCGGGCGCAGCTGGTTCGTGCGGATCCGCTGCGAGTTCGCCGAGGGGCTGATGCCCTCGCGCTCCGCCGCCGCGGCGTTGTCGAGGCCCTCCCACAGCCCCCGCAGCGTGCCGACCACGGCGGGCCGCAACCGGGCGATGTGGGCGTCGACCAGCCGCGCCGTCGGATCGGCCAGGGGGTCGGCCGCAGGCCGCTCGTCGCGGATGGCGGTGCGGACCGCCTCGTACCCGGGCCGGGTGGACCGTTCCGCGACCCAGTCGATCGCCTCTCTCGCGAGCCACCACGCCGAGCCGTCCTGGATCCGGCGCGCCGCGTCCACGACGATCACCTCGCCTCCGCCCAGCCCGCAGCGCACGTCCCAGCCGGGGGCGAGGGTGAGCCGCAGTGTGAACGCCGCGCTCAGCGCGTCGCCCAGGGAGCGGTAGACGCCCTGGAGCTCGTCGCCGACGGTGGGGTACAGGGGATCGACGGCGGGGACGGCCGCGTTCGCCGCGTCGGCGGCGGCCAGGATGGCGGCATGGAGGGCCGAGCGGTCGGCGGCCCGGGAAGCGACGACGTCGATCAGCAGGGCAACACGAGGGGCGACGTCCATGTGTAGACAATACCTGAATCTAGAATGAATGTAGCTTAAACCTGAACCGAGTCTGTCAGGGCAGCCGTGTAGCGTGCGGGGCATGGACTGGATGTTGTTCGGCCGGGCCGCGACGGTCGTCGTCGCGGGGGTCCTGGCGACGTTCGGCAATCCCGTGGTCCGGGGCCTGCTGCGGCGCATGGATCGCCCGCCGCGCGTGGACGACGCCGACGTCGCAGTCGCCCGGGCCAACCTGGGGCTGGCGGCCGCGCAGCGGGAGCTCCCGGGGGGCCGGTGGATCGGCATGCTCGAGCGGCTCGCGGTGTACGCCTGCATCGTGACGGGATTCCCGGCGGGCATCGCCATGGTGCTGGCGGTCAAGGGCCTCGGCCGCTACGCGGACCTCGCCACCTCCGACACTCCCCGGACGGGCGAGCTCTTCATCGTGGGCACGTTCGCGAGCCTGCTGTGGGCGGCGCTGTGGTCCGGCGTCGGCTGGCTCGCGGTCTGGTGGTTCTAGGGGGCCGACGCGTCGGCCCGTCACCATTCAGTTGCGCTTGGCGCGGTTGCGTTCCTTCGCGCGGTCGTTGCCGTTGAGCGTGACCTTGCGGATGCGGACGGCAGACGGGGTCACCTCGAGGCACTCGTCGCCGGCGCAGAACTCCAACGCCTGCTCCATGGACATCTGCTTGGCGGGGATCAGCCGCTCGAGCTCGTCGCCGGTGGAGGAGCGCACGTTGGTGAGCTTCTTCTCCTTGGCCGGGTTGACGTCCATGTCCTCGGCGCGCGGGTTCTCGCCGACGATCATGCCCTCGTACACCTCCATGCCGGGCGAGACGAACATCGTGCCGCGCTCCTGCAGGTTGAACAGGGCGTAGGCGGTGACGACGCCCTGCCGGTCCGCGACCAGCGAGCCCGTGGGCCGGGTCCGGAAGTCGCCGGCCCACGGCTCGTAGCCCTCGCCGACGTGGTGCATGATTCCGGTGCCGCGGGTCTCGGTGAGGAATTCGGTGCGGAACCCGATGAGTCCGCGGGCGGGGATGATGAACTCCATGCGCACCCAGCCGGTGCCGTGGTTGACCATCATCTCCATGCGCCCGCGGCGCAGCCCCATGAGCTGGGTCACCACGCCCACGAACTCCTCGGGGATGTCGATGGTGAGGCGCTCGATGGGCTCGTGGACCTTGCCGTCGACGAGCTTGGTCACGACCTGCGGCTTGCCGACCGTCAGCTCGAAGCTCTCGCGCCGCATCATCTCCACCAGGATGGCCAGCTGCAGCTCGCCGCGACCCTGCACCTCCCAGGTGTCCGGCCGCTCCGTGGGGTTGACCCGGATGGACACGTTGCCGACCAGCTCCTGATCGAGGCGGGCCTTGACCAGCCGGGCCGTGAGGTTCTTCCCGGACTGGCCCGCCAGCGGCGAGGTGTTGATGCCGATCGTCATCGAGATCGACGGCTCGTCGACGTGGATGAGCGGCAGCGGCTTCGGGTTCTCCGGGTCCGACAGCGTCTCGCCGATCATGATCTCGGGGATGCCGGCGATGGCGACGATGTCGCCCGGCCCTGCCTTCTCGGCCGGCACCCGGTCCAGGGCCTCGGTCATCAGGAGCTCGGTGAGCTTGACGTTCTGGATGCTGCCGTCGCCCTTGCACCACGCCACCTGCTGCCCACGGCGGAGCTCGCCGGAGACGATGCGGCAGAGCGCCAGACGCCCGAGGTACGGGGAGGCGTCGAGGTTGGTCACGTGCGCCTGCAGGACCTCGCCCTCCTCGTAGACCGGGGCGGGGATGTGCTCCATGAGCGCGTCGAACAGCGGTTCGAGGTTGGGGCTGTCGGGCATGCCGCCGTCGTCGGGCTGCGTCATCGAGGCGCGGCCGGCCTTCGCCGAGGCGTAGACGATGGGGAAGTCGAGGACGTGCGCTGCGTCGTCGTCGATGAGGTCCATGAACAGGTCGTAGGTCTCCTCGACGACCGCGGAGATCCGCGCGTCCGGCCGGTCCACCTTGTTGACCACCACGATGATGGGGAGGTTCTTGGCCAGCGCCTTGCGCAGCACGAACCGGGTCTGGGGGAGGGGGCCTTCGGACGCGTCGATCAGCAGGACCACGCCGTCGACCATCTCGAGGCCGCGCTCCACCTCGCCGCCGAAGTCGGCGTGGCCGGGGGTGTCGATGATGTTGATCGTGACGCCGGTGCCGTCGGGGCGGATGTGCCGGACGCCGGTGTTCTTCGCGAGGATCGTGATGCCCTTCTCGCGCTCGAGGTCCATCGAGTCCATGACACGGTTGTTGACGTCGGACCCCTCGCGGAAGGCGCCGGACTGCCACAGCATGGCGTCGACGAGCGTCGTCTTTCCATGGTCGACGTGGGCGACGATGGCGACGTTTCGCAGGTCTTCGCGTGTGGGCATGGGTGATCTCCCGGGGGATCGACGGTGGAGGGCCGCGGACGAGTCTACGGCCAGCGGGGCGCCTGCCACGATTCCTGGCCAGCTGCAACGAGACTGGAGCGCATCGCGTTGAGGGAGGGTGTGAGCGTGTCCACGTCGTTCGACGCCTGGGTGGTGTCGTCGCAGCCGAAGCTCCTGGCCTACGCGTATCTGCTGTGCGCGGACCGGGAGGAGGCCCGCGACGTCGTCCAGGACGTCTACAGCCGCCTGGTTCGGCGGTACGACCGCCTAGCTGACGACGGCGGGATCGACGCCTACGCGCGGCGGTCCGTCACGAACGAGGTTGCCTCGCGGCGTCGCCGACGCCGTCCGGTGACGGTCCCACTGATCAGCGAGCCCGCTGTCGCGGCGGTGGCCGACCGGGTCCCCGATCGGATGCTGGCCTGGCGTCTGTGTCAGGAGCTGCCCACGGCCCAGCGGGCTGCCGTCGTGCTGCGGTTCTTCGACGACGCCAGCTACGCCGAGATCGGCAGGATCCTCGGCATGCCAGAGGCCACCGCGCGCTCACACGTCCACCGCGCCCTCGCCGCGTTGCGGGAGCGCCTGACCGAGGAGGATTCCCGATGAGTGACCGCGCCGAACAGGCCTTCCGCGACGCCTTCGCCGAGCAGGCGCGGGTGCCGCTGGGCAGGGTGGCGCCCAAGCCGCCGCACCGGCCGCACCGCGCGTGGGCCGTCGCTGCGGCGGTCGCGGCCGTGGCCCTCGCAATCCCCCTGGCGGTCGTGCTCGGCACCCGTCCCGTCCAGGTCGCGACTCCCGCGGTTCCCGCGACCGTCAGCGGGCTGCCTGCGCCGGAGGAGGGCCGGCGGTGGGTGTCGCGGGGCGATGTCGCCGTCCAGGTCCCGGACGAGTGGGGGTGGAGTGACTACGCGTGGTCACCGTGGTGCCTGGGCAAGACTCAGGAGCCTCAGCCCCCCGCTACTCCGTTCGTCTCCACGCCCGCCGGCCCCGTCGCCGCGATCGCCTGCCCCGAGTGGCAGCCCGAGTGGGTCCAGACCTACCTGGACTTCGCCGATCCTGCCGCCGAGCCGCCGAGCCTCACACCGGTGCTGAGCCGAACCGTCGGAACCACCGACGTGCGGGTGGTGCTGCGGGCGGACGCGACCGCCGCCGACGAGGCGGTCGCCCAAGGGATCCTGGACTCGGCGACGGTGTTCGAGCGGGACGCCGCGGGATGCGCCCCGGTCGCGCCCTTCGCCGACCTCGAGGCGCGCCCGGAGGCGTGGGACGTGACCGGCGCAGAGGGCGTCGTGGAGGTGGGGCTGTGCCGGTATCTGGACTACGCGCTCGAGGCCGACCGCCCCAATCTGACGGCGTCGCGGGTCCTCGGTGGTGAGGAGGCCGGGGCGCTCATCGCCGCGGTCGCCGCCGCACCCGAGGGCGTCAGCGGGAACCCCGCCGACTGCCTGTCTGACTACGACCAGCGCTCCGGGCTCGTCCTGAGGGTGCTTGACGCCACGGGGGTCCACGACGTCTACCTCCGCGTCGACGGGTGCCGCAACCTCGGCTTCGACGACGGCACCACCCGCAGGGAACTCACCCGTGACGGGTGCACCCCCGTCTTCGCGGCACCGCCCCTCAGATTCGACGGGGGGCAGCCGGAGGCGGTGTCGGCCTGTTTCGCGGGCGAGTGAGCCTCAGCCGATCCGGAGTTCGCCCATCTCGTCCCAGCCGGCGCCGTCGATGGTGCGGGAGATGATCTTCGGCGTGGCCACCAGGTGGGGGCGCATCGCCTCAAGGCCCTGCGGGAAATGAGCGGAGTTGACGTGGGCCGCGCCGGCGTCGCCGTCGCGGAACGCCTCCACCAGCACATACTCGTTCGGGTCCTCGACGCTGCGCGACCACTCGAACCAGAGGTTGCCCTCCTCAGCGCGGGTGGCCTGCGTGAACGGCGCGACGATGTCCATCCACCGCTCGGCGGACTCGGGCTTGACCTGGTACTTGACGACGATGAAGATCATGGGCCAAGCCTAGCCAGCTGGCTGGGCGAGCACCTGGTACGCGGTCTCCGACGAGTCCCGCAGGAATTGGGCGCAGCGCTCCTGCTCCTCGGCCTCCCCGATCCGGCCCGCCGCGACGCTGAGCGCCCACAGCGCGCGCAGGAAGCCGCGGTTCGGCTCGTGTTCCCACGGGATCTGGCCCGACCCCTTCCAGCCGTTGCGGCGCAGCGTGTCCAGGCCGCGGTGGTAGCCGGTCCGGGCGTACGCGTAGGCAGCGACCGCGCTGCCGAGGTCGTCCTCGGTGAGGCAGGTCTCGGCCAGCAGCGCCCAGCACAGCGACGACGCCGGGTGGTGAGCGACCACGTCCAGGAACCGCTCCTTGCCGTGTTCGGCGATGGCGGCCAACGCCGGGTCCTCCGGCAGGCGCACGACGACGTCGGAGGCCATGAGGTTGGGATGCGTGTCGCTCATGGCGCTCAGCCTAGCGACGCTGGTTCAGAGCTCGCCGAAACCCGCCGAGATGAGCGCCACGAGGGTGTCGACGGCCTCGCGGGCCTGCGGGCCCGTCGCGGTCAGCCGGAGGGTGTCGCCCTTGCGGGCGTTGAGCGTGGCGAGCCCGATGCTGCTGGTGGCCTTCACGGGGCCGGCGTCCCCGTTGCGCAGCTGGATGTCCGCGTCGAAGCGACGGGCCTCGGCCACGAACAGAGCCGCTGGACGCGCGTGCAGCCCCGTCTCGTTGACGAGCACGGCCTCGCCCGACACGTCCCCGTCGCCGCTGGGCGGGGGTTCGGCGGGGGCGTCGCCGCCGGTGGTCATGCCGAGGGCGGCGAGTTTCGGCGACAGCGCCGCCTCGGCCTCCTCCGCGACCTCGGCGAGCGTGGCCCCGCCGACGGCGCGGACCACGGCCGCCGTCAGCCCCTCGACGAAGGGCGCGGCCAGGATCCGTACGGTGCCCTCCGCCAGACCGGCGAACTCGACGCCCATCTCGGCGCTCATCAGCGCCGAGCCCATGTCGACCAGCACCGCGACCCCGGCGCCCCGGTCCACCTCGGTGATGGCCGCGGCGACCGCCGCGGCGTCCGTGCCGAGCCCGCCGTCGGGCATACCGGCCGCGACCGCCACCGGCGGCGGGTCCTCGTGCACCATCTGCATGGCGAGATCGACGGCGGCATCGGCGAGCGCGCGACTGTGCGACACGACGACGATCCCGACGGCCATCAGGCGCCGATCACATCGGCCAGGGCATCGAACAGGTACGTCGACGACGTGGCCCCCGGATCCTGGTGGCCGGCGGATCGCTCGCCCAGGTAGCTGGCGCGCCCCTTCTTCGCGACCATCGGCGTGGTGGCGTCGCGACCGGCGGCTGCCGCCTGCGCGGCCGCCGCGACGGCGTCGTGCAGGTCCGATCCGTCGGCCAGGGCGGCGTCGTACGCGTCCAGTGCCGGCGCGAGCGCGTCGACCATCGTCTTGTCCCCGAGCTCGGTCTTGCCGCGCGCGACGAGCCCCTCGAGCCCGGCGCGCAGCGCCTTGCCGAAGTCCTCCGCGCTGAGCTCGACGACGCTGCCGGTGGCCATGCCCATCTTCATGAGCAGGGTCCCGTACAGCGGCCCTGAGGTGCCGCCGACGGTGCTCACCAGCGTCATGCCCGCCTTCTTCAGCAGGGCGTCGATCGTGGTGGCGTCGTCGACGTGCGTGAGGACCGCCGCGGTGCCGCGGGCCATGTTGGCGCCATGGTCCGCGTCACCGATGGCCGAGTCGAGCTCGGTGAGGTAGGTCTTGTGCTCGTCGACGATGGCGGCATACCGGCGCAGCCAGTCGGCGAGCAGGTCCAGAGTCAGTAGTTGTTCGCTCACAGACCCCACCGTAGACCTGCGGTCTTGACCGGGGCGTCCCAGAGGCGAATCATCTCCTCGTCCGCCTTGACCAGGGTGAGCGAGCAACCGGCCATGTCCAGGCTGGTGATGTAGTTGCCCACCAGGTTGCGGCTGATCTCGACGCCCGCCTCCTTGAGCAGCGCCACGACCTCGCCGTACATGAGGTACAGCTCGATGAGCGGCGTGCCGCCCATGCCGTTGAGCATGGCGATCACCGGCGAGCCGGTGAAGTCGAGGTCCTGCAGGATCGGGTCGACGAGTTGCTTGGCGATCGACTTCGCGTCGCCGATCGGCTCGCGGTGCCGGCCGGGCTCGCCGTGGATGCCGATGCCGATCTCCATCTGGTCCTCGGGCAGGTCGAACGTGGGCTTCCCGGCCGACGGGACGGTGCACGAGGTGAGCGCCATGCCCATGGAGCGGCCGTTGTCGGCCACCTTCTGCGCGAGTACCTTCACCGCGCCGAGGTCCTGGCCCTCCTCCGCGGCCGCGCCGACGATCTTCTCCAGCAGCACCGTGGTGCCGACGCCGCGGCGGCCGGCCGTGTAGAGGGAGTCCTGCACCGCGACATCGTCCGCGACGACGACCGTCTCGACGGGGATGCCCGCGTCGGCGGCCATCTCGGCGGCCATCTCGAAGTTCATGATGTCGCCGGTGTAGTTCTTGACGATGTGGAGGACGCCGGCGCCGGTGTCGACGGTGGTGGTGGCCTCGAGCATCTGGTCCGGCGTGGGGGAGGTGAACACCTGCCCGGCGCACGCGGCGTCGAGCATGCCGATCCCGACGAAGCCGCCGTGCATCGGCTCATGTCCCGAACCACCACCGGAGATGATGGCGACCTTGCCCGCCTCCTTGGGCGTGGCGCGGTAGATGACCCGGTTCGCGTGGTCCACGCGGACGTTGTCGTCCGACGCCTCGACGCCCTTGAGTGCGTCGGCGATCACGTCGTCGGGGGAATTGATGAGCTTCTTCACGGTCCCTGACCTCCTGCGTCGTTGCGGGGATGCATCGATCCTGATTCCCCACAGTGATGCTAGGCAAGAGGACTGACCTTTCGTGCAGATTCCCGCCAGGCCATGCCACCGATGTGCGCGCGGGCGCGCCCCTCGCGTGCCGCCGCGGGCCAGAATGGGGGCATGAGCATCGTCAGCTGCGTCTCGTGTGGTGCCAAGAACCGGGTCCCCACCGCCGCCTCCGGGCTGCCCCGGTGTGCGAAGTGCAAGGCGGACCTGCCCTGGCTCGTCGAGGGCACCGACCGCGACTTCGACGCCGTCGCGGCGGCCAAGGTTCCCGTCGTCGTGGACCTCTGGGCGCCGTGGTGCGGGCCCTGCCACATGGTGGCGCCGGTCCTGGAGAAGCTGTCGCGGGAGCGCGCCGGGCGGCTCAAGGTCGTCAAGGTCAACGTCGACGACAACCGCGAGGTCCAGGCCCGGTTCGGGGCCATGAGCATCCCCACGCTCGTGCTGCTGCGTGACGGGCGGGAGGTGTCGCGGCAGGTGGGCGCCCTCCCGGCGCGGGAGCTGGAACGCTGGGTGGACCAGCACAGCGCCTGAGCGTCCGGCAGCGCCCCGCGGCCCCGCCGGCGACACGAGGGTCCGTTAGACTGCCCCGGTCAGGCCCCCGCGGAGAGCAGGGGCTTCATCCATGTGTGTGGAGGTGGCGAGATGCCGAGCGTTGTCGTGGTCGGTGCTCAATGGGGAGACGAAGGCAAGGGCAAGGCGACGGACCAGCTGGGGGACCGCGTCGACGTCTGCGTGCGCTACTCCGGCGGTAACAACGCCGGCCACACGCTGGTGGTCGGCGGCGAGAAGTTCATCCTCCACCTGCTGCCGTCGGGCATCCTCAACCCCGGCACCACGACGGTGATCGGCAACGGCGTGGTCGTGGACCTCGACGTCCTGGCCGAGGAGCTCCACGTGCTCGCGTCGCGCGGCGTCGACGTGCCGCATCCGCTGATCTCCGCCAACGCCCACATCATCACCGAGTACCACAAGGTCCTCGACAAGGTCACCGAGCGCTTCCTCGGGAAGCGGCGCATCGGCACCACCGGCCGCGGCGTCGGGCCCTGCTACTCGGACAAGGTCAACCGGCTCGGCATCCGGGTCCAGGACATCCTCGACGAGTCGATCCTCCGGCAGAAGGTCGAGGCCGCGCTGGACCAGAAGAACCAACTGCTGGTGAAGGTGTACAACCGGCGCGAGATCATCGCCGAGGAGGTCGTGCAGGCACTGCTCAAGCACGCGGACACCATCCGGCCCCACATCGTCGACTCCGGCCGCTACGTCAACGACGCCCTCGACGCCGGAAAGGTCGTCCTGTTCGAGGGGGCGCAGGCGCACCACCTCGACGTCGACCAGGGCACCTACCCGTACGTGACGTCGTCGAACCCGACGGCGGCCGGCGCGACCACCGGCGGCGGCGTCGGCCCCACGCGCATCGACCGCACCATCGGCATCGCCAAGGCCTACACCACGCGCGTCGGCGAGGGGCCGTTCCCCACCGAGCTGTTCGACGAGGACGGCGAGAAGCTGCGCACCATCGGCGCCGAGTTCGGCGCCACCACGGGCCGCCCCCGCCGCTGCGGATGGTTCGACGCCGTGCTGGTCGAGCAGGCCGTGAAGATCAACGGCTTCACCGACATCTTCCTCACCAAGCTCGACATCCTCAGCGGCTGGGACAAGATCCCCGTGTGCGTGGCCTACGACGTCGACGGCGTCCGGCACGACGTCATGCCCATGACGCAGTCGGAGTTCCACCACGCCAAGCCCGTCTACGAATACCTCGACGGCTGGACCGAGGACATCAGCGGCTGCCGCAGCTTCGACGAGCTGCCCCCGACCTGCCAGGCGTACGTGCGCCGCCTCGAGGAGCTCATCGGGTGCCGGATCAGCGGCATCGGGGTGGGCCCCGGCCGCGAGCAGTCGGTCGCCATCCACGACCTCATCTAGGAGACGCCCGTGAAGATCCTCCTGCTCGGCTCGGGCGGACGCGAGCACGCGCTCGCCCGCTCCCTGGCCGCCGACCCGTCCGTGACCGAGCTGCACGCCGCCCCCGGCAACCCGGGCATCGGGCGCCTCGCGACCCTGCACGCCGTCGACCCGGCGTCGCCCGAGGCCGTCGTCGACGCCGCCCGCGCGCTGGGCGTCGACCTCGTCGTCATCGGGCCCGAGGCACCTCTCGTGGCCGGGGTCGCGGACGCGCTGCGCGCCGCGGGGATCGACACGTTCGGACCGGACCGCGCCGCCGCCGAGCTCGAGGGATCGAAGGCATTCGCCAAGGACGTCATGCTCGCCGCGGGAGTCCCGACGGCGGACGCCCGCGTCTGCACGACGCCGGAGGAGGCCGCGGCCGCGCTCGACGAGTTCGGCGCGCCCTACGTGGTCAAGAACGACGGGCTGGCTGCCGGCAAGGGCGTCGTCGTCACCGAGGACCGCGAGGCGGCCCTCGCGCACGCCGCGGCGTGCGGGCGCGTCGTCATCGAGGACTACCTCGACGGACCCGAGGTGTCGCTGTTCGCGATCTGCGACGGCGAGCGCGCGCTTCCGCTGCTGCCCGCGCAGGACTACAAGCGCGTCGGCGACGGCGACGCCGGCCCCAATACGGGCGGCATGGGCGCGTACAGCCCGCTGGCCTGGGCGGATCCCGGGCTCACCGGGCAGATCATGCGCGAGGTCGTCGAGCCGACGCTGGCCGAGATGAACCGGCGCGGCACGCCCTTCGTCGGGCTGCTCTACGCGGGGCTGGCGCTGACGTCGCGCGGGCTGCGGGTGGTCGAGTTCAACGTCCGCTTCGGTGACCCGGAGACCCAGGCCGTGCTCGCGCTGCTCGAGACCCCGCTGGCGGGCGTGCTCCGCGCGGCGGCGCGCGGCGAGTTGGACACGGTCGACGGTCTCGCCTGGCGCGACGGGGCGGCGGTCGTCGTCGTGTCCGCCGCCGCCGGATACCCCGGGACGCCGGTCACAGGCGGCCGCATCACCCTGCCGGACGACGAGGACGACGCCTACATCCTGCACGCCGGGACCCGCCTCGACGGGGACACGCTCGTCGCGGCGGGCGGCCGCGTGCTCGGCACCGTCGGGCGGGGCGCCGACGTCGAGGAGGCCCGGACCCGCGCCTACGCGCTGGCGGCCCGGATCGACTTCCCCGACGGGTTCCACCGCACCGACATCGGCGTCGCCCACTGACCCCGGTCAGGGCAGCAGCGGCGGCACCGCCTCGCGGGGGTGCTTGAGCCACTCCTCGGGGACGCCCAGGCCCTCGGCCAGTTCGCGGGCCTTGGGTCGCAGCTCGCCGCACAGGTCGTCGACGGTGGCCGTGATCGACTTGCTCCGCTTGGCGTCGAACACCTCGTGCTCGAGGAACCAGGCGCGGTTCGCCTCGACGGTGCTGAGCGCGTAGAGGTCGCACACCTTGACCAGGATGGCCTTGATGTAGTCGTCCTCGCACTCCTCGATGCCCTCGATGAACGCCTCGAGCACCACGCGGTCCACGTGAGCCTTCGCGGCCTCGAGCATGTGCGGCTGACAGGCCATGATGGCCGCCTGCTGCTCGGCGCCCTGCAACTTCCCGGCCGCGCGCATGCGCTTGGCCAGGCCCTCGACCGTGTGCTTCTCGCGGAACTCGAACAGCTGCACGTGCCAGCCGCGCGCCCGGATCCGCTCGGACTCGGGCTTGCGGTCCGCCACCGCCACCAGTCGCTCGATGACGGAGCGCGCCGTCGTGCGCTCCAGGACCGTCTGGCCCAGCATCGCGGCGGTCTTCTGGGCGGTGCCTCGGAGATCCATGTCGCCCCACGTCGACTTGTACTCCAGCAGCAGCGCCTTCGCCACCAGCTGCAGCAACACGGTGTTGTCGCCCTCGAACGTGGCGAAGATGTCGGCGTCCTGCCGGGCCATCGTGATGCCGTTGTCCGACATGTATCCCGCGCCGCCGCACGCCTCGCGGGCCTCCTGCATGGAGTCCAGCGCCCAGCGGGTCAGGAGGGCCTTCATGCCGGCGGCCCGGGTCTCGAGCTCGCGGGAGTCGCGGACGTCGCCGTCGCCGTCGGACACCCGCTGCAGCTGCAGCGCCAGCTCGTTCTGCGCGAAGCCGTACGCATAGGCCCGCGCCACGTGGGGGAGGAGGCGGCGCTGGTGCGTGAGGTAGTCGAGCAGGAGGATCTCCTCGCCCAGGCCGGGGCTGCGGAACTGGCGCCGCCGGTCGCCGTAGCGCACCGCGATACTCAGCGCCTTCCGGGCCGCCGAGGCGGCGCCGCCGCCGACGCAGATCCGGCCCCGGACCAGCGTGCCCAGCATGGTGAAGAACCGCGCGTTCTTGCTCTCGATCGGCGAGTGGTACCGGCCCTCCTCGTCGACGCCGCCGTAGCGGTCGAGCAGCATCTCCCGCGGGACGCGGACGTGGTCGAACCGGATCGTGCCGTTGTCGATGCCGAGCAGGCCACCCTTGTGGCCGTGGTCGCCCGTGGTGACGCCGGGCAGGTCAGCGCCCGCCTCGTCGCGGATCGGCACCAGCACCACGTGCACGCCCTGGTGCTCGCCGTCGACGATGAGCTGGCCGAACACGGCGGCCATCCGGCCGTCGCGGGCGGCGTTGCCGATGTAGGCCTTGGTGGCCGATGGCGTCGGTGAGTGCACCTCGAACTCTCCGGTGTCGGGCAGCCAGGTGATGGTGGTCTCGAGCGACTGGACGTCTGAGCCGTGCCCCAACTCGGTCATCGCGAAGCAGCCGAGCAGCTCGGTGCTGATGGCGCCGGGAAGGAACGTGCGGTGGTGGTAGTCGGTGCCCAGGTTGGTGATGGCGCCGCCGAACAACCCGTGCTGGACGCCGGTCTTGATCGTCAGGGACAGGTCGCCCATCGCGACCATCTCGAAGTTCGCCACGGACGCCGCGACGTTCCCGGTCCCGCCGACCTCCGCGGGGAAGCCCGCGGTGACGAGGTCGCGGTGGGCGAGCCGGACGACGCGGTCCAGGGTCCACTCGCGGGCCTCCTCGACGCTGAGGGCGGTGTCGCGGACGATGTCGTCGGCGGTCACCTCGTCGCGCCAGCGCTGCTTAAGGTCGTGGAACGGTCCGTCCAGGGCTCGGCGGAGGCCTTCACCGGTGGGGGAGAGGGTCATCAGGGTCAACTCCTTCGTTGTGCGTCGAACGCGGGCGTGAACAGTCGGTCGATGTAGTCGACGACCTCGGCGCGGGGTCGTCTGAGGTTGGTGAGGATCCAGCGGTCGGCGACCGCCCAGATGAAGCCGACGGCGCCGTGGCCCCACGTGTTGGCGGGCTCCTCGTCGAGGCCCTCGCGGTGCAGCCAGGCGCGGAACGCGGCCGACACCTCGTTGCCGATGCGGGTGGTGATGGTGAAGACCGGGTCGTCGACGGGGGTCTCGCCGGCCGGCCGGGACGCGACGAACAGGTAGAGGTTGCGGTCCCGTTCGACGACGGCGAGGTAGGCGTCGGCGAGGTTGCGCACCAGCTCGCGCGGCTCGAACGACTCGGCGTCGGCAAGGGGCAGCTTGCGCAGGATGAAGTCGTGCACGGACTCGACGACGGCCTGGTACAGGCCGGCCTTGTCCCCGAAGTGCCGGTACAGCACGGTCTTGGATGTGCCGCTCTGGGCGGCGATCTCGTCCATCCCGATGGCCGGTCCGTGGGCGCGGATCGCGCGGACGGCCTCCTCGACGAGCGCGCGGCGGCGCTGGATGTTGTGTTCCTCCCAGCGGGCTGCGCGGCCGTCGGGCGTCGGGGCGACGCCGGTGTCGATCTTCATGACACCAAGAGTATCGGAAACTTTGCGTACCTGCTACTGTGGGTACCGAATAACCCGACTGGGAGGACTCAACGATGACGTCACGCACAGCTGTGGTGGTGGGCGGCAACCGCACACCCTTCGTCAAGGCCGGCGGCCGCTACGCGGACGCCTCCGCGCAGGACCTGCTCACCGCCGCACTCGACGGGCTCGTCGCCCGCTTCGGCCTGGCCGGACAGGAGGTCGGCGAGGTGGTCGCCGGCGCCGTGCTCAAGCACACGCGGGACTTCAACCTCACCCGCGAGGCGGTCCTCGGGTCGGCGCTGTCTCCGCACACGCCCGCGTGCGACCTGCAACAGGCCTGCGGCACCGGGCTCGAGGCCGTCGTCTACGCCAGCAACAAGATCCGCCTGGGGCAGATGGACGTGGCGATCGCCGGCGGGGTCGACTCGGCCTCCGACGCCCCGCTCGTCGTGACCGAACGGCTCCGCAAGGCCATGCTCGCGCTGTCGCGGGCCCGCAGCCTCCCGGACAAGTTGACGGCGCTGGCCCGGATCCGCCCGGCCGACCTGGCGCCGGTGCCCCCGGCCGTGGTCGAGCCCCGCACCGGGCTGAGCATGGGCGAGTCCCAGGCGCTGACCACCGCGAAGTGGGGCATCACGCGCGAGGAGCAGGACGATCTGGCGCTGGCGTCGCACCGCAACCTCGGAGCCGCGTGGGACGCGGGCTTCTTCGACGATCTCGTGACCCCCTACCTCAAGGTCGCCCGCGACTCCATCCTGCGCGCCGACACCTCGAAGGAGGCGCTCGCCAAGCTCCGCACCGTCTTCGGTAAGGGCGAGGCCGCCACCATGACGGCCGGGAACTCGACGGCGCTGACCGACGGCGCTGCGCTGGTGCTGGTGGCCGAGGAGGAGTACGCGCGCGGCCGGGGCTGGCCGGTGTGGGCGAAGGTCGTCGACGCCCAGGTCGCGGCCTCGGACTACGTGACGGGGCGCGAGGACCTGCTCCTGGCCCCGACGAGGGCGATCCCGGTCCTGCTGGAGCGCAACGGCCTGACGCTGGACGACTTCGACTTCTTCGAGTTCCACGAGGCGTTCGCCTCCACGGTGCTGGCCACGCTGAAGGCGCTGGAGCAGAACGGCGTGGGCACCGTGGACCGCTCGAAGCTCAACGTCAAGGGCTCGTCGCTCGCCGCGGGCCACCCGTTCGCCGCGACCGGCGGACGCATCGTCGCCTCCCTGGCGAAGATGCTGCATGAGCGCGGCCCCGGGTCGCGCGGACTGGTGTCGATCTGCGCTGCCGGCGGCCAGGGTGTCGTCGCGATCCTGGAGGCCTGACATGGACGTGTTGGAGAAGCTGTACGCCACCCCCGCGGGGAAGTTCGTCGCCCGGAAGGCCGGCCTCGCCGATCCGCCGCGGCTCCGGCGGGGGCGGGTCCTGCCCACCGGGCCCGTGGTGCTCGCCGAGCTCGACGGCGGCGGCCTGGGCCGGGCCACGCTCGCGCAACTCGGCATCGAGGCGGCTGAGCCGTTGCTGGACCTGCCCGAGTCGCGAACCAAGGACGAGAAGGGCCGCGACGTGCCGCCGCGGTACTCGACGCGCCCGGGCGCGATCGTCGTCGACGCCACCGGCGTGCGGGAGATCACGCAGCTCGAGGGGATCCGCCGGGCGCTGCGCCCGGTCATGCGCTCGCTGGAGGAGTCGGGGCGCGTGATCGTCCTGGCCACGGACGCGGCCGACGTGGAGGGCCTGGAGGCGAAGGCCGTGGCACAGGCCGTCGACGGCGTCAACCGCACCGTGGGCAAGGAGCTGCGCGGCGGCGCGACGGCGAACCTCGTGTTCGTGCGCCGGGGCACGGAGCCCGCCGACCTGGCGTCCACCATGTCGTTCCTCCTGGAGGGTCGCTCGGCGTTCGTCAGCGGGCAGGCCTGGCGCGTGGGGACCGCGGAGCGTCGGCACAGCGTCACGGCCCGGCCGTTCGACGGCCGTGTCGTGGTGGTGACCGGAGCCGCGCGCGGTATCGGTGCGGCGATCGCGCGCACCTTCGCCAGGGACGGGGCGACGGTGGTCGCCGTCGACATCCCCGCGTCGGGTGACGCGCTGGCGTCGGTCGCCAACGAGGTCGGGGGGTCGGCCCTGCAGCTCGACATCACGTCGGGCGACGCGGGCGCCCGCATGGCGGAGCATGTCGCGCGCGTGCACGGCGAGTCGTCGCGGATCTGGGCGGTGGTGCACAACGCCGGCATTACGCGCGACAAGCTGCTGGCCAACCTCGACGAGAAGCGCTGGGCGTCCGTGCTCGACGTCAACCTCGCGGCCGAGATGCGCATCAACGACTACCTCCTCACTCACGACGTCCCCGGCGGGCTCGCCGAGGAGGCGCGCATCGTCGGCATCGCCTCGACCTCCGGCGTCGCGGGCAACAAGGGCCAGACGAACTACGCAGCGTCCAAGGCCGGCGTCATGGGCCTGGTGTGGGCCATGCGGGAGGAACTCGCCGCCCGGCCGATCACCGTCAACGCGGTGGCTCCCGGATTCATCGAGACCGAGATGACCGCCGCCATCCCGTTCGTGCAGCGAGAGATCTTCCGCCGCTCCAACTCGTTGAACCAGGGCGGCCGCCCGGTGGACGTCGCGGAGACCCTCGCGTATCTGTGCGATCCCGCCTCCGGCGGCGTGAACGGGCAGGTCATCCGCGTGTGCGGCCAGAACCTGGTGGGTGCCTGATGGGCCGCGACGTGGTGGTGCTCCCCACCCTCCCGGAGCCGAAGGGCGTCCTCGCGAAGGCGCTGCGGGGACTGACGAAGAAGCCGGGCGACGTGGCCACGCTGCCGGCGCGCACCCACATGGTGATGGAGCACCGGGTGGCGGTGTCGCGGCTGGCGGCCTACTGTGCCGAGACGGGCTTCGCCCTGCGCGACGAGATGCCCGCCACCTGGCTGCACGTGCTGACCTTCCCGCTCCAGACGGAGGCGATGGCCGCGGACGACTTCCCGTTCCCGCTCGCCGGGCTCGTGCACGTCACCAACGACATGACGCTGCACCGTCCCCTTCGGGTGGACGAGGTCCTGCGCGTGTCGGTCCGGGCCGGGAACCTGCAGCCCCACGCGAAGGGCGCCACGTTCGACATGGTGGGCGAGGTGCACGTCGGCGACGAGCTGGTCTGGCACGGCACATCGGTGTATCTGGCGGGCGGGGCCCGCGTGGCCGGCGATGCGCCGCCTCCCGTGCGCCTGGCCGCGCCGTCGGTGGCGCCGTCGCAGGAGTGGCGGTTGCCCGGCGATCTGGGCCGCCGCTACGCGTCCGTGTCCGGGGACCACAACCCGATCCACCTCAACGCGCTGACGGCCCGGCTGTTCGGGTTCCCGCGGCCGATCATCCACGGGATGTGGACGCATGCGCGGGCGGTCGCGGCGTTGGGTGGTGAGTTGCCCGACGCGTACCGCGTGCGGGTCCAGTTCGCCAAGCCGATCCTGCTGCCCGCGAAGGTGGGCTACGGCGTGGTCCGCGAGGACGGGCAGTGGCGGTTCGCGGTCGTCAACCGGGAGGGCAAGCCGCATCTCGTCGGCGAGTTGAGCGTGGCCCGGCGCGGGGAGCCCTGAGACGAGGAGCCTACGGCTTCCCTGCCTCGCACAATGTGCCGCGCCACCGCAGTGAGGATCCGGGGAGATAGCCGTCTATGGGAGCTATCTCCCCGGATTCTCACTGTTCCGGTAGAGGCGACGGCGGGGCGAGGTGCTTGCCCGTCCGCAGGATGCGCAGCACCTTGGCCTGTGTCTTGCTCCATGTTCTGTGGATCTGGCTGTAGCTCAGCCGCACCGTCGAGTAGCCGAGTTCGCGCGCAGCAAGGTCGCGGCGTCGGTCCTCCCGATGGTCCGTATGGTGGGCGGCGCTGTCGCATTCGATGATCAGCGATTTCCCCACGAGCAGATCCACCGCTCCAACTCCTGCGATCTTCTGCTGGGGGCGGACGTTGAAGCGATGCTGCTGCAGGAACAGCCTCACCCGTGTCTCCGAGCCGGACCCGGCCCTCCCGTCGAAGAACTGCAAGGTGCGCCGTTTGTGGACCGAGGCTTCGCGGATCAGGGCGTGCGCGTCGTCGTCGCTCAGTAGAGCCTTCTGGACCGCCGACTCCAGAACCATCAGCGCCTCCTCGGGAGTGTGATGCCGGATGACCTGGGTGAGGCACTCCGTCAGCGGAAAGAGTGCCGTCCTCGGTAGGCCCAGAGGCGACCGATGCCAGCTCGTCCTCAGGCAGGCGGATCCCCTGCCGATGATGACGTGCGGTTCTGCATGCTGGGGCGTCCAGAGGCCGTGCAGTTGGCACCCGCTCAGGCAGCCGACTCGCCCGCCGCCTGCGAGCGCCTCCAACTCCCACGCGTGTGTCTCCGGGCCCGCGTACCAGCCTCGCGAGACCTTCCGCAGTCTTCCGTCAGCCAAGGCGGCCCTGATTCTGTCCGGGGTGAAGCCGAGCGAGCTGAGATGGCTCGTGGACACTGCCCCCAGGCGCGGTGAGAGTGAGGATCCGGGGAGTTGGCCCTCTATGTGGGCTATCTCCCCGGATTCCAACTGGTTCGATGATGGATCTCGCGTCACCTCGGCATGGTTGGGCAAGGGCAGGTGGATTTTCCGGTATCCACAGGCTGAGTCCTAGGCTGTGGTGCCATGAGCGTCCCCAACGTGCTGGCCAACCGTTACGCATCGCAGCAGCTCCGCGACATCTGGGCCCCGGAGGCCAAGATCGTGTCCGAGCGCCGCCTCTGGCTGGCCGTGCTGCGGGCCCAGCGCGACCTGGGCGTGGACTTCGGCGGAGCGGACCCCGATGCGGTGATCAGCGCCTACGAGGACGTCATCGATCAGGTGGACCTCGATTCGATCAACGCCCGGGAGCGGGTCACCCGCCACGACGTGAAGGCCCGCATCGAGGAGTTCAACGCTCTGGCCGGTCACGAACACATCCACAAGGGCATGACGTCGCGGGATCTGACCGAGAACATCGAGCAGTTGCAGGTGCTGGAGTCGCTGCGAGTGGTCCGGGCCCGCCTGGTCGCGACCCTGGCGCAGCTCGCTCGGCTCGCCACTGAATACGCCGATCAGCCGCTGACGGGACGCTCGCACAATGTCGCGGCGCAGCTGACCACGCTCGGCAAGCGGTTCGCGACGGCGGCCGACGAACTGCTCGTGGGCCTCGGCCGGCTCGACGACCTCATCGCCCGCTACCCGGCTCGGGGCATCAAGGGACCGGTCGGCACCGCGCAGGACATGCTCGACCTCCTCGGTGGGGACGCCGACAAGCTCGCCGAACTCGAACGTCGCATCGCCGACGAGCTCGGCTTCGCCGCTGTCCTGACGTCCACCGGCCAGGTCTACCCGCGCTCCCTCGACTACGACGTCGTCACCGCCCTGGCCCAGATCTCGGCGGCGCCGTCCAACGTGGCCACCACCATCCGGCTCATGGCCGGCCTCGAGCTGGTCACGGAGGGGTTCAAGGAGGGGCAGGTCGGCTCGTCCGCGATGCCGCACAAGATGAACACACGCTCGTGTGAGCGGGTCAACGGCCTGGCCGTCGTGCTGCGCGGCTACGTCTCCATGGTGGGGGAGCTGGCGGGCGACCAGTGGAACGAGGGCGACGTGTCCTGCTCCGTGGTCCGCCGCGTGGCGTTGCCGGACGCGTTCTTCGCCCTCGACGGGCTGTTCGAGACGTTCCTGACCGTACTCGCGGACTTCGGCGCGTTCCCAGCCGTCATCGCGGCCGAACTGGAGCGGTACTTCCCGTTCCTCACCACCACGAAGGTGCTGATGGCCGCGGTGCGCAAGGGCGTCGGTCGCGAGGTCGCGCACGAGGCGATCAAGGAGCATGCGGTGGCCGTCGCGCTCGACCTGCGCCGCGGGGCGCGGGCCAACGACCTGCTCGACCGGCTGGCCGCGGACGCGCGACTCCACCTCTCGCGCGACGAGCTCGACGCGCTCGTCGGCAGCCCGCTCGACCTCGCCGGAACCGCGCAGGCCCAAGTGGCTCGCGTGGCGGGCCGAGTGGCTGAGGTGGTCGCCGCCGACCCGGAGGCTGCGGCATACCGCCCCGGCGCCGTGCTCTGATCGCCTTCCGGAGGTAGTTGTCCACAGATGGCTGATTGGGGGGTGATTGTGACCCCTCGGGTTGGTTGAATGGCGGGCGAGTCGACCGATCGGAGTGCCGATGCGCCACCTGCTCGTCCCTGTTGTCCTTGCTGCGTGCGTTGTTGGTGCGTGCACGCCTGCTGTGGAGGAGCCGACGACGGCGCCTCCGCCCAGCCCGACTGTGGCGGTGTCGGCGTCGCCGAGCCCGACGCCCGAGCCGTCGCCGAGTCCGACGGTCGCGGAGTCGTTTCCCCCGGCGCCCGCGTCGGAGTCGGCGGACCAGGCGGCGGTGAGAGCGGCCTGGATGGAGTACTGGGAGACGTTTGAGACGTACGCCCAACGCCCCGAGCTGACTGACTTCACGCGGCTTCAGAATCTCCTTGAGGGCGAGGAGGCACGCCTGAGTCTGGAGTCCATCCGCAATCTGCGGGAGAGCGGAAAGAAGGCTGCAGGGGGTCTGGCATTCCGATCCGTCGAACTTGAGGTCCAACAGAGTTCCGCTTCGGTGGCGTACTGCTTGGACCGGTCAAATCTCGCGCTTGAGGATCTCAGTACTGGTGAAGTTGAGCTAGGCAGCCTCCCCAATCTGTCTGAGACGGCAACCCTGTCCAAGGGCGATGACGGCAAATGGCGAGTCTCACAGATCCGGAATGTGGAGGCCGAGTGCTGAGGAGGCTGTCAGCGGCGCTGGGCTTAGCCAGCCTCATGCTCATGTCCCACACTCTCGTAGCCGCTGCAGACCCGCAATGTGAGCGGTCGGATGCTTGGGGCACCACTTGCAGCATCGTGGCCGAAGAGCCTGAGGGCTCCCCGGCGACAGGGGGCCACGGTGGGGAAGCGCCCAGCCCTGAATCCGAACGCGAGTGCTTCGTCGGTGACCGTGCTGTGCCATGTCGGACATACGCCGGCTCATGGAGCGAAGTAGTCGATGCGTGGTGCAGGCTTGCAGAACCTCAGCCTCCGCTCGCAGACCCTGTTTGGCGAAGCAACGGTGAAGGTGCCATCTATCTGTGCACAGGACCGAGCGGTGCCGTTCCGGACCCGGGAATGACTTTCCTGTGGTGGTTGCCGGCGGCGCCGGATGCGGTGACGCGGGCGGATGCGGAGGCTGCGGCGCGGCGGGTGTTGGCGTCGTTGGGACTGACTGCCATTGACCTGGGCATTCATCCGCGTGGCGACACCGTCGATCGGATGGGCTACGTCGGCTGGCATACATGGTTGTGGGCGGAGTCGCCGTCGGATCGGCAGTGGGGACCGGTGGAGGCGCGGGCGACGGATTCTGGTATCTCGGTGTCGCTGAGCGCCCGCGTTGCTGAGGTCACGTGGGAGATGGGTAACGGCGACAGTCTGGCCTGTCAGCGGGGGACGGCGTGGTCTGAGTCGCGGACGCAGGGTGGGCGCAATGTGGCGTCGCCGGATTGTGGCTACGTGTATGCGGAGGATGGGCGTTACACGGTGACCGCGACATCTGAGTGGGCCGTCGACTGGACGGCGGCCGGGTACACGGGCACGTTGCCGTTGACGCTCAGCCGGTCTGCGGACGTGATGGTCGGCGAGTTGCAGTCGGTGGCGGTCGGCGGATGACCCGGCGCCGTGATCAGCGCGGGCTCGCGCTCTCGGTGTGGACGGCCGCCGCCATGCCGGGGCTGATCATCACCGTCGGGCTCGGCGTCGACTTCTCGGGCCACGCGGCGGCGGAGCAGGAGGCCCGCGCCGTCGCCGCCCAGGCCGCCCGCGCCGCGACCCATGAAGTCCGCGTCACCGCAGCCGGAGCCGCTCTCGACGTGCCCGCCGCCCGGCGCGCCGCCGTCGCCTTCCTCCGCGACGCCGGCTACGACGGCTCCGCGACCGTCACGGCCGACAGCGCCGTCGTCTCCGCCCACGGCTCCTACCGCACGCTGTTCCTGGGGCTCATCGGCATCGCGGCGATCCCCGTCGAGGTCACGGGGTCGGCGCGGGCGGTCGCGACTGTCGACGGATCCGAGGCCTGACTGTTCGCCCCTGGCGATCAAGGTGCCGATTGGGGAATGACGAGCCACGCCGCCCGGTTGCACGCGGTCAGTAAGGCCCCCGACGAAGGACCACCGATGACCGAAGCCGCAGCCCGCCCCAAGCGCAACCAGGCCACCGGCGCGTGGGCCGACGGCGACACCACGCCGCTGAACCCCAACGAAGTGTTCAAGCAGGCCGACGACGGGCTGAACGTCCGCACCCGCATCGAGGAGATCTACTCCAAGGAGGGCTTCGCGAGCATCCCGGGCGACGACCTCCGGGGCCGGATGCGCTGGTGGGGCCTCTACACCCAGCGCAAGCCGGGGATCGACGGCGGCAAGACCGCCTCCCTGCCCCCCGAGGCCCTCGACGATGAGTTCTTCATGCTCCGCGTCCGCTCCGACGGCGGCGCCCTCAGCAACGAGCAGCTGCGCACCATCGCCGGCATCTCCACCGAGTTCGCCCGCGACACCGCCGACATCTCGGATCGGCAGAACATCCAGCTCCACTGGATCCGCGTCGAGGACGTCCCGGAGATCTGGCGTCGGCTGGAGGCCGTGGGTCTCATGACGACGCAGGCGTGCGGCGACACCCCGCGCGTCATCCTCGGCTCGCCCGTCGCGGGGATCGCCGAGTCGGAGCTCATCGACGGCACCCCCGCCCTGGAGCACATCCGCGACACCTACATCGGCAGCCCCGAGTTCTCCAACCTGCCGCGCAAGTTCAAGACCGCCATCTCCGGCAGCCCGAACCTCGACGTCGCGCACGAGGCCAACGACATCTCCTTCGTCGGCGTCGTCCACCCGGAGCACGGGCCGGGCTTCGACCTGTGGGTGGCCGGCGGCCTCTCCACCAACCCGATGTTCGCCCAGCGCCTGGGCGCCTGGGTGCCGCTGGCCGAGGTCCCGGAGGTGTGGAAGGGCGTCGTGTCGATCTTCCGCGACTACGGCTATCGCCGGTTGCGCAACCGCGCCCGCCTGAAGTTCCTCATGGCGGACTGGGGGCCGGAGAAGTTCCGCGAAGTCCTCGAGACGCGCTACCTGAAGCGCCGCCTGCTCGACGGCCCGGCGCCCGACGCGACGAACGTCCGCCGCGACCACGTCGGCATCCACCCGCAGCGCGACGGCCTCTTCTGGGTGGGCGTCGCGCCCATCGCCGGCCGCGTCTCGGGCACGATCCTCGCCCGGGTCGCCGACCTCGCGGCGACGCACGGGTCCGGGCGCGTCCGCCTCACGCCGCACCAGAAGCTGCTCGTCCTCGATGTGCCTGAGGGCGCCGTCGAGGCCCTCGTCGGTGAACCCGACGCCCTGGGCCTCCAGGCCCGGCCGTCGGAGTTCCGACGCGGCGTGCTGGCCTGCACCGGCATCGAGTACTGCAAGCTGGCGCTCGTCGAGACCAAGGCCCGCGCCCGCACGATCGTCACCGAACTCGAGGCCCGCCTGCCGGACTTCGACGTCCCGTTCACCATCCACGTCAACGGCTGCCCGAACGCGTGCGCCCGCACGCAGGTCGCCGACGTGGGCCTCAAGGGCATGGTCCAGACCGACGCCGACGGCAACCTCGTCGAGCTGTTCCAGGTCCACCTCGGCGGCAGCCTCGGTGCCACCAGCCAGCTCGCCCGCAAGACCCGCGCCCTCAAGGTCGCCGCCCCCGACCTGCCCGACTACATCGAGCGGCTCGCCCGCACGTTCCTCGCGCAGCGCGACGGCGACGAGTCCTTCGCGCAGTGGGCCCACCGCGCCGACGAGGACGACCTCCGATGAGCGCGGTCATCTTCCACTGCCCGTTCTGCGCGGAGGAGGACCTGCGTCCGGTCGAGGAGCCCCGCGGCGCCTGGCACTGCCTGGCCTGTGCCCGGGTGTTCTCCGTCACGCAGCATCGGGTCGCCGCGGAGTACATCCCGGCGCGCATCGAGGAGGAGCGACATGACTGAGCCGCAGCCGCAGCTGCGCGTGCTCGCGGACGAGGCCGCGGCCCGGTTCGCCGCGCTCGAGGCCGACCCCGCACACGCCGGCCACCTGGGCCGCGTCGAGCTCAGCCGCGAGGTCCTCCGCTGGGCCGAGGAGACGTTCGGGCAGGAGCTCACCGTGGCATCGTCGATGGGCGACGAGGTCCTGCTTGAGCTCATCGCCCAGTCGGCGCCGTCGCTCGATGTGTTCTTCCTCGACACCGGCTACCACTTCCCCGAAACACTCGCCACGCGCGACCACTACGCCGAACGCCTCCACCTGCGCACGGTCCTGCCGCTGTTGACGGTCGCGGAGCAGGACGCCGAGTTCGGCCCCCGGCTGCACGACCGCGACCCCGACCGCTGCTGCGCCATGCGCAAGGTGGACCCGCTCAATTTCGCCGTCCAGGGCCGCCGGGCCTGGGTCACGGGCATGCGTCGCGTCGACGCGCCGACCCGGACCGACATCACGCTGGTCGGCTGGGACGAGAAGCGGTCGATGGTCAAGATCAACCCGATCGCCGCGTGGGACGACGAGGACGTGGACCGGTTCGCCTTCGAGGAGGACGTCCACCTCAATCCGCTGCGCGAGCAGGGCTATCCGTCGATCGGCTGCGCGCCCTGCACCCGTCCGGTCGCCCCGGGCGACGACCCCCGAGCCGGCCGCTGGGCCGGGAAGAACAAGACCGAATGCGGGCTCCACACATGACACGTGCCACCGACTACACCCTCGACCACCTCGACCACCTCGAGTCCGAGGCGATCCACATCTTCCGCGAGGTGGAGGGCGAATTCGAGCGTCCCGTCATCCTGTTCAGCGGAGGCAAGGACTCCGTCGTCATGCTGCACCTGGCGCTCAAGGCGTTCGCGCCCGCACCGCTCCCGTTCGCGCTGCTGCATGTCGACACCGGCCACAACTTCCCGGAGGTCCTCACCTACCGCGACGACACGGTGGCGCGCACCGGCGCCCGGCTGTACGTGGCCAAGGTGCAGGACTACATCGACGACGGCCGCCTGCGGGAACGCCCCGACGGCACCCGCAACCCGCTGCAGACCGTCCCGCTGCTCGACGCCATCGAGTCCGGCCGGTTCGACGCCGTGTTCGGCGGGGGGCGCCGCGACGAGGAGAAGGCCCGCGCGAAGGAGCGGGTGTTCTCGCTGCGCGACGCGTTCGGTGCCTGGGACCCGCGCCGCCAGCGCCCCGAGCTGTGGGACCTGTACAACGGCCGGCACGCGCCCGGCGAGCACGTCCGGGTCTTCCCGCTGTCGAACTGGACCGAGCTCGACGTCTGGCGCTACATCGAGCGCGAGCGGATCGAGCTGCCGGCCATCTACTACGCGCACCGCCGCGAGGTCTTCCTCCGCGACGGCATGTGGCTGACGGCGGGCGACTGGGGCGGCCCCCGGCAGGGCGAGACGGTGGAGGAGCGCACGGTGCGCTACCGCACCGTCGGCGACATGAGCTGCACGGGCGCCGTCGAGTCCGAGGCGGCCGACGTCGCCGACGTGATCCTCGAGGTCGCGGCCTCGCGCGTCACCGAACGCGGCGCCACCCGCGCCGACGACCGGCTCTCCGAGGCCGCCATGGAAGACCGCAAGAAGCAGGGGTATTTCTGATGACGCACGACCTCCTCCGCCTCGCCACGGCGGGCTCCGTCGACGACGGAAAGTCCACGCTCGTCGGCCGGCTGCTCTACGACACCAAGTCGGTGCTCGCGGACCAGCTCGACGCCGTCGAGCGGGTGTCGCGGGAACGCGGCCTCGACGGCGCCGACCTCGCCCTGCTGACCGACGGGCTGCGGGCCGAACGCGAGCAGGGCATCACCATCGACGTCGCCTACCGCTACTTCTCGACCGCCACCCGCTCCTACGTGCTGGCCGACACCCCCGGCCACGTGCAGTACACGCGCAACATGGTCACCGGGGCGTCGACGGCCGAACTCGCGCTCATCCTCGTCGACGCCCGGCACGGTGTCGTCGAGCAGACCCGCCGGCACCTGGCCGTCACCGGACTGCTGGGCGTGCGGCACGTCGCGGTGGCCGTGAACAAGATGGACCTCGTGGACTGGGACCGGTCCCGCTACGACGACATCGTGGCCGACGCGCGCGCTCTGGCCGCCCGCTTCGACATCGAGGACGTCGTCGCGGTGCCGCTGTCGGCGCTGCTGGGCGACAACGTCGTCGAGCGCTCCGCGCACACCCCGTGGTACGACGGCCCGACGCTGCTCGAGCACCTCGAGGCCGTGCCCGTCGGTACCGACCCCGCGACGCAGCCGTTCCGGTTCCCCGTGCAGGTCGTGGTCCGGCCGCAGGCGGGGGAGTACCGCGACTACCGCGGCTACGCCGGCCGCATCACCGCCGGGGTCGTCCGCGTCGGCGACGAGGTCGCCGTCCTGCCAGGTGGCCGCACGACCCGCGTGGTCGGCATTGACCTGGGGCGCGGCGACGGCACGGTCACGGAACTCTCCGAAGCCTTCGCGCCGCAGTCCGTGACGCTTCGGCTCGCCGACGACATCGACATCTCCCGCGGCGACCTCCTCGCCGATCCGGGCCGCCCGGGCCACGTCACCCGGTCGGTGGGCGGCACCGTCTGCGTGCTGTCCGAGCGCCCCGTCCGGCCCCGCGACCGGGTCCTGCTGCGGGCCGGCACCCGGACGGTCCGGGCGATGGTCGAGGAGATCATCGACCAGCTCGACATCGACACGGTCGACTACCGCCGCGCGCCGCAGGAACTACGGCTCAACGACATCGGCCGCGTCCGCGTCCGGCTCGCCGACGACCTGCCCATCGACGACTACCACGAGCTGCGCCGCTCGGGCGCGTTCCTCCTGATCGACGACGCCGACGGCGCCACGCTGGCCGCCGGTATGGCCGACGCCCCGGACCGCTACGCCGGCGCCGACATCTGACGCGCCACCCCCCGCCCAGCCGTCCGCGGAGGCGCGGCGCGACGCGGTGACCTCCGAGACAACTAGGTTGGCCCAATGCCTGACATCGTCCTGATCGCCCCCGGCTCGCCTGACCCGCGCCACAGCGACGGCGTGGAGCGGCTCGTCGACGCCGTCCGCGACCGGGTCCGTTCCGGGCGGGGCGTGGGGGCGTGTTACCTCGGGCATCACGGGCCCACCCCGTCGGAGCTGTCCGCGGAACTGGGGCGTGCGGCCGTCGCCATCCCGCTCCTGCTTGACCCCCGGGACCGCCACGCGAGCGCGCTGCCCGGCGCCGCCCGAGAACTGGCCGCGGCGGGTGCGGACGTCCAGCTGAGGCCCACGCTCGGGCCCGATCCCCGCCTGTTCGACGCCTGCGAGGAACTCCTGGCCGCGGCGGGCATCGTGCCGGATCCGGCCACGGCCGTCGTGCTCGTGGGCCCGGCAGGGGGGCGCGACCTCGCGAGCGTGGAGGAGCCCGCCACCGCACACCGCCTCGGCTGGGGGCCATGGGCCCTGGCCGCCGTCGACGGCGCCGAGCCGCTGGAGGCTGTCGTGGCCCACGTCCGCGGCCTCGCGGACCGGGTGGTCGGCGTCTCGTTCGTCGTGTCGGAGGACCGCGACCACGACCGCATGGCGGCCCGCTGCGACGCCCTCGACATCCCGATGGTGGCGGGCGGCCTGTCCCAGACCGGCGCGCTGGCTGATCTCGTCATCGCGCGCGCGGCGCAGGACGCTAGGCTCTCCGCGTGAGTCAGTTCGGCGCCCTGGTCAACCTCCCCCTCCGCCACGCGGGCAAGGTCCGCGAGCTGTACACCGTCGAGGACGAGGGGGTCGAGCGGATCCTCATGGTGGCCACCGACAACATCTCGGCCTTCGACCACGTGCTGGCGACGCCGATCCCCGACAAGGGAGCCATCCTCACGCAGCTCAGCCTCTGGTGGTTCGATCAGCTGGCCGACCTCGTCGACAACCACGTGGTCTCCACCGACGTGCCGGCCGCGGTCGCCGGGCGCGCGACGCTCGTCGAGGCACTCGACATGGTGGAGGTCGAGTGCGTGGCCCGCGGCTACCTCACCGGCTCCGGGTGGACCGAGTACCAGCAGTCGCGGACCGTGTGCGGCGTTCCGCTGCCGGGCGGACTCCGCGACGGCGACAAGCTTCCCGAACCCATCTTCACGCCGGCCATCAAGGCCCCGCTCGGCGAGCACGACGAGAACGTCGACTTCGCCACCATCGCCCGCCTCCACGGCGATCAGCTGGCGGCCGAGCTGCGTGACCTCACGCTGGCGATCTACCGACGCGCCGAGGCCATCGCCGCCGAGCGCGGCATCATCCTCGCCGACACCAAGTTCGAGTTCGGCCGCCGCGCCGACGGGACGCTAGTGCTCGCGGACGAGGTGCTCACCCCCGACTCCTCCCGCTTCTGGGACGCCGCCGCGTGGCGGCCGGGGGAGTCGCTGCCGAGCTTCGACAAGCAGTACGTCCGCGACTGGCTCGCGCACGAATCCGGCTGGGACAAGGCCTCCGACACCCCGCCCCCGCCGCTGCCCGCCGAGGTCGTGGCGGCCACGCGCGAGCGCTACCTCGAGGCGTTCCGCCGCCTCACCGGCCGCGACTTCCAGCCCGCGGTTCCCGCCTGAGGGCTAGTGTCGACGGCATGACCATCCGCATGCTCGCCCTCCTCGACGGCACGCTCGTCGACCCCACCATCCCCATCGTCCGCGCCGACGACCAGGGCGTCGTGCGGGGCGACGGCGTCTTCGACGCGCTGCTCGCGAGCTTCGGCCGCGCGCACCACCTCGACGAGCACCTCGACCGGCTCGCCGCCTCGGCCCGCATCCTGCAACTACCCGACCCCGACGACGCGGGCTACCGTCGCGCCGTCGACGCCATCCTCGGCGCGTGGGACTGGGACGCCGAGCCCGAGGCGGTGCTGCGGCTCATCATGACGCGCGGACCAGAGGGCCTCGATGAGCCGAACGGGTGGGTGATGGCCGCCCCGCTCGACGCCACCACCAAGCGTGAGCGGACCGACGGCGTGCGCGTCCTGGTCCTGGACCGCGGGTTCGAGGGCGCCGACGTCGCCCCGCTGCCCTGGCTGCTGCCGGGCGCGAAGTCGCTGTCCTACGGCATCAACATGGCGGCCAAGCGCTACGCGAAGGCCAACGGTGCCGACGACGTCATCTTCGTCACGCCGTCGGGCTCCCTGCTTGAGGGCCCCACCTCCAGCGTGGTCCTGGACCTGGACGGGGTGCTCGTCACCCCGCCGCTGGACGGCATCCTCCGCTCCATCACCATCGCCGAGCTGCTGGACAAGGCGCCCGCTGCGGGGCTCGACGTTCGGGTGGTCCCGCTGCACCGCGACGACCTCGCCCGCGCCCGAGGCGTGTGGCTGCTGTCGAGCGGGCGCATCGTCGCCCCCGTCACGCACATCGACGGCGCGGACATGCCCGTCTCTCCGCTGGGGGAGGCGCTGACCGACCTACTCACCCCGCGCCCCGAGTGATGCTGGTCCATCCCGCGATCGGCTACCCCGACCTGCCGGACGACGCGGTCGCGCTGCTCGAGGCCGTCGCGGCGGAGGCGCGCGCGCTGCTCGACGGCACGCTGACCGTGGACCGGGACGGGGAGCGGGTGTCGCTGCGGATCACCGAGGTGGAGGCCTACGGCGGCGGGTACGACCCGGCCTCGCACGCCTACCGCGGGCCTTCGGCGCGCAACGCCGCGATGTTCGGCCCGCCCCGCCACGCCTACGTGTACCGGCACATGGGCCTGCACACCTGCTTCAACGTCGTCGTCGCCGTCGACGGCACCCCCACCGGGGTCCTGGTCCGCGCGGGGGAGGTGGTCGAAGGGGTCGAGATCGCCAGGGCCCGGCGCGCGGCCAAGGGCGTCACCCGCCGCGACACCGACCTCGCGTCGGGGCCCGCGCGGCTCACGGTCGCGATGGGGATCACGCTCGCCGACGCCGGCGCCCCGTTGGACGGGTCCACCGCCATCACGGTGCGGCCGCGCAGCGGAGAGGAGCCGATGGTGGCGGTCGGCCCCCGCATCGGGGTGGGGAAGGCGGCGGACTTCCCGCTGCGGTTCTGGATCGACGGAGACCCCACCGTCAGCCGGTGACCCTCAGCGCTGGAACGCGACGATCCGCTCGACGGCCTCGGCGATCGCCGCGCTCCCGGCCGCGAAACTGATCCGCACCGTGCGGTCGCCGAGGCGGGCGTCGAAGTCGCGCCCCGGGGTGACGGCGACGCCGGTGGCCTCCAGCAGCGCCGACGCGTAGGCGGCCGACGTCCCCCACCGGTCGAGCTGGGGGCCCAGATCGGCGTAGTAGTAGAACGCGCCGTCGGCCGGTGCGGCGACACCCCAGCCCAGACGCGTCTCGTTGGCCAACAGCACCTCGCGGGCGGCCGCGAAGTCGGCCACGGCGGCGTCGCACTCGGCGTAGGAGGAGTCGTCGAACGCGCGCAGCGCGGCGTACTGCGCCGGCGCCGGCGGGCAGAGCGCCAGGTTTCCGGCGAGCGCGTCGACGGCGGGCGCCAGATCCTCGGGCATGACGAGCCAGCCCAGCCGCCAGCCCGTCATGCCCCAGTACTTGCTGAACGAGGACACGACGACGGCGCGGTCGCTCTCGTCCAAGGCGGAGGCGCCGCGATCCGCGCCGGGCGGGTAGGTGACGCCGTGGTAGATCTCGTCGCTGACGAGCAGGACCCCCTGCCCGTCGCACCAGGCCACGAGATCACGTAGCTCGTCGCGGCTGACCATGGTGCCGGTGGGGTTGGCGGGGGAGGCGAGCACGAGGCCCGACAGGGGGCGCTCGGCGTGCGCGGCGGCGAGCAGCTCGACGGTGGGCTGGAACCGCACCTCCGGGCCGCAGTCGATGTCGACGACCTCGCAGCCGAGCGAGGTGAGGATGTTGCGGTAGGCGGGGTAGCCGGGGCGGGCCAGCGCCACCCGGTCGCCCGCCTCGAAGGCCGCCAGGAACGCGAGCAGGAACGCGCCCGACGAGCCGGTCGTGACCGCCACCCGCTCCGGGTCGAGCTCCACGCCGTACCAGCGGCGGTAGTGCCCGGAAAGAGCCTCGCGCAGCGGACGGATCCCGAGCGCCGGCGTGTAGCCGAAGGGTCTGCCCTCCGCGTGCAGCCGCGCTGCCTCGGCGTTGACGGCCGACGGCGCCCCGCCCGCGGGTTCCCCGGCGCACAGTGAGATGACGTCGCGGCCGGCCGAGCGCAGCGTGGCCACGCGGTCGAGGACGGTCATGACCTCGAACGGGGGAACGGCGGAGCGCGACGACGGCATGCCGCTCAGGGTAGCCCGGGGCCTCCCCGCGTGTTGTATCAAGGTGTTGACACAAGGGTGAGCCGGGGGATAGCTTTGTGTCACCTACATGATACAAGGAGGGCGCCATGGCCGTCTCAGGACTCTTCTCGCTGGTACTGCTCTCGCTGACCGTCGTGATGGCGCTCGCCGCCGCACTGCTGCTGGGGCGACGGCGGGCCCGATCCCTCGCATTCGACGAGTCGGTCTACCCCGGATTGAGGTCACTGCGTCGTGCGACGATCGGGTGGCGGGTGATCGGGATGGTAGCCGGCGCGGTGGTGGCGGTGGGCGCCGTGTCGTTCGGACACCTGCGGCCCTACGCCTTCGCTGCGCCCCTGCTCGCGGCGACCGCCGTCGTGGCCGCCATCGTCGTGGGCCAGCGCAGCGTCTACAAGGCGGCGCGTGTCCGGGGCAGCGCCGGGATCGAACACCGGCGCCTGAGGGACTATCTCCCTGCTGCCCTGACCAGGTGGGTGGCCTGCCTGCTGGCCCTGCTCCTCACCGCGGTCCTCTTCTCGACGCTGGCAGCCTCGCCAGACGACATGGGCCGTGCCGGGCGTGCCGTGGCGGCCTCGTGGACCCAGGGCGACGGCGCCGCCGAGGGTGTCTTCGGCTCGCTGCGCAGCCCGTACCCGGGCAGCTTCTACACCCTGTGGGTGGGCATCGCGCTGGTGCTGCTGCTGGTGGCGACGGGCATCGGGCTCGGCATGACGGCGCGGCGTCCGCGCAACGGCGCCGATCCGGAACTCGTGCGGGTCGACGACGCGCTGCGCCGGATCACCGCCGAGGGGATCGTCGCCGGGCTCGGCGTAGGCGTCGGCGGCGCGGCGTTCGCCGTGCTGCTCGTCGGGGGCATGGACCTGGTGCAGCTCGCGCCGGTCCCCCTCGTCACGGCAGCCGGGGTGGTGAGCCTCCTCGGCGCCGTCGTCGCGCTCGTGGGTCTGATCGGCGCCGGCGTGATCCTCCTCGTGCCGCGCGACGGCGGTGCCCGGTGACCGTCTCGCTGCGCGTGGACTCCGCCGATCCCACGCCACCGTATGAGCAGCTGCGGCGACAACTCGCCGGGCTCATCCGCACCGGCACCCTGGCCTCGGGGACGAGGCTGCCGACGGTCAGGCAGCTGGCCCAGGACCTCGGCCTGGCTCCAGGGACCGTGATGCGGACGTACCGGGAGCTCGAGGCAGATGGGCTCGTGGCGAGCCGACGGGTCCAGGGCACTGTGGTGACCGGGACGGTCGGGGCCGTGGACCAGAGGTTGGCGGTGCTTGCAGCGAGCTTCGTCGAGGAGGCGGGGCGCCTCGGCGCCGGGCCCGCCGAGATCCGCGCCGCCGTCGACGTGGCGCTGTCGCGGGGCTGACGCTGTCCGGCGTCGTCGCGCGCGGACGTCCGCAAGGACGCCGTGGGCTAGAATCCGGGCCATGCCACGCGTCGTCGTCAACGTCATGCCGAAGCCCGAGATCCTCGACCCGCAGGGGAAGGCCGTCACCGGCGCCCTCAAGCGGCTCGGCTTCGACGGGCTCACCGTCCGTCAGGGCAAGCGGTTCGAGATCGAGGTCGACGGCGAGGTCACGCCCGAGGTGCTGGCGGAGATCGGGGATGCGGCCGAGAAGCTGCTCGCCAACACCGTCATCGAGTCCTTCGACGTGGTGGCCGACTGATGGCCCGCATCGGCGTCGTCACGTTCCCGGGGTCGCTCGACGACCATGACGCGTTGCGCGCCGTCCGGCTGACAGGCGCCGAGGCCGTGCCGCTGTGGCACGGGTCTGACTCCGTGCAGGGCGTCGACGCCATCATCCTGCCCGGCGGATTCTCGTATGGCGACTACCTGCGCTGCGGCGCGATCGCCCGGTTCAGCCCGGTCATGGACACCATCATCGACGCCGCCAACGCGGGCATGCCGGTGCTCGGGATCTGCAACGGCTTCCAGCTGCTGTGCGAGGCGCACCTGCTCGAGGGGGCGATGATCCGCAACGTCGGGCAGCACTTCATCTGCCGCGACGAGCGGCTGCGGGTCGAGACCATCGACACCACGTGGACGTGCGCCTTCGAGAAGGGCCAGGAGATCACCATCGCCCTGAAGAACGGCGAGGGCAACTACCAGGCCTCGCCTGAGACGCTGCGCAAGCTCGAGGACAACGACCAGGTGGTCTTCCGGTACCTGGACAACCCGAACGGTTCGGCCAACGACATCGCTGGGATCACCAACGAGCGCGGCAACGTCGTCGGCCTGATGCCGCACCCGGAGCACAACGTCGAGGAGTTGACGAGCCCGACGCTCGACGGCCGCCTGTTCTTCGAGTCGGTGCTGCAGTTCCTGTCCGCGCGCGTCTGACTGGCGCTAGCCGCCCACCGAGGCCGCGCTTGCCTGTTCGCTGAGGTCGCGCCAATCCGTTCGCTGAGGTCGCGCCCGGTGCGCAGCACCCGGGCGAGTCTCGAAGCCGACGCCGCAGGCGTCGATCCCCCAACCACCCCGTTCGCTGAGGTCGCGGCCGGTGTGCAGCACCCGGGCGAGTCTCGAAGCCGACGCCACCTCGTTCGCTGAGGTCGCGCCCGGTGCGGAGCACCTGGGCGAGTCTCGAAGCCGACGCCGCAGGCGTCGATCACCCTCACCCGGCGTCCGTCGACCGACGTCGCCGAGCCGACAGACCCGGCAGGTCGTCGAACCGACCCTCGACCAACGCACGCCGCTTCGCCCGACCCCAACCGCTGAGCTTCCGCTCCATCTGCCAGGCTTCGCCGATGTTGTCGAACTCCTGCGCCCAGACCAGCCGGACGGGCTGCCTCAGCGCGGTGTAGCGGCTGCCCCTCCCGATGCCGTGCTCCCAGGCGCGCTGATCCAGGTCCCGGGTCGAGCCGACGTAGTACGAGCCGTCTCCGCATTCCAACATGTATGTCCAAGCCATGTCGGCATGATGGTTGGCGGGGCCGGCGCTGTGCCGCGGAATGTGTCGCCTGTGGAGAGTGGGGGGCTTGGGGGGATCGACGCCTGCGGCGTCGGCTTCGAGACGCGCCCGGGCGGCTCCGCCGTCGGGCGCGACCTCAGCGAACGGGTCCGCGAGGGGGCGGGACGGTGGGGCGGCAATGCGCAGTGATGCCCAACTCGAGGGTCACCAAACTGGCGTCCCGCCTGGACCTACCCGACCCAGGGCCGCCCCACCGGCACGCACCCGGACCTGCTCACGCCACCGCCGGAACGAGTGTGGGGAGACGGGAGCCGAGGGTCGGGCGGCCTCGATCTACCCGGCCCCAACTCCTCGGTCAGCTGAACGGGGCACCCGGCCACAAGGGCCGCCCGAGCGTCGGGTCACGGCTTCCCACACCATCAGGGGATGGGGTCAAGGGATCGACGCCTGCGGCGTCGGCTTCGAGACTCGCCCGGGTGCTCCGCACCGGGCGCGACCTCAGCGAACGAGAGGGCGCGACCTCAGCGAACGAGGCGGGCGCGACCTCAGCGAACGGGGTCAAGGGATCGACGCCTACGGCGTCGGCTTCGAGACTCGCCCGGGTGCTGCGCACCGGGCGCGACCTCAGCGAACGGTGCAGGCGCGACCTCAGCGAACGGGGAACGCTTGGCACAGGTGCGAGGATGGGGCCCATGTCGTCTGCCAACCTCAGTCACGCCGAAACTTCCGAGCGTGCCCGCCTCGTCACCGTCCACGCGTACCGCGTCGACGTCGACATCCGTGACGCGGCGAACCCCGACGTCGACACCTTCCCGGTCACGTCGTCGATCGACCTCACCTCGCTCGCGACGGAGACCTGGCTCGACTTCCTCGGCGAGGTCGACGCGGTCGAGGTCGACGGCACGGCGCAGCCCGTGGAGCACGACGGCGCCCGGATCGCGCTGAGCAGCCTCCCCACCGGCCGGCCCTGCACCGTCACGGTCCGCGCCCGCGGCCGGTACTCGCGCACCGGCGAGGGCCTCCACCGCTTCGTCGACCCGGCCGACGGCGAGACCTACCTCTACACGCAGTACGAACCCGCCGACGCCCGCCGCGTGTTTCCGAACCTGGAGCAGCCGGACATCCGGGCGCCGTTCACGTTCTCGCTCACGGGGCCGGCCGGCTGGTGGCTCGGGTCCAACCAGCCCGCGGCGTCGCGGGAGGAGGTGGCCGACGGCGTCGTGCGCGTCGGCTTCGAGCCCACCCGGACGCTGTCGACCTACATCACCTGCCTGGTGGCAGGGCCGTACCACCGGGTGACCGACACCTGGGGCGACATGGAACTCGGCCTGATGTGCCGCCAAAGCCTGGCCCGCTACCTCGACGCCGATGAACTCTTCCGGCTCACCAAGGCGGGCCTGGACTGGCTGACCGCCAACTTCGGCGAGTACCCGTGGGGAGCGAAGTACGACCAGATCTTCGTGCCCGAGTACAACCTGGGCGCCATGGAGAACCCCGGGCTGGTCACGTTCACCGAGCACTACCTGTTCCGCTCGCCCGCGACACCCGCGCAGCTGCAGGGCCGCGCCAACACGCTGGTGCACGAGATGAGCCACATGTGGTTCGGCGATCTGGTGACCTGCCGCTGGTGGGGCGATCTGTGGCTCAAGGAGAGCTTCGCGGAGTTCATGGGCAGCCACGTCTCCGTCGAGGCGTGCGGGTTCGCCGACGGCTGGGTCAACTTCGCCACGTCGCGCAAAGTGGGGGCCTACCTCGCGGACGCCATGCCGACGACGCACCCGATCGTCGCCGACATCCCGGACCTCGAGGCCGCGAAGACCAACTTCGACCGGATCACCTACTCCAAGGGGTCCGCGGCGCTCACGCAGCTCGTGCACTACGTGGGCCTGGACGCATTCCTCGCCGGGTGCCGCCGCTACTTCCGCACGCACGCCTTCGGCGCGGCCAGCCTCGCCGACTTCATCGCCGCGCTCGACCACGAGACCGACCGGGACCTCAGCGGCTGGATCGCGGCGTGGCTGGAGACGTCGGGCCACGACCGGCTGAGCGCCCACGTCGACGCGCACGCCGGCCGCCTCGCCGGGCTGCGGGTGCGCCGCGACACCCCGGCGGGTGACTCGGCCGACCGCCCGCACGCCACCACCGTCGGCCTCTATGCCCTGACGGACGGCAGCCTGACCCTGCTACGGCGGCTCGACGTCGTCATCGCGGGCCAGGAGACCGCGGTGGAGGTGCCGTCCGGGCTCCCCGCACCGGACGTCGTGCTCGTCAACGACCAGGATCAGACCTTCGCGCGCGTCGAGCTGGACGCCCGCAGCCGCGAGGTCCTGCTCTACCACGTCGCCGACCTGGAGCCGCTGGCCAGGGCCGTCGCCTGGACCGCGCTCTGGTCGGATGTCCGCGCCGGGCTGATTGCCCCGGCCGCGTTCGTAGCGGCGGTCCTCCGCGCCGGCGAGACGCAGTCCGGCGTACTGGCGACGCTGCTGGACCGCGCCTTCACCGCCCTGGACCGGTACAGCGACGACCCGCCCGTCGCGGCGCTCTGGCGGGAGGGGGGCCGCGGGGCCGCCCTCGACGCCGAACCGGGTTCGGCCGAGCAGCAGCTGTGGGCCAAGGCGTACCTGCGCGCCGCGGCCCTGGCCCCCGAGGACGTGCGCTGGGTGCTGGACGGCGGGATCCCGGGGCTGGAGGTGTCGGTCGACCTCACCTGGTTGGCCTGGCAGTCGCTGGCGACGCAGGGCGCGGCGAGCGACGCCGAACTGGCCGCGGCTCTGGCCGCCGACGACACCGCGACGGGTCGTATGGCGCACCTGCGCGCGGTGATGTCCCGCCCAGACCCGACGCTCAAGGAGGACGCCTGGCGGCGCGCACACACTGTCGGCGGCGAGACGAACGAGGCGGTCGACGCCCTCCTCGCCGGCTTCCGCGCCCCAGGTCAGGACGCACTGCGCGCCCCGTTCACGGACCGCTACCTCGCCGGGCTGCTGGCGGTGTGGCGGGAGCACCCCATCGAGATCGCCATGCGGCTGGTGCGCGGCGGGTTCCCCGCCGACGGCGCGGAGGCGGGACGGCGGTGGCTGAGCGAGCACCCGGACGCGCCGGCCACGCTGCGCCGCCTGGTCCGCGAGGAGATCTTCGAGGCAGACGTCGCGGCGCGGGTGCGGTCCGCGAACGCCGTCGAGTTACCCGCAGCGGAGCGCGCGACGGTAGATTGACCCCGTGGCAGACACCGTTGAGCACGCAGCCCAGACGCCGGATGTCGAGCAGCCGTACGCGGCGCTGGGCGTGAAGGACGACGAGTACGCGCGGATCCGCGAGATCCTGGGCCGCCGGCCCACCAGCGCCGAACTCGCGATGTACTCGGTCATGTGGTCCGAGCACTGCTCGTACAAGTCGTCGAAGGTGCACCTGCGCAAGTTCGGCGAACTGAGCCAGGACACCCCGCGCGGCCCGCTGCTGGCCGGCATCGGCGACAACGCCGGCGTCGTCGACATCGGGCAGGGCTATGCCGTGACCTTCAAGGCGGAGTCGCACAACCATCCGTCGTTCGTCGAGCCGTACCAGGGCGCCGCGACCGGCGTCGGCGGCATCGTCCGCGACATCCTCGCCATGGGCGCCCGCCCGATCGGCGTGATGGACTCACTGCGCTTCGGGCCCCTCGACGAGTCCGACACCCGCCGCGTCCTGCCCGGCGTCGTCGCCGGCGTCGGGGGCTATGGCAACTGCCTCGGCCTGCCCAACATCGGAGGCGAGGTCCAGTTCCACGAGAGCTACCTCGGCAACCCCCTGGTCAACGCCCTGTGCGTCGGCGTGCTGCGCCACGAGGACCTGCACTTCGCCAAGGCGACCGGCGTCGGCAACCAGGTCATCATGTTCGGCGCGGCCACGGGCGGCGACGGCATCGGCGGCGCCTCGATCCTCGCCTCCGAGACGTTCGACGAGGACGGCCCGGCCAAGCGCCCGAGCGTGCAGGTCGGCGACCCGTTCATGGAGAAGCTCCTCATCGAGTGCACCCTGGAGCTGTTCCAGGCGGGCATCATCAACGGCATCCAGGACTTCGGCGCCGCCGGCATCTCCTGCGCGACCTCCGAGCTGGCCTCGGCGGGCGACGGCGGCATGTTCGTCAACCTGGACCTCGTGCCGCTCCGCGACCCCAACCTCGCCCCTGAGGAGATCCTCATGAGCGAGTCGCAGGAGCGGATGATGGCGGTGGTCGAACCCGCCAACGTCGACCGCTTCATGGAGATCTGCGCCAAGTGGGACGTCCAGGCCACGGTCGTCGGTGAGGTCATCGAGGGCGACCGGCTCATCATCCAGTGGCACGGCGAGACCATCGTCGACGTCGACCCCAAGACGGTCGCCCACGAGGGCCCCGTCTACGAGCGCCCGTACCACCGGCCGGCGTGGCTCGACGCCGTCAACGCCGACCGCGCCGAGGACCTGCCGCACGACAACTCGCCCGAGGCGCTCACGTCCGCGATCCTCACGATCCTGGGCCACGGCAACATCGCCGACAAGACGTGGGTGACGGAGCAGTACGACCGCTACGTGCGCGGCAACTCCGTCCTCGCGCAGCCCGAGGACTCGGGAATGCTGCGCATCGACGAGGAGACCGGCCTCGGCATCGCGCTGGCTCTCGACGCCAACTCGCGGTTTTCCTACCTCAACCCGTACCTCGGCGCCCAGCTGTCCCTGGCCGAGTCCTACCGCAACGTCGCCGTCACGGGCGCCGAGCCCGTGGCGATCACGGACTGCCTGAACTTCGGCTCCCCGGAGGACCCCGAGGTGATGTGGCAGTTCGCCGAGGCCGTGCTCGGGCTCGTCGACGGCTGTCGTGAGCTGGGTGTCCCCGTGACCGGCGGCAACGTGTCGCTGTACAACCAGACGGCGACCGCCCCGATCCTGCCGACCCCCACCGTCGGCGTGCTGGGCGTGATCGACAACGTGGCCACGCGGCTGCGGTCCGGCTTCGCGCACCCCGGCGACGCGATCCTCCTGCTGGGCGAGACCCGCGAGGAGCTGTCCGGCTCCATCTGGGCGTCGGCGCTGCACGACCACCTGGGCGGCATGCCCCCGGCCGTGTCGCTGGAGGCCGAGAAGGCGCTGGCCGCGGTCATGGGGGAGGCGTCGCGCCGCGGCCTGCTGTCGTCGGCACACGACGTCAGCGAAGGCGGCCTGGCCGTCGCGCTGGCGGAGTCGGCGTTCCGCGCCGGCCTGGGCTTCGCCGTCACTGTCCCGGAGGGCGACCCCACCGTCGCCCTGTTCTCCGAGTCGGCGGCCCGCGCCGTGGTGTCGCTGTCGGGTGCCGACGTCGAGGCGTTCGAGGCGCTGTGCGCCGAGAAGGGCGTCCCCGTGACACGGCTGGGCGAGGTGACCGGCGAGCCGGAGCTCGAGTTCGTGGGGCTGCTGACCCTCGGCCTGGAGGAGGCGCTGTCGGCCTGGAAGGCGCCGATCCCGGCCGCGATGGCCTGACGGCTCGGGCCCCGCGCCGGGGCATCGGGGAGTCTCGGTAGGGTGGGGAACATGAGCCTCACCGACCGCGTCACCGATGTCCTGCCCTCAGTCCTCACCGACCTCAAGCGACTCATCGCGATCCCCTCGGTGTCGTCCCTCCCGGACCACCACGATCACGTCCTGGCCGCCGCCGACGGCGTCGCGGACCTGCTGCGCGACCTCGGCTGCCCGGACGTGCGGCTCCTCGACGCCGGCGGCAAGCCGGCCGTCTACGGACACTTCCCGGCCCCCTACGGCGCCCCGACGGTCCTGCTCTACGCGCACTACGACGTCCAGCCGACGGGCGACGACGCTGCCTGGACCTCGGCGCCGTTCTCCGCGATGGAGCGCGACGGGCGCCTGTACGCCCGCGGCTCGGCCGACGACAAGGGCGGTATCGGGGTCCACCTCGCCGCGCTGCGGGCCTTCGACGGCCGGCCGCCCGTCGGAGTCAAGGTCTTCATCGAGGGCGAGGAGGAGATCGGCTCGCCCAGCATGTCCGGGCTGCTGGATCAGCACGCCGCCGACCTCGCCGCCGACGTGTTCGTCATCGCCGACGCCGTGAACTGGAACGTCGGCGAGCCCTCCTTCACCACGACCCTGCGCGGCATGGTCGACGCGACCGTCACCGTCTCCACGCTGCGGACGGGGCTGCACTCCGGCCAGTTCGGCGGCGTGGTGCCGGACGCGCTGACCGCGCTGTGCCGGCTGCTGGCCACGCTCCACGACGAGCGCGGCAACGTCGCCGTCGCCGGTCTCACCAGCGACCCGGACCCCGTCGTCGACTACGACGAGGACCGCCTGCGCGACGAGACCGGCCTCCTCGACGGCGTGCAGTGGATCGGCGACGGACCGGCCACCGCCCGCATGTGGACCCGGCCCGCCGCCTCGGTGCTGGCCATCGACGCCACCCCCGTTCAGGACGCGTCCAACACGCTCATCCCCACGGCGCGGGCGAAGGTGAGCCTCCGGCTCGCGCCCGGCCAGGACGCCGACGCCGCCGAAGCCGCCCTCCGCGACCACCTGCTGGCCAACGCCCCGTGGGGCGCGCGGGTGGAGGTCGAGGCCGGCCAGAACGGCGCGGGCAGCGTCATCTCCCTCGACGACGACCGTGCCCGCGCCGCCCTCGACGCGTTCGCCGAGGCGTTCGGCGTCGCGCCTGTGGAGATCGGCGTCGGCGGCTCCATCCCCATCGTCGCCGAGTTCGCCGACCGCAACCCCGGCGCCCTGGTGCTCGTCACGGCCGTGACGGACCCGACGTCGCACATGCACGGGGTCGATGAGTCGCTGGACCTCGGCGACTTCGCCAAGGCGGCGCTCGCCGAGGCCCTGTTCCTCCAGCGCCTGGCGTGACCGCGCCGCGTGCCGATGAGGCCGCCCGCTCGGTGTTGACCCTGTTCGGCGCCCGCGCGCTCGGCCTGCCCGGCACGCACCTGGCCCGCACCTCCCGTCCGGGCCGGGTGCACCGCGACTGGCATTACTGGTGGCAGGCGCACCTGCTCGACTGCATGGTCGACGCCCACGGCCGTGGGTCTCCCGTCGTCAGCGAGCGCCTCATCCGGCGGCACCTGCGCGGCATCCGGTTGCGGAACTGGGGCCGCCTCCGCAACGGGTTCTACGACGACATGGCCTGGTTGGCGCTGGCGGCGCACCGCGCCGGCCGCCCTGCTCGCGGGCTCGAACGGGCGCTACGCGGCGCCATCACCGACGACTGGGGCGGTGGGGCCTTCTGGAGCACCGACCGGGACTTCAAGAACACCGCCGCCACCGCGCCGATCGCCCTCTACCTCGCCCGGACGGGGGACCGGGTCGCGGCGGGCCGGCTCCTCGACTGGCTGCTGGCCCACCTCGCGGACCCCGACACCGGGCTGCTGCGCGACGGGCTCCGCCGCGTCGACGGCCGCCCCACCCTCGTGCCGCACGTGTTCACCTACAACCAGGGCCCTGTGCTGGCGGTGATGCTGGAACTCGGCCGGGTCGACGACGCAACCCGCCTGCTGGGCGCCGTCGGCACCCGCCTCACACACCCGGGCACCGCGGTCCTGCGCACCCACGGCGGCGGCGACGGGGGACTGTTCACCGGCATCCTCGTCCGCTACCTGGCGCTCGCGGCCCGCGATCCGCGAATCCCCGCCGACGCCCGCGCCGCGGCCGCCGACCTCGTCGGCGCCACCGCCGAGGCCCTGTGGTCGGGCCGCGAGGTCCGCGGCTGGCGGCACCGGCCGGTCACCGTCTTCCCGCAGGACACCACGCCCGCCGGGGCAGGACCCGTCGCGGACACCGTCGAACTCGCCGCACAGCTGCAGGCATGGCTGGCGCTGGAAGCCGCGGCGGTGCTCCGCCGGTCCGCCTAGCCGACGGTCTCCACCCAGAACCGGCCCTCGAGCCAGTGGGCGGCGATAGCCGCGGGCAGCCAGGGCAGGACGTCGGCCGGCAGGTCGCGCGGCTCGAACCAGCCGAGCTCCGACGTGGCCTCCCCGGGCGCGAGCCGGCCGTGCCAGACGTCGGTGTCGAAGAAGAAGTTGAACCCTTGCACCCGCCCGTCCGCGTACGGCACGTCGAAGCGCTGCACGCCCACGTGCCGCAGCGCCGTGGGGTCCAGGCGGGCGCCGACCTCCTCGGAGGCCTCGCGCGCCGCCGCCACCGCGATCGTCTCGCCCGGCTCGACGTGACCGCCGGGCAGGTTCCACAGACCGTCGCCCCGCCCCGTCCCGTCGCGGCGCGCCAACAGCACCCGCCCGGCCTGATCGCGCAGGGCGACCCATGCGATCAGCTCGAATTCCATACCCTCATCTAACCGCGCCGGTAGCGTGGCGGAGGAAGCGACGGGAAGGGACGGCCAGTGCGGATCGAGCGCGACTCGTTGGGAGAGATGGAGCTCCCGGATGAGGCTTACTGGGGCATCAACACGGCCCGCGCCGTGAACAACTTCCGGATCAGTCGCCGCGAGATCAGCGTCTACCCAGACCTGATCGTCGCCTACGCGCAGGTCAAGCAGGCCGCCGCCCGCGCCAACCGCGACATCGGCGCCCTCGACGGCGAGCGCGCTGAGCTCATCGACCGGGCCGCGCAGGACATCATCGACGGGCACCTGCACGACCAGTTCGTCGTCGGGGTCATCCAGGGCGGCGCCGGCACCTCGACCAACATGAACGTCAACGAGGTGATCGCGAACCGCGCGCTCGAGCTCGCCGGCCGCCCCTTCGGCGACTACGCGTTCCTCTCACCCAACGACCACGTCAACCGGTCGCAGTCCACCAACGACACGTATCCCAGCGCGGTGAAGCTCAGCCTCATCGCCGCCCTCACGAAGCTGGCCGACGAGATGCGGCTGCTGCGCCACTCGTTCGCGACCAAGGGCCGCGAGTTCCGTGAGGTGCTGAAGGTCGGCCGCACCCAGCTGCAGGACGCGGTGCCGATGACGCTCGGCCAGGAGTTCCGCGGTTTCTCCACCACGCTGGGGGAGGACATCGACCGCCTCGAGGACGTGCGCCCCCTGTTGATGGAGCTCAACCTCGGCGCGACCGCCATCGGCACCGGCATCACCGCGTCGCCCGAGTACGGCCCTGCCGTGATCCGCCATCTGCGCGAGATCACGGGTCTGCCCGACCTCATGCAGGCGGGCGACCTCATCGAGGCCACCAGCGACACCGGCGTGTTCATGTCGACGTCGTCGGTGATGAAGCGCGCGGCCATGAAGCTGTCGAAGATCTGCAACGATCTGCGGCTGCTCAGCTCGGGCCCGCAGGCGGGGTTCGCCGAGATCGTCCTGCCCCCGGTTCAGGCCGGCAGCTCGATCATGCCCGGCAAGGTGAACCCGGTCATCCCCGAGGCGGTCAACCAGGTCGCCTTCGTCATCGCCGGGGCCGACGTCACGGTCGCGATGGCGTCCGAGGCGGGCCAGCTGCAGCTCAACGCCTTCGAGCCCGTCATGGCGCACGTCCTGTTGCAGAACTCGACCTGGCTGCGACGGGCCGTGCGGACGCTGCGCATCAACTGCGTCGACGGGATCACGGCCAACGTCGACCGGACGCGGGCGCAGGTGAACCAATCCGTCGGCGTGGTCACCGCGCTGCTGCCGGTGCTGGGCTACGCGACGGCGACGCGGATCGCGAAGGAGGCGCTGCGCACCGGCCGCCCGGTCCGGGACCTCGTGCTCAAGGACGGCCGGATCAGCGCTGAGGCCCTCGACGAGCTCCTCTCACCCGTGGCGCTGTCGGGGCTGCAGGACACCGGTCCGCTGCCGCCCATGACGCCCGAGCTCATCCTGCGGATGGAGCGGGAGCTCGACGCGGCCGACCTGCGCGACGACTCCTGACCCCGGCTCAGTCCTCCGACGGGAACACGTGCCCGAACGACTCGGGCGCCGGCTGCGTGAACCGCGCCTCGCGCTTGCCCAGGAACGCGAGCGCGCCCTCGCGGCCGTCCCCGTGCGCGGCGTGGCGCAGGGCCAGCGACTCCGCCAGGTGCGCCCCGAGCACGTCGTCGCTGGCGAGGTGCCGCCAGACGAGCTGCCGCGTGAGCGCGACGGCGTGCGCGGAGCGACCGAGCGTCATCCGGTCCGCGACGGCGCGGGCGGCGGCGAGCAGATCGGCGGGGGAGTGGACCGAGTCGACCAGGCCGATCTCGAGGGCCCGCTCGGCCGGGATGATGTCGCCGCTGTAGAGCAGGTCCAGGGCCCGCGAGGGACCGACGATACGCGGCAGGAACCACGTCGAGCAGGCCTCCGGCGTGATCCCCAGCCGCGCGAACACGAACCCCATGCGGGCGTCGGTGGAGGCCAGCCGGGCGTCCATCGGCAGCGTCATCGTCGACCCGATGCCGACACCGGGGCCGTTGATGGCCGCGATGACGGGTTTGCGGCATTCGAGGATCGCCAGGGTGAGCTTGCCGCCCGGTTCCCGGGCTCCCTCGGTGACCTCCGGCTCCGCCCAGCGCTCCCGGAGCTCCGCCGGGGTGAGGTCCATCCGCGGGTCGAAGCCGAAGACGTTGTCGCTGTCCGACAGTTCCATCCCGGCGCAGAACGCCCGCCCGGACCCGGTGACGATGATGGCTCGCACCGCGTCGTCGGCGTCGGCCTCGCGCAGCGCAGCGACGAATTCGCGCCCCATGTCGAGGGTGAAGGCGTTGAGCCGGTCCGGGCGGTTGAGGGTGAGGGTCGCGACGCCGTCGTCGCGGGTCAGCAGCACGCTGCTCATGGCTCTCCTTGTAGTCGGGTGAGGGTGGCGCGGTACTCGGTGTCGAGCCGGTCGACCAGTTCGGCGACCGTGGGCACGTCGGTGATGCCGGCGACGCCGTGTCCGGCCGACCACACGTCGCGCCAGGCCTTGACGTCCTCGGTCCCCGCCGGCGGCCCGGCGGGGTCGATGCCCGCCGCCTCCAGGCTGGCGGCCAGGAAGTTCGCCGGGATGCCGCTCACGGCCGGGGTGTACACGACCTCCGAGGCCCCGGCGGCCACGACCATGGCCCGGTAGGCGTCGGGGGCCAGGGACTCGTGGGTGGCGAGGAATCGGGTGCCGAGGTAGGCGAGGTCGGCGCCGAGCGCGCGGGCGGCCACGACGTCGGCCCCGGTGTTCATCGCGCCGGCGAGCAGGATCGTGCCGTCGAACCACGGCCGCACCGAGGCGACGAGCGCGAACGGATTGACGGTGCCCGCGTGCCCTCCTGCGCCGGCCGCCACGAGGACGAGGCCGTCCACCCCCGCCGCGGCGGCCTTGCGCGCGTGGCGCAGGGTGGTGATGTCGTGGAACACGACGCCCCCGTAGCTGTGGACGGCCGCGACCACCTCGGGGACGGCGCCCAGCGACGTGATGACCAGCGGGACCTTGTGCTCGACGACGACCGCCAGGTCCGACTCCAGCCGTGTGTTCGTCGCGTGCACGATGAGGTTGACGCCGTACGGGGCGTCGGTGGGGCCCAGCCCGGATTCGACGGCGGTCAACCACTCGTCCAGGTCCGCGCTGCTGCGCCGGTTGAGCGCGGGGAACGTGCCCACGACGCCGGCGCGGCAGCAGGCGACGACGAGGTCCGGCCCTGACACCAGGAACATGGGCGCGGCGACCACCGGCACCCGCAGCCGCTCTGACCATCCGGCCGGCAACACCATCGACGCCTCCTCGACCTCGGCTCGAGCCCAGTCTGGCAGAGCCCGCTGTCCAGTCTCGCGCTCCGGCCGGTTCTGCGGCACAATCTGTCGGGTGCGCGCACCGATGCTGACTCTGGCGATGGTCGCCGTCGTCACGGCCTGCGCGCCGGCCCAGGGCGGCGGGTCCGACGAGCCGGTGGAGTTCGCGGAGATGGCGGCGGCCGCCGAGTCGGGACCCGCAGTGGGGATGGGGGACCGCGTCTTCGCGCACCTCGGCCAGTTCCAGGCGATCGCGGACCTCAACGGCGGGACGCGGGCCAGCGGATCCGCGGGGCATGCCGCGGCGCTCGACTACGTCGAGTCGGTGCTGCGGGACGCCGGCTACGAGACCGTGCGGGTGACGCTCGACGCCGAGCATCCCTCAGCCGGCGCGGCGGACGTCACGGTGCTCAGCGGCCCCCCTTCCGATCCGGGTGAGGTCATCGCGATGGTCGGCTCCCCGGTGGCCGGTTCGCTGACCGCTCCGCTGCTGGCCACCACCGACCCCACCGGCTGCACCGCGTCCGACTACGCGCAGGCCGACAGCTCCATCGTCCTGGTGCAGCGGGGCCGCTGCTCGTTCGCGGACAAGGCTCATCTGGCCGAGCGGGCCGGGGCGCTGGCTGTGCTCGTGCAGAACGACGCGGGCGAAGGCCCCCTCCGGGGCGACCTCGCGGGCCGCGCCGACGTGGTGCCGGCGTTGGGTCTCACGCACGAGGCGGGCGACGCCCTCCGCGCCGGGCTGCGGGGCGGTGAGGTCGTGGTCCGGGTCACCGTCGATCCCGGGCACGAGACGGTGCCGGTCACCAATCTCCTGGCCCAGCGCCCTGACGGCGCGGCGGACCCGGTGCTGGTCGGGGCGCATCTGGACTCCGTCGCCGAGAGCCCCGGCATCAACGACAACGCCTCCGGGGTGTCGGTGGCGTTGGCGGTGGCGGAGGAACTGGCCGCGCGCGGCGCGCCGGGAGCCCGGTTCGCGTTCTGGGACGGCACGGAGCAGGGAGTGCTCGGCTCGACCGCCTACGTGCAGGCGCTCGACCAGGCGGCGAAAGAGTCTCTCGCCGCCTACCTCAACCTCGACACAATCGCCTCACCCTTCGGTGACATCGGGATCCACGGCACGGGAGCCCCTGCCGAGGCACTCCTCGACGCCGTCGGGCCCTCCGCCCGGCTCATCGACGTCGCGGCTGAATCCGACGACGCCCCGTTCACCGCAGCCGGGATCCCGGCAGCAGGGGTGCACAGCGGGTCCATGCTTCCGCTCGGCCTGTCGGGGGAGATCTTCGACATGTCCGCGGCCGTCGCGCCGGACCCCTGCTACCACCGCGCCTGCGACACCTTGTCGGCCGTCGACACGGCCACGGTGCGGGCGAGGCTGGGGGCCATCGCCGACGCGACCGTGGCGGCCGTCGCTGACCTCAGCTCGCGCTAGGCGTCGAGGTCCTGCTCGATCATCGCGGCGATGCGCTCGACGGCGTCCGCGTTGTCCGACTCGACGGTGACCTGCGCGCCCTTCTCGGCGCCGAGCGTCATGATCAGCAGCGAGGAGGCCGCGTCGACCTCCGCGCCGTCCATCGAGATGGTGATGTCGTCGTCGTATTCGCCGGCGGCCGCCGCGATGAGGGCCGCGGGGCGGGCGTGGAGACCCACCACCGATCCGACGGTCACAGTCCTGCTAGGCAACGTGACTCCTTTGCGTATCTCAGGTCCCGGCACCGTCGCCCACGGACTCGCGGCCAAGCATAGCCGGGGCGGAACCCCTTCCCAGCAGCGGGTCGGGGTCCCGGCGGGCGGGCGTCACTCGGCGGTGAGCCACACCGTCGCGTCGGTCGGCAGCACGCGCCCCGGCAGCGCGTGGCTGCTGAGCAGCACGCGGTAGCCCTCCGGCAGGTCGACGGGGGCGCCCAGGATGTTGGTGAGGACGCGGACCGGCCCGTTGTCGAAGGCGACGACCGAGGCGCCGGCGTCTATCCACTCCACTTCGCCGCGGCCGAGGCCGAGGCTGCGGCGCAGCGCCAGCGCGTCGCGGTACATCGACCAGGTGGACCCGGCGACGTCTACCTGCCGGTCGGCGGCCGCGTCACGGTACGAGTCCGGCTGCGGCAGCCAGGTGCGTCCAGTCGGGGAGAATCCGAGCCCGGGGGCGTCGGCCGTCCACGGCATCGGGACGCGGCAGCCGTCGCGGCCCGGCTTGGTGAAGTCGGAGCGGAACCAGGCGGGATCCTGGCGGACGTCGTCGGGGAGCGTCGTGTGGTCCGGCAGCCCCAGTTCCTCACCCTGGTACAGGTAGGCCGATCCCGGCAGCGCCAGCATCATGAGCGTCGCCGCGCGGGCACGGCGCAGGCCCACGACGTTGTCCGGCTGCTCGTCGGCGGCGCCGAGGCCCTCGTGGCTGGAGCCCGGCTCCCGGAGGCCGAGGCGGCTGACGTGCCGCAGCACGTCGTGGTTGCTCAGCACCCAGGTCGTCGGGGCCCCGACCGCCTCGTCGGCGGCCATCGTCGCGGTGATCACCTCGCGGTACGACGCGGCGTCCCACGGGGAGTCGAGGAACTGGAAGTTGAAGGCGGTGTGCATCTCGTCCGGACGCAGGTAGAGCGCGAGGCGCGCGGGGTCGGCCACCCAGGCCTCGGCCACGAGCGAGCGGTCGCCGTCGTAGGAGTCGAGGACGCGCCGCCAGCGACGGTAGACGTCGTGCACGCCGTCCTGGTCCCACATGGGCCCGGACTGGCCGTCGAGCAGGGACTGCTCATCGCCGTCGTCCGGCAGGCCCTCGGCCTTGACGAGGCCGTGGGCGACGTCGACCCGGAAGCCGTCGACGCCTCGGTCCAGCCAGAACCGCAGGACCCCGTCGAACGCCGCGCGCACGCGCTCGGTCGACCAGTCGAGGTCCGGCTGCTTGACGTCGAACAGGTGGAGGTACCACTGCTCGGGCGTGCCGTCGGGCGCCGTCAGCCGGGTCCAACCCGGCCCGCCGAAGACCGATTTCCAGTTGTTCGGAGGCAACTCGCCGTGCGTGCCCCGCCCGTCGCGGAACAGGTACATCTCCCGCTCCGGCGAGCCGGGGCCGGCCGCCACCGCCTCCCGGAACCAGCGGTGCTCGTCGGAGGTGTGGTTGGGCACCAGATCCACCACGACCCGCAGCCCGGCCGCGTGCGCGGCCTCGATGAGCCGGTCGGCGTCAGTCAGGTTCCCGAAGAGCGGATCGATCTCCTCGTAGTCGGCGACGTCGTAGCCGGCGTCCGCCATGGGGGAGCGGTAGAAGGGGGACAGCCAGATCGCGTCGACACCCAGCGCGGCCAGGTAGTCGATCCGGGAGATGATGCCGGGTATGTCGCCGTAGCCGTCGCCGGTCGAATCGGCGAACGAACGGGGGTAGATCTGGTAGATGACGGCGTCTCGCCACCATTCAGCGGTCATGCACAGGGTCCTGTCGAGTGTCGGATGATCAGATCGGGGTGGAACAGCATCTCGGTCGGGTCGGTGGGGAGGCCGCGGATCGCGGTGAGGAGGGAGCCGACGGCGGCCTGCGTCATCACGGCGACGGGCTGCCGGACCGTCGTCAGCGCCGGGTTGGTGAAGGCCATGAGGGCGGAGTCGTCGTAGCCGACCACCGACACGTCGCCGGGCACCTCGAGGCCGCGGGAGCGTGCCTCCCGGATGGCGCCCAGCGCCATGACGTCGGACCCACAGACGAGCGCGGTGTGGCCGGCGTCCAGGAGGCGTGCCGCGGCGGCCTGACCGCCCTCGACGGTGAACAGCGTCGACACCACCGAGCGCTCGTCGAAGCCGAGGCCGAGGAACGCGGCGTGCTTGCGGCGACTGGGCAGATAGCGCATCTGGCCCACCGCCAGCCCGATCCGCTCGTGCCCGTAGGAGCGCAGGTGGGCGACGGACATCGAGACGGCCTCGGCGTCGGAGCAGGAGAAGAAGGCGCCGTCGACGGACGGGTTGTACCCGTTGATGAACACGGCGGGGACGCCGGCGTCGATCAGCCGCTGGTAGTGCTCGGGGGATGCCTCGGTGTCGGCTGGGGTGCCGGAGACGGAGATGATCCCGGCGATCTCGACCCCGAGCAGGGCGTCGAGATACTGCTCCTCGCTGGTGCCGCCGGGGCCGGCGGTGCAGAGGATCATCTGGCGGCCGGCCGCCGTCAGGACCAACGCGAGCTCGTTGGCGAACGAGGCGAAGGACGGGTTGGCCAGCTCCGGGACCATGACGGCGATGAGGCCGGCGCTCTCCGCGGGCTCGGGTTCCGTGCTGTAGCCGAGTGTCTCGAGCGTCGCCAGTACGGAGGCGCGCGTGGCGTCGGCGACGCCGGGCTTGCCGTTGAGGACTCTGGAGACCGTCGCCGTCGAGACGCCGGCGGCGGCGGCCAGGTCGGCCAGCCTCGCGCGGGTGGGAATCATGGTCTCCTCTTCCTTGAGAGCACCGTCTGCTGCAACGTGTCGAGGGATAGTTTGCAGGTGTCCGGCAAACTTTGCAACGGTCTTGCAGAAAGCGTTGCAGAATGAGATCGTTCACATTCGGCGCCGTGGGGCTCGGATTGGATCGCGGTCTCACCAAGCGGGGCCGTGGGCTCAGCCAGTTGTTATCGAAGTGTTATGCAACAGACTTGCAAGCGTTGCAAAAACCGTTACGATTCACATCAGAACGGGCTGCAGTGGAGCGGCCCGGATGACGAAGGAGTTACACACATGCGCAAGAGCTTCCTCGCCGCAGCCGCGGTCGGGCTCTCCCTGACGCTCGCCGCCTGCGGCAGCGGGTCGTCGACCAGCACCCCCTCTGCCACCGGCGACGCCACCACCAGCGCCGCCGCCACCACGTCGTCGGCTCCCGCTGCCGCCGGCAGCCTGACCGTGTGGGCCGACGAGACCCGCATCGACGCGTTCAAGACGCTGGGCGAGACCTTCTCCGCCGAGACCGGCGTCGCCCTGGACGTCGTCCAGAAGCCGTCGGCCGACATCAAGAACGACTTCATTGCGCAGGTCCCGACCGGTGAGGGCCCCGACCTGATCGTGACCGCGCACGACGCGACGGGTGACCTCGTCAAGAACGGCGTCGTGTCGCCCGTCGAGCTCGGCGACAAGGCCGAGGCGTTCGGGGACGTCGCACTGCGCGCCGTCAGCCTCGAGGGCCAGGTCTACGGCGTGCCCTACGCGGTCGAGAACATCGGCCTCGTGCGCAACAACGCGCTCGTCCAGGACACCCCCGCCACCTTCGACGAACTGATCGCCCAGGGCAAGGGCGTCTCCGGCGCCGAGTTCCCGATCGTGATCCAGCAGGGCGAGAACGGGGACCCGTACCACCTGTACCCGCTCCAGACCTCGTTCGGCGCCCCGGTGTTCAAGTCCGACGCCAACGGCGACTACACCGCGGAGCTCGGCATGGCCGGACCCGAGGGTGAGGCGTTCGCGCAGTACCTGAAGAAGCTGGCCGACGAAGGCGTGCTCTCGGCGTCCATCGGCGGCGACCAGGCCAAGCAGGCCTTCCTCGACGGCAAGTCCCCGTACATCATCACCGGCCCCTGGTGGACCGGCGAGTTCGTGGACGCCGGCCTCGACATCTCCGTCCTCCCGGTCCCGTCGGCCGGTGGCCAGCCCGCCGCCCCGTTCGTGGGCGTCCAGGCCGTGTTCCTGTCGTCGAAGTCCGAGAACCAGCTGCTCGCGCAGCAGTTCCTCGACTTCATGGGCACCAAGGAGACCCAGGACACGCTGTTCGAGATGGGCGGCCGCATGCCTGCCCTGAACGAGTCCGCCGACGCGGTCTCCGACGAGATCCTCGCCGGCTTCGGTGAGGCCGGTGCCGAGGGCCAGCCGATGCCCGCCATCCCCGAGATGGGTGCCGTGTGGCAGTACTGGGGCGGCGCCGAGGTCAGCATCCTCACCGGCAAGGCCGAGCCCGTCGCGGCGTGGCAGACGCTGGTGACCAACCTCGAAGCGGCCTTCCAGGCCTGATCGACCTCTCCGGGGGCTGCGTGGCCACGGCCGCGCAGCCCCCGGACTCTACAGACGCAACGACGCGAAGGCCACCACCTTGAGCAGCACCCCGACCCAGCCGCCACGGCGGCTCTCCCACGCGCGCGACATCTCGCGCCCAGGCTTCTACATCAAGCTCGTCCTCATGATGCTGGTCAACGCGCTTGGCCTCTACGGCATCCTCGCCGCCTACGGCCAGCGGGAGTGGGGCGTCCTCGCCTTCCTCGTCCTCGCCCTCATCATCGCGGACTACGTCTACTTCTCGAAGCGCGCGATCCCCGGCAAGTACCTGTACCCCGGCCTGCTGTTCCTGGCCGTCTTCCAGATCTACGTCATGGTCAACACGGCCTACGTGGCGTTCACCAACTACGGCGACGGCCACAACGACTCGAAGCCGTCGGCCATCACCCAGATCATGAAGACCTCGGACCGCCGCGTCGACGGCACCCCCACCTATCCGGTGACGGTGCTGGACCGCGACGGCGAGATGGCCTTCGCCATCGTCGACGACGACCGCGTCCTGGTCGGCGACGCGGAGGAGCCCTTGACCGAGGTCGGCGACGCCGTGGCCGAGGACGGCCGGGTCACCGAGGTTCCAGGCGCGACCGTGCTGCAACTGGCCGAGATCCAGCAACGGCAGAACGAGGTCCTGGGGCTGCGCGTCAGCATGACCGACGACCCCGACGACGGCTGGCTACGCACCGACAACGCGGCCATGGCCTACGTCGCCAAGTCGCTGCTGCAGTACGACGAGGCCAGCGACACCTTCACCGACGCCGAGGGCACGGTCTACACCGCCGATCCTGCCCAGGGGCTGTTCGTCTCCGACTCCGGCGAAGCGCTCACCCCCGGCTGGCGGGTCCTGGTGGGCTTCGACAACTTCACGCGCATGTTCACCGATTCGCGGCTGGCGGGCCCGTTCGTGTCCATCCTCAGCTGGACGTTCGCGTTCTCGATCCTCTCGGTGCTCACGACCTTCGCGCTCGGCCTCATCCTGGCCGTCGTGTTCAACGACCCGCGCGTCAAGGGGCGCACCATCTACCGGGCGTTGTTCATCCTCCCGTACGCCTTCCCGGGCTTCCTCGCGGCGCTCGTGTGGCGCGGGCTGCTCAACCAGGAGTTCGGCTTCATCAACGAGGTTCTCCTCGGCGGAGCCAACATCCCGTGGTTCTCCTCCGGCATCCTCGCCAAGCTCAGCATCATCGGCGTCAACCTCTGGCTCGGTTTCCCGTACATGTTCCTGGTCGCCACGGGCGCCCTGCAGGCCATCCCGGGGGAGCTGGCGGAGGCGGCCGTCATGGACGGCGCCGGGCCGTGGCGCCGCTTCTGGTCGATCACGCTGCCGCTGCTCCTGGTGAGCGTCGCACCGCTGCTCATCGCCAGCTTCGCGTTCAACTTCAACAACTTCTCACTCATCTACATGCTGACCGGTGGCGGCCCCAACTACCCCGGTGCTCCGCTGCCGATCGGTGAGACCGACATCCTCATCTCGATGGTCTACGCCATGGCCTTCGAGTCGGGGACCCGTCAGTACGGCCTGGCGAGCGCCATGAGCATCATCATCTTCGTCGTGGTGGGCGTCATCTCGTGGCTGGGCTTCCGTCAGACCCGCAAGCTCGAGGAGATCATGTGATGGCCAGGAAGATCCTCGCCAACGGCGACAACGACACCCGCCTGCGCGGCGCCAAGTGGTGGAGCCAGGTCGGCTGGAAGCACGTCTTCGCGATCCTCATGATCGTCTACTGCGTCTTCCCGCTTCTCTACGTGCTGTCCGCCTCGCTCAACCCGGGTGGCACCCTCACCGGGAGTACCCGCCTGTTCACCACCGTCTCCGGCGTGAACTTCGCAGACCTCATGGAGACCGACTTCCCGCGGTGGATGATGAACTCGTTCATCGTCAGCACCGTCACCGCGGTGGGGACCGTCGTGATGGGGGCGGCCGCGGCCTACGCGTTCAGCCGGTTCCGGTTCGCCGGCCGCCGCGGGGGGCTGACTGCCCTGTTGATCATCCAGATGTTCCCGCAGATGCTCGCCTTCGTCGCGATCTTCCTGCTGGCGCTGACCCTGGGTGAGATCTTCCCGGGCCTCGGCATCGGGTCGAACCTGCAGCTCATCGCCATCTACCTCGGCGGCGCGCTCGGCTCCAACACCTTCCTCATGTACGGCTTCTTCAACACGGTCCCCGCCGACATCGACGAGGCCGCCAAGATCGACGGCGCCACGCACGCGCAGATCTTCTGGGGCATCATCATGCGCCTGGTCACGCCGATCCTCGCCGTCGTGGGGCTGCTGAGCTTCGTCGCCTCCTACGGCGAATTCATTCTGGCCCGCATCGTGCTGGCCCGCCCGGAGAACTACACGCTGGCCGTCGGCATGTATGTGTGGGGCTCGGACGAGCGCAACGCACCGTGGTCGCTGTTCGCGGCCGGCGCCGTGGTGGCCGCGGTGCCGATCATCCTGCTGTTCATGTACCTGCAGAAGTACATCGTCGGCGGGCTGCTGGCGGGCGGCGTCAAGGGCTGATCCGCGCCACTGTCACCACCGTCGCGGCGGGCCGGCCCCTGGGGTCAGCTCGCCGCGACGCGCATCTGCGCGCCGGCGTCATGCAGGTCGAGGTGGCACAGCCGGGGCCCCACCTGGATGCGATCGGCGCTGTGCGTTCCGCCGCAGGAGTCCAGGTAGCCGTCGATGAACCCCTGGTGGATGGCGCAGACGACGGGCAGCTCCGCCAGGCCGACCTCGGGGCGGAAGGGGCAGCGGGTGAAGGTGAGCGCGTCCTCGCCCCGGATGGTGCCGAAGCCGCGCTCGGCGAGCTGGGCGACCAGACCGTCCAGCACGTCGGTGGCCGGCTCCGTGTCGTCGCTGACCTCGCGCCCCCACGAGCGGCCGGCCTCCTCCGCCAGCCGCGACGCATCCGGCAGGCTCGACACGAAGCTGCGGATGAGGACCTGGGTCAGCTCCATGAGATGGGAGTTCGTGACGTTGGGGGAGTCGCTCGTCGCCGTGAACAGCAGCGGTGGGCGGCCCAGGTGGCCGGTGGCGCCGGTGGTGCAGTCGACGTAGCCGGCCTCGCGCAGCCCCTCCAGGTGGAACCGCGCGGAGTTCTTGTGCAGCCCGAGCTCGTCGGCCACGTCGGCGACGCTGAGTGGCGCGGCGGCCGACTGGAGCAGGGCCAGGACGCGGGCCCGCGTGGGCCCCAGGCCGTGGTGTTCGCTCGTCACCGACCCAGTTTCTCACGAGCATGGTGGAGTAACTCGGTCGGGGTAGGCTGCACCCCATGCATGGGCCGGGTCTGCTCGACGGTTACGGGAGGGTCGCGCGCGATCTGCGCGTGTCACTGACCGACCGCTGCAACCTGCGCTGCACGTACTGCATGCCCGCCGACGGCCTCGCCTGGCTGCCCACGGAACAGACGCTGACCGACGCCGAGGTGGCCCGCGTCATCGGCGTCGCCGTCGAGCGCCTCGGCGTGACCCGCATCCGGTTCACGGGCGGCGAGCCCCTCCTGCGCCCCGGCCTGGAGCGCATCGTCGGCGCCGCCGCGGCCCTGCGCGGACCGGGCGGTCGCCCCGAGCTCGCGTTGACGACCAACGGCCTGGGCCTGGACAAGCGCATCGAGAGCCTGGCCGCGGCCGGGCTGGACCGGGTCAACATCTCGCTCGACTCGCTCGATCCTGTCCGCTACGCGCGCCTCGCCCGCCGCGACCGCCTCCACGACGTCCTCACCAGCATCGACGCCGTGGACAGGGTCGGGCTGCGGCCGTTGAAGGTCAACGCGGTCATCATGCGCGGCGAGAACGAGCCCGACATCGTCCCGCTGGCCGAATTCTGCCTGGCCCGCGGCCACCAACTCCGGTTCATCGAGCAGATGCCGCTCGGCCCGCACGGCGAATGGGACCGCAGCCAGATGGTCACCGCCGCGGAGATCCTGGGCGCGCTGGGGGAGCGCTTCGCCCTCACGCCGTTGGGCGAGCCGCGCGGGGCGGCGCCGGCCGAGCTCTGGGCAGTGGCTGCAGACGCCGCGCAACCGGGCGGGCGCATCGGCGTCATCGCCTCGGTCACCAACCCGTTCTGCGGCGCGTGCGACCGCACGCGGGTCACGGCAGACGGTCAGGTCCGCACGTGCCTGTTCTCGCGCACCGAGACGGACCTGCGCGGCATCCTGCGCTCCGGCGGATCGGACGACGACCTGGTCGCCGCTTGGACCGGCGCGCACGCGCGCAAGGCCAAGGCCCACGGCATCGACGAGCCGGGGTTCGTCCAGCCGCAGCGCACCATGAGCGCCATCGGCGGCTGAGGTCGTGCGCTGTGCGGTCGTGCTTGCGGGGGGACGCTCCTCGCGCATGGGCACGGACAAGCTGGCCCTGACTCTGGAGGGCGAGACGCTGCTGGGCCGGGCGGTCCGGGCTGCTGCGGCGTGGGCTGAGCGCGTGGTCGTCGCCTCTCCCGAGCGGTCGGACCCCGCGCTGGCCGGGGTCACCGTCGTGCTGGAGGATCCACCCCTCGGCGGCCCCGCGGCCGGGCTGGCCGCGGCCGTGACGGCGCTGCCGGAGGGTGCCGTCGAGACCCTGGTGCTGGCGGGGGACCTTGCCGACCCGTGGGCGGTCGTCGCGGCGCTCGCCGACGCGGATCTGGGCGACGACGGTGTCGTGCTGGTCGACGACGAGGGCTGGCCGCAGTACCTCGCCGGGAGGTATCGGGTCGCGGCGTTGCGCCGGGTCGTCGAGGCCGCCCCGACTGTGCGCGACGTGGCCGTGCGCCGCCTGCTCGCGCCCCTCGTCGTGCGCCGGTTGCCCGCGTCCTCCGAGGTCACGCGCGACATCGACACCCCGGAGCAGGCCCGCGCCGCACGTGTCGAATAGCGCATCTACGACACCATGTAATAGCCTTTTCCCGAGAAGTTCGAACGTATCCGTCCTCGGCATGGAAAGCTGACCGCTATGAGCACCGACACCGCGCGAGTCGACGGCCCCGCCTCCGATGCCCTGTTGAAGATCGGCCGGTTCTTCACCCACTGGGACCAGACCGACGACGGCCGGGCCGTGTTCCGTGAGGGCGGCCGGGCCGGCGACGTCTTCTACCGGGACCGCTGGAGCCACGACAAGGTCGTCCGCTCCACCCATGGCGTCAACTGCACGGGCTCCTGCTCGTGGAAGGTCTACGTCAAGGACGGGATCATCACCTGGGAGGCCCAGCAGACGGACTACCCGACGACGGGGCCGGACCGCCCCGAGTACGAGCCCCGCGGCTGCCCCCGTGGGGCCGCCTTTTCGTGGTACACCTACTCGCCGACGCGCGTGCGCTACCCCTACGGTCGCGGCGTGCTCATCGAGATGTACCGCGAGGCCAAGAAGCGTCTGGGGGACCCCGTCGAGGCGTTCCGGGAGATCTCCACCGATCCGGCCAAGCGACGCAGGTACCAGCAGGCCCGCGGCAAGGGCGGCCTGGTACGCATCTCGTGGGAAGAGGCCATCGAGATCGCGGCTGCCTCCTACGTCAACACCATCAAGCACTACGGCCCGGACCGGTGCGTGTCCTTCTCGCCCATCCCTGCCATGAGCATGGTCAGCCACGCGATCGGCACGCGGTTCACGCACCTCATCGGCGGCGCCATGACCAGCTTCTACGACTGGTACGCCGACCTGCCGGTGGCGAGTCCCCAGGTCTTCGGCGACCAGACCGACGTGCCCGAGTCCGGCGACTGGTGGGACGCCACGTACCTCATGATGTGGGGCTCCAACGTGCCGGTGACGCGCACGCCCGACGCCCACTGGATGGCCGAGGTCCGCTACCGCGGCACCAAGGTCGTCACGGTCAGCCCGGACTACGCCGACAACGTCAAGTTCGCCGACGAGTGGCTCCCCGCGCAGGCCGGCACCGACGCCGCCCTGGCCATGGCCATGGGCCACGTCATCCTCAAGGAAAACTTCGTCGACCGGAAGGTCGACTACTTCGACAGCTACGTCAAGCAGTACACCGACCTCGGGATGCTCATCACGCTGGTCGACCACCCGGACGGCCACGGCCTGGTGCCCGGCAAGTTCCTCACCGCCGCCGACCTGCCCGCGCACGCCGCCGTCAGCGACGCCGCGTTCAAGACGGTCGTCTGGGACGAGGCGACGGCGGGCCCGGCCGTCCCGAACGGCTCGATGGGTTACCGGTACGCCGAGGACGGCGCCGGCCAGTGGAACCTCGATCTCGGGGACATCCGCCCCGCGCTGAGCCTGATCGACCAGGCCGACGCCGACAAGGTCGAGGTCGCGCTGCCCTGCTTCGAGGACCCGAAGGGGGAGGGCAGCGTCATCCGCCGCGGCGTCCCCGCCCGCGTGGTCGAGGGTCGCCTCGTCACGACCGTGTTCGACCTCATGCTCGCCCAGTACGGCGTGGGCCGCGACGGGCTCCCGGGCGTCTGGCCCTCCGGCTACGACGACGCCACCGTGCCTTACACGCCCGCCTGGCAGGCCGAGATCACGTCGGTGCCCGCGGAGGCCTGCATCCGGACCGCCCGCGAGTTCGCCCAGAACTCCGAGGAGTCCAAGGGTCGCACGATGATCATCATCGGCGCCGGCATCTGCCACTGGTTCCACGCGGACGTCACCTACCGCGCCATCATCGCGCTGCTGATGATGACCGGCTGCATCGGCCGCAACGGCGGCGGGTGGGCGCACTACGTCGGCCAGGAGAAGTGCCGGCCCATGACGGGCTGGTTCAACATGGCCAACGCGCTCGACTGGTCGCGCCCGCCGCGCACCATGATCGGCACGGCGTACTGGTACATGCACACCGACCAGTGGCGCACCGACGGCTTCTCGGCGGACCGCATCAAGTCGCCGCTGTCGACCGGCAGCCTCGACGGGACGCACACCGCAGACGCCATCGCCCTGTCGCACCGCCTCGGCTGGATGCCCTTCTACCCCCAGTTCGACCGCAACCCGCTCGAGCTCGCCGACGAGGCCGAGGCCGCCGTCGCACGCGGCGAGTACGCCACGCCGCAGGCCTACGTCGCGGCGCAGCTCAAGTCGGGCGAGTTGAAGAGCGCCGTCGAGGACATCGACGCCCCGGAGAACTGGCCGCGGACGATGATTCTGTGGCGGTCCAACCTGTTCGGGTCGTCGGCCAAGGGCAACGAGTACTTCCTCAAGCACCTCCTCGGCACGCACAACAACGTCATGGAGAACGGCCACGGCGCTGACCAGCGGCCCGAGGTGGTGCGCTGGCACGACGACGCTCCCGAGGGCAAGCTCGACCTCCTCATCACCGCGGACTTCCGCATGACCAGTTCGACGCTGCTCAGCGACATCGTCCTGCCGGCGGCCACGTGGTACGAGAAGTACGACCTCAGCTCCACCGACATGCACCCGTACGTCCACGCGTTCACGCCGGCGATCGACCCGCCGTGGGAGGCCAAGAGCGATTTCGACGTCTTCACCGAACTCGCGCTGAAGCTGTCGCAGCTGGCCAAGGGGCGTCTCGACACGCGCCGCGACCTGGTCGCGGTCGCTCTCCAGCACGACACCCCGGGACAGATCGCGCAGCCGGGCGGGCACGTGCCGGACTGGCGTGGCACGGACCTCGAGGGCGTGCCCGGGAAGAACATGCCGGTGCTGGCCGTCGTCGAGCGCGACTACACGGCGATCGCCGACAAGCTGCTCACCGTAGGCCCGCTCGCCGAGAAACTCGGCTTCACCGTGAAGAACATCACGTACCAGGTGGGGCACCAGGTGCATCAGCTGGCGCAGAAGCACGGCGTCTACCCGTCGGGGCCGGCCGCAGGGCGGGCCGCCATCAACACGGACCAGCGCATGGCCGAGGCGATCCTGACCTTCTCGGGCACCACCAACGGCGAACTCGCCACGCAGGGCTTCCGGGACCTGGAGCGCAAGACCGGCCGCAAGCTGGCCGACCTGTCGCTGGGCTCGGAGGAGAAGCTCATCACGTTCGCCGCGACGCAGCAGTCGCCGCAGCCGGTCATCACGTCGCCGGAGTGGTCCGGCTCCGAGACCGGTGGCCGCCGCTACGCCGCCTTCACGATCAACACCGAGCGCCTCAAGCCGTGGCACACCCTCTCGGGGCGGATGCACTTCTTCCTCGACCACGACTGGATGACCGACGCCGGCGAACAGTTGCCGACGTTCCGGCCGCCGCTGGACATGACCAAGGCCTACGGGGAGCCGGAGCTCGGGCCGAACGGGGAGAAGGCCATCACGCTGCGCTACCTGACGGTGCACAACAAGTGGTCGATCCACTCCGAGTACCAGGACAACCTGTTCATGTTGAGCCTGGGCCGTGGCGGACCCCAGGCATGGCTGAGCGTCGGTGACGCGACCAGCATCGGGGTCAAGGACAACGACTGGATCGAGCTCACCAACGCCAACGGCGTCTTCGTGGCCCGCGCCGTCGTCACGCCGAAGCTGCCCGACGGCATCTGCTACGTGCAGCACGCGCAGGAGCGCACGATCGACGTGCCCAAGTCGGAGGCCACGGGCCGCCGCGGCGGCATCCACAACTCGGTCACCCGCATCCTGCTGAAACCGACCCACCTCATCGGCGGATACGCGCACCAGGCGTACGCCTTCAACTACATCGGTCCCACCGGCGTGCAGCGCGACATCGTGTCGACGGTGCGGCGCCGTTCCCAGGAGGTGCAGTACTGATGGCCAAGCAGCGACGCGTGATGGCCCAGGTGGCCATGGTGATGAACCTGGACAAGTGCATCGGCTGCCACACCTGCTCGGTGACGTGCAAGCAGGCCTGGACCAACCGGGCCGGCACCGAGTACGTGTGGTTCAACAACGTGGAGACCCGCCCGGGGCAGGGCTACCCGCGCACCTACGAGGACCAGGAGAAGTGGCAGGGCGGCTGGGTCCGGACGAAGTCGGGCCGGCTCAAGCTGCGCTCCGGCGGCCGGTTCAAGAAGCTGCTGAGCATCTTCGCCTCGCCGGTGCAGCCCGAGCTCACCGACTACTACGAGCCGTGGACCTACGACTACGAGAACCTGGTGCAGGCCCCCCTCGGCGACGACTTCCCCGTCGCTCGGCCCAAGTCGCTCATCACGGGCGACAACATGGCGATCAAGGCCTCCGCGAACTGGGACGACGCGCTGGGCGGCATCCACGAGACGGGGCAGGACGACCCGATCGTCAAGAAGCTCCGCGAGGACGCCAACCTGCAGATCAAGTTCGAGTACGAGAAGACGTTCATGTTCTACGTGCCGCGCATCTGCGAGCACTGCCTGAACCCTTCGTGCATGGCGGCCTGCCCCTCCGGCGCGATCTACAAGCGGGCCGAGGACGGCATCGTGCTGGTCGACCAGGACAAGTGCCGCGGCTGGCGCCAGTGCATCACCGGGTGCCCGTATAAGAAGATCTACTTCAACCACCGCTCCGGCAAGGCCGAGAAGTGCACCATGTGCTACCCGCGCCTCGAGGTCGGCCTGCCGACGGTGTGCTCGGAGACCTGCGTGGGCCGCCTGCGCTACATCGGGATCATCCTCTACGACCCCGACATGGTCACCAAGGCCGCGCTGGCCGACGACAAGGACCTCTACCAGGCGCAGCTGGACCTCATGCTGGACCCGTCGGATCCGCAGGTCATCGCCGACGCGAAGGCCAACGGCATCCCGAACGACTGGCTGGCAGCCGCGCAGAAGTCGCCGGTGTACGCGCTGATCAAGCACTTCAAGGTCGCGCTGCCGCTGCATCCCGAGTACCGCACCATGCCCATGGTCTGGTACGTGCCTCCGCTGTCGCCCGTGGTGGACCTGCTCAAGGCGCAGGGCCACGACTCCGAGGCCGGCGGCAACCTGTTCGGGGCCATCGACTCGCTGCGGATCCCCGTCGAGTACCTGGCGGAACTCTTCACGGCGGGCGACACCGAGGTGGTCACGCTCGTCCTGCAGAAGCTCGCCGCCATGCGCTCCTACATGCGCGACGTGACGCTGGGCCGCGAGCGGCAGCCGGAGCTGGCGCACGCCGTCGGCATGGAACCGGGCGCGATGGAGCAGATGTACCGGCTCCTGGCGATCGCGAAGTACGACGAGCGCTACGTCATCCCCAAGGCGCACCGCGAGCAGGCGCACAACCTTGAGGAGATGGGCTGCTCCCTGGACTTCGAGGGCGGACCGGGCTCTGGCGGCGACGGCCCGTTCGGCACGTCGTCCGGCCGGGTCGTTCCCGTGGCCATCGAGAGCTTCGCCGACGCGCGGGCGCGGCAGCGCGACGCGAGCGGGGCATGATGTCGGCGGTCGTGTTCCAGGCGGCGGCGCTGCTGCTCAGCTACCCCGAGCAGGAGCTGCTGGACCGTCTCCCTCTCATCGAGGAGGCGGTCGCGGAGGCCGGCGCGGCCCAGGACTTCGCGCCGACGTTCGCCCACCTGCGGAGCCGGCCGCTCATGGAGCTGCAGGGCTGGCACGTCCAGGAGTTCGACCTGTCCCGGCGGCACGCGCTGCATCTGACCTATTGGACCGACGGCGACACCCGCCGGCGCGGCGAGGTGCTGGCCGCCATCAAGCAGACCTACCGGGACTCCGGCCTGGTCGTCGACCTCGACGGGGAGTTGCCCGACTTTCTGCCGATGGTGCTGGAGTTCGCCGCCGTCGGGCACCCGGAGCTCGGCCGGGCGCTGCTGACCACCTATCGGGCCAGCCTCGAGTTGCTGCGCATCGGCCTCGCGGAGGACAAGCTGCCACAGGCCGGCGTCGTCGCGGCGGTGTGCTCCGCCCTCGGGGGCCCGTCTCCGCGCACCCGCTCGGAGGTCCGCGACCTGCTGGGCGGACCGCCCACGGAGGCCGTCGGGCTCGAGCCCACCCTCCTGCCCTACCCGCAACTGCAAGGGAGCTAAGCGATGGACGTTCTGCTGTGGGGGATCCTTCCCTACGTGGTGGTGCTGGTGCTCGTGGGCGGGCTCATCTGGCGCTACCGCTTCGACCAGTTCGGCTGGACGACGCGCTCGTCGCAGCTGTACGAATCGAAGCTGCTGAAGATCGGCTCGCCGATCTTCCACTTCGCGCTCATCGCCGTCCTCATGGGACACCTGGTCGGACTGTTGATCCCCAAGGCGTTCACGGACTGGATCGGCATCGACCAGCACACGTACCACGCCGGCGCGCTGTACGGCGGCGGGCTGGCGGGGCTGGCGCTCATCGTCGGCCTCGCGATGCTCATCTGGCGGCGCCGCTCCACGTCGGCGGTGTTCAAGGCCACGACGTGGAACGACAAGATCATGTACCTGGTGCTGGCCACGGTCATCGGCCTCGGCATGGTGGCCACGCTGACCGGCGACACGACGCCCACGGGAGAGGAACACAACTACCGCGAGACAGTCTCGGTATGGTTCCGTTCCCTGTTCGTGTTCCAGCCCGATGTCGAGGCGATGGGCGCAGCGACCTGGCAGTTCAAGGCCCACGTGGTCGTCGGCATGCTGCTGTTCGCGATCATCCCGTTCACCCGACTCGTGCACGCGTTCTCGGCCCCGTTCCACTACCTGTTCCGGCCCTACATCGTCTACCGGTCCCGCGATGCTCAGGGCGCGCGGCGGTCGGCGACCGTTAAGGGCCGCGGATGGGATCCGGTCGGGACTCCCGACAACCAGCGCTCCCGCCGCTGACCCATTGACCCCGCCGTCGGCCCGGCCCAGCCGCGCCGACGGGAGGAACCCTGCCCCGACGACCATGAGGAGACCAGTGAGCAAGCACCTGATCGAGGTGCCCCCCATCCACGAGACGGGCAAGGGCGCCGGCCGGGTCCTGACGATGTCGACCATCGCCTTCACCGTGATGTTCGCGGTGTGGCTGATGTTCGGCATCCTCGGAGTGCCCATCCAGAAGGAACTGGGCCTCACCGACGTTGAGCTGTCGTGGATCTCCGCGGTCGCCGTCCTCAACGGCTCCATGTGGCGGCTGCCCGCCGGCATCATCGCCGACCGCATCGGCGGGCGGCGCGTCACGCTGTTCCTCTTGTTCGCCACCGCGATCCCGGCGTTCCTGGTGTCGAAGGCCGACAGCTACCCGCTGCTGCTCGCGCTTGCGTTCCTCGTCGGCTTCGCCGGGAACCTGTTCTCGGTGGGCACCACCTGGAACGCCGCCTGGTACTCCCGCGAGCGGCAGGGCCTGGCGCTGGGCGTGTTCGGCGCCGGCAACGTCGGGGCGTCGGTGACCAAGTTCATCGGGCCGCCGCTCATCGCCGGCACCGCCGGGGTCACCTATGCGTTCGGCATCGAGGGCGGCTGGCGACTGGTGCCCGTGATCTACGCGGTGCTGCTGCTTGTCGTCGGCGTCATCACGTGGCTCGTGGTGCCGCACGTCGACCGCGCGCCTGGGCGCGGGAAGCCCCTCCGAGAGATGTTGCTGCCGCTCAAGCACATGCGCGTGTGGCGGTTCAGCCTCTACTACGTCGCGGTGTTCGGCGCCTACGTGGCGCTGTCGGCCTGGTTGCCGAAGTACTACGTCGACAACTTCGACGTGTCGCTGACCACCGCCGGCCTTTTGACGGCCACATTCATCTTCCCGGCGTCGCTGCTGCGGCCCGTCGGGGGGTGGCTGTCGGACCGCTACGGGGCGCGGCGCGTCATGTACTGGACCTTCGGACTCATGCTCCTGACCTCCGGTGTCCTCATGATGCCCAACGGGCATATCGTCATCGACCACGCCGACGGGACCCAGACCGAGCATCTCGCCTACAGCCTCAACGTGTGGTTCTTCGCGCTGCTCGTGTTCCTGCTGGGCTGTGCGATGGGTCTGGGCAAGGCTGCGGTGTTCAAGCACATCCCGGAGTACTTCCCCGACAACGTCGGTTCGGTCGGCGGCCTCGTCGGAACGCTCGGCGGCCTGGGCGGGTTCATCCTGCCGCCCCTGTTCGCGTACACGAAGGCGTGGTCCGGGTTCCCGACCAGCACCTTCTTCGTCATCTTCGTCCTGACCGTCATCTGCGCGGCGTGGATGCACCTCACCATCGTCAAGATGCTGCACGACAAGTCCCCCGAACTCGCCGGCACCATCGAACTTCCCCTTGAGGAGGCCAAGTCATGAGCACCAAGCTCGAGACGAAGGGCGACTGGCTCCAGTCCTGGGATCCGGAGGATCCCCAGAAGTGGGACAGCAAGCTCGCCTGGAACACCCTTGCCGTCACCACGTTCACGCTGACGCTGTGCTTCGTGGCGTGGTTCCTCCCCAGCGCCATCGTGCCCAAGCTCAACGCGCTCGGCTTCGACTTCACGAAGGAGCAGCTCTACTGGATGGCGGCCATGCCCGGCCTCTCCGGCGGCCTGCTGCGCCTGGTGTGGATGGTGCTGCCGCCCAAGATCGGCACCCGCAAGATGGTCACCCTGACCACACTGCTGCTCGTCCTGCCGGTCCTCGGCTGGGGCGTCGAGGTGACCAACCCGGACGTGCCGTACTGGCGCCTCATGGGGCTGGCGTTCCTGTCCGGCATCGGCGGCGGCGCCTTCTCCGGCTTCATGGCCTCCACCTCGTACTTCTTCCCGAAGCGCCTGCAGGGCACCGCCCTCGGGCTCCAGGCCGGCATCGGCAACTTCGGCGTCTCGCTGGTGCAGCTCCTGACGCCCTGGCTCATCACGTTCGGCATGTTCGGTTTCCTGGGCTCGCAGCAGATGACCCTCGCGGGCAAGGAGCCGGTCGTCGTCTGGTACCAGAACTCGGCGCTGGTCTACCTGCCGTTCATCATCGCGGGCGCGATCTGGGCGTACATCGTCCTGCGGTCGGTGCCGATCAAGGCCAACATCAAGCAGCAGTTCGACATCTTCGGCAACCAGGACACCTGGTGGATGACGATCCTCTACATCATGACCTTCGGCACGTTCTCGGGCCTGGCTGCCCAGTTCGGCCTGCTCATGCTCAACCTCTACGGCGCGGGCAACACCGACATCGTCGAGGGCTCGGGCACCACGGCCACCATCCTCGTCGAGGGCTACTCGCTGCCCGACCCGGTCAAGTTCGTGTTCCTCGGCCCCCTGGTCGGGGCCGGGGCGCGCGTCCTGTTCTCGCCCCTGACCGACCGCATGGGCGGCGCCATCTGGACCCTCATCTCCGGCATCGGCATCCTGGGCTCGATCCTGTTCACCATGCCCGCGCTGACGCCCGACACCTCCAGCGCCGCCGCGCTGCAGGGCGACTTCAACCAGTTCCTGTGGGGCATGCTGCTGATCTTCCTGTTCTCCGGCATCGGCAACGCCTCCACCTTCAAGCAGATGCCGATGATCTTCGAGAAGCGGCAGGCCGGCGGCGTGATCGGGTGGACCGCGGCGATCGCCGCCTTCGGGCCGTTCCTGTTCGGCGTGGGCCTCACCATCATGAGCCCGACGACGTTCTACGCCATCGGAGCGGTCTGGGCCGTGGGGTGCATCGCCATCACGTGGTTCCGCTACGCACGGCCGGGTGCCCCGAAGCCCAGCTGACGGGGTCGCGGGCGCCTGCCCTAACGCCAGGCGCCTGCCCTCACCCGAGGCGCCTGCCCTAACGCTGGACGCCTGCCGTCCGTCCAGCCGCCTGTACTAGAGCGCAGGCTCCCGGTGAGCGCCTGCCTAACGTCGCGGCGCCTGCTCTCTAGCGCAGGCGCCCCGCGCTAAGGCAGGCGCCCCGCGCTACGGCAGGCGTGCCGCTCCAAGGCAGGCGTCCCGCGCTAAGGCAGGCGTCCCGCGCCAAGGCAGGCGTCCCGCGCCAGGGCAGGCGCCGCCGCTCCAGGGCGTTGGACAACAGCCGGATCCACGACGACGACTCGCAGTTAGGCTGGTCAGTGTGAAGCAACTCGCAGGGGTGACGGCCGACGACGTCGACGTGGCCGCGCTCACCGCGTTCGTCAGCGACGACCGCGCGGGCGCCGTCGTCACGTTCGGCGGCATCGTGCGCAACCACGACCACGGCGTCGCGGTGACGGGCATCGAGTATGTCGGCCATCCGACGGCGGACGCTGTCATGCGGGATCTGGTCGCCGAGTTCGCGGACCGGGAGGGCGTGCACGCGATCGCTGCCCAGCACCGCGTCGGCACGCTCGGCATCGGGGGAGTGGCGCTGTTCGTCGCCGTCGCCGCGTCGCACCGGGCGCAGGCGTTCGGCTGCGCATCCGACCTCGTCGAGCTCGTCAAGGAGCGCCTGCCGATCTGGAAGAAGCAGTTCCTCGCCGACGGCACGCACGAGTGGTCGATGTGCCCGTGATGCTGAGCGTCGAGGACTATCTGGACCGCGTGCTCGGCCTCGCCACGGTCCTGCAGGCGGAGGACACGCCCATCGGCGGCGGGTGGGGCCGGGTCCTCGCCCAGGACCTGCCCGCCCGTCTCGCGGTGCCACCGTTCGACAACTCGGCCATGGACGGCTTCGCCGTGCGGGTCGCCGACTGCACGCCCGGCGCCCTGCTGCGGGTCGTCGGTGACATCCCCGCGGGCGCCACGGGCACGCCGACGGTGGGGCCTGGCGAGGCGGCCCGGATCATGACGGGCGCCCCGCTGCCTCCCGGCGCCGACGCCGTCGTCCCGGTCGAGCTGACGGACCAACCGATGGGCGCGGCACCGCTCCCGTCGAGTGTCGTCGTCCGGGACTCGACGTCCGCCGGGCGCCATGTGCGTCGCGCGGGGGAGGACGTGCAGGCTGGCGACCTCGTCCTCCGCGCGGGCGCCGTGTGGTCGCCCGAGGCGGCCGCGGCCGCCGCATCGATCGGGTACGGGTCCGTGCCGCTGCGTCGTCGCCCGCGGGTGGCCGTGCTGGCCACCGGCTCCGAGCTGGTCGCGCCGGGAGGGACCGTGGGCTTCGGCCAGATCCCGGACTCCAACTCACTCCTGGTGGCCGGGCTCGTGGAGCGGTTCGGTGGCGAGGTGGTGCTGTGCCGCGCGGTCGACGACGACCCCGCACGCTTCGCCGCCGCCATGGACGAAGCCGTGGCCGCGGACATCGTCGTCACGACCGGCGGGGTCTCCGTCGGGGCGTTCGAGGTCGTGCGCCAGGTGGTCGAGGACCGCATCGAGTTCGTCAAGGTCGCCATGCAGCCGGGCAAGCCCCAGGCGTGCGGGACCCTGCGCGATCCGGACGGCCGTGGCGTGGCGTTCCTGGCCCTGCCCGGCAACCCCGTCAGCGTCTACGTGAGTTCGTACGCGTTCCTCCGCCCCCTCATCGCGGCGTTCCAGGGCCTTCCCACGGCCTGGGCTGGAGCGGACCTGCCGGTGGCCGAGGGGTGGCGCAGCCCGCCCGGGCGGCGGCAGTACACGCCCGTGCGCGTCGTCGACGGCGCGGTGCGGCCGGCGCATCGCCTGGGATCGGGTTCACACCTGGTGGCGTCGCTGCACCTGGCCGACGGGCTCGCCGTCGTCGCCGAGGACGTCGATGGTGTGTCGCCGGGCGACGTCGTCGCGGTGCACCGCACTCGCGCCTGAGCGGGCGCGCCGGGGCTCGACACCCGGCACACCCGGCACGCCCGCACACGGTCAGCCCGCGAGTTCGTCCATCGACTGCCCGGTCTCCAGCAGCGACTTCAGATCCGAGAGCGCCCACGGCCATCCGCCGCCGCCGGTCTGCGGATCGGCCCCGCCGCTGACCTCGGCCAGCAGTTGCGTGTTGTTCGTGACGTCGTGCGTGAGGACCACCTGGGTCAGGCCGCTGGGGTACTCCGTGAGTTCCCAGGTCAGCCGGGTGGCCTCGGCGCCCGGGTACCAGCTCGGCGCCCAGTCCAGGACCAGCCGGCGCGGCTCGTCGATCTCGATGACCCGGCCCTGGACGGCCACGTCGCCCATGCCCATCTGCTTCATTTCCTCGGTACTGAGGCTCCGGTAGTCGCCGCCGGGACGGGGATCGATCTCGACGCTGCCGCCGTAGCCCCAGCGGGAGGTGTCCTCGGGGGTGGTGAGGGCCTTCCAGATCCGCTGGGCGGAGGCCTTGATGTAGATGCTGTAGACGACGGTGTTGCTCATGGTCAGCCTTTCGTGGAGTCGCTCTCGACGACGTGTTTGAGCTGTAACAGGGCCGAGGCGATCCCGGCCCGGTCGGTGTACTTGCCGATCCATCTCTCATGGATCTGCTGGATGGGGACCGGGTTGAGGTGGTGGAGCTTCTCCCGGCCTTGCCTGCGCGTGGTCACGATGCCCGCCTCCTCCAGGATCCGGGGGTGTGTTGGTGAGAGCCCGCGAACCTGACAGGCTGGGCGCATGGAGTTCACGCATCTCGACGCCCGCGGCCAGGCCCGCATGGTCGACGTCACCGCCAAACAGCCCACCGTCAGGTCCGCCACCGCGGTCGCGACGGTCCGGTGCTCGGCCGACGTCGTCGCCGCGCTGCGGGGCGGCACGGTGCCGAAGGGCGATGTGCTGGCCGTCGCCCGCGTCGCCGGCATCGCGGCGACGAAGAAGGTGCCGGACCTGCTGCCGCTGGCCCACGTCATCGGGGTCCACGGCGCCGTCGTCGACCTGACCATCGTCGAGGAGGGCGTCGACATCGAGGCGACGGTGCGCACCGCGGACCGCACCGGCGTCGAGATGGAGGCGCTGACCGCGGTGACCGTCGCGGCGCTCGCCGTCGTCGACATGGTCAAGGGCGTGGACCGGTCCGCGGAGATCGTGTCGGCGCGGATCACCGCGAAGAGCGGCGGCCGCTCGGGGGACTGGACGCGCCCGGCGCAGTCCTGACCTCGCCTCAGCCCTGGCTGGCCGGGCGGCTGAGGTCGTGGTCGGCCCCGTCGAGTTGCTGCACGATGTGCACCAGCAGGGGGCCGAGCACCGCGATCGCGTCCCTGGCCCCGCCCCGCGACCCCGGAGCGTTGAACACGAAGGCCCGGTTCCCGTCCTGCTCGATCACCCCGGCCAGGCCTCGCGACAGCCACGACAGCGGCGTGTTGGCCGAGCCGAGGCTGCGGACGGCCTCCGCGACACCTGGGACCTCGTACGTCAGCAGGGGGCGGGTCGCCTCGACGGTGACGTCGCGGGGACCGACCCCGGTGCCGCCCGTGGTGAGCACGACCCGCGCGCCGTCGGCCACCGCCAGCCGGATCTCGGTCGCGATCACCTCGGCCTCGTCGGGGACGATCACGGCCTCCGCGACATCGAAACCCAGCCCGTCGAGGGCCTCACGCAGCACCGGGCCGGAGCGATCCTCATAGACGTTGTCGGCGGCCCGGTCGGAGCAGGTGATGACGGTGGCGCGGTACGGCATGTCGGCCAGCCTAATGTGCGGGTGCCCCCGGCGGAGCCGCAGTGCTAGCGTGCCGCCCATGGCGACGATCGGGCAGCGGGTGGGTGCGCTGGTCGCCGTCGCGGCGCTCGCCGGGTGCGGCCAGCCGGCCCAGGGCGACGCGCCGGTGGTCTTCGCGGCGTCCTCGCTCAGCACCGTGCTGCCCCACCTCGACGACACCGCCCGCTTCAGCTTCGACGGCTCCACCGGCCTGCTCGACCAGCTCCGCTCGGGGGCCCGGGCCGACGTCTTCGTCTCGGCCGACCACGACACCATGCTGGCCGCCGCGGAGGAGGGCCTGCTCGACGGCGAGCCCGTCATGGTCGCCACCAACCGCCTGGTGCTCGTCGTGCCCGCCGACAACCCGGCCAGCGTCACGGGCTTCGACGGCTCGCTCGCGGACACCAGGCTGGTGGTCTGCGCCCCGGAGGTCCCCTGCGGGTCCGGTGCCCGGCGGCTGGCCGAGGCGGCCGGCGTGCGCCTCGACCCGGTCTCGGAGGAGCTCAAGGTCACCGACGTGCTGGGCAAGGTTGCCTCCGGCGAGGCCGACGCCGGGATCGTCTACGCCACCGACGCCGCGCTGGCCAGTGACGCGGTGACCGCCATGGAGATCCCGGGAGCGGCGGCCGACCCCAACACGTACTGGGCGGGCGTCGTCGCACAGGCGCCGCACCCGGAGGGCGCCGAGGCCTTCGTGGCCGCCCTCGCCGGTCCATGGCAGGCGGACCTTCGGGCCGCCGGATTCGGGCCGCCGCGATGACCGGCGCCGGCCTGCCGCGCTGGGCGTGGCTCCCGTTCGCGCTCGCGATGGCGCTGCTTGTCATTCCGCTGGCGGGCCTGCTGGCGCGCGCCCCGTGGGCCCGGCTGGGGGAGCTGCTCGCCTCCGACCGGTCCCGCGACGCGCTCCTGCTCAGCCTCGCCACCTGCGCCGCCTCGACCGTCATCTGCCTGATCCTGGGGGTCCCGACGGCCCTGGTCCTGGCCCGCGCGCGGGGTCAATGGGTGGCGGCCGCCCGGACGCTGCTCACGGTCCCGATGGTGCTGCCTCCGGTGGTGGCGGGCCTGGCTCTCCTCACGACGCTCGGCAGGCGCGGGCTCCTGGGGCAGCCGCTGGCGGTGCTCGGCGTCGAGATCGGGTTCACCACGGCCGCCGTCGTGGTGGCACAAACCTTCGTGGCGCTGCCGTTCCTCGTGGTCTCGCTCGAGGGGGCGCTGCGCACCGCCGGCACCGACATGGAGCGCGCGGCCGCCCGCCTCGGCGCGTCGCCGTCGTACGTGCTCGCCCGGGTGACGGTGCCGCTGGTGGCGCCGGCAATCCTGTCGGGCACCGCGCTGTCCTTCGCGCGGGCGCTCGGGGAGTTCGGCGCAACCCTCACGTTCGCCGGATCCCTGCAGGGCGTGACGCGGACCCTGCCGCTGGAGATCTACCTCCTGCGCGAGTCGGACACGGACCTGGCGCTCGCGCTCGCCATCGTGCTGCTGGGCGTCTCCGCGCTGGTCGTCGCGGCCGCCGCCAGGCTGGGCAGAACCCATGGGTGAGGCCATCCGCGTCCGGGCCAGGCACGCCGCACGCGGCCTCGACGTCGACGTCACGGTCCCCGAGGGCTCCATGCTGGCCGTCGTCGGTCCCAACGGCGCGGGCAAGTCGAGTCTGCTGCAGCTCATCTCCGGCGACCTCGTACCCGACGACGGGGAGGTGACGGTGCACGGGCGCACACTGACCGGGCCCGATGTCCACATCCCCCCGCACCGCCGGGCGGTGGGCTACCTGGAGCAGCGCGCCCTGCTCTTCCCGCACCTCACCGTCGTCGACAACGTCGCGTTCGGCCTCCGGGCGCGAGGCCGCGACCGGCGCGCGGCCAGGGCGAGGGCCGCCGCCGAGCTCGCCGCCGTCGGATGCGCCGACCTCGCCGGCAGCCGGCCCCGCGAGCTCTCCGGCGGGCAGCAGCAGCGCGTCGCCCTGGCGCGGGCGTTGGCGACCGACCCCGAGGTCCTCCTCCTCGACGAGCCCCTCGCTGCCCTGGACGCCGGTGTCGCCCCCGAACTCCGTCGGCTCCTGCGCACCCGGCTGCGCGGGGTCACCACCGTCATCGCGACCCACGACCTGCTCGACGTCGCGGCGCTGGCCGACCGCATGGTCGAACTCACCGGCGGACGCGTGACCGCCGAGGGCCACGTCGACGATCTCTGCCAGCGGCCGGCGTCGGCCTTCCTCGCCGGATTCGTCGGCGTCAACCTCCTGCACGGCGACACCCACGGCGACGCCCGGGTGTGGCTCGCGCCGACGATCGCCATCGCCGGCGCCGTGGACGGCGATCTCCCGCCCGGGCCGGCGCGGGCCGTCTTCGCGCCCGCCGCGGTCGCCGTGTACCGCGCGGCAACCCACGGCAGTCCGCGCAACGAACTGCCCGCCGTCGTGGTCGCCGTCGAGGACCGCTGGCCGGTCCAGCGGGTGACGCTCGCGGTGGCAGGGCAGCGCATCGCGGCGGACCTCACGCCGGCGTCGGTGCGGGAATTGGCGCTCGCGCCGGGCGACGACGTGCTCGCCGTGGTGAAGGCCACCCAGGTCGCACTGCACCCCGGCTGAGCGCATCCGGCGTGCGGCCGGATGGGCGGAGGAGGCCGCCCCAGCCGGCAGCAGGTAGAGTCTGGCGCGTGCTCGGCTACGACGGTCCCAAGGAAGAGTGCGGCGTCTTCGGGGTGTGGGCGCCCGACGAGGACGTCGCGCAGCTGACGTTCTTCGGCCTCTTCGCGCTGCAGCACCGCGGCCAGGAGTCCGCCGGCATCGCGGTCAGCGACCAGCAGCGGATCATGGTCTACAAGGACATGGGCCTGGTCAGCCAGGTGTTCAACGAGGCGACGCTGAAGTCGCTGCCGGGACGCCTCGCCATCGGCCACACCCGCTACTCGACCACCGGCGCCAGCATCTGGCACAACGCGCAGCCCACCTTCCGCGCCACCCGCGACGGCGGCCTCGCCCTGGCCCACAACGGCAACCTCACCAACACGCACGAGCTGGAGGCCTGGCTCGCCGACCTCGATCCGACGGAGCGGGTGCCGGAGAAGAAGACGATGGACTCGACCAACGACACGTCGCTGGTCACGGCCCTCATGGCGAGCTTCGGCGACGAGCCGATCGAGTCGGTCGCCATGAAGGTCCTGCCCCGCCTGCAGGGCGCCTTCTGCCTCACCTTCATGACGGAGCGGACCCTCTTCGCCGCCCGCGACCCCCAGGGCATCCGGCCGCTGGTGGTCGGGCGGCTGGCCAACGGCTGGGTCGTGGCGTCCGAGACCGCCGCCCTGGACATCGTCGGGGCCAGCTTCGTCCGCGAGGTCGAGCCCGGCGAGTTCCTCGCCATCGACGAACGCGGCCTGCGCTCCGCCCGGTTCGCGGAAGCGCGCCCCAAGGGCTGCATCTTCGAGTACGTCTACCTCGCCCGCCCGGACACGACGATCGCCGGTCACGGCGTCCACGCCGTCCGTGTGCGCATCGGGCAGCACCTCGCCGAGGAGTACCCCGTCGACGCGGACCTCGTCATCCCCGTGCCGGAGTCGGGCACGCCGTCGGCCATCGGCTACGCGCAGGCCTCCGGCATCCCCTACGGACAGGGCCTGGTCAAGAACGCCTACGTGGGCCGCACCTTCATCCAGCCCAGCCAGACAATCCGGCAGCTGGGCATCCGGCTCAAGCTGAACCCGCTGCGCGAGGTCATCGAGGGCAAGCGGCTGGTCGTCGTCGACGATTCCATCGTCCGCGGCAACACGCAGCGCGCCCTGGTGCGCATGCTGCGCGAGGCCGGCGCCCGCGAGGTGCACGTGCGGATCTCGTCGCCGCCGGTGCAGTGGCCGTGCTTCTACGGCATCGACTTCGCCACCCGCGCCGAGCTCATCGCCCCCGGGCTCACCGTGGAGGAGATCCGCCGCTCGCTCGGCGCCGACTCGCTGGGCTACATCTCGCTCGACGGGCTGACCGCCGCCACCCAGGTGCCGGCCGACCAGCTCTGCCGGGCCTGCTTCGACGGGCAGTATCCCGTCGCCATCCCGCCGGCCCAGGCCGAGCTGCTGAAACTGGAGGAGAGGTCATGAGCGACAGGAGCGCCTACGCCGCCGCGGGCGTCGACATCGAGGCCGGCGACCGCGCCGTCGACCTCATGAAGGCCCACGTCGCCGCCACCCGGCGCCCCGAGGTGCTCGGCGGGCTCGGCGGGTTCGCCGGCTTCTTCGACGCGTCGGCGCTCAAGGGCTACCAGCACCCGGTGCTCGCCACCTCCACCGACGGCGTCGGCACCAAGGTGGCCGTGGCGCAGGCCATGGACAAGCACGACACCATCGGCATCGACCTCATCGGCATGCTGGTCGACGACCTCGTGGTCTGCGGCGCCGAGCCGCTGTTCGTCACCGACTACATCGCCTGCGGCAAGGTCGTGCCGGAGCGCATCGCGGACATCGTCAAGGGCATCGCCGACGGCTGCCTCGCGGCCGGCTGCTCCCTCGTCGGCGGCGAAACCGCCGAGCACCCGGGCCTCCTGCAGCCGCACGAGTACGACATCGCCGGCGCGACCACGGGCGTCGTGGAGCGCTCGAAGATCCTCGGCCCCGAGCGGGTCCGCGTCGGTGACGCCGTCATCGCCATGGCCGCGTCGGGCCTGCACTCCAACGGCTACTCCCTGGTGCGGCACGTCCTGCTGTCGGGCGCCGGCTGGGCGCTGGACCGGCACGTCGACGAGCTCGGCCGCACGCTCGGCGAGGAGCTGCTCGAGCCCACCCGCATCTACGCGCTCGACGTCCTGGACCTCATCGGACAGGTCGAGGTGCACGCCATGAGCCACATCACCGGAGGCGGCCTCGCCAACAACCTCGCCCGGGTCATCCCCGGCGACATGGTCGCGGTGCTGCAGCGCTCCAGCTGGACCCCGCCTGCCATCTTCCAGCTCGTGCAGCGGGTCGGGCGGATCTCGCAGGCCGACATCGACGCCACCCTCAACATGGGCGTCGGCATGGTCGCCATCCTGCCCCAGGACCAGGTGGACGCGGCTCTTGCCCGCCTGGCGGGCCGCGGCGTCGAGTCGTGGGTCCTGGGCCGTATCGAGGCCTCCGAGGGTCCGGGCGACGCCGTCCTCGTCTAGCGGGGGCCGGGGCCGGCGCCGCCGCCCCACTCGTTAGGGTGCAGGTGTCCCCCCCACCGTCGAACGAGGAATCCATGGGCACCATCGCGCAGACGCTCACGGGCGTCATCCCCATCGTCGCGCTGATCATCCTCGGCGCCCTGCTGCGGCATCTGCGGGTGCTCGACGACATCGTGGTCGAGGGCTACAAGCGGCTCATCGTCACCGTCGTGCTCCCCGCCGTGCTGTTCACCGCCTTCCTGTCCATGGAGTTCCAGGCCGCGTACCTGGCGCTCATCGTGATCGTGCCGCTGGCCTGCGTCGCGCTGCTCGCGCTGGGCGTCGCGGTCGGGCGGCTGCTCGGAGCGCCGCGCGTCGCGCCGTTCCTGTTCACCGGATTCGAGTTCGGCATGGTGGGCCTGGCGCTCTACACGGCCGCCTACGGTGTGGCCGAGGTGCCGACCGCCGCCATCGTCGGGCTCGGCCACGAGTTCTTCATCTGGTTCGTGTACGTCACCCTGCTCAAACGCCAGAGCGACGGCGCGGTGTCCCTGTCCGAGACGCTCCTGTCGTTCGTCAAGTCGCCCGTGATCATCGCCATCGCGGCCGGCCTGCTGCTCAACGTGCTCGGGTGGCGCGGGCTGCTGGCCGACAACCCGGTCGGTGGGGGAGTGTTACGCAGCCTCGAGTACCTGGCGGCGGTCATCGTCCCCCTGATCCTCCTCGTGGTCGGCTACGGCACCAGGCTCACGCGTGCGGGTGCGAAGGCCGCCGCGCCGCTGGTCGCCGCGCGGTACGTGACGACGCTCGCCCTGGCCGTGCTGCTGTCGGAGGTCGTCGCGGGACAGTGGCTCGGGCTCGGTCAGCCGGTCCGCGCCGCGGTGTTCATGCTGTTCATCCTGCCGCCGCCGTTCATCGTGCCGATCTTCCTGCCGCGGGAGCGCGCCGTCGAGACCATCTACGCCAACAACGTGCTCAGCCTGTACACCGTGGTGAGTGTGGTGACGTTCGTCGCCTACGTCATGGCGACCGTCGGCTGACGGTCCGCCCGTCCCGGAGCAGTTGATTACTCAAGGTAATGACCTAGACTAATCAACTGCTACTGAAGGACTGCATGCCCGACTACGACCCACAACTCCTCACCCTCGCCAACGACGTCCGTGTCGCGTGCCAGCGCATCTCGCGCCGGGTGCGCTTCGAGAGCACCAGCGACGTCGCCCCACATCAGTTCTCGGTGCTGGTCTACCTGCACTTCGCCGGACCCCAGACCCCCACGCACCTGGCCTCGCGGGACGCCGTCAGCACGCCGTCGATGACTCGGACCGTGAACTGCCTGGCGGACAAGGGCCTGGTGGAACGGTCGCAACACCCCGACGACGGGCGCCAGATCCTCGTCTCGCTCACCGCCGAGGGCCTGCGGGTGGTCGAGGAGACCATCGCCAACCGCGACACCTGGATGCTCGCGCACATCGCGACGCTCTCGCCCGAGCAACTGGACCTGCTCCGCCGGGCGGCCGACCTCCTCATGGAGGTGTCACATGCGGAGTGAGCGGGGGAGGATGTTCGCGTCGTTGGCCGTGCGCAACTACCGGCTGTTCTTCGCGGGGGCGCTGATCAGCAACCTCGGCACCTGGGTGCAGCGCGTGGGGCAGGACTGGCTGGTCCTCACCGAGCTCACCGAGGGGTCCAGCGCCGCGCTGGGCATCGTCACGGCCCTGCAGTTCCTGGCGATCCCCATCCTGGCGCCGTACGCGGGCGCGGTCGTGGACCGGATGCCGAAGCGGAGAGTGTTGTTCGCCACGCAGGTGCTCCTGGGGGTCACAGCCTTCGCGCTCTGGGGCGTCGTGGCGGCGGGCGTCGTGGAGCTGTGGCACGTCTACGTGTTCGCGTTCCTCCAGGGCGTCATCACGGCCTTCGACAACCCGGCCCGGCAGTCGTTCGTCTCGGAGATCGTGCCCGCGGAGCTGCTGCCGAACGCGGTGGGGCTCAACTCGACGTCGTTCAACGGCGCGCGGCTCATCGGGCCCGGCTCGGCGGGCCTGCTCATCGCGGCGTTCGGCGTGGGCCCGACGCTGCTCATCAACGCGGTGAGCTTCGTCTTCATGCTGGCCGCTGTGGTGGCGCTGCGGCCGGCGGAGCTGCACCCGTCGCGCCGGATCAAGGCGCGCGGCGCCACGCGCGACGGGCTGCGCTACCTCGCCGGGCGGCCGGACCTCATCATCCTCATGGTGATCGTCTTCTCGCTCGGCACCTTCGGGATGAACTTCCAGATCTACAACGCGCTGATGGCCACGGAAGTGTTCGGGAAGGGTGCGGAGGAGTACGGCCTGCTCGGCACGGTCATGGCCGTCGGCACCCTCGGCGCGGCGCTGGCCGCCACCCGGCGCATGCGGCCCAGCCTGCGGACGGTCCTGGCGGCGCTCGGCGCCTTCGCCGCCAGCACGGCGCTGCTGGCCGTCACGCCGTCCTACCCCGTGTACGCCCTGCTGCTCGTGCCCGCCGGATTCTTCGCCCTGACCGTGATGACGACGGCGAACGCCGCGGTCCAGCTCGGGACGGCCCCGGAGTTCCGCGGCCGGGTGATGGCCGTCTATGTCGCGATCTTCACCGGCGGGACGCCGATCGGCGCTCCGCTCATCGGGTGGCTGGGCGAGGTGTGGGGCCCTCGCGCCATGGTGCTGACGGGCGCCCTGGCGACGGGGCTGGCCGCCGGCGCGGTGCTGGCGTACCTCATGCTCCACGACGGCGTCCGCCTCGCCGTCGAGCGCGGCTGGCCGCTGCGGCTGCGGGTCTTCGTCGCGCGCAGGGAGGCGGCCGCGGTCGCTGATTGACAGTTCAACGAGACCGGGCGTAGAGTTTTGTTAAACATTCAACAAAGCTCAGGAGTTTCCATGACCACCGCCCCCGCCACCGCCCCCACGATCGCCGCCCTCTCGGGCCGATACACGATCGATCCGAGCCACACCGAGATCGGCTTCGTCGCCCGCCACGCCATGGTGACCAAGGTCCGTGGTGCCTTCACCGAGTTCGAGGGCTCGGCCACCACGCGCCCCGGCCTGGCGGACGCCGCCATCGCGCTCACCATCCAGGCCGGCTCGGTCGACACCGGCAACGCCGACCGCGACGGGCACCTGCGCTCGGCCGACTTCTTCGACGTCGAGACGCACCCGACGATCACGTTCGTCTCCACCCGCGTCGTCGAGACCGCCCCGCAGGTGCTGCGTGTCGAGGGCCAGCTGACGATGCGCGGCGTGACCCGCCCCGTCGCGATCGACTTCGACTTCGACGGCGCCGCCACCGACCCCTTCGGCAACGAGCGCGTCGGCCTGTCCGGTTCCGTCGTCGTCAACCGCAAGGACTTCGGCCTCGAGTGGAACGCCGCCCTGGAGACCGGTGGTGTCCTCGTGTCGGAGAACGTGACGCTGGTCTTCGAGGTGTCCGCCATCCGCAGCGGCGACGCCCCCGAGGCCGCGCCGGTGGAAGACGAGCAGCCCGCCCCGGCCCGCGCGTCCGCGCCGGCCGCACAGGCCCAGCCCGCCGCCCGGGGCGGCTTCGTGGCGTGGCTGAAGAAGATCTTCGCCTGAGCCCAGCCCCGACCATGCGACGGCGCCGCCCCCGACAGGGGAGCGGCGCCGTCGCCGTCTGGCCGGCTCAGGCCAGGGAGTCGATGATCGCGTTCAGCGTCGCCGACGGTCGCATGACCGCGGTCGCCTTCGCGTCGTCGGGGCGGTAGTAGCCGCCGATGTCGGCGGGGGAGCCCTGGACGCCGAGGAGCTCCGCGACGATCTGGGACTCGCCGTCGGCCAGCGCCTGCGCCACGGGGGCGAAGACGGCGGCCAGCGCCTGGTCATCGGTCTGGGCGGCCAACTCCTGGGCCCAGTACATCGCCAGGTAATAGTGCGAACCACGGTTGTCGATGCCGCCGAGCTTGCGGGTCGGCGACTTGTCGTTGTCGAGGAACGTGCCGGTCGCGCGGTCCAGTGTCGCGGCGAGGATGGCGGCGCGGGCGTTGTCCTCGGCGCGGGCAAGGTGGTCGAAGGACGCCGCCAGCGCCAGGAACTCGCCGAGCGAGTCCCACCGCAGGTAGTTATCGGCGACCAGCTGCTGCACGTGCTTGGGCGCCGAGCCGCCGGCGCCGGTCTCGAACAGGCCGCCGCCCGCCATCAGCGGCACGACCGAGAGCATCTTGGCCGACGTGCCGAGTTCCAGGATGGGGAACAGGTCGGTCAGGTAGTCGCGCAGGACGTTGCCGGTCACCGAGATGGTGTCCTCGCCCCGACGGATGCGCTCGACGCTGAACCGCGTGGCGTCGACCGGGTTCATGATCTCGATCTGGAGGCCGTCGGTGTCGTGGTCCGCGAGGTAGCCGCGCACCTTCTCGATGAGGTTGCGGTCGTGCGCGCGCTCCTCATCGAGCCAGAACACGGCGGGCGCCCCGGTGACGCGGGCGCGAGTGACGGCGAGCTTGACCCAGTCCTGCACGGGGGCGTCCTTGGTCTGGCAGGCGCGCCAGATGTCGCCCGCGGCCACGTCGTGGCTCATGAGCACGGAGCCGGACGCGTCGACGACCTCGACGACGCCGTCGGACGGGATCTCGAAGGTCTTGTCGTGCGAGCCGTACTCCTCGGCCTTCTGCGCCATGAGGCCCACGTTGGGGACCGAGCCCATGGTGCGCGGGTCGAAGGCCCCGTGCGCCTGGCAGTCCTCGATCACCGCCTGGTAGACGCCGGCGTACGACGAGTCAGGCAGCACCGCGAGCGTGTCGTCCTCCTCGCCGTCCGGGCCCCACATATGGCCGGACTGGCGGATCATGGCGGGCATAGAGGCGTCGACGATGACGTCCGACGGGACGTGCAGGTTGGTGATGCCCTTGTCGGAGTTCACCATCGCAAGCCGCGGGCCGTCCGCGATGCCCTGCTCGATCGCGGCCCGGATGTCGGCGCCGTTGGGGAGGGAATCGAGCCCGGCGAGGATCGCGCCCAGCCCGTCGTTGGGGGAGAGGCCGGCCGCCGCGAGATCGGCGCCGAAGCGCTCGAACACCTCGGGCAGGAACGCCTCGATGACGTGGCCGAAGATGATCGGGTCCGAGACCTTCATCATCGTCGCCTTGAGGTGCACGGAGAACAGCACGCCGCTCTCCTTTGCCGCGGCCACCTGCTCGCGCAGGAACGCGTCCAGGGCGGATGCCCGCATCACCGTGGCGTCGACGACCTCTCCCTCGAGCACCGCCAGCGACTCCTTGAGGACGGTCTCGGTGCCGTCGGCGGCGCGGTGCCGGATGGTCAGCGTGTCGGCGGAGGGGAGGATGACGGACTGTTCGTTGTGCCGGAAGTCATTGGCGTCCATCGTGGCCACGCGGGTGCGGGAGTCGCTCGACCAGGCGCCCATGCGGTGCGGGTTCTTCTTCGCGTAGTTCTTCACCGACTCCGGGGCGCGGCGGTCGGAGTTGCCTTCGCGCAGCACCGGGTTGACCGCGGACCCCTTGACGCGGTCGTAGCGGGCGCGGACCTCGCGCTCCTCGTCGGTCTGCGGATCCTCGGGGTAGTCGGGGAGCTGGAAGCCCTGGCTCTGGAGTTCGGCGACCGCGGCCTTGAGCTGCGGGACGGACGCGGACACGTTGGGCAGCTTGATGATGTTGGCGTCCGGCGTCTTCGCCAGCTCGCCGAGCTCGGTGAGCGCGTCATCGACCCGCTGGTCCTCCGGCAGCCGGTCGGTGAACTGGGCGAGGATGCGGCCCGCGAGCGAGATGTCGCGGGTCTCGACCGCCACCCCGGCCTGGCCGGCGAACGCGTTGATGATGGGGAGGAAGGAATACGTGGCGAGCAGCGGGGCCTCGTCGGTGAGGGTGTAGATGATCTTGCCCATGTTGCTGAAGAACTCCTCTGGGTAGGCTGGCGTCAGCTTATCGCCCGTGCGCTGCGTTCGGCGGGGGCGAACATGGGCCGGCCGGGCGGAGCGTGCTTTGGGGAAACCCGCCGCATTGGGTAGCCTGTACCCCACGAGTATCTGACAGATTCCGCGGCCTGCCGCGAAGGACAAAGCAAGGGGGTCGACCCGTATGGGGCGCGGCCGTGCAAAGGCGAAGCAGACCAAGGTGGCGCGCGATCTGAAGTATCGCTCGATCGACACCGATTTCTCGTCTCTGGAGCGCGAGCTCCGCGGGGGCTCTTTCGTCGAGGAGTCCACCGAGGACGAGATCCCCGATGCGTACGCAGACCTCGTTGAGGGCGCGGGACTGGCAGAAGGCTACGAGGACGACGACGAGTACGAGCGCCGTTCCTCCTGACGCCCAGCGTCAATGGCTGCCCGACACGGAGCTGCCGGGCTATGAACTGCTGCCCATTCCCCTGCCCGACGAGCCCACGTACGCGTTGGAGCCGGAGGGGAGCCTCGTGGCGACGTTGGTACGTCGCTCGCACCCTATGTCTCGGCGGGCGGTGCTCTACGTCCACGGCTGGAGCGACTACTTCTTCCAACGGCACCTGGCCGACGAGATGGCGGGCCTGGGCTACGACTTCTACGCCGTCGACCTGCGACGCTACGGCCGCTCCCTCCGCGACCGGCAACTGGCCGGCTACATCGCCGACCTGAGCGACTACTTCACCGAACTGGACGAGGCGCTCGAGGTCGTGCGTTCCGAGGGGCACGACGACGTGGTCCTCATGGGCCACTCGACCGGCGGACTGACGGCCTCCCTGTGGGCGCACGAGCGGCCCGGCGCCTTCTCCGCTGTGGTGCTCAACGCACCGTGGCTCGAGTTGCAGGCGAATTCGCTGCTGCGGCCCGCGACACAGCCCGTCCTCAGCGCGGCCCGCGCCGTCGCCCCCACGACCGCGCTACCGCAGCTCGACACCGGCTTCTATCGCCGCTGCATCTCCAGTTCGGAGGAGGGCGAGTGGGACTACAACCTCAACCTCAAGGGTGACCCGGCCTTCCTCATCCGGGTCGGCTGGATGGCGGCCATCCTGGACGGGCACGCGCGGGTCGCGGCCGGGCTCAGCATCGACTGCCCCGTGCTGGTGGCGATCTCGGCGCGCAGCGACTTCCGGCGCTCCTGGGACGAGGGGTTCCGCCTGGCGGACATCGTCCTGGACGTGGACCGCATCGCGTCCCGGGCCCCGAAGCTGGGCGATCTCGTGGTCATCGCCCGGATCCCGGACGCGATGCACGACCTCGTGCTCTCGCGCACCGACGTGCGCGAGCGGGTCTTCTCGGAGTACTCCCGTTTCCTGACTGCCTACGCCCCTGAGGCAGACAGGGCCGCCAACTGAAAAACCCCCGCCACGTGGGGCGAGGGTCATGCGGTGGCCAGGGCCGGGATCGAACCGGCGACCTTTCACTTTTCAGGCGAACGCTGCTACCAGCTGAGCTACCTGGCCAGGTGGCCGGGCGTTTCCGCCGACCTAGCGACCCCGACGGGACTCGAACCCGCGACCTCCGCCGTGACAGGGCGGCGCGCTAACCAACTGCGCTACGGGGCCAATTTCTTGACCTGCTGGCCGTGCCAGCCCGGTAACTATAGCGTGATTCCCGCAGAGATGGGAAATCGGGTGAAATCCCTTGTCGTTACCGGTTTCAAGCCCCTTCCCGAGGGAAGGAACGAGAGCATCCCCAACGGGATTCGAACCCGTGCTGCCGCCGTGAAAGGGCGGAGTCCTAGGCCGCTAGACGATGGGGACCAGCGTGGTGGACAGTCTAGGGAGTAGGCGGCGGCCCGCGCAAACCCCGGGGAACGCAGCGACGGCGCCGCATCGGGGGAATGCGGCGCCGTCGCGTTCAGGGGTGGACCGATCAGCCGTAGGTGTTGATGTGGACGTGGTTGTAGTGGTTGGCGTTGTCGCTGCCGCGGTCGGCCATCAGCCGCCATCCCTCGGAGTCACGCGCCACCGACCAGATCTTCTGCGCGAAGATGATGTAGTTGATGTTGTACTCCTTGGCGTGCGCCCGGTAGTAGTTCGCGATCTCCCAGCCGAGGGCCTGGTTGGAGGAGTACGACGGGATCATCACGTCGACGGCGCGGCCGGCCGGATGGTCCGGCGTGACGTCGCGGCGCCAGCCGTACATCGTCTTGATGGCGGGGTAGCGGTTCCAGATGTCGCGCGTGATGGCCTGGACGTTGGCGTTGGTCTGGTCCAGACCGCTCGAGTAGCCGCGGTTCAGGGTGGTGCCGCTGCCGGCTGACGCGGTGCCGTCGGCCGGCTTGGTGGCCGACACGTAGCGTGCGGTGAACCAGCGGACGGCACCGTTGACGACAGCCTGCGCGCGGCCGTTCTCGACGACGCCCGTCACCTGGATCTCGGTGCCCTTCGGGATCTCGCCGACGAAGGAGGTGCCGCTGCTGGCGGTCCAAATGTTCAGCACCGTCGTGGCGTACCGGGTGGTCGTGGCGGGCGTCGCGGGGACCGTGGGTGCAGGGGTGGCGGCGTCGACGGCCACCAGGTAGCGGGCGTTGACCCAGCGGACGGCGCCGTTGTAGACGATTTGCGCGACGCCGTTGGTGACGACGCCGGTGACGTCGAGGATGGTGCCGCGCGGGACGTCGCCCAGGTTGACGAACGAGGTGGTGTTCGTGGTGCGGATCATCAGGGCCGTCGTGGCGCGGGCCTTACCGGTCACCTTCGGCAGCTCGGAGGAGGCCTGTGCGGCGGTGGCGCTGAGGTAGCGGGTCGCGGCCCAGTAGGTGACGCCCTTGTAGGTGACCTGGGCCCAGGTGCCGCTCACCTTGCCGGTCAGCTGCAGCGCCGTGGCGCGCTGGACGACGACGCCGATGCGGTCGGACGTCGAGGGGCCGGTGCGCAGGTTGAGGTTGGCGGTGGTGTAGACGGCGCCCGTGGTGCCCTGGCTCGTGCCGTTGGTGGTCTCGGACGACGGGCCGGCGGCGGCGGTGCCGCCCTTGAGGTACGCGGATGCGATGTATGCGGTGCGCCCGTTGTAGGTCACCTTCGTCCAGCCGTTGGCGGAGCCCAGGCTCGGCAGGGACTGGCCGCGGTAGAGGAGGCCCAGCTTGGAGCCGGACGTGGACGGAGCTGTGCGGATGTTCACGGCGGTCGTCGCCGTGACGTCGCCCAGCTGAGCGTCCGCCAGGGGGCCGAGTGCGAGGGTGCCGAGCCCCTGGACGAGGACCGCGATGCCGGCGGCCGATGCCAGCCCGCGAAGGCCCTTCAGTGCTGTTCTCACGTCTCTCCTCATGTGCGTTTCTTGCGTGAGGTCGGACGTGCCGCTTCCTCGGGGCTTCGTCGGCCCCCGACACGTCCGGCCACTGCCCCGGACATTAAGAGCCCTAGTCATCGCCCAACAATGGGCACTTGAGGGTTGCCTGAGAGTCCTCGCCGCGACACGCCGGGCGCGGGATCACAATCACATCGGTGTGATTCGAGGGCGGTCGCCGCCAGTTGGTCGGCCCTGACAAGGGCTGATGTGAGCTGGTGGCGCGTGTTGCGCCGCCTGAGAGGAGGATGAGAAAGTGCCGGGCGCCTCAGAATCAAGCCAGCTGAAGTCCCACTTGAGGTTCAGGGTGCGTGGTTGAGGTTCAGTTCAGCTGGTCGTGACCCACGTGCGCGTCGCGGTGCTGGTCCACCGCTGGGCCCGGCCGAAGGCGGCTTCAGGCAGGTAGCCGGCGCGCAGGTCGGCCTCGGTCAGTTCCTCGCCGCCGGTGAGTTCCGCCAGTCGACGGCGGTCGCGCGCGTCGGCGACGGCGGCGAGCACCGGCAGGCGCAACGCCCGCCGGTTCGCGGCCAGCGTCTGGATCACCTCGGGGTGCAGAGAGGCGGCCACCACGACCAGCGGGTGCTCGGCCGTCGCGGCGCCGAGCGGGGCGAGGAGTTCACGCATTGACGTCACGGCGCCGTCGACCACGAGGATCAGCGGGTCGCGCAGATCGGCCCCCGCGGGCGCGGTGGCGAAGTCCGCATGGGCGTGGCCGAACCGGAATCCCTCACCGGTCCGAGGCCCGAGGCCGGCGTCGGGGTCGTAGGGGCGCGGTAGGGCGTCGATCTCGTGCTGCGTGACGTAGCGCGGGACGTGGCGGTCGACGTCGGGCACATCGCGGCGCGGGGCGGGGACGCCGACCCCGGCTCTCCGGCGGCTGGAGCGACGGTCGGCCGTCGCCGCCAGCGCGAGCAGGCCGACACCGACCGTGAGGGCGATGGCGAACCAGGACCAGGCGGGCATGCGCCCAGCCTGCCACGCGATAGACTGCACGGGCCCCTATAGCTCAGCCGGTAGAGCAGTGGACTTTTAATCCATGGGTCGCGGGTTCGAGCCCCGCTGGGGGCACCGACGGCCGCTCGCGGATCCCTCAGGCGGTGAACCAGTGGACCGCGTACGGCCGCAGCGTCATCACCCACGGCGTCAGGTCCCACTCGACGTCGTCGAGCAGCTCGTGTCCCGTCTCGCCGAGCGTCTCCGCCAGGCATCCCATCGGCACGGTCACCTCCGTCGGCGAGAAGTTGTACACCTGCACCATGGGACCCAGCGGATGGTCGCGCCTGACGGCCAGCACGCGCGGATCCCCCGTCTCCAGGAACTCGGCCTCACGGGACGCGTGCAGGTGCGGCGTGGCGCGCCGGACGGCCAGCACGTGCCGCAGCCAAGCGTTGACGCGGGCCGCCGGCGACGACGGGTTCTCGCCCAGCGCCGCGACCGCAGCCCAGTCCATGACCGGCCGGTGCACCCACCGGTTGTCCTCGGCGTGCGCGGGGTCGCGGGCGAAGTCGTGGTCGTTGAGCATCGCCAGCTCGTCGCCCATGTAGATCAGCGGGATGCCTCCCCAGCCCGCGATGACCGCGTGGAGCAGGTTGATCCGCGCCACCGCGAGCTCGACGTCGTAGGGCCGCCCCGCCTTCAGCGCCGCCTCCAGGCCGGCCAGTGAGGCCAGGGAGCCCGAGATGCGGCGGTCACCCGTCGCGGGATTGGCTTGGAAGACCAGCCCGCGCGCGAAGGACCCGGGGTGCTCGCCGGAGTAGAAGTCGCTCAGGAACCTGCGGTGCGCGGCACCGTTGAGGCCCGCCGTGGCCGCGTCGACGTCGTCGATCGCCCAGCCGATGTCGTCGTGGCAGCGGACATAGGTACCCCACGTCGCCGTGGCGGGCTTCGGTGGGAACGCGCCGAGCGCCCGGCGCAGCAGCGTGGTGTCGTGGGTGGCCAGCGTCGACCACAGCTGCGCCATCAGCGAGTTGTGGTACGCGATGTCGGAGAGCTTCCCGTGGTGCTCCCCGGTCCCGAAGTACGCGATGAGGTCCTTCGGCCCGACGATCGCCTCCGCCTTGAACGCGACGGCGGGAGCCGCGATCCGCGCCGCCTGGCGCAGAGCCTGCGTGATGGCGTGCACGGGCGGCTCGTTCTGGCAGTCGGTGCCCATCTCCTTCCAGATGAAGGCGATGGCGTCGAGCCGGAACACCTCCACACCCAGGTTGGCCAGGTCCAGGATCAGATCCAGGTACTCGACGAAGACGTCGGGGTTCGCCCAGTTCACGTCCCACTGATAGTCGTTGAACGTGGTCCACACCCAGCCGTCGAGGTCGTCGTCCCACGTGAAGTTGCCGGGCGCGAAGTCCGGGAACACCTCCGGCAGCGTCGCCTCGTACTGCTCCGGCATCTCCCGGTCCGGGAACACCATGAAGTAGTCGCGGTACTTCTGCTCACCGGCGCGCGCCCGGACCGCCCACTCGTGCTCTCGGGCGACGTGGTTGAGCACTAGGTCCACCACCAGCGAGATGCCGTGCCCCCGCAGCTGGCCGGTGAGCGCCTCCAGGTCCGCCATCGTGCCCAGGTCCGGCCGGACGGTGCGGTAGTCGGCCACGGCGTAGCCGCCGTCGTTGGCGCCCTCGCGCGGCTGGAGCAACGGCATGAGGTGCAGGTAGGTCACGCCCAGGTCTTGCAGGTAGTCCACGTGCCCGGTGATCCCGGCCAGCGTGCCGGCGAAGCGCTCCGTGTAGGCGACGTAGCCCACCTGCGAGGGCAGCTGCAGCCAGTCCGGCCGCAGCAGGCGAGCCTCGTCGAGCTCCCGCAGCTCGTCGCTTCGCTGGTCGAACTTCGCGCGAACCAGCTCGCGGACCCGATCGGTCACCTCCCAGGCGCGCTCACCGTAGACGCTCTCCAGCGCGGTGATGAGGTCCGCGCCGTAGCGTTCCCACCTGAGGTCAAAGGTCGTCTTCACGTGCCTCAGCCTAGTCTCACCCCTGTGGCGGCAACGGCATCCACGGCGGATCCCCGGCAGGGGGCACGGGGTGCCGCTCCCACGTGGTCCACCAGGTGTCGGCGCCGTCGGGCAGGGGGGTGTCACGGGCCATGCGGAGAGCGTCGCGGAGCTGGATCTTGGCGCTGCGCAGCGCTAGCTGGTCCTTGCGCACCGGGTCCCGCGACGCGATCACCCGCTCCTCCAGCTGCAGGAGGCGCATGCGGAGTTCGATGATCGCCCGGTGCAGCGATTCTGTGCTCTCGCCCAGCCCCAGGTGACGTTCTGCCGCCCGCAGCCAGCCGTAGTCTCGGTTGATCGCCAACAACCCAGGATGCACCGTCATCGAATCGTGGACGGCGATCTCCGGGTGGACGACGAACGCGCCCGCCGAGTGCGCGTAGGCCAGCTCGTCGCGCCCGGCCTCGTCGATGAGGATCTCCGTGGAGCGCATGACGACGCTGAACAGGTCCGCGTCCGCCATGCTCGCGCGGCGCGGGACACCCTGCGACTGCGACGAGATGACGTAGTTGCGGCCAGCGCCCAGGTGGCCCACAGCGAGTTCGGCAGGCAGGTTCTCGCGCGCGCCCCCGTCGACATAGGTGAGGTCGCCGATCGGCACGGGGCGGAACACCGCCGGGATGGCGCACGACGCCAGCACACCCACGGGCAGGTCGTGGACCTCCGGCCCTACGGGCTGGTCCGTGCGGTCGACCAGCCGGCCCGTCTCTGTCATGAAGTGCAGCTCGCCCGTCTCCAGCGCCACCATGGCGATCCGGAGGGTCGCTCCGGAGCCGGCGACGCGGCTGGGGTCGAACGTCGCGGGGTCTAGGAGGTCGCGGAGCATCGGTCCTGGCCGGTACATGGACCGGGACCGTTCGACCCCGTGCCAGATGGAGTTCAGTTCGCTGCCGATGCGCGGCAGCCGGCCCAGCTGGTTGGCCAGCCCCGACAGCACCGCGAGGGACCAGTCCGACCGGACCGTCTCGTCGTCCGGCGCCAGCGCCAATTCCAGCGGGTCGAGTGCCGTCGGCTCCGGTGGGGTGACGGGGCTCGCGGGGGAGGGGCGGCGGAAGGGCAGGATCCCCGGGCGTATCCACGGCGTCCGCGGAGCCGGTGGCGGGGGAGCCATCACCTGCAACCATGCCGGGCCCTCGTCCTGCAGTCGGCTGAACCAAGGGCGCGGCGTGAACATGTCCGTCTGGGAGGTCATGCCCATCCAGATGTCGTCCAGCCGGCGGAGGAACGCGATCTGTCCGTCTCGGGTCGCGGACTGCGCCAGCGTCGCGGCGAGGATGGCACCCGCGGAGGCGCCCACGAACGCGGTGGGGGTGAAGTCGTCGTCGTGGCGGTAGAGATAGTCGAGCGCGCCGAGCTGGAAGCTCGCCCGGGATCCGCCCCCGGACAGCGTGCAGGACACGCGTTCGTCGCGTGGGCCCTGCCCGAAGAACGGGAGCCCGAACCAACCCTTGCCAGCCACCCGCCCAGCCTAATCGGGGCCGCAGTGCATCGGCGTCGGACCTGGGTCTGGTCCGCGCCCCACCGCCCCCTGAGGTCGCACCCGCCCGCTCGCTAACGTCGCGCGTGCACCGTTCGCATAGGTCGCGCCTTCCCGTTCGCTGAGGTCGCGCCTGCATCGTTCGCTGAGGTCGCGCCTGCACCGTACGCTGAGGTCGCGCCTGCATCGTTCGCTGAGGTCGCGCCTGTCCGTTCGCTGAGGTCGCGCCCGGTGCGCAGCACCCGGGCGAGTCTCGAAGCCGACGCCGTAGGCGTCGATCCCTTGACCCCATCCTCTGAAGGTGCGGGGAGCCGTGACCCGTCGCTCGGGCGGCCTTTGTCGCCGGGTGCCCTGTTTGGCTGACCGACTGGCTGGGGGTGAGTAGTCGAGGCCGCCCGAGCGTCGGTTCCCGTCTCCCCACACATGTTTCGGCGGTGGCGTGGCCGGGTCCGGGTGCGTGCCGGCGGGGCGGCCCTGGCACGGGTTTGTCTAGGCGGGACGCCAGTGGGGTGATCGTCGGGTTGGGCGTCCCTGCGCGCAGCCGCCCCACCGTCCCACCCCCTCGCGGGAACGCCTCCGACTGCGTCGCCGCGCAGGCCCCGCTCGCTGAGGTCGCGCCCATCCGTTCGCTGAGGTCGCGCCCGACGGCGCAGCCGTCCGGGCGAGTCTCGAAGTCGACGCCGCAGGCGTCGATCCCCCAACCCCGCTCGCTGAGGTCGCGCCCGACGGCGCAGCCGTCCGGGCGAGTCTCGAAGCCGACGCCGCAGGCGTCGATCCCCCAGACGGCGCAGGTCAGGTGCCGTCGCCCCAGATGGCGGCGGAGCGGCGGATGAGATCATCCAGGTCCGGCCGGCCGGCGGCGGACAACTCCGTCTCGGGAGGGTGGACGTCCGGCGGGTCAGCGTCGGGTGGGTCGGGGTCTGGGCATGGTGGTGCCCCGGCCTGGATCTGTCGGAGTCGGAAGCGTCGATGCTGCCGCGGCCGCCGCGCGGGATCAACATGCTTGGGCGGGGTGAACCACGGCAGCCCGGTGATCGGATCCAGATCCACCCGCCACTGCGACGCCTCGGACTGCAACGGATCCGGTTCCACCAGGCGGTGGTGGTGCGGACAGAGCAATACCCCGTTGCCAAGCCGCGTGACACCGCCCTGCCACCACGGCACGATGTGATGCGCCTCACAACACGCCGGGGTCGCCGCACAGCCGGGGAACGCGCACCCACCGTCGCGCTGCACCAGCGCGGCGCGCAGGCCGGGGGTGAACATGCGGTAGGTGCGGCCCACGTCCAGCAGCCGGGATGGCCCGCCCAGCACGACAGGGATGACGCCGGCGTCGCAGGCCAATCGGCGGACCTCCCCGGCGGACAGGCCGTCGACGTCGTCGACCCCGATCAGGCAGGCCTTCCCGAGGCCCTGCTTGAGGGTGTCGAGGTCGAGGGTGACGTGCACCTGCGGCCTGTCCCCACCATGCGCCGGCAGAGCGCCACTGGAGGCGGCCTTCTGGATCAGTAAGACCAGCGCATCCGCGCGGCGCGCGTCCCGTGACGCGGCCTCACCGGCGGAGGTGTAGGTGGACGCGTCGGGCAGCAACGCGTCCAGTTGCGCGGTCAGCAGTGCCGCGTCGGAGACGGGCAACTGTCCGGTGATGCGCATCGAGCCGTGATAGTCCGGCGCCAGCCGCAGGAACCTGCCCCGATGCGCTGCCACTTCCTCGCGCGCCAAGCGCTTCGCGTCATCCGCGTCCGATGCGTCGGGGTCGATCACTTCCACAAGCCGCGCCGCGAGCACCCGCAGTTCCGAGGGGCCCAGGGTGTCGACGTGGGCGAGGATCTCCTCCTCGCAACGCGTCAGTTCCGCCCGGGTCAATCGCCCGGGCAGTTTCCGCAAGCCCGTGACGATGGCGTCGGCCTGCGCCAATGAGATCAAGCCGTCGTTCAAGGCGGCGCCGATCAGCGGGAACCGGTCACACAGATCAGCGGCCAGGCGGAGGCTCGCGGTGGCCTGGGCGGGCGTGGTGCGCACCGACTGCCGCACCCCGTCGATCACGGCCTCCGCCGCGGCGAGCTTTGCCTCATGCAGCAGGTGGAGGCGTAGACCGGCGAGTTGGGCTTCGGCTTCGGTGACTGCGGTGACCAGTGTGGCGAGACGCTGGGCCGCGGCGCCCGGATCCTGAGTGAGGGAGCGCGCGGCGTCCCAGAGCGCGGCGAGGTGCCGCTGCCCGAGATCCCGCAAGTCGCTCATGTGCACTATTCTTACGGAGGCCACTGACAAAAACGCGTCGCCGTCGACCCGATGCCAGGATCTTCTACGACCGCCCTAGCATTACCGCCCCGCGCATGGTGACCCCGCCCCCGGTCGTTGTCGGAACACGCGTCACTAGTTTCTCCACGCGTGAGCGACGAACGAACGATTGCGATGGCGACACCCGCCGAGATGGCCAGGCTCGTGCAGGACACCATGCTCTATAAAGCACAAGCGACTGTCCCGCGCACTCTGCTGCTCTCCCTGACCGGCGGCGGCTACATCGCGCTCGGTTTCGTGTTCTATGTGACGACGCAGGTCGGCGCCGAGGCACTCCCGTGGGGCGTTGCCAAGTTGCTGGGTGGCGTGGTGTTCAGCGTCGGACTGATCCTGGTCGTCCTGACCGGAGCGGACCTCTTCACGTCCACCACGATGACGCTGATGCTCAAAGCGTCAGGGCATCTGTCCTGGTGGAAGCTCCTCCGGCACTGGGGTCTGGTGTACCTCGGCAATGCAGCGGGAGCCCTGACCATCGTGGCGCTGATGGTTCTCGGTGGCGTCCAGCACAGCGCCGACGGTGCGTGGGGCCAGGTGGTGCTGGCCGCCGCGAGCCATAAGCTCGACCACTCTTTCATTGAGGCACTGGCGCTCGGCGTCGCGTGCAATCTGCTGGTGTGCCTGGCGGTGTGGGCGGCGTTCTCCGGGCGGACGACCACCGACAAGATCATGGCCCTCGTCGGCCCAGTGGCGCTGTTCGTCGCCACGGGATTCGAGCACTCGGTCGCCAACATGTTCCTGGTTCCGCTGGCCATCTTCATCCAGCCGGAGTTGGCGCCGGCCGGGGTCGAGCACCTGGGATGGTGGACGTTCCTCACGGCCAACCTGGTCCCGGTGACGCTGGGCAACATCATCGGGGGCGGCCTGATGATCGGGTTGTTCTACTGGCTGGTCTTCCGCCCGAAGCGCGACGCCGGCCGCTGAGAGCCGGGCCACCGCGAAGAGGAGCGCTCGGAGGGTGGTGTCTGAGTGAACGATGCCTGCGGCATCGGCTTCGAGACTCGCCCGAACGGCTCCGCCGTCGGGCGCGACCTCAGCGAGCGGGGTGGCGTCGGCTTCGAGACTCGCCCGGGTGCTTCGCACCGGGCGCGACCTCAGCGAGCGAGACAGGCGCGACCTCAGCGAACGGTGCAGGCGCGACCTCAATGAACGGGAGTGTCCCGCGAGGGGGCGAGACGGTGGGGCGGCCGCGCGCAGGGATGCCCAACCCGACGATCACCCGTCTGGCGTCCCGCTTAGACAGACCCGTGCCAGGGCCGCCTCACCGGCACGCCCCCGGACCACGACGGCCGCCCGGGCGACGGGTCACGGCTCCCCGCACCTTGAGCTGATTGGGTCGGGGGATCGACGCCTGCGGCGTCGGCTTCGAGACTCGCCCGGACGGCTCCGCCGTCGGGCGCGACCTCAGCGAGCGGGGTGGCGTCGGCTTCGAGACTCGCCCGGACGGCTCCGCCGTCGGGCGCGACCTCAGCGAGCGGGGTGGCGTCGGCTTCGAGGCTCGCCCGGACGGCTCCGCCGTCGGGCGCGACCTCAGCGAGCGGGGTGGCGTCGGCTTCGAGGCTCGCCCGGGTGCTGCGCACCGGGCGCGACCTCAGCGAACGGGGTGGCGTCGGCTTCGAGACTCGCCCGGGTGCTCCGCACCGGGCGCGACGTCAGCGAACGGGACGCCCCGACCTTAGCGAACGATGGGGTCGGGGGATCGACGCCCGCGGCGTCGGCTTCGAGACTCGCCCGGGTGCTGCGCACCGGGCGCGACCTCAGCGAACGAGGCAGGCGCGACCTCAGCGAACGGGACGCCGCGACCTCAGCGAACGAGGCAGGCGCGACCTCAGCGGGCGGGCAGCCGCGACCTGAGCGAACGACCCGTCACCCGAGGGCGATGTCCAAGGCCCTCCAGTCGATCCCCGACGGCGCCAGCGACAGGACCGACGCCAGCAGACCCTGACGCGCGGCCCGGACCGCCTGGTCCTCGGCGTTGACCAGGATGTCGGTGAAGAACCGGTCCGCCGCCGCCACCACGTCACCCGTGGCGTCCAGCAAGGCAGGGATCGACTCGTCGGCTGAGCCGGCCGCGACCGCCTCCACGGCCGCGCGCAACTCCGCCTCGGCGGGCTCCGTCAGCAGCGCCGCGTCGTAGCCGACCGCGGTGCCCGCCGGGAGGATCCGGTCGATCCGCACCAGCGTCGACACCAGCGTACGCAGCCGCCCGTCCTCGCGGGCCGCCACCAGCTCCCGCAGCAGGCGCGCGGCCCGGCCCGGGGCGTCGGCAGCGGGCAGGATCGCCGCGACCAGCTCCGCCGGCGTGCCCTCGTCGCGCAGCAGCTGCGCGAACCGGCCGACGGTGAACTCCAGCGCCGCGTCGACCGCGTCCTCGGCGACCGCGACACCCTGCTCGGCGAGCCGGGCCACGGCATCCTCGAGGCCGGCCCGCACGGTGAGGGTCTCCAGCGGCGTGCCGGCGGACTCGCGCAGGATCCGCACCACGCCCAGCGCGGCGCGGCGCAGGCCGAACGGATCGGACGATCCGGTGGGCTTGGCGCCGAGCGCGAACATCGCGGCCAGCAGGTCGAAGCGGTCGCCCAGGGCCAGCAGGGCGCCAGGGGTCGACGCGGGCACCGGGTCGGCCGACGTGTGCGGCTGCTCCATTTCGAACAGCGCGTCCGCCACCGCTTGCGTCTCGCCCTTGCGGACGGCGTACTCGCGGGCGATGAACCCGGCCAGCGAGCTCATCTCCACGACCATCTGCGTGGCGAGGTCGAACTTGGCCAGGCGGCCGGCCCGCTCCAGCGTCGCACGCTCGTCGCCCGCGAGGCCCACGCGGTCGGCCAGGCGGGCCGCGACGTCGGCGATCCGTCGTGCGCGCATGCCCACCGAGCCCAGCCGGTCCTCGAAGGTCAGCTGGTCCAGCCCCGGCACGAACGACTCGACGTCGTCGGCCGTCAGGTCCGCGTTCCAGAAGAACAGCGCGTCCTCGTAGCGGGCGCGGATGACGGACTCGTTGCCCGCCCGCACCGTATCGTCATCGCACAGCCCGTTGGCCATGGTGACGAAGTGCGGCGCCAGGGCGCCGTCGCGGTAGACCGGCAGGTAGCGCTGGTGCTTGCGCATGACGGTGGTGAGGATCCTGGCCGGCAGGTCGAGGTAGCGCTCGTCGAAGTGGCCCAGCACGCCGCGGGGGTCCTCGACGAGGTTGGTGATCTCGTCGACGACGGCCGCGTCGGCCTCGACGTCGACCGTGCCGCCCACCCCGGCGGCCAGCGCCTCGGCCTGCGCGACGACCGACGCGCGGCGCTCCGCGGTAGACAGCGTGATGGCACCGTCCGCGATGGTGCGGGTCAGCTCGTCCGCGGACGCCACATGGACCCAGCCGACGCGGGCGCCGTCGGGGCGGACCCCGGACGTGGCCTGGTCCCCGACGGGGCGCTGCAGGTAGGTGCGGCGCCCGGCCGTGAGCCCGGACACGGACACGGGGACGACGGCCTCGCCCCACAGCGCGACCAGCCAGCGGATGGCCCGCGAGAACGACAGCGACGCGTCGTTCCAGCGCATGTTCTTCTCCGCGCGCAGCCCGCCGACGATGTCCGCGATGGCCTGGCCCGCGACGTCGAGCACGTGGCGCCCGGCCACGGTCGCGGCGACGGCGGCGTGCTCCTGCCCGCCGATCTCGGCCTTGACCACCTGCGACGCGTCGACGCCCTGGCCCCGCATGAAGCCCTCGAGCGCCTTGGTGGGCTTGCCGTCGGCGTCGAACGCGGCGGCCCACTTCGGGCCCTTGCGCAGCTGCTCGGCGTCCGGCTCCGATGCGGCGAGGCCCTCGACCACCGCGACGATGCGGCGCGGCGTGCCGTCGACGGTGATGGCGCCGTACTCCAGGCGGGTGGCGGCGAGCTTCGCGGTGAGTGCCTCGCGCACCGCGTCGACCGTCTGCGGCACCACGTGCGGCGGCAGTTCCTCGACGCCGATCTCGAACGCCAGCGTGCGCGGCGCGTCGCCCAGCGCGGCCCGATCCACGGACTCCTCGGCGGCGGGCTCGACGGCCTTCGGCTCGCGCAGCAGCGGGAAGCCCAGCTCCTCGCGGCGCTCGATCCACAGGGCCGCGGTGTCGCGCATGAGGCGGCGCATCGTCGCGAACGCCTTCGCCCGCTCGGTGGTGGAGATGGCGCCGCGCGCGTCGAGCACGTTGAAGGCGTGGCTGGACTTGAGGATGTAGCCGTGCGCGGGCACCGGGAGCCGGGCCTCGACCATGCGCGTCGCCTCCGCGACATAGGTCTCGTACAGCCGCCGGTTGGCCTCGACGTCGGCGTCGTCGAGGTAGTAGCGGCTCATCTCGTACTCCTGCTGGCCGAAGGCCTCGCCGTACGTGACGGGCCGGCCGTCGGAGGCGACGGAGTAGACGATGTCCTTGAAGTGCGTGACGCCCTGCTGGGCCATGAGGATGCGCTCGACGCCGTAGGTCAGCTCCACCGGGATCGGGTCGAGGTTCTGGCCGCCCACCTGCTGGAAGTAGGTGAACTGCGTGATCTCCATCCCGTCGAGCCACACCTCCCACCCCAGGCCCCACGCGCCGATGGCGGGCTGCGCCCAGTTGTCCTCGACGAAGCGCACGTCGTGTTTGGCCAGGTCGATGCCCAGCGCCTCGAGGGAGCCGAGGTACAGCTCCTGCGGGTCGCCCGGCTCGGGCTTGAGGATGACCTGGAACTGCGTGTGCATCTGCAGCCGGTTCGGGTTCTCGCCGTAGCGGGAGTCGTCCGGGCGCACCGACGGCTCGACGTAGGCCACGTCCCACGGCTCAGGGCCCAGGACGCGCAGCACCGTGGCGGGGTTCATCGTCCCCGCGCCGACCTCCGTGTTGAAGGGCTGCCACGTCAGGCACCCCTTCGAGGTCCAGTAGTCGGAGAGGCGGCGGAGGGCGTCTTGCATCGTCAGCACCCCTGCAGGGTACCGAGTCGCGGCCGTGCGGGGCCACCGCCCTGTGCCATGCTGGGGTCACCCGCCGATGGAGGTCAACCACAGCCATGAAGATCCTTGTTCCCGATGCCTACCGCGGAGCGCTGCCGCACATCGACGACGCCGACGTCGTCGTCATCGCGGCGGGGGAGCCGGTGCCCGAGGAGCACGTCGACGCCGAGGTGCTCGTCGTGTGGGGCCAGCCGCTCGACGTCCTCACCGACGCGGCGCGCCGCATGCGCCACCTGAGGCTCGTGCAGGGCCTCCTCGCCGGCCCCGACATCCTCCGAGCCGCCGGATTCGCGCCGGACGTGGCGCTGGCCAGCGGCGTGGGCCTGCACGACGGCCCGGTCGCCGAGCACGCGCTGGCGCTGACGCTGGCGCTGGTGCGCATGCTCCCGCTCGCGATGCGGCGGCAGCGCGAGCACGCGTGGGACGCGGTCCTGGGCGGCGCCATGCTGGAGCGCGCGCACGACGGGCGCGTCATCTCGCTGGAGGGCGCCCAGGTGACGGTGTGGGGGTTCGGGTCCATCGCGTCGCGGCTCGCTCCGCTGCTGCGCGGCATGGGCGCCTGGGTCACCGGCGTCGCCCGCTCGGCCGGGCCACGGCACGGCTTCGACGTCGTCGCCGAGGACTCGCTGCCCGAAGTGCTGGGCCGCACCGACGTCCTCATCATGATCCTGCCCCGCGACGAGTCGACCCACGCCGCCCTCAACGCCAAGCGGCTCAAGCAGCTCAAGCCGTCGGCGCTGGTCGTCAACGTGGGGCGTGGGACCACGGTGGACGAGGACGCGTTGCTGGCGGCGCTGCGGTCCGGCCACGTGGCCGGCGCCGCCCTCGACGTCACGGCGGTCGAGCCGCTGCCCGAGTCGTCACCGCTGTGGGACGAGCCGTCGGTGATCATCACCCCGCACGTCGCCAGCGGGCGGCCGCAGCGCGCCGAGCGCCTCATCGAGGCGAACGTCGCAGCGCTGCGCGAGGGCGGGGACATCACCAACCTCATGGCGCGCTGAGTCGGATTGGCCGCCGGGGCGGGGGACAGGCACAATGGAGTCCATGTCCCAGCCCCGCGTCGATCTGACGAAGTTCGCCTGGCTCTCCATCGCGGCCGCGCTGGCGACCATCGCGCTGAAGACGGCCGCCTGGTGGGTGACCGGGTCGGTCGGCCTGCTGTCCGACGCGGCCGAATCGGTGGTCAACCTCATCGCGGCCGTGGTGGCGCTGTTCGCGCTGCGGGTGGCGGCCCGCCCGGCTGACAAGAATCACCACTTCGGCCACTCCAAGGCCGAGTACTTCTCGTCTGCCATCGAGGGCGTGATGATCTTCGTGGCCGCCGCGGCCATCGTCGGCTTCGCCATAGAACGCCTCATCGTGCCGCGGCCGCTGGAGGAGATCGGCATCGGCCTGGTCATCTCGGTCGTCGCGGCGCTCGTCAACGGCGCCGTCGCCTGGGTGCTGCTGCGCGCGGGGCGCCGCTACAACTCCATCACCCTGCGCGCGGACGCCCACCACCTGTTCACCGACCTCGTCACGTCGGCGGGCGTCGTCGTCGGCGTGGTGCTGGTGGGCGTCACGGGCTGGAACTGGCTGGACCCCGTCGTCGCGCTCCTCGTGGGCATCAACATCCTGTGGACCGGGTGGCGGTTCGTCTCCGAGTCGGCCTCGGGGCTCATGGACGAGTCCCTGCCGAAGGAGGACAACGCCCGGCTGCGGCAGATCCTCACCGACCACGAATCCGACGAGGTGCACTTCCACGCCTTCCGCACCCGCATCTCGGGGGCGCGCGCGTTCATGGAGTTCCATATGCTGGTCCCGGGCGCCTGGTCCGTGCAGCGCGGCCACGACGCGATGGAGGACCTCATCGACCTCATCCGCAGCGAGTACACCGAGCTGCGCGTCATCGGCCACCTCGAACCGATCGAGGATCCTCGCAGCTACGAGGACATCCACATCGACTAGGTCCCTCGGGCGCGTCCTCGGCCCGGCGGTGCGCATGCTCGTGGATGAGGCGCCATACCGCCTCGTCGCGCAGCGGCCGGAAGTGGCCGCCGACGGCGAGGTCGACGTTGGTGGCGCCGGTCAGGTGCGAGCCGTCGGGGATCACCTGGTCCCAGGCCGGGGCCAGTGACACGATGCGCGCGTTGACCGCCAACTCGGCCGCCAGCCCGCCCAAGACCGCGTTCCCCGGTGAAAAGAGGCCCAGCGGCGAGCGGGCCACGAGGCGGTGCAGCCGACGGCCGACGCTCGAGCCGCCGAACGGGGTCGCCACCGCGACCAGCCCGACGGCCAGGTCCTCGTCGCCCTGACGCAGCAGGACCGCCTTCCCGATCAGCCCACCCTTGGAGTGCGCGACCAGAACCACCCGTCGCAGCCCACGCTCCCGCAACACGCCGAGGCAGCGCTCGGCGGACTGTTCCAGGTCGGCGTCGTTCCACCCGAGGGTCTCCACGAACTCGACCCGGTGCCCCCGCCGCCCGAGCCAGCGCGCGAGCGGCGCCAGGTAGCTCCACGGCTCGAGGATGCCGGGCAGCAGCACGACGGTGATGTCGGCGCACGCCGGTCCCGGGTCGCTCGCGGACTCGGGGTGCCAGCGACGGCGCGACCAGAGGGCCGCGGCCATGTCCCGCGCCGCGACCGTCCAGTCGCCCGCCGCGTGCCGGGCGCGGCGGAGTTCCGAGGCCAGGCGCGCCGCGCGCATCGTCGGGGACCCCATGCCGCTTCCGCTCGATCAGACCCGGTGGGCCGGCGGACCGGGTCGTGTGACCAGCGTCGTCGCCCGTGCGGCGGCGTCAGGGAACTCGGCCAGGTAGCGGGCGAGCCACTCGGCGGCGAAGCCGTCGGCGTCCGCGGTCGGGGCCATGGCCCACACTGAGCCGCCGAAGCCGGCGCCGAACCCGGACGCCGCGGGCGCGCCCAGGGCGCGGGCCAGCGCCTGCAGCCGGTTGGTCTCGGGGATCTGGTTGCCGAGGGCTTCATCGGCGGTGCGGTGGGACAGGTCTGCGGCGGCCCCGAAAGCGGCGACGTCCCCCGAGCGCAGCGCGGCCAGGGCGCGCGGGATGGCGACGGTCGACTCGGTGAGGAACGCGCGCAGCCGGTCGGACCACCACTCGTCGTGTTCCGTGATGGCCTCAAGCGCCAGCATCGCGTCCTCCCCGCTGGCGAGGGCGTCGGCCAGCGTGGCGTCCGAGCGGCCCATGACGTCGTTCCACTCGTCGACGATCTCCCGGGCGAGTGCCGAGGCCTCGTTGTAGGCCTCCAGCGCCGCCCCGGTCTTCTCGGCCAGGACGCCCGATACCGCGACGACGAACGACCAGCCCTCGGGCATCGGGACCGAGCCTCGCTCGACGATGGGACAGAAGGCGAACTCACTGAGCCGGCCCTCCCGGCAGCACAGCATCGCCGTATGGTCCTCGGAGCCGCCGAAGGTCCCGACGCCGCGGCGGCCCTCCAGCGGGCCGAAGCTCAGCCCGTTCTCCATGGTCGCGAGATACCCGGCCAGGTCGATGTCGTCGGCGATGGCGGAGCGCCACTCGTCCCGATCGCGGAGCCCGTTGTGGTCGATCAGCGCCAGCGCGACGGCCACCACGAGCGCCGACGACGAGCTCATCCCCGAGGCGAGCGGCAGGTCGGAGTCGACGACCAGGCGCGCCGGGCGCAGGTCGCCGAAGTTGAGGGCCAGGCGGTCGAGCACCGACTGCACGTAGTGGCCCCAGTGCCCGGGCGGCAGCGCGGGGGAGGCGCCGGCGGCCAGGCGCAACTCCCCGGGCAGCGCCGTGGAGGTGGCCGTCACGCCCGAGTCCCCGTCCGACAGACTGACGGTCACCCCGCGGTCGACGGCGGCGAGCAGCGAACTGCCGCCCGCGTAGTCCGTGTGCTTGCCCAGCACCTCCAGCCGGCCGGGCACGAACCACGTCACAGCCGCACCTCGCGGTCCCCGAGGGCCGCCACGACCGACGAGATGTCGCCGCGGCTGGACATGTCGAGGACGCCGACGGCGGCGCGCACCACGCGGTAGGGGTCGCCGTCGGCGATGGCCCGGCGGACGGCGTCGGTGATCTCGTACTCGCCGCGCGCGGACGGCTCGATGGCGCGGGCGGCCGGGAAGATCGCGGGTGAGCAGAGCCAGCAGTTCATCGACACGAGGGCATGGCCGCCGAGGCGGGCGAGCGTGTCGGCGTCCGGCTTCTCGCCGAGCTCTGCGAGGTTCCCCTCGGCGTCGACGGTGGCGAGCGCGAACGCGGCGATCCGGTCGGCCGGGATGTTGGACCCGGCCACCAGCGCCGCGCGGTCGAACCCGACCAGCGCCGAGCCGGGAGCGTCGGCCAGCATCCGCAGCGCCTCTGCGGGGTAGTAGTTGTCGGAGTTGATCACCAGGATCCGGTCCTCGCCGGCGAACTCCTCGGCCGCCAGCAGGGCGTCGGCAGTGCCGCGGGGCTCTGCCTGCACCGCGTAGTGGATGGTGACGCGGGAGGTCTCGAGGCCGTCGTAGTAGTCGCGGATCATCCCGTGCTCGGGGCCGATGACGAGGCAGACGTCCGTGAAGCCGGCGTCGGCGAGCGCGGAGATGACGTGGTCGAGGAAGGGGCGGCCCACCGAGATCATGGCCTTGACCCCGGCGTCGGCGGCCCGCGCCTGCGCCGCGTCCAGCGCGACGCCGTCGGCCTCCTTCCGCATGCGGGAGCCCAGACCGCGGGCGAGGATGACTGCCTTACGAGGGGTGTCGACGCTCACGGCGCCAGCGTAGTGCGCCGCGACGCCCCGCAGCCCGGCCGGGGGCGGGCGGCGCGAGAACCGCTCAGCGGACGTGCGTGGCGGCCGTCGTCACGATGATGGCGACGGACACGGCTCCCGGGTCGATGACGCCGACGGAGGTGTCCGCCTTCAACGCGGCGCGGCCCCGGCGGGCGACCATGTCGCGGGTGGCGTCGCGGCCGCGCTCGGCGGCGGCGGCGGCCGCCGGCAGCGCTTCGGAGAGGTCCTGGCCAGCCGCGGCGGCGGACTCCAGCGCCCGGACCGCGGGGGCGAGCGCGTCGACCATGGTCTTGTCGCCCTCCCGCGCGCGGCCGCGGATGACGACGGCGTCGAGACCGGCGCGCATGGCGCGCGCGACGCCGGCGGTGGTCACCTGGCTCGGCCAGGCGGCCCCTGTCCGCAGGAAGAAGGTGCCGAACAGCGGGCCCGATGCCCCGCCGACGGTGCTGACCAGGGCCATGCCGACCTTCCGCAGCGCCTCGGCCGCGGTGCGGGTCTCGCTGAGGTCGATGGCGCCGGCCGCCTCGGTCCCGCGGCGCATGTTGGTGCCGTGATCGGCGTCGCCCAGCAGCCGGTCCAGCTCGTCCAACTCATCGGCACGGCGGGCGAACTCGCGCGCGCAGTCGCCCAGCCATGCGGCCACGGCGTTCACTCCACCCATCGGGGTCCTCTCTCGATTCTGGACGACGGCTCAGTCTACGGCCCCGGCGTCGGCGGGGCAGGTGTCCGGGCTGCGCGTCAGCGCAGGCCGCGGAGGAAATCCTCGTCGTCGTCCGGGGCGCTGGGCCCGCGATCCAGCCGTGGGTGGTCCTTGACCGGGCGGCCCAGCAGCAGCCAGGCGACGGGGCCCACGACAGGCACGGCGATGACGGCGAAAGCCCACAGCCAGCGTGGCATTGCACGCACGCGGTAGCCCCGCGACTGCGCCACCTCGACGACGCAGTACACGGTCAGCATCACGATTGCGATGATCAGCAGGACCCGGGCCACTCCGCCATCCTACCCGCGCCGCACGGTGGCCTAGGGTGGCGACGTGGAGCAGTGGGTGGCGGCGGTGACCGGGATGCTCGCGGGCGGCGACGGCCTGTGGCTGGCCGACGGGCCGGGCGAGGCCCCGCCCGGCACCGCGGTGGTGGGGACCTCCGGCAGCACGGGGTCGGCCAAACGCGTCATCCTGCCGCGCGAGGCCCTCGCCGCGGCCGCCGACGCCGCCCACCAACGGCTCGGGTTCGCCCCCACCTGGCACCTGGCGCTGAGTCCCCGCTACGTGGCCGGCCTGATGGTGCTGGTCCGCGGGGTGCTGGGCGGCGGGGTGCGCGGCGCCGACCCGTCCCTGGCCGACCTCACGCCGGCCCCCGGCCACAACGCCGTCTCCCTCGTCCCCACCCAGCTGTACCGCGCACTAGGCGACCCGGAGCGCGCCGCCGTCCTCGCCCACTTCGACGCCGTGCTCGTCGGCGGGGCCGCGCTGGACCGCGGTCTGCGGGCACGCGCGGAGGCCGCAGGCGTCCCCGTCGTCTCGACTTACGGCATGAGCGAGACCTGCGGGGGAGTGGTGTGGGACGGCGTCCCGCTGCCGGGCGTCGACGTCCGCCTCGGCCCGGAGGGCCGGATCGCGATCGCCGGCCCCACCCTGTTCCGCGGCTACCTCGACCGCCCCGATCTCACGGCGGAGGCGCTCGTCGACGGCGCCGTCCTCACCCGCGACCGCGGCCACACCGAGCCGGGCGGCCGGCTTGTCGTCGAGGGTCGGCTCGACGACGTGGTGATCTCGGGCGGCGTCAACGTGGACCTCGCGGCGGTGCGCGGCGCGGTCGCGGGCATCGACCCCGAGACCGAGGTGCTGGCGGTGGCCGACGACGAGTGGGGCGTCCGGCTGGTCCTCTTCGCCCGCGGCGGCGACCTCGCCGGATGGCGCGACCGGCTCCGCGGCGCGCTGCCGGCGGCTGCCCTGCCGCGCCAACTCGTGTGTGTGGACCCGCTGCCGCGCACCGCCGGTGGTAAGCCGGACCGCGAAAAGCTCCTAGAGTTGCTCCGGTCATGAACGAGAAGCTCTCCGTCTGGGTGGCCGGCGCCCGCCCGCGCACCCTGCCCGCCGCCGTCGCGCCCATCCTCGCCGGAACCGCCGGCGCGGCCGCGGTCGGCCACACCGGATGGGGGCTGGCGGCGCTGTGCCTGCTCGTCGCGCTCGCGCTGCAGGTGGGCGTCAATTACGCCAACGACTACTCCGACGGCGTCCGCGGCACCGACGACCAGCGCGTCGGCCCCACGCGGCTGGTCGCATCGGGCCTGGCCACCCCGGCGGCCGTCAAGCGCGCCGCCTTCCTCGCCTTCGGCGTCGCGGGCGTCGCGGGCCTCGCGGTGGTGGCGCTGAGCGGCCACTGGTGGCTCCTCCTGGTCGGGATCCTGTGCATCCTCGCCGCCTGGTACTACACCGGCGGCAGCCGACCGTACGGCTACCTCGGACTCGGCGAGGTCATGGTCTTCGTGTTCTTCGGGCTGGTGGCCACCGTCGGCACCGGCTACGTCATCGCCGGCGTCGCGCCGGCACACCTCTGGCTGGCCGCGACGGCCGTCGGCGTGCTGGCCAGCGCGATCCTCGTCGCCAACAACCTCCGTGACATCGCCACGGACCGGGTCGCCGGCAAGATGACGCTCCCCGCGCGCCTGGGCGACCGCGCCACCCGCCGGTTCTTCGCGCTGCTGGTCCTGGTCGCGGTGGCGGCCGTGGTCGGCTACGCCGCCCTCACGACGTGGTGGGCGCTCCTCGCGCTCGCGGGCGCCGTCGTGCTGGCCGACCCGCTGCGCCGGGTGCTCGGCGGCGCCACGGGCCGCGAGCTCATCCCCGTCATCCCGGCGACCGGTTTCGCTGAGATCGGCATCGCGGCCGGCCTGCTCGTCGGATCCCTGGTCGGATGACGCCGTTCGTCTACGACATCGCGCTGCGGGTGCCGTTCCGCGGGCTGACGCGGCGCACCGGAATCCTCGTCGAGGGTTCGGCGGGCTGGGCCGAGTGGAGCCCCTTCCCCGAGTACGACGATGCCGAGGCCGCAGCCTGGCTGCGCGCCACGCTCGAGGCCGCGGAACTCGGCCACCCGGCTCCGGTGCGCGGCTCGGTCCCCGTCAACGGCATCGTGCCGGCCCTGCCCCCCGCTGAGGCGGCGGCCAGGGCGGTGGCCTCGGGCTGCGGCACCGTCAAGATCAAGGTTGCCGCGCCCGGGCAGGACCTGGCCGACGACGTGGCCCGCGTGGCGGCCGTCCGGGCCGCGCTGCCGGAGGCGCGCCTCCGGGTCGACGCCAACGGCGGCTGGACGCTGGCCGAGGCCCGCGCCGCCATGGCGGCACTCGCACCGTACGGGCTGGAGTACGCGGAGCAGCCGTGCGCCACCGTCGACGACCTCGCCGCGTTGCGCGCGAGCGGGCTGGGGGTGCCGATCGCCGCCGACGAGTCCATCCGGCGCGCCGACGACCCCCTGCGCGTCCGCGACGCCGGGGCCGCCGACATCGCGATCCTCAAGGTGCAACCCCTCGGCGGCGTGCGCGCCTGCCTGCGGCTGGCCGCCGAGCTCGACCTGCCTGTCGTCGTGTCGAGCGCCGTCGAGACGTCGGTCGGGCTGCGGGCCGGGCTCGCGCTGGCCGCCGCGCTGCCCACGCTCGACCTGGCCTGCGGGCTCGAGACGGCCCGCCTCCTGGCCGGCGACGTCGTGGCCGAGCCCCTCGTCCCGGACGCAGGCGTGCTGCGCGTCCGAGACGTCGCGGTGTCGCCCGACCTGCTGGTCCGCCACGCGGCGCCCCCGGTCGTGACGGCCTTCTGGTTGGATCGGTGGCAGCGCGTCAGGCGCCTCGTGGAGGAGGAGCGGTGAGCAGCATCGAACTCGGGTCCGTGGTCGTCGACGCCCTCGTCGGCCTGGGCGTCACCGACGTCGTGCTCGCGCCCGGCTCCCGCAGCGCCGCCCTCGCCCTGGCGGTGGACCGGGCCGACCGCGACGGCCGCCTACGGCTCCACGTCCGGCTCGACGAGCGAGTCGCGGGCTTCACGGCGCTCGGACTCGCCAAGGAGTCCGGGCGGCCGGCCGCCGTCGTGACGACCTCCGGCACGGCCGTGGCCAACCTGGCGCCCGCCGCCATGGAGGCCCGCGCCGCCGGGGTTCCCCTCCTCCTCATCACGGCGGACCGGCCAGCTCACCTGGTCGGTACCGGGGCCAATCAGACGGCGGACCAGGTCGGGGCCTTCGGCCCGTCAGCGCTCGGGGTCGTCAGGCTGTCCTCCGAGTCCGGGGACGCCGCCGCGTGGGCCACGGGCGTGCAACGCGCCGTGACGGCCGCCACCGGGCACCGCACGCGCCAACCCGGCCCGGTCCAGCTCAACCTCGAGTTCGCGGCGCCGCTGGTGGGGCTGCTGCCCGAGCCCGAGGAGCGACGCTTCGACGTGGCCCGCTCGGCCGGCCACAGCGTCGCGGAGTTGGACGGGCGCCGAACGGTCGTCCTGGCCGGCGACGCTCCACCCGCCGTCGGGGCCGAGGCCCGCGCGCTCGCCGAGGTTGCGGGCGCACCCCTGTTGGCCGAACCGTCGTCCAACGCCCGCAGCGGCCCGAATGCCATCGCCGGCTACCGGGACCTCCTGGCCGACCTCGGTGGGGCGATCGAGCGGGTGGTCGTCGTCGGCCATCCCACGTTGTCGCGGCCGGTCACCGCGCTGCTGTCGCGCTCGGACGTCGAGGTGGTCGTGGTCGCGGCGACGGCCACCTGGCCGGACCCGGGACACCGCGCGACCATGGTCGCGGACCGGGTCCTCCTGGGCGACCAACCAGACTCCTGGCTGCGTACCTGGCGCGACGCCGACCGCAGCGGCGCCGGGCCCGGCTTCACGCGCCGGCACGTCGCCGACCTGGTCCTCGCCGCGCTGGGCCCGGCCGACGACCTCGTGCTGGGGTCCAGCTCGATCATCCGGGCCGCCGACCTGTCGCCGATCCCCGCCGCGCCGCCGCGGGTCTTCGCCAACCGGGGACTGGCCGGCATCGACGGCACCGTCGCGACCGCGACCGGCATCGGGCTCGCCGGCGGCCGCCCCACCACCGTCCTGCTGGGCGACCTCACCCTGCAGCACGACCTCGGCGCCCTCGTCCGCCCTCCGGGCGAGCCGCGGGCGCGCCTGCGGATCGTCGTGGCCGACGACGGCGGGGGCTCGATCTTCCACGGCCTGGAACAGGGCGCGCCGGACTACGCGGACAGCTTCGAACGAGTGTTCGCCACGCCCCAGGGCGTCGACCTCGTGGCCGTGGGCCGAGCGCTCGGGTGGCGCGCCGTCGACGCGGCGTCCCCGGCGGAGTTCACGGCCGCCTGGGCAGGGGACGCCGAGCTCATCGTGGCGCGCGTCCCCCGACCCTGACTCAGGCTCCTGCCTCGTCGAGGCCGGTCAGCCAGCGCCGCACCGCCAAGGTGGCCCGCACGTCGTCCTCGTTGTACTGCAGGACGCGCCTCCGGGCGGCGTCGCGCTGCTCGGCGGTCCCGCCGGCGACGGCCTCGGCGAACCAGGTCTGCGACGCCAGCCCGCCCGGCTCCTCGTCGCGCCACGCGAAGCCCGCCCCGCGCGTCGCCACGATCTTCAAACCGAGGCCGTCCACGCCCACGAAGTTGTCGCGGACGAAGCTGAACAGGTCGACGAAGTGGTCGTGGATCAGGTCGCAGGCCGCCAGCAGGACACCGCTGCCGCTGCGCTCTGCCAGGCGCCTGAGATGGACCGTCTCGTAGTCGGAGTAGTGGAACACGAGCGCCTCCGGGTGTCGGGACACGACGCCCGCCAGCCAGTCCGCGAACTGCTCGGCCAGTTGCACCTCGCGGCAGCCGCCGCCGGCCTCGAAGCGGCTGAACTCGTGATAACTCGACTCGCCGTCCACCGTGAGCAGCGCGCCCCACAGGTACACGGTGCCGTCGTCGGAGGTCTCGATGTCCAGGTCCACCTCGACGGCGGAGCGCGGCACGCCGATGGCGTCCACACTCACCCGCTCGAGTTCCACCCCACGGGCAAGCATCCGGGCGCGGGTCGCCGCCTGCCGCAGGCGCTGTTCCGCTCGGTCGCGGTGTCCGGTGTGCGGCAGGTAACGGGGGAGAAGCGCATCGACGTCCGCCTCCGCGAGCTGCGCGACCGTGGAGAGCCCCAGGCTCAGGAGCGTCTGGAGCTCCCGCACGTCGAGCGGCGCCTTGGAGAGCCGCAGCGACAGGTCGTCGTCGTCGATGCGCGGGCGGCACACCTGCCACCACGAGCACCACTCGCACTCCTTGACCCGAATGGGCCGCACGACGGGCGGCGGATCGTCGACGCCGGTGCGCGCGGCCGCCTCCTCCGCCACGTGGACGCGGAAGCGGTGCTCGTGGTCGTACCGCTCGAACGCCGAGCGCAGCTTGTGCCCTGCGGTCCGGGAGTAGGTGCGGATGAACTTGTGGCTGAGATCCACCCAGGTGGCCGCCGGCGCGCCGTCGGGGCCACGGTCGTCACCGACGACGGCGGCGACCGGCTCTCCCGAGGCGAAGCCGCACGACTCCAGCAGCCGCCAGTGGTGCGCCAGTTCCAGCAGGGCCCCCTCCCGGTAGACCCGGTACCGCTGATCGGGCAAGACGGCGCGGCGCCCCACGTCCTCCAGGGGCGACCAGCTGAGCGTCGTGGCGCCCATCTGCTTCTCCCGGACGCGATAGGGCTTGACCTTCAGCGGGTGGTAGCCGGGGGTCCCGGCGGCGGTGTCGGCGCCACGGACCAGCGCGTCCGGCCGCCCGCTGCGGTGCCCGTCGAGGTCCAGGGGCAGGACCCCGCCGACGACGACCGGCGCCCGGGCGGCCATGGCCGCGAGGCAGGCCTCCTCGCGCTCCTCCCAGGAGGCGCCGGCGGCATGGAGCCCACGCAGGTCCACCGCACCCGGCGTCTCCACCAGCCGCGCGAGCACCTCGTCGCGGAAGTCCGACCCGCCCTGGAACAACTCGCGCAGCGACTCGTCGATGGGCTCCTCCGGCTTGGCCACCGTCGGGTCGAAGGTGTGGAACGTCTTCACCGGGCAGCTGCGGGCCGCGTACGCGTCGAGGACGAAGCCCCCCACCTCAGGCCTTCCGGGCGCGGTGCAGCGCGACGATGCCCCCGGTGAGGTCCCGCCACTCGACGTCGACCCATCCGGCGGCGGTCATGAGCCCGGCGAGGGTCCGCTGGTCCGGCCAGGCCAGGATTGACTCGGCCAGGTACTCGTACGCCGCGCGGTTGCTCGACAGGCGGGCCATCAGCGGCAGCGCCCTGGGGAGATAGGTGGTGTACAGGCTCCGGAAGGCCGGGTGCGTCGGCGTCGAGAACTCGTTGACGACCAGCCGGCCCCCCGGCCTGGTGACGCGCAGCATCTCCCTGAGCGCGGCGGTGGTGTCCTCGATGTTGCGCAGCCCGTAGCTGATCGTCACGGCGTCGAACGTGTCGTCCTCGAACGGCAACGCCATGCCGTCGGCGTTGACGAAGTCCAGGAAGGGGAAGTTGGCCCGGCCCTCGTGCAGCATGCCGTAGGAGAGATCCGCCGCCGTGACCCGCGCCCCGCGTTCAGCGATCGCGGCCGACGACTTCGCAGTCCCGGCGGCCAGATCCAGGACGTGTTCGCCGGGCCGCGGGGCGATGGCGTCGACCGTGGCCCGGCGCCAGGCCCGGTCCTGGCCGAGCGACATGATCGAGTTCATGAGGTCGTAGCGGTGCGCGACGGCGTCGAACATCCGCTGCACGTCCGCCCTCCGCTTGTCCAGCGTGGCCCGGTCATTCTGCATTCCTGCAGCCTAGCGGTGGCCGGCGACGAGATGCCCGGCCCACCGGGCATGATGGGGGCATGACGCACCCCCCGGGCGGCCAGGTCACGCGCTTCGTGCTCGTGCACGGGTCGATGTCGTCGGCGGCCCAGTGGGCCGACTATCCGGCGTTGCTGCGCGGCCGCGACGTCGTGGCGGTCGATCTGCCCGGACACGGGACGCGGCGCCGCGACGCCTTCACGCTCGACCGGGCGGCCGCCGTCCTCGATGAGGCGGGCGCCGGCCGCCCGGACTCGGTCCTCGTCGGCCACAGCCTGGGCGGCTACGTCGCGGCGCGGTACGCGGCCGAGCGGCACGGGCCGGCCGGGCTGGTCCTCATCGGCGCCACCGGCGACCCCGGCGGGATCGTGGCCGGCCCCTACCGCGCGTTCGCCGCCGCGGCCGGACGGATCCCGTCGCGGGCCCTGGTCCGGGTCCGGCTGGCGGTGGCCCGTCGGCTCGGCGTGCGGGAGGCACTGCTGCCCGACGCCGCGGACTACCCGGCGCTGCCGGCCGTGTGGCGCGCGGTCGCGCAGTCCTGTGGGCCCGCCGACGTCGCGCGCGTCGCCTGCCCGATCCTGCTGGTCAACGGCCGGTTCGACCAGATGCGCGTCGATGAGCGGCGCTATCTGAGGCTCGCCCCGACGGCCCGCCTCGCGGTGGTGCCGGGGGCGACGCATCTGGCCCCGCTCACGCACCCGGAGCGGGTCGCGGAGCTGCTGCGCCGGTTCGCCGACGACCTGTCCGGCTGAGCGGCGAACTGCCTCCCGGTGGGGCGGCCCGGACGGGCCGATGTGCCCGCGCTTCGGCAATGGGTCACAATGGCGGGCGTGGCTAAGAAAGACGTCGTGCTCCAGGTCGACAACCTCAAGAAGTCCTACGGGCCGGTGACCATCGTCGAGAACTTCTCGATGAAGGTGCACGCGGGCGAGGCGGTGGCCCTGACCGGGCGCAACGGCGCCGGGAAGTCGACGGTGCTGCGCTGCCTCGTCGGCGCTGACCGCCCGGACGAGGGCACCGTCACCGTCAACGGCACCAAGGTCACCGAGACCAACCCCGAGATCCGGCGCGCCGTCGCCACCGTCATCGACGATCTCGACTTCTTCCCCGACCTCAGCGTCGTCGAGCACCTCGACCTCCTCGCGCGGGCCCACGGCCTGCACGAGCCGGACGCGCTGGTCGACGAGGTGCTCGAGGAGGTGCAGCTCGTGCCGCAGGCCGGGCAGCTGCCCAGCACGCTGTCGTCGGGTCAGCGCCGCCGCCTGGCTCTGGCCACCGCCTTCGTGCGGCCGCGCCAGCTGCTGGTGTTGGACGAGCCGGAGCAGCGCCTCGACGTCGAGGGCGTCGCCTGGCTGGGGGAGCGCCTCAAGGCCGAACTCGACGGCGGGCTGGCCATCGTGCTGGCGAGCCACGAGCCGGCGCTGCTGCAGGCCATCGGCGCCCGCGAGCTGCGCCTCGAGGGCGCCCGCTGACCGACGAGAGGCTCACCGACGTCGGAGTCGTCGACGAGAAGCAGCTCAAGCTGCTCATGCGCGACTGGCGCCGCGGGCGCGCCGACCGGAACCTGTGGCAGGCGCTGTCCGACGGCTACGTCATGGTGTTCTCGATCGTCGTCATCGGCGCGATGCTGGTGTCGTCGATCCTCCAGGCGCAGGAGACGGCGGCCGTGTGCGACACCGACGGGTGCGTCGCGGCGCGCGGCCTGCTGCCGTGGGCCTCGGTGGCGGGCGTGCTGGCGTTCACCCTGGTCGTGTCGCGGCTGTTCGGGCCCGTCGCCGCCTCCGCGGCCGAGGGCTTCTGGCTCATGGACGGGCCCACGGACCGACGCCGCATCCTCGCCGGGCGTCTCTTCGGCGCGATCGGCGCCGCGGGCGCGCTGGGCGCTGCCGCGGGCGCGCTGATCGCAGCGCTGACCGGCTCCGGACCCGTCGAGATCGGGATCTGGGCGCTGGCGGGCGGGTTGGGCGCCGCGGGGCTCATCGCGTTCGCGGCCGCCGAGCAGGGCCTGGACCGGCACTGGATCGTCACCGGCGTGCAGTGGCTCATCGGGGCCGCGGCCATCGGCACCATGGTGCTGCTCGTCAGCGGCGCCGCCGGCTGGATGGACCTTGGCCGGCTCACGCTGCTGGCCGTGGAACTCGCGCTGATCATCGCCGGGGTGGGCCTGCTGCTCGTCGTCGCCGCCGGCTTCCTCGCGTACCGGCGGTTGCGCAACATCAAGCGCCAGCGCCTCACGTCGGGTGGCTCGCTCATCAGCGGACTGCAGGGCGCCGCCTTCGCGCTCGAGTTCGCGCTCATCCGCGACATCCTCGTCGAGGCCAAGGCGCGGCAGCGCGGCCACGTCCGGCCGACGCGCGGCCTCGGACACGGGACGACGGCGCTCGTCATGCGCGACGTCCAGCGCCTGTGGCGCCAGCCCCTGCCGCTGGTCACCCTCGTCGCGACCATCGTCGTGCCCTACGCCGTGCAGGCGCTGGGCCTGGCGATGCTGAACCCGCCCATCTCCGCGCTGGTGCTGCTGGCGGCGCTGGTGCCCTTCATGAACTCCCTGCGCGTCCTGACCCGCACCAAGGGTCTGCAGCGCTGCTTCCCGTTCGATCCCGGTCAGCTGCGCACGGCCGCCATGATCGTGCCAGCCGTGCTGGCGCTCCTGTGGACCGTCGGGGCTTTCCCCGCCTTCCTGGGCGTCGCCGGGGGAGTGGCGACCGACCCGGTGAGCGCCGCCTCCGCCGCGCTGGTCACCGGCGTGGCCGGCCTCCTCGGCGCGGTGCGCTGGGTGTCGGCCAAACCGGCCGACTACTCCGGCCCCATCGTCTCCACCGGGGTGGGCGCCATGCCGCCGGGCCTCATGTTCTCGCTCCTGCGCGGCATCGACATGGTGGCGCTCATCACGCTGCCGATCGTCTTCAACTGGCCCGCGTGGATCTCGCTGATCATCGCGCTGATCGCCTTCTCCCTGCTGCGCAGCGGCATCGATCGCGACTCGCTCATGGACCAGCAGGCCGAGCAGAAGCGGATGCTCGAGGAGGAGCGGGCGCGTCGAAGCGGTGCGCCCGCCGCGGGCAAGCAGAAGATCCAGGTGCAGCGGAAGCGCTGACCGGGCTCAGTCAATCCTGACCGGGCTCAGTCCAGCCCGAGCGCCTGCAGCATCGGCACGAACTTCGCGGCGGTCTCAGCGAGTTCCGCCTCCGGAGACGAGTCCGCGACGATCCCCGCGCCGGCGAACAGCTGGATCTCCGAGGGGGCGGTCGCGCGGACCTGGCCGCCGCGCAGCGCGATGGCCCACTCGCCGTCGCCCTGGGTGTCGACCCAGCCGACCGGCCCGGCGTAGCGGCCACGGTCGAGGGACTCCAGCTCGCTGATGATGTCGAGCGCCAGGTGGCTCGGCGTCCCGCACACGGCGGCGCTGGGGTGCAGGGCCGCGGCCAGCGTCAGCGCGCCGGCCTCCTGGCACACGACGCCGGTGATGTCAGTGGCCAGGTGCATGACGTTGGGGAGCTTCAGCACAGACGGCGCCTCGGGCACGTTCATGGCCTGGCAGTAGGGCGCCAGCGCCGAGGCCACGGACTCGACGGCGAACTCATGCTCGGAGATGTCCTTCTGCGAGCGCGCCAGTTCCGCGGCCTTGGCCAGCGGGTCGGTGCCCTCGGCGTCCTTCCACACGGTCCCGGCCAGCACCCGCGACGTCACGAGCCCGCCCTGGCGCCGCAGCAGGAGTTCGGGCGTGGCGCCCACGAGGCCGTCGACGAGGTAGGCCCACGTCATGGGGTAGCCGGCCAGCAGCCGGCCGAAGAGGTGCCTGAGGTCGAACGGGGCGTCGGAACGCACCAGCAGGTCGCGGGCGAGGACGACCTTGTGCACTTCGCCGCGGCGGATGAGCTCGACGACCTCGGCGACGATGTCGGTCCAGACGCCCTCGCCCATCGAGCCGCCCAGCACCTCGAGCCCGCCAGGGCGGCGGGTGGGCTCCGCCACCGGAGGCAGCGCCGTCGACCGGTGCGCGGGGCCCAGGCGCGTCATCCAGGACAACTCGCCGCGCCGGCCCACGATCACCTCGGGGACGATGAGGACCGAGAGGTCCTCGGACCGGTCGGGGTCGAAGGTGAAGCTGCCGACCGCCAGGGGCCCGGTGCCGAACTCCCCAGGCATCTCGGAGTCGTGGTCGATGTGGTCGGAGATCTCGTCCCACCAGACGTCGGCGGCCTCGAGGGTGTCGGTCTCGAAGCGGGCGACCTCGCCCAGCGCCACGAAGCCGTCGCCGCGGCGCACGAACGCGCATCCGGGTGCCGACTCGGGCAGGAAGCGCTCGAGCGGCCCGGGGTCGGGGATGGCGACGGTGGTCGCACGCATCCTTGCGCTGCCGAAGTCCAGAATCACCTTCGCGAGCATAGCGGCTCGGCGTGATCTGGTCGCGCTGGGCGCGTGCCCGCGGTGGCCGTGGACGGGCCGTCCGCGCCCGGCAAGGGGTGATGGATTACGCAACGTAGTAATGGCGTAAATGGGTCACAGAAGCCCTTGTCAATACCGGGTGTGGGTGTGTCGGACCGTTTGGTCTGACTATCGGCGCACCCCTAGACTGACCCCCGAGATCCGCCCCCAGACAGGAGTCCTGCATGTCGAACGCCAAGCCTGATGGCGCGGCGCCCGCCGACACCCCGACCGAGTCCGACGTCATCGTCGTCGGCGCAGGGCCCGGCGGTTCGACCACCGCCGCCTATCTGGCCCGCCACGGGCTGTCGGTCACGCTGCTGGAGAAGTCCCACTTCCCACGCGAGAAGGTCTGCGGCGACGGTCTCACCCCGCGCGCGACCCGTGCGCTGACGCGGCTGGGCATCGACACGTCCGAGGAGAACGGCTGGCTCCACAACAAGGGGCTGCGCGTCTACGGCGGCCGGACCGAGCCGTTCGAGCTGCCCTGGCCCGAACTGACGGACTTCCCGCCCTACGGCCTCGTGCGGCCGCGCTCGGACTTCGACGACATACTGGCCCGCCACGCCGTCGCGCAGGGCGCCACGCTGATCGAGGGCGCCAACGTCGACGGCGCGGTGCTCGACGACCGCACGGGCCGGATCACCGGTGTCAGCACCAAGGACGGCCGGACCTTCAGCGCGCCCTACGTCGTCGCCGCCGACGGCAATTCCTCGCGGCTGTCGGTGTCCATGGGCCTCAACAAGCGCGACGACCGCCCCATGGGCGTGGCCGTGCGGACGTACTACACTTCGCCGCGCACGCACGACGACTACCTCGAGTCCTGGCTCGAGCTGTGGGACGGCAAGCCGCACGAGTCGACCCTGATGCCGGGCTACGGCTGGATCTTCGGCATGGGCGACGGCACCTCCAACGTCGGCCTCGGCGTGCTCAACACGTCGAAGAGCTTCGGCAAGACCGACTACCGCGAACTGCTCAAGCGCTGGCTGGACAACACGCCGGAGGAGTGGGGCTTCCGCGATCAGAACATGGTCGGCAAGGTGCAGGGCGCGGCCCTGCCGATGGCGTTCAACCGCCAGCCGCACTACGGCCGCGGCCTCGTCCTGGTCGGTGACGCCGGCGGCATGGTCAACCCCTTCAACGGCGAGGGGATCGCGTACGCGATGGAGTCGGCCGAACTCGCGGCCGCCGCGCTCGCCGAGGCGCTGTCCCGCGGTGCCGGCACCTCCTCGGCGGAGAAGGCCATGCAGGCGTACCCCCAGCAGCTCAAGTCGTCTCTGGGTGGCTACTATCGGCTCGGCACGATCTTCGTCCAGCTCATCGGAGATCCGAGGATCATGCACCTGTGCACCAAGTACGGGCTGCCCCGCAAGACCCTGATGCGCTTCGTCCTGAAGTTGCTGGCCAACCTCACCGACGCGCATGGCGGCGATGCCATGGACCGCATCATCAACGCACTGTGCAAGGCCGCGCCCTCGGCCTGACCGGAAGGAAGTAGCAAGGATGAACCCTTACATCCCGATCGTGGGCATGGTGGCGCTCGCCACCATCTTCGTCGTGATCTCGATGTCGCTCAGCCTCGTCCTCGGTCCGCGGCGGTACAACCGGGCGAAGTACGACAGCTACGAGTGCGGCATCCAGCCCACTCCGCAGCCCGTCGGCGGCGGCCGGTTCCCGGTCAAGTACTACATCACGGCGATGCTGTTCATCATCTTCGACATCGAGGTCGTCTTCCTGTTCCCCTGGGCGGTCGCCTACCGCCAGCTGGGCACCTTCGCGGTCATCGAGATGATCGTGTTCATCATCACCGTCTTCATCGCGTACTTCTACGTCCTGCGCCGCAAGGGCCTCGACTGGGATTGAGAGGAATCCACCACCAATGGGTATCGAAGATAAGCTCCCCAGCGGCATCCTCCTGACCACGGTCGAGGGTGTCTTCGGCTGGCTCCGGAAGGCCTCGTTCTGGCCCGCCACGATGGGTCTGGCCTGCTGCGCCATCGAGATGATGGCCTACGGCACGCCGCGCTACGACGCCGGCCGATGGGGCCAGGAGGTGTTCCGCGCCTCGCCGCGCCAGGCGGACCTCATGATCGTGTCCGGTCGCGTCTCGCAGAAGATGGCGCCGGTCATCCGTCAGGTCTACGACCAGATGCCGAACCCCAAGTGGGTCATCTCGATGGGCGCCTGCGCGTCATCGGGCGGCATGTTCAACAACTACGCCATCGTGCAGGGATGTGACCACTTCCTGCCGGTCGACATGTACGTCCCCGGCTGCCCGCCGCGGCCCGACATGCTCATCGACGCGATGTTCAAGCTGCGCGAGAAGGTGCAACACCGGCCCATCGGCCCGAACGAGACCGCCGCGATCGAGGATGCCGAGCGCGCCGCGCTGGTCGCCCCCGCCAAGGTCGAGATGAAGGGACTCATGCGATGAGCGAGACCCAGCCCGAGCAGAACCTGCCGGCCGAGGCCGCGGCCCCGGAGTCGCAGCCAGTGTTCGCCCGCCGGGCGGGCATGTGGTCCAGCGGCGCCGGTGACACGTCCGGCTACGGCGGTCTGCGCCGCGACCTGGCGATGCCGGGCCGCTCCGAGGGTCCCTTCGGCGAGCCGCACGACTCGGTCCTCGGCCGCGCGCTCGAGGTCATCCCGGCCCTGCGTGACGCGCGGGTCCTGTTCGACCGCGACGAGCTCACCATCTACGTCCCCCGCGAGCAGCTGACCGACGTCGCGCGGCAGTTCCGCGATGACGCGTTCCTGCGCTTCGAGGTGTGCGTGTCCGTCTCCGGCGTGCACTACCCGCAGGAGACCGGCTCCGAGCTGCACGTCGTCTACCACCTGCTGAGCTACACCCACAACCGTCGGGTGCGCCTCGAGGTGACCTGCCCGGAGGAGGATCCGCACGTGCCCTCCGTCGTGGCGACCTACCCGATGGTCGACTACCACGAGCGCGAGACCTGGGACATGTTCGGCGTCATCTTCGACGGCCACCCGTCACTGACCCGCATCCTCATGCCCGACGACTGGAAGGGCCACCCGCAGCGCAAGGACTACCCGCTCGGCGGCGTCGACGTCGAGTACAAGGGTGCGAAGGTCCCCGCCCCCGATAACCGGAGGAGCTACTCCTGATGAGCACGCACGCAGCGACCGAAGACGTCTTCTCCGGCGCCGACGACGTCCACGCCGACCGGGTGTACCTGGCGCAGGGCGGGGACTGGTCCGACATCGCCTCCGAGCAGGCCGAACGCGGCGACGAGACCATCGTCGTCAACATGGGCCCGCAGCACCCCTCCACGCACGGCGTGCTGCGCCTGATCCTCGAGATGGACGGCGAGACCGTCGAGTCCATCCGTCCGGGCATCGGCTTCCTGCACACCGGCATCGAGAAGAACATGGAGTACAAGACGTGGACCCAGGGCGTGACCTATGTCACGCGCATGGACTACGTCGCGCCGCTGTTCAACGAGGCGGTCTACTGCCTCGCCGTCGAGCGGCTCCTCGGTGTCACCGATGACATCCCCGAGCGGGCCAGCATCATCCGCGTCCTCGTCATGGAGCTCAACCGCATCGCCTCGCACCTGGTCGCCATGGGCACCGGCGGCATGGAGATCGGCGCGCTCACCGTCATGACGGTCGCCTTCCGCGAGCGCGAGATGATCCTGGACTTCCTCGAGGGCCTCTCCGGCCTGCGGATGAACCACGCGTACATCCGCCCGGGCGGCGTGGCCAACGACCTGCCGGAGGACGGGCTCAGCCACCTGCGCACCGTCATCGACTGGCTGAAGAAGCACCTCCCCGAGTACGCGACGTTCTGCAACGAGAACCCGATCTTCATCGGCCGCCTCTCGAAGGTGGGCGTCATGGACCTCACCGCGGCGACCATGCTCGGCATGTCCGGGCCGCCCCTTCGCGCCACCGGCTACGACTGGGACCTGCGCCGTACCCAGCCGTACTGCGGCTACGAGACCTACGAGTTCGACACCGTCACGTGGGACACCAACGACGCCTACGGGCGCTTCCGCATCCGCCTGGACGAGTGCTGGGAGTCCCTGAAGATCGTCGAGCAGTGCTACGACCGGCTCCAGCGCACGCAAGGTCAGCCCGTCATGGTCGACGACCCGAAGATCGCCTGGCCCGCGCAGCTGTCCCTCGGGCCCGACGGCCAGGGCAACAGCAACGAGCACATCAAGCACATCATGGGCGAGTCCATGGAGGCGCTGATCCACCACTTCAAGATCGTCACGGAGGGCTTCAAGGTCCCGGTCGGTCAGGTGTACCAGGCCATCGAGTCGCCCAAGGGTGAGCTGGGCTGCCACGTCGTGTCCGACGGCGGCACCCGCCCCTACCGGGTCCACTTCCGCGACCCCGGATTCAACCACCTGCAGTCCATCCCGGCGATGTGCGAGGGCGGCATGATGTCCGACGTCGTCGTCGCGATCGCGAGCCTCGACCCCGTCCTTGGAGGTGTGGACCGATGAGCGGCCACTTCACTAGCCATTTCCCCGAGTCCGGCTCCGTCGACTACTCGGACCAGACGAGCCACATCGACGACACCACCATCGCCGAGCTGCGCGAGCTGGCGGGCCGCTACCCCCAGCCGCGCTCCGCGCTGCTGCCGATGCTGCACCTCGTGCAGTCGGTGGACGGACGCGTCAGCCCCCGCGGCATCGAGGTGTGCGCCGACATCCTCGGCATCACCACCGCGCAGGTCTCGGGCGTCGCGACGTTCTACACCATGTACAAGCGGCGCCCCGCCGGCACGCACCACGTCGGCGTGTGCACGACGGCGCTGTGCGCGGTCATGGGCGGCGACGCGCTGCTGGACCGGGCCAAGAAGCGGCTCGGCATCGACGAGAACCAGACCACGCCGGACGGCCAGGTCTCCCTGGAGCGCCTCGAGTGCAACGCGGCCTGCGACTTCGCCCCGGTGGCGATGGTCAACTGGGAGTTCTTCGACAACATGGACCCCGCCAAGCTCGACGACCTGCTCGACAAGCTGATGGCCGGCGAGGAGGTCGTGTCGCCCCGCGGCGCCACCCTCACGTCGTGGCGCGAGGCCGAGCGCGTGCTGGCGGGCTTCCCGGACGGCCGCGCCGACGAGGGCCCCTCCGCGGGTCCGGCGTCGCTGCTGGGCCGCGAGATCGCGCGCGAGAACAACTGGTCCGCCCCGACGGCCGACGCCACGCCGGCCGCCCAGAACCCGGAGGCCACCAAGTGACCGACCTGCTGACCCCGGTCCTCAGCGCCCACTGGGGTGAGGACAAGTCCTGGAAGCTCGCCCGCTACGAGACCAACGGTGGCTACCGCGCCCTGCGGACCGCGCTGGGCATGCAGCCGGCGGAGGTCGTCAACCTCGTCAAGGAGGCGAACCTGCGCGGCCGCGGCGGCGCCGGCTTCCCCACGGGCATGAAGTGGTCGTTCGTCCCGCAGGACAACCCCAACCCCAAGTACCTCGTGGTCAACGCCGACGAGTCGGAGCCGGGCACGTGTAAGGACATGCCGCTGATGCTGGCCACCCCCCACACGCTGGTGGAGGGTGTCATCATCTCGTCGTACGCCATCAACGCGCACACGGCGTTCATCTACTGTCGCGGCGAGGTCCTGCACGTCATCCGGCGGCTGCAGCAGGCGGTCCGCGAGGCGTACGCGGCCGGCTACCTCGGCAAGAACATCCTCGGCACGGGCTACGACCTGGACATCATCGTCCACGCCGGCGCGGGCGCCTACATCTGCGGCGAGGAGACCGCGCTCCTCGACTCGCTCGAGGGGCGCCGCGGCCAGCCCCGTCTGCGCCCGCCGTTCCCCGCCGTCGCAGGCCTCTACGCGTCTCCGACGGTGATCAACAATGTCGAGTCCATCGCCTCGGTTCCGGCGATCATTGCCAACGGCGCGGCCTGGTTCAAGAAGATGGGCTCGGAGAAGTCCAGCGGCTTCACGCTGTACTCGCTGTCGGGCCACGTCGCGCGGCCCGGCCAGTTCGAGGCGCCGATGGGCATCACCATGCGCCAGCTGCTGGAGCTCTCCGGCGGCATCCGCGAGGGGCACGAGCTGAAGTTCTTCACCCCGGGCGGCTCCTCGACTCCGATCCTCACCGCCGAGCACCTCGACCTGCCCCTCGACTACGAGGGCATGGCCGGCGCCGGCACGATGCTGGGCACCAAGGCGCTCCAGGTCTTCGACGACACCACGTCGATCGTGCGGACCACGCTGCGCTTCGTCGAGTTCTACAAGCACGAGTCGTGCGGCAAGTGCACCCCGTGCCGCGAGGGCTCCTGGTGGCTCGTCCAGCTGCTGATGAAGTTCGAGGCCGGCACCGCCCAGGAGGGCGACGTCGACAAGCTGCTCGACATCTGCGACAACATCGGCGGACGCTCCTTCTGCGCCCTGGCCGACGGCGCCGTGGCGTGCGTGACCAGTGCGGTCAAGCACTTCAGGAGTGAGTTCGAACTGGGCTACCACACGCCGGCCTGGGAGCTGTTCCCGTACGAGAAGAGCGCGCTGTTCGCCGTGCAAGGAGAGATTCGATGAGCGTCGACACCAAGACGACGACGGGCGAGGAGGTCGCGCCGCGGCCCGACCTGGTCACCCTGACCATCGACGGCACCCAGGTCAGCGTCCCGAAGGGGACCCTGATCATCCGGGCCGCCGAGATGATCGGCACCGCGATCCCGCGGTTCTGTGACCACCCGCTGCTCGACCCCGTCGGCGCGTGCCGCCAGTGCATGGTCGACATCCCCGACGCCGGCAACGGCCGCGGATTCCCCAAGCCGCAGGCGTCATGCACCATGCCGGTCGCCGAGGGCATGGTCGTCAACACGCAGGTCACGTCCCCGGTCGCCAAGAAGGCGCAGGTCGGGATGCTCGAGTTCCTGCTCATCAACCACCCGCTCGACTGCCCCATCTGCGACAAGGGCGGCGAGTGCCCCCTGCAGAACCAGGCCCTGTCGCACGGTCCGGGGGAGAGCCGCTTCACCGAGCTGAAGCGCACCTTCCCGAAGCCGGTGAGCATCTCGGCGCAGATCCTCCTCGACCGGGAACGCTGCGTGCTGTGCGCCCGCTGCACCCGCTTCTCCGAGCAGATCTCGGGCGACCCGTTCATCGCACTCGTGGAGCGTGGGGCGCTGCAGCAGGTGGGCAGCTACGAGCAGGACCCTTACGACTCCTACTTCTCGGGCAACGTCGTCCAGATCTGCCCCGTCGGCGCCCTGACGTCGGCCGCGTACCGCTTCCAGGCCCGCCCCTTCGACCTCGTGTCGACGACGGTGACCTGCGAGCACTGCGCCTCCGGTTGCGAGCTGCGCGCGGACCAGCGGCACCACCAGGTCAAGCGCCGCCTCGCCGGGAACAACCCCGCGGTCAACGAGGAGTGGAGCTGCGACAAGGGCCGCTTCGGCTTCATGTACAGCCGTGGTGAGGACCGGATCACCCGGCCGCTCGTCCGTCGCGACGGCGTGCTGCAGCCCGCGTCCTGGCCCGAGGCGATCGACGCCGCCGTCCACGGTCTGCGCGCCGCGGCCGGCTCGGTGGGCGTCCAGACCGGCGGCCGCCTGACGGTCGAGAACGCCTACGGCTACAGCCGGTTCGCCCGCGTCGTGCTCGGCACCAACAACATCGACTTCCGGTCGCGGCCCGCGTCGGCGGAGGAGGCCGAGTTCCTCGCCGCCCGCGTGGCCGGCGGGACGCTGGCCGGCTCGGTCACCTACGGCGATCTCGAGTCCGCATCGCGCGTCGTTTTGGTGGCCTTCGAGCCCGAGGACGAGTCGCCCATCGTGTTCCTGCGCCTGCGCAAGGCCGTCCGCCAGAACCGGCTCCAGGTCACGACGCTGGCCCCGTTCGCGTCGCGCGGCACGGAGAAGCTGTCCGCGACGCTGGTGCCGGTCGCGCCGGGCGGCGAGGTCGCCGCGCTTGACACCCTCACCGACATCGACGCCGGCACGGTCCTCCTGGTCGGCGAGCGCGCCGCGACGGTGCCCGGGCTGCTCAGCGCCGTCGGCGCGCTGGCGGACTCCAGCGGGGCCCGCCTCGCGTGGATCCCGCGCCGCGCCGGCGACATGGGCGCCATCGAGGCCGGCTGCCTGCCCGGGCTGCTGCCGGGCGGCCGCCCCGTCGCGGACGCCTCGGCGCGCGTCGACGTCGCCTCCCACTGGGGGGTGGCCTCGCTGCCCGGTGAGGCAGGACTCGGTGCCGACGAGCAGTTCGCCGCCGCCGCCGACGGCAGCCTGAAGGCGCTGGTCCTCGCCGGCGTCGACCCCGCCGACCTGGCAGACCCCGCCGCTGCGCTCGCGGGCCTCGAGGCGGCCGAGTTCGTCATCAGCATCGAGCAGCGGCTCTCGGCCGTCACCGAGCGGGCGAACGTCGTGTTCCCTGCGGCGCTGTTGGAGGAGCAGTCGGGGCACTTCCTCAACTGGGAGCACCGCCACGGCCGCGTCCGGATCGTCAACAAGAACGTCCCCTCGCCGATGACCGACCTGCGCATCCTGGCGGCGCTCGCCGACGCCATGGGGTCCACGCTCGGGTTCCGCGCGTCCAAGCAGGCGTACGCGGACTTCGCCGAGCTGGGTGCCTGGGACGGGACGCGGCCCGCCGCCCCCGCGCACCAGGCGGCGGCCATCGGTCAGGGCCTCGTGGCCGCCGGCTGGCGGGAACTGCTCGACGCGTCCCAGGGCAACGACTATGAGCTGGCCCTGCGCGCCACGGCCCGCCCCGCGGTGGCCCGCGTGTCGCCCGCGACCGCCGACCGGCTGGGCCTCGGGGAGGTCGCCACGGTGAGCGCCGGCGGCGTCAGCACAGTGCTGCCGCTCGAGGTCACTCCCGGCATGGTCGACGACGTGGTGTGGGTCCCGCTCAATCCCGGCCTGGGGGAGCGGCTGCCCGTGGTGCCCGGCGCGGCCGTCACCGTCGCCGCCGTCTCAGTGGATGAAGGAGTCTGAGCCATGAACATCTTCTTCCAGGATCCCTGGTGGCTGATCCTCATCAAGGTGGTGGCGATGTTCGTCATCCTCCTGGTGTGGACCATCTTCAACGTCTGGTACGAGCGGCGCCTCGTCGGCAAGATGCAGCACCGCCTCGGCCCGATCATGAACGGCCCCTTCGGGCTCGGTCAGGCCCTCGCCGACGGCGCCAAGCTGCTGGCCAAGGAGGACTTCCGGCCGAAGAACGCCGACAAGTGGGTGTTCAACCTGGCGCCGATCCTCACGGGTGTCGCGGCCTTCACGACCTGGACGGTCATCCCGTTCGGCGGTGAGGTCGAGATGTTCGGCGTGACCACCCGCCTGCAGGTCACCGACCTGCCGGTGTCGACGCTGTTCATCCTCGCCATCGCGTCCATCGGCATCTACGGCATCGTGCTGGCCGGCTGGGCGGGCAACTCCACCTACTCGTTCCTCGGGTCCATCCGGTCCACGGCGCAGATGATCTCCTACGAGATCGCGATGGGCCTGTCGATGGTGGCGGTGTTCCTCATGGCGGGCGCCATGTCCACGTCGCAGATCGTGGAGGCGCAGCGCCAGACGATCCTCTTCCGGGTGCCCTTCACCGACATGACCTTCGACCCGGGCATCACCGGCTGGTACGCCATCCTGCTGTTCCCGTCGTTCGTCATCTACAGCATCTCGATGGTCGGCGAGACCAACCGCGCCCCCTTCGACCTGCCCGAATGTGAGTCGGAGCTCGTCTCCGGCTACCTCACGGAGTACTCCGGCTTCCGCTACGCGATGTTCTTCCTCGCCGAGTACATCAACATGGCCACCGTGTCCGCGGTGTGCACCACGCTGTTCCTCGGCGGCTACCTGCCGCCGTGGCCGCTGAACCTCATCCCATTGTTCAACAACCCGTGGTTCGGGCCCGTGTTCTTCATGATCAAGGTGCAGCTGCTGATCTCGGTGTTCGTGTGGCTGCGCGGCACGCTGCCGCGCTTCCGCTATGACCAGTTCATGAACCTCGGCTGGAAGCGGCTCATCCCGATCTCGCTGGTGTGGATCCTCATGATCGCGATCGCGCCGGGTTACACCATCGGGCTGGGGCTGGCGCTCTTCGTGGTGCTCTACCTCATCCAGGTCGGGCGGGTCGACGCCGTCGCCGACGAGCCGGAGCATCCGGAGGCCGTCGAGGACCAGGTCTACGACCCCTTCGCCGGCGGCTACCCGACGCCGCCGCGGCCGGGCCAGCTGCTGCCCGAGCTCGCCGGCGTCGTGTCCGGACGCGACGAGACGCCCATGGCCGAGGCCACCGCAGAACGGAAGGATTTCTGATGGGACTGCTCGATCCGTGGGCCGGGTTCGGCGTCACGTTCAACACGATGTTCCGCAAGACGTTCACGCAGTCGTACCCGCACAAGAAGGGCGCGGAGAAGGTCACGATGCCGCGCTTCCACGGCCGGCACCAGCTCAACCGCTGGCCGGACGGGCTCGAGAAGTGTGTGGGCTGTGAGCTCTGCGCGTGGGCCTGTCCCGCCGACGCCATCTACGTCGAAGGCGCCGACAACACCGACGACGACCGCTACTCGCCCGGCGAGCGCTACGGCCGCGTCTACCAGATCAACTACCTGCGCTGCATCTTCTGCGGCCTGTGCATCGAGGCCTGCCCGACGCGCGCGCTCACGATGACCAACGAGTTCAAGATCTCCGACGACACGCGGCTCAAGCTCATCTACGAGAAGCAGGACCTCCTGGCCCCGCTGCTCACCGGCATGGAGGAGCCGCCGCACCCACGCCGCCTGGGCGACGACGAGAAGGTCTACTTCCTCGGCCTGCCGGAGACCGGCAAGCCCGACACGCGCACCGCCACGACGACAGGAGCGGCCCGATGATCCCCCTCATCCCGCTGGTGACCGCCAGCGAGGTCGCCTTCTGGGTGTGCGCCCCGATCGCGGTGCTGTGCGCCCTCGGGCTCCTACTGGCGCGCAAGCCGGTGCACTCGGCCATCTCCATGGCCGGCGTGATGGTGAGCCTGGCCGTGCTCTACGCGGCCAACGACGCCCCGTTCCTCTTCGTCATCCAGATCATCGTCTACACGGGCGCGATCCTCATGCTGTTCCTGTTCGTCGTCATGCTGGTCGGTGTCGACTCCACCGACTCTGTCGTCGAGACGATCAAGGGCCACCGGGTCTCGTCGGCGCTCGTCGCGCTCGGCGTCGGCCTGCTGCTCATCCTCGGCGTCGGCCAGTTCGCCGTCGGCGGGGCGCCCGCGGGCCTGGAGGCGGCCAACGCGCAGTACGGCGGCAACATCCAGTCGATCGCTGCGTTGCTGTTCTCGAAGTACGTGTTCATCTTCGAGGCGACGGCGGCGCTGCTGATCACGGCGGCCGTTGGCGCGATGATCCTGGCCCACGGCGAGGAGCTCAAGCGCAAGCGGACCCAGCCCGAGATGCTGCAGGACCGGGTCCGGGCATACGCCGAGGACGGCACGCACCCGGGTCCGCTGCCCAGCTCCGGTGTCTTCGCCCGGCACAACGCGATCTCGACGCCGGCGCTGCTGCCCGACGGCTCCGTCGCGGAGAACTCCATCTCCAAGACGCTGGCCATGCGCGGCGTCATCGTGGACGTCGACGAGCTCCGCGCGCCCACCACCAGCGCCTACTCCGCCATCGCGGGGCGCACCGACGAGGTCGAAGGAGACGACGAATGAACCCCGAGGGCTACCTGGTTCTCTCGGCCATCCTGTTCGCCATCGGCGTCGCGGGCTTCCTGCTGCGTCGCAACGCGATCATCGTGTTCATGAGCATCGAGCTGATGCTCAACGCCACGAACCTCGCGTTCGTCGCGTTCGCGAACTACCACGGCAACCTGGACGGCCTCATCGCCGCCTTCTTCGTGATGGTCGTGGCCGCGGCGGAGGTCGTCGTCGGCCTCGCGATCATCGTCGCCGTGTATCGTGCCCGCCGCTCGGCCTCGGTCGACGACGCCAACCTGATGAAGTTCTAAGGGGTCCTCAACCGTGCAACTCCTCGAAAGCGTGTCCGCCCTGTCCGGGGCCGGCATGATGTCCTGGCTGCTCATCGCCGTCCCGCTCGCCGGGGCAGCGTTCCTGCTGCTCGCCGGGCGCCTCACGGATGCCTGGGGCCACCTGCTCGCGACCGCCGCACCCATCGTCTCCTTCGTACTCGGGCTGGTGCTGTTCGTGCAGCTGCTGGGCTCGGCCGAGGACGCGCGGCACATCGACGTGACGGTCTACGAGTGGATCGCGACCGGCTCCTGGTCGATCGAGTTCGGGCTGCTGGTCGACCCGCTGTCGATCCTGTTCGTCCTGCTGATCACCGGCGTCGGCTCCCTCATCCACGTCTACTCCATCGGCTACATGGCGCACGACGATCGGCGCCGCCGCTTCTTCGCCTACCTCAACCTGTTCATCGCCGCGATGCTGACGCTGGTGCTGGCGAACAACTACCTGGTCCTGTTCCTGGGCTGGGAGGGCGTCGGCCTCGCGTCGTTCCTGCTCATCTCGTTCTGGGCGCACAAGCCGTCGGCCGCCGCCGCCGGCAACAAGGCGTTCATCGTCAACCGCGTCGGCGACCTCGGCCTGTCGATGGCGATCTTCACCATGCTGGCCATGTTCGGCAGCGTGAAGTTCGCCGACGTCAACGCCGGCGCCGAGTCCTTGAGCCCCGCCTGGGCAACGCTGATCGGTCTGTTCCTGCTCCTGGGTGCGTGCGGCAAGTCCGCGCAGGTGCCGCTGCAGTCGTGGCTGCTGGACGCCATGGAGGGCCCGACCCCGGTCTCCGCCCTCATCCACGCCGCCACCATGGTCACGGCGGGCGTCTACCTCGTGGTGCGGTCCAACGCCATCTACGCCCAGACGGAGGTCGCCACGACCGCCGTCGCCATCGTCGGCACGGTCACGCTGCTGGCGGGCGCGTGGATCGGCTCGTCCAAGGACGACATCAAGAAGGTGCTGGCAGGCTCCACGATGTCGCAGATCGGCTACATGATGCTCGCGGCCGGCCTCGGCCCCGCAGGCGCCTCGTTCGCCATCTTCCACCTGTTGACGCACGGCTTCTTCAAGGCCAACATGTTCCTCGGCGCCGGCTCGGTCATGCACGGCATGAACGACGACGTCAACATGCGCCACTACGGAGCGCTGGCGAAGTCCATGCGCATCACGTTCTTCACCTTCGCGATGGGCTACCTTGCCATCATCGGCTTCCCGTTCACCTCGGGCTTCTACTCGAAGGACCACATCATTGAGGCGGCGTTCCACGAGAACACCCTCATCGGTGTCCTGGCCCTCATCGGCGCCGGGGTGACCGCCTACTACATGACGCGCCTGATGATGATGACGTTCTTCGGCGCCAAGCGCTGGGAGAAGGACGTTCACCCGCACGAGTCGCCGGCCGTCATGACGGTGCCGCTGATCATCCTGGCGGTGCTGTCCATCGTCGCCGGCCTGTTCATGAACGGCTGGATCCAGGGCTGGCTCGAGGAATCGACCGGGCAGCATCCGCACGAGACGGGGCTGCTCACCTTCACCCCCGTCGGCCTGCTGACGCTCGCCGTCGTGGCCGTCGGTGTGCTGATCGGCTGGTGGCTGCACCGTCGCGACATCCCCGTCGACGCCCCCGCCACCGGCAACGTGCTGGTGCTGGCCGGCCGCAACGACCTGTACGGCGACGCCTTCAACGAGTACGCCGTCGTGCGTCCCGCCAAGGGCCTCGCCTCGGGGCTCGCCTGGTTCGACCGCGGCGCCGTCGACGGTGTCGCCATGGGCAGCGCGACGGTGGCCAGCGGCCTCGGTGCGTGGCTGCGTCGCGGCCAGAACGGCTACGTGCGTAGCTACGGCCTGACCCTCGGGGTGGGCCTCCTCGTCCTCGCGATCGTCGTGATCCTCGGGCAGCTGGGCTAAGGAGACCAAGAAGACATGCCATTGCCTCTACTGACCATCCTTGCCCTCGTGCCGCTCGTCGGCTCGCTGGTGCTGTTCCTCGTCAAGGGCCAGGCCGGGCGCCTCATCGGCTACGGCATCGCCCTGACCACCGCGGTCCTCGGCGTGCTCGCCGTCGTCCTGCAGGCGCAGGGTGTCCCGCTGGCCGAGGAGGTGGCGTGGATCCCGCAGATCGGTGCCCACTACGCCCTCGACCTCGACGGCATGGGCGCGATCCTCGTGCTCATGACCGTCATCCTGGTGCCCGTCGTCCTGCTGGCCGAGTGGCGCGTCGGCGAGACGCCCGGCGCACGCTGGAGCGGGACCGCCTTCATGGCGCTGGCCCTCATGCTGCAGTCGTTCGCGCTGTTCGTGTTCATGGCCTCCGACATCCTCCTGTTCTACGTGGCCTTCGAGGCGACGCTGATCCCGACCTACTTCCTCATCGGCGGGTTCGGTGGCCCGAAGAGGTCCGCAGCCGCACTGAAATTCCTGCTCTACTCGCTCGCGGGCGGCCTCGTCATGCTGGTCGCCGTCGCCGGCGTCTACGCGGTGACCGCGGCGGCCGGCAGCCCGAGCTTCCTCATAGGCGACCTCGTCGGCGCCGAGATGAGCACCACCACGGCGCGCTGGCTGTTCGCCGGGTTCTTCTTCGCGTTCGCCGTCAAGGCCCCGATGGCGGGCCTGCACACGTGGCTGCCCGACGCAGCCGAGCAGTCGACGCCCGGCACCTCGACGCTGCTGGTGGGCGTGCTCGACAAGATCGGCACCTTCGGGATGCTGAAGATCTGCCTCACCGCGTTCCCGGAGGCCAGCCAGTGGGCGACCCCCGTGATCCTCGTGTGGGCGATCGTGTCGGTGCTCTACGGCGCGTTCATGGCGTTCGGCGCCACGGACCTGCTGCGGCTGGTGTCCTACACCTCGGTCAGCCACTTCGGGTTCATGGTGTTCGGCATCTTCGCCCTGACGACGCAGTCGATCAGCGGCTCGATCTTCTACATGTTCAACCACGGGCTGTCGACCGCGGCGCTGTTCCTCGTCGTCGGGTTCATGATCCGGCGCCGCGGTTCGCAGCACATCGACGCCTTCGGCGGCGTGCAGAAGGTGGCCCCCGTCCTGGCCGGCGTCCTGCTGATGTCGGGGCTGTCGGCCCTGGCGCTGCCGGGCATGGGCAGCTTCGTGTCCGAGTTCCTCGTCATGGCCGGGGCCTGGCAGCGGTTCCCGGTCTACACCGTCGTCATCACCCTGGGCATGGTGCTCGCGGCCGTCTACGTGCTGCGCATGTACAAGACCACCATGACCGGCCCGGTGACCGAGCAGGTCGCCACCCACGTCACCCACGACCTCAGCGCCCGCGAGAAGGCCGTCGTGGCCCCGCTCCTCATCCTCCTCATCGTCTTCGGGTTCGTGCCGAAGCCGGTGCTGGCCCTGGCTGACGAGACGGCCATGGAGACGATGGCGATCGTCGGCGTCGAGGACCCCGCCCCGCAGGTCAAGGAAGGCAACCGATGATCAACGTGTTGGAGATCGCTGCTCCCACTCTGGAGTGGATGCTGCTGTCGCCGCTGCTGGTGATCCTGGCCGCCGCCTGCCTCGGCGTGCTGGTCGAGGCGCTCGTGCCGCGCGACCTGCGCTACGTCATCCAGGCGGCGCTGGCCGCGCTGGCGGTCGTCGTGGCGCTCGGCCTCACGGTCCTCAACTGGATCCAGGCCGCGCCGCAGATCGCCGCGATGGGCGTCATCGCCGTCGACGGCCCCGCGTACCTGTTCTGGACGCTCCTGCTGGTCTTCGGGCTGGGCGGTGTCGCGCTGTTCGCGGAACGCGGCGTCGGCGCGGGGCAGTCGGCGTTCGCCTCGTCGGCAGCGACCGTGCCGGGCTCGCCGCTCGAGCGGGAGGCCGACAAGCTGCGCCGGGAACACACCGAGATCTTCCCGCTCCTGCTGTTCTCGCTGTTCGGCATGATGATCTTCGCCGCCGCCAACGACACGCTGACGCTGTTCGTCGCCGTCGAGATCTTCTCGCTGCCGCTGTACCTGCTCACCGGCATGGCGCGCCGTCGCCGCCTGCTCAGCCAGGAGGCCGCGCTCAAGTACTTCCTCCTCGGCTCGCTGGCCTCCGCGATCATGCTCTACGGCGTCGCGTTGCTGTACGGCTACGCCGGCGGCTTCCAGCTCGCCGACATCGACGCGGCCATCACGGCCGGCGCCGGCAGCCAGCCGCTGCTGCTCCTGGGCATGCTGCTCACCTCGGTGGGCCTGCTGTTCAAGATCGGTGCGGTGCCCTTCCACGCGTGGACCCCGGACGTCTACATGGGCGCGCCCTCGCCGGTCACCGGCTTCATGGCGGTGGCCACGAAGACCGCCGCCGTCGCGGCGCTGCTGCGCGTCTTCTACGTCGGCCTCGGCGGCCTGCGCTGGGACTGGCAGCTGCTGTTCGCGGTGGTCGCCATCCTCACGATGCTGCTGGGCTCCACGGTCGCGCTGGCGCAGAACGACATCAAGCGGCTGCTGGCGTACTCGTCGATCGCGCACGCGGGCTTCATCCTCGTGGGTGTCGTCGGTGCGGTGCAGGCGGGCGACGACGTGAGCCTGTCGTCGGTGGGGGCGATCGCCTTCTACCTGCTGACCTACGGCCTGGCCACCTTCGGCGCGTTCGCCATCATCATGATGGTGCGCCGCGCGGGTGGTGAGGCGAACAACCTCGACGCATGGAAGGGCCTCGGCCGCCGCAACCCGGTGCTCGCCGCCCTCATGACGGTGTTCATGCTGTCCTTCGCCGGCATCCCGCTGACCGCGGGCTTCGTCGGGAAACTCGCCGTGTTCGCGTCGGCGTGGGCGGGCGGCTACGGTTGGCTCGTGCTCGTCGCCGTGGTGATGAGCGTCATCGCCGCCTTCTTCTACCTCAAGGTCGTCGTGGCCATGTGGTTCCAGGATGCGGACGAGGCGGTCGTCGGCACGGTCGAGACGCCGTCCCTGTGGACGTGGTCCGTGCTCGTGGTCTCCGCCGTGGGGACCGTGGTGCTCGGCCTCATCCCCGGCGGTATCCTCGGCCTCCTGGCCGACGCGGCACAGTTCATCCGCTGAGCCCTGAGACGAGGAGATCCCCTGTGGCGGACGCCACGCTCGATGAGCACCTGACCGCGCTCCTCGACACGTTCGAGGAGCGCCTGGTCGCCACCGCTGTCGCGGGGTCGCCGTTCGTGACCGAGGCGTCGCGGCACATCATCGCCGCCGGCGGCAAGCGGTTCCGGCCGCTGCTCGTGTTCCTGGCCGCCCGCTTCGGCGGGGCGGTCGACCACGACGACCTGATGCGCGCGGCGTTGGTGATGGAGCTCACGCACGTGGCGAGCCTGTACCACGACGACGTCATGGACATGGCGGACCTGCGCCGCGGGGCGCCGTCGGCCAACCGGCTCTGGGGCAACTCGGTGGCGATCCTGGTGGGGGACTACCTGTTCGCGCGCGCGTCGACGACGGTCGCGGAACTGGGCGTCGAGTATGTGGCCCTGCAGGCCGAGACCTTCGCCCGGCTCGTGCAGGGCCAGATCGCCGAGACCAAGGGGCCGGGCCCCGACGAGGACCCGCTGGCGCACTACATCCAGGTGATCGCCGACAAGACGGGGTCGCTCATCGCGGCGTCGGCGCTGTTCGGCGGCATGGTGGCCGGCGCCGACCGGCCGGTTTTGGACGCGCTGGCCGCGTTCGGCGAGGAGGTCGGCCTGGTGTTCCAGCTGTCGGACGACCTCATCGACATCACGTCGACCAAGACGGGCAAGACCCCCGGCACCGACCTGCGCGAGGGCGTCCCCACGCTGCCGGTGCTCATGCTGCGCGCGGAGAATGACCCGGCGGACTCCGAGCTGCTGGCGCTCATCGACGGCGACCTCAGCGACGACGCGGTGCTGGCCGATGTCCTGCGCCGGCTGCGCACGCATCCTGTCATGGGCCGGGCGAAGGCAGAGGTCGAGCGGCGCGCGGACGTCGCGCGAGCCCACCTGGCGCCCCTGCCCGACGGCGAGGCGAAGGATGCGCTGCTCAAGGTCTGCACGGACCTGGTGGACCGCACGGCCTGACCCCGCCCGCCCCGCCCCGCTCAACGACCCGGCCGACCGGCCGTGGCGGCCCGCGGCCCCCTGGCACGACACGCCGTGGAACTCCGGTTCCGACGTCGTGGAGAGCGTCGGCGTGCCAGGCGGGCTGTCATTCGTGCCGACGGCCGAGGAGGGTTCAGCCGCCGCCCGCCCCGTCGGACGAGACCTCAGCGAGCGAGGACGTCGGCAGTCATGAGCACGAATGACAGGCCAACTCCGCCGTCGACCGTCTGAAACGACGTCGACGGCGAAGTTTCACGGCGTGTCGTGCCGGGGGGGCGCGGGGTCACCAGATGGCGACGCGGTCCTGCTCCGGCAGCCAGAGGGCGTCGTCGGGCGCGACGTCGAACGCCTCGTAGAACGCGTCGAGGTTACGCACGATCTGGTTGCAGCGGAACTCGTTGGGCGAGTGCGGGTCGGTGGCCAGCAGCACCTTCATCGCCTCGGGACGACGCTTGCCGCGCCACGCCTGGGCCCAGCCGACGAAGAACCGCTGCGCGGGCGTCAGCCCGTCGACGGGGTCGCCATCGGGATCGCCGCCGGCGAGCAACCACGCCTGGTAGGCGATGCCCAGCCCGCCCAGGTCGCCGATGTTCTCCCCGACGGTGAGCTTGCCGTTGACGGAGCCGCCGTCGACGCCCTCGGGCACGAGCCCGTCGTACTGACCGACGAGCCGGTCGGCGAGTGCCTCGAAGGCCTCCCGGTCGGCCGGCTGCCACCAGTCCCGCAGGCGCCCGTCGCCGTCGCAGGTCGAGCCCTTGTCGTCGAAGCCGTGGCCGATCTCGTGCCCGATCACGGCGCCGATCGCGCCGAAGTTGACGGCGTCGTCGGCGTCCGCGTTGAAGAACGGCGGCTGCAGGATCGCCGCGGGGAAGACGATCTCGTTGCGCAGCGGGTGGTAGTAGGCGTTGACGGTCTGCGGGAACATCTGCCACTCGTCGGGGTCGACCGGCCCGCCGATCCGGCTCAGCGTGTAGTCCAGCTCGAACGAGTTGGCGGCGAGCACGCAGGCGACGAGGTCACCCGGCGTCACCACCAGCGACGAGTAGTCGCGCCACTTGACGGGGTAGCCCACCTTCGGGGTGAACTGGGCGAGTTTGCGCAGCGCCTCGGCGCGCGTCTCGTCGGTCATCCACGTGAGCCGCTCGATCGACTCCTGGTAGGCGGCCAGCAGGTGTCCCACCAGGGCGTCCATCGCGGCCTTCTTCTCGGGCTGGAAGTGGCGCTCCACGTAGAGGCGCCCGACGGCCTCGCCGACGACGCCCTCGACGAACGCGACGCCGCGCTTCCACCGCGGCCGCTGCTCCTCGTTGCCGTTGAGGGTCCGCTCGTAGAAGTCGAAGCGCGCCTCGACGAACTCCGCCGACAGGTACGGCGACAGGCCCGAGACGGCCTTCCAGCGGGCCCAGCTGCGCCAGGCGTCCAGCGGATGCGCGGCCAGCAGCGGCGCCACGCCCTCGAGGAACGACGGCTGGGCCACGATCACCTCGGCCAGCTTCTCCCGCGGGATGCCGGCCCCGTCGACGAAGGCGTCCCAGTCGAACCCCGGCGACATCGCCACCACGTCTTCGTAGGAGGTCGGGTTGTACATGGCGCGCAGGTCGCGGCAGCGGACGCGGTCCCAGTGCTGCGCGGCGATGGCGGTCTCGAGCTCCATGACGGCGCGCGCCTGCCCGGATGGGTCGTCCAGCCCCGCCAGCCCGAGGACGCGGGCGACGTGGTCGACGTACTTCCCTCGGATCTCGGCGTGGGCGGCCTCGCGGTAGTAGGCCTCGTCGGGCAGGCCCAGCCCGCCCTGCGACGAGAACACGGCGTAGCGGGTCGGATCACCCGGGTCCGACTCCTCGTAGAGGTGGACCAGGGGGCTGAGGCCGTGCCGCAGCGACCAGCCGAGGTGCCGGGCCAGCGCCGCGGGGGAGTCGACGGCGTCGATCGCGTCGAACACCGGCCGCAGCGGGGCGGCCCCGAGCGCGTCCACGGTCTCGACGTCCATGAACGCGCGGTACAGCGTCGCGACCTTGCCCTCGTCGGTCGCGGGATCCGCGGCCGGGAGACCCTCGATGAGCGCCAGCACATCCTTCTCGGCCTGTTCGGCGAGATCCACGAAGCCGCCGGCCGAGGAGCGGTCCGGCGCGATGGGCGCGGTGCTCAGCCAGGTTCCGTTGACGTGGCGGAAGAGGTCGTCCTGCGGGCGGACCCCGCGGTCGAAGTGCTCGAAGGCGATGGCAGCAGTCATGCGCGCCAGCCTAGCGAGCCGACGAAGGGCTGAGGTCAGCGCTCGTCGGCCTCCCACGTGTCCTGGCCCGCGATGACCGCGGCGAGCGCCGCGGCCTGGTCCTCGGCCCGCACGGCGTCGATCTGCTCGCGCACGAGGTCGTCGTACGCGGGGCGCGGCACCCGGCGGAAGATCCCGATCGGGGCCTGCCGCAGCACGCCCGCCTCCGTCAGCCGCGACAGCGCGAACGCCTGCGACGGGTCGCCGCGCGTCTCGTCGTGCACGACGATGCGCTCCGGGTCAGCCGTCTCGGTCTCCGCGACGCGGATGTCGCCGTCGGCGTCGCGGACGACGCAGAACCGCCCGCCGCCGAACACGATCGGTTCCCCGTGCCGCAGCTGGATGAGCGCGCCGTCGGGGCTCTTCAGCGTCGCGAAGGCGTCGTCGTTGAAGATCGGGCAGTTCTGGTAGATCTCGACCAGCGCGGCCCCGCGGTGCTGCGCGGCCGCCGTCAGGACCTGCGTCAGGTGCGCGCGGTCCGAGTCGATGGTCCGGGCCACGAAGCCGGCCTCGGCACCCAGCGCCAGCGACACCGGGTTGAACGGGGTGTCCAGCGACCCGTAGGGCGTGGACTTCGTCACCTTGCCCAGCTCCGACGTCGGCGAGTACTGGCCCTTCGTCAGCCCGTAGATGCGGTTGTTGAACAGCAGGATCGTGATGTTGACGTTGCGGCGCAGCGCGTGGATGAGGTGGTTGCCGCCGATCGACAGCGCGTCGCCGTCGCCGGTCACGACCCAGACGTTGAGGTCCGGCCGGGTCACCGCGACACCGGTCGCGATCGCCGGCGCGCGCCCGTGGATCGAGTGCATGCCGTACGTGTCGACGTAGTACGGGAACCGCGACGAGCAGCCGATGCCCGAGACGATGACGGTGTTCTCGCGCTTGATGCCCAGCGTGGCCACCATCGACTGGAACGTCGACAACACGGCGTAGTCGCCGCAACCCGGGCACCAGCGGACCTCCTGGTCGCTGGTGTAGTCCTTCTTGCTGAGCGGCTCGAGGGCGAGCGGCACTCCGGCCAGGCCGTTGGCAGTCATCAGTTCTCCTCCTGGAGGGCGTCGATCTCGGCGATGAGGTCCACCTCGAGCTCGCTGAGCGAGATCGGCAGGCCGCGGACGCGCGAGTAGCTCGAGATCTCGACGAGGTAGCGCGCCTGCAGGATGGTGGCGAGCTGACCGAGGTTCATCTCCGGGACCACCACCTTGTCGTAGGCGCGCAGGACCTCGCCGAGGTTGGCGGGCATGGGGTTGAGGTGCCGCAGGTGAGCGGTGGCGACGGCGCGGCCGCTGAGCCGGACGCGGCGCGCGGCGGCGGTGATAGGACCGAACGTCGACCCCCAGCCGAGGACCAGCACGCGGGCGCTGCCGCTCGGGTCCTCGACGGCGATATCGGGGATGTCGCGCACGATCCCGTCGATCTTGGCCTGCCGGGTGCGGGTCATGTACTCGTGGTTGTCCGGGTCGTACGACACGTTGCCGGTGCGGGCGGCCTTCTCGATGCCGCCGATGCGGTGTTCCAGCCCCGGCGTCCCCGGAACGGCCCAGGCGCGGGCCAGGGTCTCGGGATCGCGCTCGTAGGGGTGGAAGGCGTCCTTACCGGCGTCGTCGGTGGCGTTGACGGCGGTGGCGAAGCCGGGCTCGATGGCCGGGATCGCCGACAGGTCCGGCAGCCGCCACGGCTCCGCGCCGTTGGCGAGGTAGCCGTCCGACAACATGATGACGGGCGTGCGGTACGTGACCGCGATCCGGCACGCCTCGATGGCCGTGTCGAAGCAGTCGGCCGCGGACTTGGCCGCCAGCACAGGGACCGGGGCCTCGCCGTTTCGGCCGTACAGGGCCTGCATGAGGTCCGCCTGCTCCGTCTTGGTGGGCATGCCCGTCGACGGGCCAGAGCGCTGAACGTTGACGATGACCAGCGGCAGCTCGGTCATGACCGCCAGGCCGATCGCCTCGCCCTTGAGCGCCATGCCGGGGCCCGACGTCGTCGTCACGCCGAGCGCGCCTGCGAAGGACGCGCCGATGGCGGAGCCGACGCCCGCGATCTCGTCCTCGGCCTGGAACGTCATGACGCCCAGGTCCTTGCGCCGCGACAGCTCGTGCAGGATGTCGGAGGCCGGCGTGATCGGGTAGGACCCGAGGAACAGCTGCAGCCCGGCCTTCTGGGCGCCCGTGATGAGCCCGTAGGCCGTGGCCAAGTTGCCCGAGATCTGCCGGTAGCGGCCCTTCTTCATGGGGGCGGGTGCGACGTGGTAGCGCACCTCGAACGCCTCCGTCGTCTCGCCGTAGGCGTAGCCGGCCTTGAACGCGGCGATGTTGGCGTCGCGGATCGTCGGCTTCTTGGCGAACTTCTCGCTGAGGAACGACAAGGTGCCCTCGGTGGGCCGCGAGTACAACCAGCTGAGCAGCCCCAGAGCGAACATGTTCTTGGTGCGCGACGCGTCCTTGCGGGTGAGGTCGAACTGCGACACCGCCCCGGTCGCGAGCCCCGTCAGGTCCAGGGCGTGCACCGAGTAGTTGCTGAGGCTGCCGTCCTCCAGCGGGTTGTGCGCCCAGCCGATCTTGGCCAGGTTGCGCTTGGTGAAGTCCGCGGTGTCGACGATGATGACGCCGCCGCGCGGCAGGTCGCGCAGGTTCGCCTTCAGCGCCGCCGGGTTCATGGCCACCAGCACGTCCGGCACGTCGCCGGGCGTCACGATGTCGAAGTTGGCGAAGTGAAGCTGGAAGCTCGACACCCCGGGCAGCGTCCCCTGAGGAGCGCGGATCTCGGCGGGGAAGTTCGGCAGCGTCGCGATGTCGTTGCCGAAGCTCGCCGTCTCGGCTGTGAAGCGGTCGCCCGTCAGCTGCATGCCGTCGCCGGAATCGCCTGCAAAGCGAATGACGACTCGGTCGAGGGGGAGCTGTTCAGCCACGTGGCTCATCTTCCTAGTGTCAGCGACAGGGGACGTCCCGCCATTCTAGGGTTCCGCCGGAAATCCCCACCGCTGCACGCTTGCGCTGACAGTGAACGAGCGGAAGTAGACTGCGGCCCATGCTCACCGCGCGGGACTGGTTCGACGACGGGCGCGTCTACGTCGTCGACGTGCCGTTGGCCTGCTGCGCGCTCGAGACGCAGGCCGCCGCGCAGGGCCGGCCGGCGGTGGAGCTGTCGGCCGTGCCGGCCGGGGCCACCGTCGTCGTCGCGTTGTCGGGAACCATCACGCACCCGGTGCTGCCGGCGATCCGGGCCGTGCTCGATGCGGTGCCGGCCCCCCGTCGGGTGGTCTCCTTCGGGGCGTGTGCCTGCGTCGGCGGGCCGTACTGGGACTCCTACTCGGTCGTGCCGGGGGCGGGGTCGCTCGTCGCGGTCGACCACGTCATCGCGGGCTGCCCGCCGCCGCCCGAGGCGTTGACCGGCTACCTGGAGGAGGTGCGCCGTGAGCTCCTCGACTGACCGGCAAGTGGAGGTGGTCGCCCCGGAACGGTGGCAGTCGCGGGTGGCGGAGCTGCGGGCCGCCGGCTTCGAGCTGCTCGTCACCCTCACCGCCGTCGATGAGGTGGGCCGCTCGGACCACATCCGGGTGCTGCTGCGCGTCGAGAACCCGGTCGACGGCGGACAGGCCCGCCTCGCCGTCCTGGTGCCGCGCGAGGCGCCCAGCCTCCCCGACGTCGCGGACGTCTACCCGGGCGCGGCGTGGCTGCAGCGCCAAGTGCACGACTTCTTCGGCGTCGAGTTCCTCGGCGGCGACAACCGCCCGCTCATCCACCACGGCGGGGGCGCGCCCATGCGCAAGGACGTGCTGCTGGAGCCGCGCCAGACCCGCCACTGGCCCGGGGCGCTGGAGCCGGGGGAGTCGACCCAGTCCCCGTCGCGCCGCAAGCTCGTCCCTCCGGGGGTCCCCGACCCTGCCGTGCTCACCGACCCCGCCGCCACGGCGGCCGATGTCGCGTTATCTGCCACCGGCGCGCGCGTCAGGAGGGCCCGATGACCGCCCCCCACGGCTCCATCGCGCTCATCGAGGAGCGCTGCACCTCGTGCATGATCTGCGCCCGCGAGTGCCCCACGTGGTGCATCACTCTCACCTCGCACATGGAACAGACCGTCCCCGCGCCCGGCGCGCGCCCGCGGACCCACAACGTCCTCGACACCTTCGAGATCGACTGGGCCCTGTGCATGTACTGCGGCGTCTGCATCGAACAGTGCCCGACGGAGGCGCTGGAGTGGGGCGGGGCGCACGTGCCCTCGGCGGACCGGCTGCAGGACCTCCTGCACGGCCGCGAGCAGCTGGCCCCGCGACAGGAGGGTGGTGCGTAGCCGCCTCGCGCAGGCGACCCGGGACCTCCGCCTGGCCGCGTCGACCCGCGCCGTGTGGTTCGGCTTCCTCGGCAGCCTCGGCATCCTCCTCGGCTCGCTCAGCCCCGCCTACCTGCCCCAGGCCTCTCCCGTGTGGGACGTGCTGCGCGCGTGGGGCATCGACGGCACCACGACGAAGATCCTCGGCACCGTCGCGACGCTGCTCGGCCTCGCCCTGCTGCTGGAGGCCTGGTTCCGGCTGCGTCCCGCCCGGCGCCGGGCCATGGGGCAGCCGCAGCTGCGGCACTGGGCGGTCCTGGCGATCGTCGCGGCGCCGTTGGCGTTCGGGCCGCCGATCTTCTCCCACGACGCGTACTCCTACGCGGCGCACGGCTGGCTCATCCACAACAACCTCAGCCCCTATCAGGTGGGCCCGGGCATCCTGCCCGGCTACTACGCCGACCAGGTCGCGTGGGTGTGGCGCGAGACGACGGCGCCCTACGGCCCGCTGTCGCTGTGGATGAGCCACGGCATCGTGATCCTGGCCGGCTTCGACCCGTTCCTCTCGGCGGTGCTCATGCGGGCCCCCGCCCTGGCCGGGGTGATCCTCATCGGCGCCCTGGTGCCGCGGATCGCGCGCCGAGTCGGCGTCGATCCGGCGGCCGCAAGCTGGTTCGCCGTCCTCAACCCCATCCTCATCATCGACTTCGTGGGCGGCGCCCACAACGACGCGAGCATGGTGGGGCTCATGCTGCTCGGCATCTGGGTGGCCATGGCGCGGGGGCGCTGGTGGCTCGGCGCGCTCGTCGTCGGGGCGGCGGCGGCCATCAAGCAGCCAGCCTTCATGGCGGCGGTGGCGCTGCCGTTCCTCGTCACCCCGTGGACGTCGTGGCGGCCGCGGCCGCTCGCCTGGGCGGCGCTCAAGGCGCTGGCCTCCCTGGCGCTCTCCGTGGGGGTATTCGCCGCGATCTCGGTCGTCTCCGGGATGGGGTTCGGCTGGATCAACGCGGTCAACGTGCCCGGCATGGCCGAGACAGTGTCGCCGTTCACCCTCATCGGCCATCTGTTCCAGTTCCCGGCCTCGGCCCTCGGCTGGGACCCGAGCGGCCGCGCCGTGATCACCGTCAGCCGGGCCGTCGGGGCCGTCGTCGGCGTGGTGGGGATCGCGGTGCTGGCGTGGCGGCATCTCGGCCGGCGCCCGCTCACGTTCCTCGCCTACGGCTTCCTGTGGTTCGCGCTCACGGCTCCGGCGCTGCACTCCTGGTACCTGCTGTGGGGGGCGGTCCTGCTGCCGATGGCGCACCCGTCGTCGAAGACGCTGCGCTTCGCCATCGTCGTGACGGTGGTGCTGCTCGGGTTCGCCGCGATGACCTTCGGGCTGCGCAACGGGCCATGGATGCTCGTGCTCATCCTGTTCGGCGCCGTGTACTGGATCATGCACACCCACGAGCTCAGCCAGCCCATGGACGAGCCGCGGCCGCTCAGCGTCTGAGGGCCGCCGTGTCGTAGTCCGCGACGACGGGGGAGTGGTCGCTGATCCGGTCCTCGTAGCTCGCCTCCCGGCCGACCCAGGCCGCCGTCGCGCTCCGGGCCAGGGCCGCGGAGGCGAGGTGGTAGTCGATGCGCCAGCCGGCGTCGTTGGTCCACGCCTGTCCGCGCCACGACCACCACGTGTAGGGGCCGTCGGCTTCCGGATGGAGCCGGCGCATGACGTCGACGAGGCTCCGGGCGCCCAGGATGGAGCCGAACCACTCGCGCTCCTCGGGGAGGAAGCCCTCGGAGCGCTGGTTGGTCCGCCAGTTGCGCAGGTCCTGGCGGGTGTGCGCGATGTTGAAGTCGCCCATGACGAGGAACTCGCGGCCCTCCGCCGCCGCCTCGCGCCGCGACGCCGTCAGCAGGCGGGCGAAGCCGCGCATGAATCGCATCTTGCGCAGGTACTTCTCCTCCGAGCCCTCCTCGTGTGGCCACGCGGCCCCCTTGGGCAGGTACAGCGACGCCACCCGCACCGGCGCGTCCGCGAGGTCGACCTCCAGGTAGCGGCCCTCGGTGGCGAAGCGCGCCAGGTCGCGGTTGACGATCCGCTCGGCCGGGACCGCCTCGGGGACGAGACCAGGGCCGAACTGGTAGGCCGTGCCGTCCAGGGCGCGCACCCGGGCCGGCTTCACCCGGGTCAGCACCGCGACCCCGTTGCGGCCGGGGAGGAGCCCCGTGTCCAGGGTCACGTGATAGTCGGCGAAGGCCTCCAACGGCAGGTCGTCGACGCGGCAGCGCACCTCCTGCAGCGCCACGACGTCGGCCCCAGTCTCGTCCCAGTAGCGGCGGAACCCGCGCCGCAGCGCCGCCCGGATGCCGTTGACGTTATGTGTGCCGATCCGCATCCCGGCATCAGCGGTAGTTGACGAACTGGACGGCGAAGTCGTAGTCCGCCTCCTTGATCATCCGCTGCGCCTCCTGTAGGTCGTCGCGGCTCTTCGAGGAGATCCGCAGCTCCTCGCCCTGGATCTGGCACTTGACGCCCTTGGGCCCCTCGTCGCGCAGCAGCTTGGAGATCTTCTTGGCGTCCTCCTGCTTGATGCCCTGCTTCGTGGTCGCGGTGATCTTCCACAGCTTGCCGGACACGCGCGGCTCGCCGGCCTCCAGCGCTTTGAGGCTGACGCCGCGCCGCACCAGCTTCGACTGGAAGACGTCGAGGATCGCCTTGACCCGCTCCTCGGACACCGCCTCCATCTCGATCGACTCGCCGGACCAGGCGATCCTGGCGTCGGTGTTCTTGAAGTCGAAGCGCTGGCCGACCTCCTTGACGGCCTGGTTGAGGGCGTTGTCGACCTCCTGACGGTCGACCTTGCTGACGACGTCGAACGAGCTGTCTGCGGCCATGGGGCGCCTCCTTGGGGTCATGTGGTGGACCTCGCCATTGTGCCAGCAGGGGGCGCGTTGGCGCTGCGGGCGAGCCGCTGCTATGCTCGTGCGTCGCCGGGACAGCCCGGCTTGGCAGGTTGCCCGAGTGGCCAAAGGGAGCGGTCTGTAAAACCGTCGGCGTAGCCTACGTTGGTTCAAATCCAACACCTGCCACTGAGGCCCCGAACCGGATTGGTGCGGGGCCTCAGTCATTTCTGCCGACAGAGAGGGGCCGACGATGGCCACCCCGCACATCGCCTGTGAGCCGGGGGACATCGCCCCGCTCGTCATCATGCCCGGTGACCCGAGGCGCGCCGAACGCATCGCGAAGACCCGGATGGCCGACGTCCGGCTGGTGTCCGACGTCCGCGGCATCGCCGCCTGGACCGGCACGGTCGACGGCGTCCCCATGACCGTCATGGCGTCGGGCATGGGAGTGCCGTCGCTGTCGATCTACGCCACGGAGCTCTACTCGCAGTACGGCGTGCGCCGCATCTGCCGGGTCGGCACGTGCGGCGGGATCTCCTCCGACGTCGCCGTCCGCGACGTCATCGTCGCCGCGGCCGCCCACACGAACTCGGCGGTAGCGACCATCGACGTGCCCGGGGTGTCGCTGTCCCTGGCCGCGTCCTACGACATGCTGCGCGGCGCCGTCGAGTTCGCCAGGGCCGAGGACCGCACCGTCCATGTGGGCGCCGTCTACACCAGCGACTTCTTCTACTCCGCGCGCACCGACATCATCCCGGCGCTGGACCGGCTCGGCACCCTGGGCGTCGAGATGGAGGCGGCCGGGCTCTACGCGTGCGCGATGGCCAACCGGGCCGAGGCGCTCGCCGTCCTCACGGTCTCCGACCACCTCAAGGACGGCTCGGCGGACCTGACGGCCGACGAGCGCGAGACCCTGTTCGAGGGCGCCCTCGAGGTCGCGATCGCCGCGCTCAAGGGCTGACCGGGCGCCGCGCGACCGGCCCTCCAGGGCGCCGTCGGGGCGGATTTGTCGAGCCCGTCGCGGTCCGTGTATGGTTGGTCGTCGGCTGGCCCCTATAGCTCAGTAGGCAGAGCGTCTCCATGGTAAGGAGAAGGTCTGCGGTTCGATTCCGCATGGGGGCTCGGTTCCCTCCTGCACCACCAGGGGGGAACTCCTGACGGGGTAGCTCAGTCGGTAGAGCAAGCGGCTCATAATCGCTGTGTCGCGGGTTCAAGTCCCGCCCTCGTCACCAAAGCCCTCGCCCGAGCGCTCCGTGCGCAAGCTAGCTAAGGAATGTGAACATGGCCAAGAAGGCTCAGGACGTACGTCCGAAGATCACGCTCGCCTGCACCGAGTGCAAGGAGCGCAACTACATCACCAAGAAGAACCGCCGCAACGATCCCGATCGTCTCGAGCTCAAGAAGTTCTGCCCGCGCTGCCGCACCCACCGCGCGCACCGCGAGACCCGCTGAGCCGCGGCCACCAGCTGCCGGAACCGGCCGTGCCCCCTGGGGCCGGCCGGTTCTGTCGTTCCCGGGCCAGGGGCGCCCAGGGGTAGCCTTACCCCCATGCCCATCTCCGCCGAGCACGTCGGCCGCCGGTATCCCGCGGCCCCGCCCTACGTGGTGAGCCGCGCCAAGATCGCCGAGTTCGCCGCCGCGCTCCTCGACGACAACGCCGCCTACCGCGGCGACCACCCCGTCGCGCCCCCGACGTTCGCCGCCGTCATCGCGGCCCAGGCCTGGTCCGCGCTGTTCGACGACGACGAGTTGGGCCTGGCGCTGAACCGCACCATGCACACGGACCAGACCTTCACGTTCCACCGGCCGCTGCGCCCCGGGGACCACGTCGTGGCCGAGCTGAGCATCGAGAAGGTGCGGGCCCGCGGCAGCCTCGACATGATCACGGTGCTGGTCGACCTCACCGTCGACGGCGAGGCCGTCTGCGAGGCCCGCTCCACCCTCATGCACACCCGGGAGGACTGACCATGTCGCACGTCTCCGTCGGACAGCAGCTCCCCGAGGTGCGGGTCCGCGTCACCCGATCGACGGTCGTCCGGTACTCGGGCGCGTCCACCGACTTCAACGAGATCCACTTCTCGGACCGGCACGCGCGGGCCATCGGCCTGCCCGGCGTCGTGGCCCACGGCATGTGGACCATGGGCGCGGGGCTGCGGGTGGTCACCGACTGGGTCGGCGACCCCGCGCGCGTCGTCAGCTACTTCGTCCGCTTCACCCGCCCCGTCGTCGTGCCGGACACCGACGAGGGCACCGAGGTCGTCTACACGGGCTCGGTCACCGCGGTCGCGGACGGGATCGCCACGGTCGCCCTGACCGCCACGTGCGGCGACGACGCCGTCCTGGGGGCGGCGCGGGTCGAGGTCCGCGTTGACTGAGTGCCGGATCGACCGCCTGTCGGTGGCCACGCCCGCGCCGGAGGTCGCCCGCTCGTCGCGGCTCGCGGACCACACGACGCTGCGCGTGGGCGGTCCGGCCCGCCGCTTCGAGGTCGCCACGACCGAACGCGACCTCATCGACGTCGTGTCCGACTGTGACGCCCGCGGCGAGCCGGTGCTCGTGCTCGGCGGCGGCTCCAACCTCCTGGTGGCCGACGAGGGCTTCCCCGGCACCGTCGTCCGGGTCGCCACGACGGGGCTCGACGCGGATGTCTCCACGTGCGGCGGCGCCGCGGTGCGGGTCGCTGCGGGGGAGACGTGGGACGACGTCGTCGCCCACGCGGTGACGCAGGAATGGAGCGGCGTCGAGATGCTCTCCGGGATCCCGGGCAGCGTGGGCGCCACGCCCATCCAGAACGTCGGCGCGTACGGCTCGGACGTGTCGCGGACGGTCACGTCCGTGCGGACCTGGGACCGGGTGGCCGGCGCGCAGCGCACGTTCGCCGCGTCCGACTGCGGCTTCGGCTACCGGACGTCGCGGTTCAAGCGCGAGCCCGGCCGTTACGTGGTCCTCGAGGTCGGCTTCCAGTTCCCCCTGGGGTCGTTGGGGCAGCCGATCGCGTATCCCGAACTGGCCGCTCACCTGGGCACGGACGTGGGTCGGCGCGTCCCGGCGGCCGACGTGCGCGCCGCGGTGCTGGCCATCCGCCGCGCCAAAGGCATGGTCCTCGACGACGCCGACCACGACACCTGGAGCGCCGGCTCGTTCTTCACCAACCCTGTGCTGACCCCTGAGGAGGCCGAGCGCCTCCCGGTGGAGGCCCCGCGGTTCTCCGCCGAGGGCGGCACCGTCAAGACCAGCGCCGCGTGGCTCATCCAGCACGCCGGGTTCGCCAAGGGCCACGGCACCGCGCGCGCCGCCCTGTCGACCAAGCACGTTCTGGCGCTCACCAACCGGGGCGACGCCACCGCGGCGGACCTGGTGGCACTGGCCCGCGAGGTGCGCGACGGCGTGGAGGCACGCTTCGGCATCCGGCTGGTCCCCGAGGTCAACCTCGTCGGCGCCAGTCTTTGACGGCGCCTCAGCCCTGGGCCAGGACGGACTCCGCGGCCGCGACATAGCCCGCCGCGAAGGCGTGGGCGGCCAGCCGGAGGGCCTCGCGGCCGGGCAGGAACGCGCCGTGGTGCAGGCCGATTCCGTCCACCCGGCCGGTCCCGACGAACGACATCACCGACGCCGTCGCCAGGCCGTACTCACCGAAGTCGTCGGAGCCGCACGACCGGAAGGGGCTCTCCGCCACGGTGACGCCGGAGCCGGTCAGCAGGGCGTCCAGGCGCCGCACCAGGCCGGGGTCGTTGACCAGCGCGGGGCCACCGTGGATGAAGCGGACCGTCGCCGCGGCGCCCCGGCCCAGGGCGATCGACTCCGCCGTCCTGGCCACCGCCTCGTGCAGGAGGTCGCGGTCGGCGTCGGAGAACGTGCGCAGCGTGCCGCGGCAGCGTGCCTCGTCGGCGATGATGTTGGGCGCCGTGCCGCCCGAGATCTGTCCCACCGAGACGACGGTGGCGTGCGTGGGGTCGATGATGCGGCTCGGCAGCGCCGCGACGGCGGTGACGATGTCGGCCAGGGCGAGGATGGGGTCGATGGCCACGTGCGGGTAGGCGCCGTGCCCGGGCCGGCCGCGCACGATGATCTCGAACTCGTCGAAGGCCGCGTTGACGGCCCCCGCGCCGGTCGAGACGACGCCGCGCTCGACGCCCGGCTGCACGTGGACCCCAATCATGGCCTCGACCTCCTGGTCGTCCAGGAGACCCGAGGCCACGACGTCGCCGGCGCCCGACGGGCTGACCTCCTCGCGCGGCTGCAGGATCGGCACGAGTCCCACCGGGAGCTCGAGGTCCCGGGCCGCGGCCAGGACCGCCCACAGTGCGCCCAGGTGCACGTCGTGCCCGCAGGCGTGCATGATGCCGGGGCGCCGCGACGCCCATTCGATGCCGGTGACCTCCGTGACGGGCAGCGCATCGAGCTCGGCGCGGAGCCCCACGGCGGGCCCGGTCGGACCGAGCCGGGCCCAGGCGCCGCTGTGCGCGACGGGGGACCAGCGCAGCCACTCCGTGGACCGCTCGAACGCGTCGCGAGTGGGCTCCTCCTCGCCGCTGAGGTGCGGCTCCGCGTGGATCGCGCGGCGCAGCGCCGCCGCGTCGGGCAGGGCGCGGTCGATGCCTTCGAGCAGGGCGCTGAGCAGGGCCGACGTCATGACCAGCCAGTCTAAGCGGTTCGACCCGGTCCGGAGGCCGGAGTAGCCTGTCCGGGTGCCCGGACCCCCCAGCCACAGTGTGCTCGCCCCCTCCCCTCGGCGCTCCAGCCTCGTCCGGCTGCTGCCCTACCTGCGCCCCTACTGGCGGCAGTTCACGCTGGCCCTCGTGCTGGCGCCCATCGGCGTCGCCATGGCGGTGCTCATCCCGCTGTTGCTGGGGCGCATAGTCGACGGGCCCATCGCGGAGCGTGACGCCGGGGGAGTGGCGCTGTTCGCGCTGCTCATCCTGCTGGCGGGCGCCGTCGACGCCGCCATCAACCTGCTGCGCCGCTGGATGATGACGCGGGCCACGTCCGCCCTCGAGGCGGACATCCGGCTCGACCTGTTCGACCAGCTCCAGGCGCTGCCGCTCGGGTTCCACAAGCGGTGGGAGTCCGGCCAGCTGCTGTCGCGCATCATGAGCGACCTGGGCCTGCTGCGGCGGTTCATGTCGTTCGGGCTGCTCATGCTCATCATGAACACCATCCAGATCGTCGTGGTCGTGTCGATCATGGTGGCGATGCACTGGCAGCTCGGTGTCTCCGTGCTGGTCGCGGTGATCCCGGTGGTGGCGGTGACGACCTATCTCGTGCGCCGCTTCGGGATCGTCTCCCGCGACGTGCAGGACCGCACCGGGGACGTCGCGTCCACGGCGGAGGAGGCGCTCCACGGCGTGCGGGTCATCCGCTCGTTCGGTCGCGTGCCCCACGCGTTCCGCGCCTTCGACCGCCGGGCCATGGACCTGCGCGACTCCGGCGTGCAGCGGATGCGGCTCGCGGCGGTGCTGTGGACGCTGCTGGAGGCGTTCCCGTCGGCGCTGCTCGTCGTGGTCCTCGGTGGTGCGGCCGTGGCGGCCGCCGACGGGCTCCTCACGCTGGGCCAGGTCGTCTCCTTCGTCACACTGCTGCTGTCGCTCGCCTGGCCCGTCGGCTCGCTGGGGTTCCTCCTGAGCTTCATGCGCGAGGCGCAGACGGCCGCCGACCGCGTGTGCGAGGTGTTCGACGCGCCGCTGGCGGTCGTGTCGGGCACGAAGCGGATCGACGACCCCCGCGGCGCCGTGAGCCTGCGGGGAGTCAGCTTCCGCTTCGACGACGCCGCGACCCCGACGCTGACCGACGTCACCCTCGACATCGCCCCGGGCGAGACCGTCGCCCTCGTGGGCGGCACGGGGTCCGGCAAGTCCACCATCGTGTCGCTGATCCCCCGGCTGCAGGACGTGACCGGCGGCGCCGTCCTCATCGACGGGGTGGACGTGCGCGACCTCGATCTCCGGCAGCTGCGCTCCCTCGTCGCGACGGCGTTCGAGGACCCGATCCTGTTCTCGATGTCCGCGCGGGAGAACCTCACCCTCGGCCGGCCCGAGGCGACCGACGAGGACGTCGCCGACGCGCTGCGAGTGGCATCGGCGGAGTTCGTCTACGACCTCCCGTGGGGCCTCGACACCCGCCTGGGCGAGCAGGGCCTCAGCCTCTCCGGCGGCCAGCGGCAGCGCCTGGCGCTGGCGCGCGCCATCCTCGTCCGCCCGCGGATCCTCGTCCTCGACGACACCCTCAGCGCGCTGGACATCCACACCGAGGCGGAGGTCGAGGCGGCGCTGAAGTCCACCCTCGTCGGCGTCACGGGCCTCGTGGTGGCCCACCGTGCGTCGACGGTGCTGCTCGCCGACCGCGTCGCCATGCTCGTCGAGGGGCGCATCGCCCACGTCGGGACGCACCAGGAGCTGCTGGCCACGGTCCCGGAATACCGCGAGCTGCTGTCGGCGGACTACAGCATCGAACCCGAACTGGCCGAGGAGGCAGCGCGTTGAGCGACCAGCAGGACACCGCCCTCGAGGACTGGCGGGGCGTCAAGCAGGAGATCACGGAGGAGACCGACTCCACCGTCGGCCTGCGGCCCGCCAGCCGCCGGCTCCTTGCCGAGCTGGTGCGCCCCTACCACCGCTGGGGCATGGTCCTCATCGTCGTCGTCGTGCTCGAGTCGCTGGCGCGGCTGGCGATCCCCGTGCTCGTGCAGCGCGTGCTCGACGACGGCATCCCGGCCCTCACCGGTGGCGACGCGACAACCCTGGTCACGCTCCTCGGCGTGATGGTGGCGGCGATCACCGTGCAGGTCGCCGGCCGCGCGTTCTTCCTGCGCCGTTCCGGGATCATCGGCAACGACCTCCTCCTGACGTTGCGGCGCCGCTTGTACCGTCAGTTCCAGCGGCTCAGCGTGCGCTTCCACGACCGCTACACCTCCGGGCGGGCGGTGTCGCGCATGACCAGCGACGTGGAGGCGGTGCAGGAGCTGGTGCTCCAGGGCCTCGACGTCGTCGTCGCCGCGCTGCTGACCATCGTCGGGTCGACGATCATCCTGCTGCTGCTCGACTGGCGGCTCGCGCTCGTGGCCTTCGCGACGTATCCGCTGCTGTGGCTGCTGATGCGGTGGTTCGCCGGCGCCTCGACCCGCGCGTTCCGGCACGTCCGCACGCTGTCGGCCATCGTCATCGTGCAGTTCATCGAGACTATGACCGGCATCAAGGCCGTGCAGGCGTTCCGCCGCGAGCCCCGGTCCCGCGACATCTACGAGGGCGTGGCGCTGCAGTACCGCGACGCCAACACCACCGCCCTGCGCGTGTTCGCGCGGGCCATGCCCGGCATCCAGTTCGTGGGGCATCTGGGCATCGTCGTGGTCGTCACCGCGGGCGGGTTCATGGCACTGTCGGGTGAACTCACGGTCGGCACGCTGGCCGCGTTCGTGTTGTACGTGCGCATGTTCTTCGACCCGATGCAGGACATCGGGCAGTTCATCTCGTCGCTGCAGTCGGCGCTGACCGCGCTCGAGAAGGTGGCCAGCGTCATGGACGAGGAGCCGGACGTCCGGGACCCCGAGCAGCCGGTGCCGCTGCCCGCGGCGCGTGGCGAGGTGACCTTCGACGGCGTCGCGTTCGAGTACGTGCCCGACACCCCCGTCCTGCCCGGCCTGGACCTGCGGATCCCGGCCGGGCAGACCGTCGCCCTGGTGGGGACGACGGGGGCGGGCAAGACCACGATCGCCAAGCTGATCGCCCGCTTCTACGACCCGCAGGAGGGATCGGTCCGGCTCGACGGCGTGGACCTGCGCGACCTCGACGACGCGACCCTGCGGCGGCACGTGACGCTCCTGACGCAGGAGAACTTCATCTTCGCCGGCTCGATCGCGGACAACATCGCCTTCGGGCGCCCCGAGGCGTCGCGGGAGGAGGTCATCGCCGCCGCTCGCGCGGTGGGGGCGCATCCGTTCATCGACGCCATGCCCGCCGGCTACGACACCGACACCGGCAAGCGCGGGTCGCGGCTGTCGGCGGGCCAGCGGCAGCTGGTCGCCTTCGCGCGTGTGGTGCTGGCCGACCCCCGCGTCCTCATCCTGGACGAGGCCACCTCGTCGCTGGACGTGCCCACCGAGCGGGTGGTGCAGCGCGCGCTGTCGACGATCCTGGCGGACCGGACGGCGGTCATCATCGCCCACCGCCTGTCCACCGTCGAGATCGCGGACCGCGTCCTCGTGCTGCAACACGGCCGGGTCGTGGAGGACGGAAGGCCCGCGGATCTCGTGGCGGGGGAGGGTCGCTACGCGGACCTGCACCGCGCCTGGCTGGCCTCGCTGGCCTAGCCGCCAGTTCGCATCCTTGTCGGAAAGCGCCTATAGTTGCGGCTACCGGTACGCAGTTGCCAAGGTCGAAGCGCGCTCAAAACGCGTGTGGACCACGGTCGGTGGGTCCGGTGAAGGGTAGTAGCTCAACTGGCAGAGCAGCGGTCTCCAAAACCGCAGGTTGGGGGTTCGAGTCCCTCCTGCCCTGCTAGGTGGCCGTCACTTCCGGTCGCCTCGCACGCCTGCCACACCCCTGGTGTGGTGAGGCATTTTGTTTGTCGAGCGAAGGGAAGTTCTTCCGTGAGCGACAAGTCGCGCGACGCCGAGCCGGCTGACGCGGTCGCCTCTGACGAAGCCGTGGACCACCCGTCCGTGCCGGACGAGTCGGTGGACGCCGAGTTCGACACCACCCAGACCGAGCCCGACTCGGTCGAGGCCGGCGCCGTTGCGCCCATCACGCGCCGCACCGCCAAGGCCCCGGTCCGCAAGGGCGCCCCCACCCGCCGGCGCAGCGCCGCCCTCGCGGAGGACGAGGACCACTACCGCGCCCACAACCCGGCCGAGTTCGTGCGCCAGTCCGCGGGCGAGCTGAAGAAGGTCGTCTGGCCCACCTGGCCCCAGCTCGTGGTCATGTTCGGCGCCGTCCTCGTCTTCGTGCTCATCATGATCCTCATCGTGGGCCTGCTCGACCTCGGCTTCGGCTGGGCCCTTCTGCAACTCTTCGGGAGCAACGCATGACCGACTCTGAGAACAACGACATCGAATTCGAGATCGACCTGGGTTCCCTCGAGGAGTCCGCCTCCGACGACGTCGAGATCGACCTCGGCGACCTGGGCGAGGACGAGACCGACGCCGACGCCCCGGTGCTGCTGGCCGAGGAGGAGCCCGAGGCCGACGAGTCGGCCTCCGAGCAGGACGACGCCGTGGACGCGGCCCTGGCCGAGCTGCGCGCGGAGCTCGAGTCGAAGTACGGCGAGTGGTACGTCATCCACACGTACTCCGGCATGGAGAACCGCGTCAAGCAGAACGTGGACTCCCGCGCGCAGACCCTCAACATGGAGGACTACATCTTCGAGACGGTCGTCCCCACCGAGGAGGTCGTCGAGATCCGCAACAACGCGCGCAAGACGGTGACGCGCTGCGTGCTGCCCGGCTACGTGCTGGTGCGGATGGAGCTCACCGACGACTCGTGGAGCGTCGTGCGCCAGACCCCGTCGGTCACCGGCTTCGTCGGCCACGGGCAGCAGCCGGTGGCGCTCTCGGTCGACGAGGTCCTCAAGATGCTGACCCCGTCGGTCATCGCCAAGGTGAACCAGGCCCAGGCCGGCGCCGCGGCGGCGCGCCGCAAGAAGGTCGAGGTCGTGGACTTCGAAGTCGGCGACTCGGTCATGATCATCGATGGCCCGTTCACCGGCGTCCACGCGACGATCACCGAGCTCAACCCCAACACGCGGCGGCTCATCGCCCTGGTCGAGATCCTCGGTCGGGAGACCCCCGTCGATCTCGAGTTCAAGCAAGTCGAGAAGGTCGTCTAAGATAGTGCGTTGCGCCCGCACGCGGGCGTTTCCATCCAACAGGTAAAGGACCCATCCATGCCTCCCAAGAAGAAGGTCGCGGCCCTCGTCAAGGTCGCACTGAACGCAGGCTCCGCGACGCCTGCCCCGCCGGTCGGTACCGCCCTCGGCCCGCACGGCGTCAACATCATGGAGTTCGTCAAGGCGTACAACGCCGCGACGGAGTCCCAGCGCGGCAACGTCATCCCCGTCGAGATCACGATCTACGAGGACCGGACGTTCACCTTCATCACGAAGACACCGCCGGCAGCCGAGCTCATCAAGAAGGCCGCGGGCCTGCAGAGCGGCTCCGCGAACCCGCTGAAGACCAAGGTCGGCAAGCTGACCAAGGATCAGGTCCGCGAGATCGCCACGACCAAGCTGCCTGACCTCAACGCCAACGACGTCGAGGCCGCCATGAAGATCATCGAGGGCACCGCGCGCTCGATGGGCGTCACGGTCGACTGACCACACCGCACACACCTGGCAGGGGAGTGCTCCCCACACCAGACACTGGTGGACCGGCCCACGAGGCCGGCTAACACGAAGGAACCAGCATGAAGCACAGCAAGGCCTACCGCGGCGCCGCCGACCAGCGCGACGAGTCGCAGGCATACAGCCCCGAAGAGGCGCTCCGCCTCATCAAGGAGATGGCGTCGGCGAAGTTCGACGAGACCATCGACGTCGCCGTCCGTCTGGGCGTCGACCCCCGTAAGGCGGACCAGATGGTCCGTGGCACGGTCAACCTCCCCCACGGCACTGGCAAGACGGCACGGGTCCTCGTCTTCGCCGGTGGCGACAAGGCGGAGGCGGCCCGCGCCGCGGGCGCCGACGAGGTCGGCACCGATGAGCTGATCGAGAAGGTGGCCGGCGGCTACCTGGACTTCGACGCCGTCGTGGCCACCCCCGACCTCATGGGCAAGGTCGGCCGCCTCGGCCGTGTCCTCGGCCCGCGTGGCCTGATGCCGAACCCGAAGACCGGCACCGTGACGATGGATGTGGCGAAGGCCGTGTCCGACATCAAGGGCGGCAAGATCGAGTTCCGCGTCGACCGGCACGCCAACCTGCAGTTCATCATCGGCAAGGCGTCGTTCGGCGAGCAGCAGCTCACCGACAACTACTTCGCGGTGCTCGAGGAGATCCTGCGTCTCAAGCCGTCGGCCTCCAAGGGCCGGTACCTGCGCAAGATCGCGGTCTCGGCCACCATGAGCCCCAGCGTGCTCGTGGACGTCACCGTGACCAAGCCGGCCGAGGCCTGACAGCCCGGTTCATACCGTCCGACGGGGCGGGCACCTGCGGGTGCCCGCCCCGTCGTCGTTCCCGGCGCCCGCCGTCGGTGCGAGGATGGGAGCATGGCCACCGTCGCCCTCACCCGCCGCGGCACCACCGCGATCCTGACCCTCGACAACCCCGGCAAGCGCAACGCCATGACCGATCCGATGTGGCGGCAGATTCCCGCGTACCTGCGGAGCCTCGACGCCGAGCCCGAGGTGACCGCCGTGATCCTCACGGGCGCCGACGGGGTCTTCTGTGCCGGCTCGGACATCCACAGCCTCGACGAACTGCACCACGCGGAGGGGCCCGTCAACGCCGAACACGCGCTCGCCCGCAGCCCCAAGCCCGTCATCGCCGCGATCGAGGGCCCGTGCATCGGTGGAGGCCTGGAGCTGGCGGTGGCCTGCGACGTCCGCGTCGCCGGTGCGTCCGCCACCTTCTCCGTGCCGCCCGCGACGCTCGGCATCGTCTACCCCGTGTCGGCGACTCAGCGCATGATCCACCTGATGGGGCCCGCCGTGACGAAGGAGATGCTCTTCACCGCCGTCCGGCTCGACGCCCAGCGCGCCCTGCGCGTGGGGCTCGTCAACCGGGTCGTCGACGAGGGGAGCGCCCTCGACGAGGCCCTGGCCATGGCCGAGCGCATGGCCGCCCTCTCCCAGCTGACCCTGCGCGCGTCGAAGGAGATCGTCGACGCGCTGGTCGCGCACGACCTGGACGCCGAGTCCGCGATCTCCTGGGTGCAGCGCGCCAACGCCTCGCCCGACCTGGTGGAGGGCGTCGCCGCCTTCCGAGAGCGGCGGCCCCCACGCTTCACCTGGCGCCCCGAGTGAGCCCGACAGCGCCACGGCGCGCGTGCCCACCGCCTAGGGTGGTCCGATGACGAGAGGAGACGTCCATGAGCACGGTCGCCACGGGCAGTGACGCCACCGGTCCGCTCGAGCTGGTCCTGGTGCGGCATGCGGAGAGCCTGGGCAATGTCGCGGACCGGGAGGCGCTGGCCGCCAAGGCGCACCGCCTCGATCTGGCTGACAGCGACGAGCAGGTCGGCCTCTCGCCGGAGGGTGAGCGGCAGGCCGCCGCTCTCGGCGACCACGTAGCGGGGTTGGCGGACCACCGGCGGCCCACGGTGGTGGTCTCGTCGCCCTACCGGCGGGCCCGCGACACCGCGGCCTCCGCTTTGGCCGCCGTCGGGGTCGAGGTCCTGTTGGACGAGCGCGTGCGTGAGCGGGAGCTCGGCATCTTCGACGGCATGACGTGGTACGGCATCCAGGCCGAGCACCCGGGGGAGTCGGAGCGGCGTGCGCGGCTGGGCAAGTTCTACTACCGGCCGCCGGGCGGCGAGTCCTGGGCGGACGTGGTGCTGCGGGTGCGCAGCCTGCTGGTCGAACTGCAGGCGCGCTACGCCGGCGAGCGGGTCTGGGTGTTCAGCCACGAGGCGGTGATCCTCGCGTTCCGCTATGTGCTCGAGGGTCTCGACGCGGCGTCGGTGCTGGCCCTGCAGAAGTCGGAGCCGATCGCGAACTGCTCCATGACGCGCTACCGCGACCAGGACGGGGCGTTGCGCCTCGTGGCGCGCGACGACGTCAGCGGCATCCAGGGCGCCGCCGAAGTGACCCGCGAGCCCGCCCACACCGGGGAGGGGACGGGGGGCGCGGGATGAGCGCGGCCGACTCCGCGACCGTCGTCACGACGGCGGTGCTGCGGGACTGGCCCCTGCCGTCTCCGGAGGGCAACAAGGAGGCCCGCGGACGGGCCCTCCTCATCGGCGGAAGCGTGCCCAACCCCGGCGGCATGGTGCTGGCGGCCCGAGCCGCCATGCGGGCCGGGGCAGGCAAGACCCAACTCGTGGTCCCGGAGCCGGTGGCCGTGGCGATGGCCGTCGGTATGCCGGAGTCGCTCGTGCGTGGCGCCGCGTGCACGACGGCGGGCGATCTCACTCCGGTGGCGGCGGTCGCGGTCGGCGACTACGCACCGGAGGCGGACGCGGTGTTGGTCGGTCCCGGGATGCTCGACGTCGCCGCGGCGACGGGTCTGCTGGGCGCCGTCGCGGGACAGCTCCGTGGGACCGTCGTGCTCGACGCGCTGGCCATGGCCTGGCTGACGGAGGACCTCGATCGCGGCAGGTCGTTCGAATCGCTGATCCTCTCGCCGAACCTCCGGGAGCTCGCCCTGACCCTAGGGGAGGACGAGGACCGGGTGCGCGCCGACCAGGCGGGCGCCGTCCTGCGCCTCGCCGCCGCGACCGGGGCCGTCGTCAGCTCCGGGGCCGCCAGCACGTTTGTCGGGACCCCCGATGGTGACCTCTGGCGCAGCGACGAGGGCAACCCGGGCCTCGGCGTCGCGGGCTCCGGCGACGTGAAGGCGGGCATCACGGTCGGGCTCTGCGCGCGCGGCGCCCATCCGGCCCAGGCCGCGGTGTGGGCCGCCTATCTGCACGGCACGGTGGGCGGCCGGCTCGCGTCCCGGTTCGGACCGACCGGCTATCTCGCCGGTGAACTCCCCGCGGAGATCCCCCAAGCGTTGTTGGAGATCGGCTAACCGATAGTTCATAACCGCAACTAAACTTCACGAAACCCGTTGACACCCCTCTTTGCCTCGCTTACGGTGCGATTTGTTCGAAAGTCGAACAGAAAGAGGAGTAAGCCAATGTCGACTACTCGCGTCTTCCGCATGGCCGCGGCCGCGGTCGCCTGCACCGCCATCGCCGGCGGGCTGCTCGCCTCCCCGGCCTGCGCCGCCCCCGGGCAGGAGGTCACTTACGGCTCGACCCGCCAGGACACGCTCCGGGGCGAAGCGCCGCGCGACCTGCTCATCGGCACCGCCGTCGCCGGCGGCGGCCACCACGAGACCATGGACTACGACAACCCGTTCTACGCCAGCCCCGAGTACCGCACGGTCCTCGCCGGCGAGTTCAGCTCGGTCACACCCGAGAACCAGCTCAAGTGGGAGTTCGTCCACCCGGCCCAGGGCGAGTACAACTTCGGCCCCACCGACGACATCGTCGCCTTCGCCCGCGCCAACAAGCAGGAGGTCCGCGGACACACGCTGCTGTGGCACAGCCAGAACCCGCAGTGGCTCGAGCAGGGCGAGTTCACCGCCGACGAGCTCCGCGCGATCCTCAAGGACCACATCCAGACGGTCGTCGGCCGGTACCGGGGTCAGATCTACCAGTGGGATGTCGCCAACGAGATCTTCGACGGTCGGGGGAACCTCCGCACCACGGAGAACATCTGGATCCGCGAGCTGGGGCCCGGCATCATCGCCGACGCGTTCCGCTGGGCGCACGAGGCCGACCCCGAGGCGAAGCTGTTCTTCAACGACTACGGCGTCGAGGGCATCAACGCCAAGTCCACGGCGTACTACTCGCTCGCCCAGGACCTGCTGGCCGACGGCGTGCCGGTCCACGGCTTCTCGGCCCAGGCCCACTGGGACATGCGATGGGGGCTGCCGGGCGACATGACGGCCAACCTGCAGCGCTTCGACGACCTCGGCCTCGAGACCGCCATAACCGAACTGGACGTGCGGATGACGCTGCCGGAGGACGGACGTCCCACCGACGAGCAGCTCGCGCAGCAGGCGACCTACTACACCGAGACCCTGCAGGCGTGCCTGGACGTGGCCGGATGCAAGTCCTTCACGCTGTGGGGCTTCAACGACCAGTACTCGTGGGTCCCGGTGTTCTTCAGCGGGAGCGGCGCGGCCACCGTCATGTTCGAGGACTTCGAGACCAAGCCCGCCTACGACGCGCTGGTCCAGCAGCTCGAGGCCGCCACCCCCGGCACCTCGCCGCGCCGGTGACGGGGGCGATGGACATGACACGACGACATCTGGCCCGTCGGGGCCTCGCCACGGCCGCGGCAGCGGCGCTCCTGGGTGGGGCCGCGCTGCTGGCGCCCACGGCGTCCGCCGAGGAGACCGTCCTCAGCGTCGACTTCGTGAACGGCTCGTACGCCCCGCTGGTGCCCAGCGGCCTCACCGACGCCGACCTCGCGGTCGTCGACCTCGACGGGGGCAAGGCGCTGCGGGTCAGCAACCGCGCCGCCGACTTCCACGGCGTCCAGACGGCGCCGGGGACCCTGGCGCCGGGTGAGACCTACGCCTTCTCCGTCGACATCCGGCTCGCCGAGGGCGTCCCCGACGTCCAGGCCCGACTGGTCGGCTTCCCCAGCTACTCCTGGATCGGCAACACCACCGTCACCGACGAGGCCTGGACCACCATCGCCGGGTCGTGGACGGTGCCCGACACCGCCGGCGCCGACGAGGGCAAGGTCTACATCGGGACCGGCGACCTCGCAGGTGCCTACAGCTACTACGTCGACAACGTCCGGATCACCCGGGCCGGCGAGACCGGCGGCGGGGTCGGGGTCCCGACCCGCACGCCGCTCGCCCGGGCGCAGGGGGAGGGCGACGTCGTCGCGCTGACCTTCGACGACGGGCCGAACCCGGGGGAGACGGAGGCGCTGCTCGACGTGCTCGACGCCAACGGTGCGGTCGCGACGTTCTGCGTCATCGGCCAGAACGTGGCCACCGACGACGGGGCACGCATCCTGCGCGACATCGTGGACCGCGGGCACGCCCTGTGCAACCACTCCACGTCCTATGCCGACATGGGGTCCATGACGGAGGAACAGCTCCGCGCCGACATGACCGAGAACCTGCGCATCATCCGCGAGGCACTCGGCGATCCCGCCCACCCCGTCCCGTACTTCCGCGCCCCGAACGGGTCGTGGGGCACCGACGACCTGGTGGCGAGGGTCGCGGCCGACCTCGGGATGCAGCCCCTCGGCCTGGGCAACCTCATCTACGACTGGGACAACGCCCAGCAGGACGCCGACACGTTCGAGGCCAACCTGCGGGCCGCGATCCAGCCCGGGGCGGTCGTGCTCGCGCACGACGGCGGCGGCACCCGCGACGCGGTCGTGGAGGCGGTCCGGCGGGTCCTGCCGGACTACGCCGGCACCTGGCAGTTCACCCTGCCCATGGTGGGTGACGGCTCAACAGCGGAGCCCCTCACACCCATCCGCGACACCCTCGACGTGCCGGTCGGCGTCGCCATCGACCAGCGCGAGACGAGCGGCGCGGCGGCGGACCTCCTCACCACGCACTTCGACCAGATCACGCCCGAGAATCACATGAAGCCCGAGGCCTGGTACGACGCCGACCGCACCTTCCGGGCGGACCCTCAGGTGGGCATCCTCATGGACTTCGCCGTGGCCAACGACCTGCGCGTCTACGGCCACACGCTGGCGTGGCACAGCCAGACCCCGGCATGGTTCTTCACCGATGAGGCGGGGGCGCCGCTGACCACGAGCGAGGAGCACAAGCAGCTCCTGCGCGATCGGCTCAAGGCCCACATCGACGGCGTGGCCGAGCACCTCGCGGACGCCTACGGGCCGTTCGGGTCGGCTGGCAACCCCATCGTCGCCTGGGACGTCGTCAACGAGGTGGTCTCCGACGACCAGCAGGCCGACGGCCTGCGCCGCTCCGAGTGGTACCGCATCCTGGGCGCCGAGTTCATCGACCTGGCCTTCCGGTACGCCGACGCAGCCTTCAACGAGCGTCTCGCCGACCCGGGCGCGGACCGCCCCGTCGCGTTGTTCATCAACGACTACAACACGGAGCACGCCGGCAAGCAGGATAGGTACCGGCAGGTCATCGAGGGCCTCCTCGACCGCGGCGTCCCGATCGACGGGGTGGGCCACCAGTTCCACGTCAGCCTCGCGACCCCCGTCGCCTCGCTGGCCGCGGCCCTCGACCGCTTCGCGGACCTGCCCCTGACCCAGGTGGTGAGCGAGCTGGACGTCACCGTCGGCGGAACCGCCGACGACGCGCTCCTGATCGAGCAGGGCCACTACTACCGGGCGGCGTTCGACCTCTTCCGGGCGCGGGCGGACGAGCTGTTCTCCGTGACGGTCTGGGGCCTGACCGACGACCGCAGCTGGCTGACCGAGCAGTCCCCGCTCATCTTCGACGCCGGCCTGCAGCCCAAGCCCGCCTACTACGGCATCGTGGGCTCGGACGAGCTCGCCCCCATCGCCAAGCGCGGCGTGGTCTTCCGGGGAGAGATCACCGGCGGTGTGTCCGACCCGGCGTGGGGGGACCTTCCCCTCCGCGACATCGGCACGCTCGGGGGCTTCCAGGCCCGGTGGACCGAGTCCGGGATCACCACCTACGTGACGGCAGCGGGTGGCTACGACGAGATCCGGCTCACCGTCGGCGCTGAGTCCGTCAGTGTCACCCCGGCCACCGAGGGCGCCACGGCGACGGCGGCGCTGGTCACCGTGCCGGGCCAGTTCGGCGAGGGGCAGACCGTGGAGCTCGACGTCACGGTCGTCGCGGGCGGGCAGAGTGCGGAGTGGAACCCCAGCGACGGTCTCGGCGCCATGCGCCTGGTCGAGGAGCTGTCGGTCACCGACGCCGTTGCGGCGGCCGTGGCGCCGATGGTGGACGGCCTCGTCGACGCCGGCTGGGAGGCCGCGCAGTCGGTCGTGACCGACACCTATGTCCAGGGCGTCGAGGGGGCGGCGACGGCGAGCGTCCGCACCGCCTGGCACGGCACGAGCCTGTTCGTCCTGGCCGAGGTCACCGACCCGGTCGTGGACCTGACGGCGTCCAATCCCTGGGAGCAGGACTCCGTGGAGTTCTTCGTGGACTTGGGCAACGCCAAGGCGGGCTCCTACCGCTCCGGTGACATGCAGATCCGCGTCAACGCGGACAACGAGCTGTCCTTCGGCGCGGGGGATGAGGCGCTGCAGCGGGCCCGGGTGACGAGCGCGACGGCGCGGACGGAGACGGGCTACGTCGTCGAGGTGGCCATCGAGCTCGGCGACCTTTGGGGCGCCGGGACGGTGCACGGCTTCGACGTGCAGGTCAACGACGCCGCCGACGGCGTGCGGTCCGGGGTCGTGACCTGGGCCGACCCGACCGGCCTGGGCTACCAGAGCACGGAACGGTGGGGCGTGGTGCGCCTCGTGGCCGCCGAGTCGGTCACCGGGCCCGCCGGGTGTGCCGTCGGTCGCCCCGCCGACCAGGGCAGGCCCGACCATGCGGGACAGCCCGGCGGACGCCCGGACGCGCCGGGCCGGGTCGGCGTGACCGGTGCCGACTGCGTCCCACCCGGTCGCTGACGGGTCCATCGACGACGCCGGCCGCCCCTCGAGGAGGGACGGCCGGCGTTCGTGTCTGGTGAGGTCAGAGGACCTTGGCGAAGAAGTCCCGGGTCCGCTGCTGTTGCGGCGCGTCGATGACCTTGCCGGGCGTGCCCCGTTCGACGACGACCCCGTCGTCCATGAACACCACCTGGTCCGCGACCTCACGCGCGAACCCCACCTCGTGCGTGACGACGATCATCGTCATGCCGCTGGCGGCGAGCTCCTGCATGACGCCCAGCACCTCGCCGACGAGTTCTGGGTCGAGCGCCGAGGTGGGCTCGTCGAACAGCATCAGCTCGGGTTCCATGGCGAGCGCGCGCGCGATGGCGACGCGCTGCTGCTGCCCGCCCGACAGCTGCGCGGGGTAGTGGTCGGCCCGGTCGGAGAGCCCCACGCGGGCCAGCTGGTCGCGGGCGACGCGCTCGGCGTCCGCCCTCGGCACCCGCCGCACCTGGCGCGGCGCCTCCATGACGTTCTCCAGGGCCGTCATGTGCGGGAAGAGGTTGAAGCGCTGGAACACCATGCCGATCTTGGCCCGCTGCCGGGCGATCTCCTGGTCGTTCAGCCGGTGGAGCCGTCCGCCGACCTCGCGCAGCCCCATCAGCTCCCCGTCGACGAACATGCGGCCGGCGCTGATCTGCTCCAGCTCGTTGATGCATCGGATCAGCGTCGACTTCCCCGACCCCGAGGGGCCGAGGATGACGCAGACCTCCCCGCGCCCGACGGTGAGGTCCACGCCCTTGAGGACGTGGAGGTCACCGAAGAACTTGTGGACGCCTTTGGCCTGGACCATCGCCGTCACGGGGTCACCTCCAGGTTGGGGTCGGCGTGCACGGTCCCGGCCGCCAGGATCGCTTGCTGGCGCTTGGACATCCCCTTCGGGGGACGCCCCCCGCCGCCGGTGGTCTGGTCGGTGTCGAATCCGCGACCGTAGTAGGCCTCGAGATGGTGCTGCCCGACCATGAGGATGCTGGTGACGACCAGGTAGTAGATGGCGGCGACGATGAGCAGCGGAACGGGGAGGAAGTTCTTGTTACCGATGGCGTTGGTCACGAACGTCAGCTCCAGGCTGAACGGCACGGCGAGCACCAGCGACGTCGTCTTGAGCATGGAGATGGTCTCGTTGCCCGTGGGCGGCACGATGACCCGCATCGCCTGCGGGATCACGATGCGGCGCAGCGTCGTGCCGCGGCGCATGCCCAGGGCAGTGGCCGCCTCCCACTGGCCCTTGTCCACCGAGTTGAGCCCGGAGCGGACGATCTCGGATAGGTAGGCGCCCTCGTTGAGCCCCAGGCCCAGCACCGCCGCCACGCCGGCGTTGATGACGTCCTGCGTCGAGAACTCCAGCCATTCAGGGCCGAACGGGATCCCCAGGCTGAGGCGCGGGTAGAGGACCGGCAGCAGCCCCCAGAACACCAGCTGGGTGTAGACGGGGGTGCCGCGGAAGAACCAGATGTAGGCCCACGCGACGCCGCGCAGGATGGGGTTGGTGCCCATCCGCATGATGGCGGTGGTCACGGCCAGCGTGATCCCCAGCGCCATGGCCCCGACGGTGAGCAGGAGCGTCCAGCCGAGACCGGAGATGATCCGCGGATCGAGCAGGTGCTGCGCGACGACGTCCCAGCGATAGTTGGGGTTGGTCAGCAGGCCGTGCACGAGCATGGCCACCAGCACGAGGACGATGCCCGCCCAGAGCCACAGGCTGGGCCTGGGGACGGGGCGGGCGCGGATCAGCTCCGGCGTCGGCTGACGCATCATCAGGCCTGCGGGAACAGCTCGGCGGTCTCGAGGCCGGCCTCGGACACGCCCCAGCTGTCGAGGATCGCGGCCCACGTGCCGTCGTCCATGAGCTGCTGGACGGCCCGCTGGATCGCCTCGGCCAGCTCGGCGTCGTCCTGGGCGACGACGATGCCCTGCGGGGCGGCGTCGCGGACGCCGCCGACGACCTCGAGCTGGTCGTTGGTGAGGGCGACGGAGTAGGAGGCCACCGTCGAGTCGGCGTAGAAGGCCTTGACCTTGCCGCCGACGAGGTTCGTGGTGACGTCGGACTGCTTCGCGTAGGGGAGCACCTCGATGGGCTCCTCGCCGGCGTCGGTGCACTCGGCGGTGAACGCGGCGAGCTCCTCCTCCTGCCAGGTGCCCGTCTGCACGCCGATGGTCTCGCCGCACAGGCTCTCCGGATCGAAGCCCTCCGGGTTGCCCTTCTTCACGGCGAAGCTCGAGCCCACCGTGATGTAGGAGATCATCGTGTAGTTGGCGGTGCGCTCGTCGGTGATGGTGAACGATGAGATGCCGATGTCGTACTTCGACCCGATGCCGGGCAGCAGGGACGCGAACTCGCCGTCGACGACCTCGGTCTCCACGCCGAGCACCTTGCCGATCGCCTTGCCCAGGTCCACGTCGTAGCCGATGGCGGTGGTGAGGTCGTCGGCGCGGAACTCGGCCGGGGCGTAGTCGGTGGCCGCGCCGATGGTCAGCATGCCGTCGTCGGCGATCTCCTGCGGCAGGAGCGCGGCGATCTCGTCGACCTTCTCGACGCCCGAGACGTCGTAGGTGCGGTCGGTCGCGTCCGTGGCGCCCGACTCCGAGGGGGTGGTGGTCGACGGGGCGCTGCAGGCGCTCACGGCGAGGGTGGCCAGGAGGCCGGCGGCCAGGATGCGGCGCATGGGGGTCCTTCCGAGATCCAACTAAGTGTCAAGGTCTGACAGATTAATGCACCGGCCCCCGCCGCCCGCGATCGGGACCGTCGCGGGCCCCCGCCCGGTGCGGACCGCCCGCGATCCTGTTGCCTCATGTCAAGATGCCCGCTTGGTTTGAGTCGTTGACTCATCTGGGTTTGCCCGCTTCGGATCGCTGATCTTCCGGCGGGAGAGGTAGACGTGGTTGGTCTTGGCGCGGCGTTGGACG
>NZ_MBQD01000025.1 GCF_001693815.1 Tessaracoccus lapidicaptus | reverse complement strand
ATGTCGACGACGACGTCGCACTGCTCGTCCGGTGAGCGCTGCGCCCGGGCGACCGCCTGGGCCAAGGCGGCGGCGTCGATGGCGGACGGGTCGAACGGGGTCAGCGTGGGCGTCTCGGTGCGGCGGGTCTCGAACAGCGGCGCGGCCCCCGCCCCGGCGCGGGTGAGGGCGGGGGCCGCGGCCGGGCGCGGCGCGGGGGCCGCCGGGCGGGGAGCCTCGGTGGCGGGGGTCGACGGCGCGGACGGCGCGGGGGCCGCGGGCGCGCTGGGTGCGGGGGTCGGCTTGGGTGCCGCCGACGGGGCGGGCTGCGCGGCGGGAGCCGCGGGAGCGCTGGTGAACGCCTCCCGGATGCGACGCACCACGGGGGCTTCCAGGGTCGACGACGGACCGCGAACGTATTCGCCGTTCTCGCCGAGCCAGGCCAGCAGGTCTTTACTTGTCTTTCCGATTTCCTTGGCGATCTCGTGGACGCGAGGCTTAGCCACTACTCTCCTTCACGGCCCGACCTCCAAGGGGATGCGGACCTTTAGTTGTGTTGAATCATCGTTGGGTACTCATCGAGTGGTCATGAGCGTTAGCCCACCTTCTGGTTGACGCCGAGATGGCGTGGAACGATGCACCCACTCACGTGTGGGCCGCTGGCTATCCTATCGCGCCGGGGCCGACGCTTCCAGCCGGGGATCCAGCGTCACCGGTGCACGGAACGCCCGGCGCACCGCCTGACGCGAGACCGCCAGGCCCAGGCACCCCCGGTGCACGTACGCGCCACGCCCGGGCAGGCGCGGCGTCGTCCCGTCGACGACGAGGTCTTCGCGGCGCACGAGCCGCACCAGCGCCGACTGGTCGTCGCGGCGGCGGCAGCCGATGCAGGTGCGTTCGGGGGTCATCTCCCCAGCCTAGGACACCTGCCAGCAACTCCCCAGCGGCCGCACAGCGTCCGCACAGTCGGCGGCGGGACCGTGAGACATATCGGGCACCCCGCCCGGTACACGACGGAGAAGGACCACGGACATGACCAGCAGGACAATCGCCGGGCTGTCAGCCGCCGCCATGGCGGCCGGACTCGGCTTCGGCCTCGCACAGCTCGCCAACGCGGACGAGACCAGCACCCCCGTTCCCAGCGCCAGCGCCTCCGCGTCGGCCGGCAGCGACGACGCGACGGAGACCCCACGCCGCGGAGGGGGGCGCCACGGCGGACCCGGGATGATGGGCGCCGACACCAGCGCGCTCGCCGAGAAGCTCGGGGTCAGCGAGGACGCACTCGCCGACGCCGTCGACGCTGCCCGGGACGCGGTGTCCCCCACCGAGCGGCCCGACGCGGACGCCACCGATGAGGAGCGGGAGGCCGCCCGGGCCGAGCACCAGACGGCCTACGTGGAGGCGCTGGCCGAGGAACTCGGCCTGGAGGTCTCTGCGGTGCAGACCGCTGTCGACGAGCTCCGCGCGGAGCACCAGGCGGAACGCGCCGCGGCGGACCAGGAAGCCCTGGACGAGGCCGTCGCGGCCGGCACGCTGACCCAGGACGAGGCCGACGCGGTCCAGAAGGCCATTGACGCAGGCATCGTGGGCATGCGGTACGGCGGTCACCACCGCTGACCCGCTGAAGACGACGACACCCCGCCGGGAATCCGGCGGGGTGTCGTCTGCCTTGTGGCTCAGGCGCAGCTCCACGGCTGCGTGCCGCGGATCTCGTAGAGCCGGTTCGCGACGGTGATCTGCTCGGCGCGCGTGGCCTGGTGCGGGTAGTAGGCGAAGTCGTCGCCGTCCACCGAGAGCCAGGTCTGCAGGTTGAACTGCAGCCCGCCGTAGTAGCCGTTGCCGGTGTTGATGCTCCAGCGGCCCGTCGACTCGCACTGGGCGATCCGGTCCCACATCGCCTCACGCGCCAGGTTGATGCCCGCGCCGGAGGACGACGAGGAGGACGTCGACGACGAGGACGAGGAGGACGAAGACTGGGTGGTGGCGACCGGGCGCTTCTTGGTGCCCACCAGGGTGACCTGCTGCACGGGCTGCGTCGACACGACGGTCTCCTTCAGCGTCGAGCTGATGAGCGTGCCGTCCTCGTACACGTCGGTGTAGATCTCGCGCGCGACGCCGTCGACGCCCTTGGTCTTGACCTTCGTGGTGCCCTCGAAGAGGTCGTCGGTCTTGACGGACTTCTTCGTGAAGTCGATCGCGACGTTCTTCGAGCTCTCCTTGACCTCCACGGCGACGAAGGAGACGGCCATGCCGTCCTCGAGCTCCGTGGCGGGCGCGGGCGTGACCTTGTCGTCGGCGTCGGGGGTGACGCCGGCCTCGGCGAGTACGTCGGCGACGGTCCCGGCGATGCGGATGTTCTGCGGGGTCCCCGCGACGGTGATCGTGACGTCCTTGGCCGTGGCGATCTCCATCGTCAGGCCCTCACGTGTGATGCCGGTCGAACGGGAGGTGGACAGCTTCGAGTCCGTGGCGCCGAGATCGAGCATCTGCAGCGCCTGGCCGACGGTGCGCGCCGTGGTCCAGACGACCCGGCGTTCGCCGTCGACGGTGACCTCGAGCGGACGGCCGTAGGCGACGCTGATCTCCATGTCGTCGCTCACTTCGGTGTCCGGGCCGGGCAGGACGACGTCGTGCTGGCCGAGCTCGAGGTTCTCGAGCTCGAGCACCTCGGCGACGGTGTCCTCACGGACCGCGATGGTCTTGCTGACCCCGTCGACGACGAGTGTGACGTCGTTCTTGTGCAGCGCGGTGGCGATGCCCGCCGCGGAGACGAGTGCGAGCGCACAGCCGCCGGCCGCTGCCGGGATCCAGAACCTCTTGGTCATCAAGCAGAATTCCTCTGAGTCGAGTGATGGTGACGACTCAGGCTAACCCGCGGTTGAGAGAAAACCAAAAAAACCCTGAGATTCTCTCAGTCTGTGGTCTCCTCGCCGCGATGGGCGGCGTACCAGGCCTCAGCGTCCACGTACCACTGGAGCGCCTCGTCGCGCATCTCGGCCATCCACCGCGGATCGCTGTCAGCCGCGAGGTCGGTCAGTTCCCCGGAGTCCGCGGCCAGGTCGAAGACCTCGTCACGGCGGTCCCCGAAGTGGTGGATCAGCTTGCGGTCGCCGTCGATGACGGCGGTGCAGCGGCCGCGGGCCCAGCAGGTCGCCACCAGGGGTCCCTGCGGTGCGTCGCTCAACAGCGAGGGCTGGTACTCGTGCTCGCTGACCAGGTCGAAGCCGATGGCGTCCACGGCGGTGGGCAGCACGGCGAGCTGGTTGGCGGGCTGGTCGAGGCGCACACCCGCGGCCCGGGGGTCGTGCACGAGGTAGGGGATCCGGATGCCCTCCTCGTAGATGGTGTTGTCGTGCTGGAACACCCGGTGCTCGCCGAAGCCCTCGCCGTGGTCGCCCGTGACGACGAACACGGTGTCCTCGTAGAGCCCCAGCTCCTTGAACATCTCGATCACCCGGCCGACGAAGGCGTCCTGGTAGTGGATGGCGTTGAGGTAGGAGTTGAGCAGCGGGTCGTCGACGAAGTCGATGAGGTCCTGACCGTGCAGGATGTAGTCGTGGTGCCCGGTCACCGTGAGCAGGCTCATCTGGAACGGGGAGCCGTCGACGGCGTCGAGCCAGTCGCGCGCCGGGCCGAGCATGATGTCGTCCTCGTAACCGAAGTAGTTGGCGCGGAAGAAGCCGTCCTTGTCCATCGAGTCCATCGAGCGGAAGGACTCGAAGCCCAGGTTGCGGGCCGTACCGCGGCGCCGTTCGAAGTTTTCCGTGGCGGACTGGAAGAACGCCGTCGAGTACCCCTGCTCCGCGAGGAGCTCCGGCAGGCACGGCAGCGGGAGGCTGCCGGCATCCGCCTCGGTGTTGTCGTGATCGGTGGGCGGCGCGAACCCGCAGTGAATGGCCGTCAGGGCCTTGGAGGTATGCGGCAGGATCGAGTAGCCGCGGCTAGGCGTCAGGCTGTCGGCCGCCAGGGCATCCAGGACCGGCGTCACGGGCTGGCGGGTCTCCGGCAGGGTCGAGGTGGCTCGGTGGGACTCCAGGGTGATGATGACGAGGTTGCGCTGATCCTCCCCGGCCGTGGGTTCGAGCCGGCTGTCCGGCGCGGCGACGTCGGCCGCCACGTCGGCGGACGGCTCGTCGGGGTAGGCGCTCGCCTCACGCAGCGGCGTGACGACGAGCTGCACGGGAGGGGCGAGCGCGAACGCCGCCGACACCGTGGGCGCGCTCCACGCGGACGCCGCGAGCAGCAGCGCCGCACCCGCCGCGACGGCGCGGCGGACCAGCCGCGACGGGGAGCGCAGGACCCGCGACACCGGCCCGGCGAGCAGGGGCGGCAGGACCGTCGTCGAGACCGCGACCCAGACCAGTAGGCCGACGGTGGCCGGGCTCGTCTGCGACTCGAGCAGCGCGTCGAGCTCACCGCGGCCCCGCCAGGCGTAGAGGATCTGCTCGGCGGTCAGGGGGTTGCCCGTCTTCATGACGTACTCGTGGCTGACGACGAGGAACACGCCGAGCACGAGGGTCGCGACATGGGCCGCCAGCAGCGCGGCGGCGCGGTACCACCGAGGGCCGAAGGCCACCAGCCCCGCCCACAGCAGGATCCACGCCGCCCCGAAGGCGGCCTCGGACCAGGCCTTCGCCGCGATGTCCGCCGCCTGGCTGCCCGGGTAGAAGCGGTCGATGCGCGCGAGCTTCAGCCAGACCCCGAGCAGCGCGACGGGCAGCACGAGCACCAGCAGCCGCCCCCGCACGTGACGGGGCGCAAGCAGACGGGAGATGAACGCGCGGTGAACAGACATGATCCGCACATGCTACGTCAGCCGGCGCGCCGTCTCCCAAGCGGCGGCCGCCGTCAGGCGTTGGCCGCGGTGTCCGGCTGGATGTCGATGCGCCATCCGGTGAGGCGGGCGGCCAGGCGGGCGTTCTGGCCCTCGCGTCCGATCGCCAGCGACAGCTGGTAGTCCGGCACCACCGCGCGGCAGGCCCGGGCCTGCGCGTCGAGCACCGTCACCGAGAGCACCTTCGCCGGGGACAGCGCCGCGGCGACGAACTTAGCCGGGTCCTCGGAGTAGTCGACGATGTCGATCTTCTCCTCACCGAGTTCGTGCGTCACGGCCCGCACCCGCTGACCCATCGGCCCGATGAAGGCACCCTTGGCGGAGACCTCCGGGTGGTGGGACATGACGGCGATCTTGGTCCGGTGCCCGGCCTCGCGCGCGATCTCCTTGATCTCGACGACGCCCTGCCCGATCTCGGGCACCTCGAGCGCGAAGAGCTTCCGGACCAGGTTGGGGTGCGTCCGCGACACGATGACCTGCGGGCCGCGCAGCTCGCGGCGGACCGCCACGACGTACACCCGCAGGCGTCGGCCGTGCGAGTAGTCCTCGCCGGGCACCTGCTCGGCCAGCGGCATCATGGCCTCGAGGCTGCCGAGATCCACCCTGACCGCCTTGGTGTCGCGGTCCTGCTGAATGGTGCCGACGACGATGTCGCCCTCCGAGCCGGAGAAGTGGCCGAACTTCTGCTCGTCCTCCGCCTCCCGGATGCGCTGGAAGATCACCTGGCGCGCCGTGGCGGCGGCGATCCGACCGAAGTCCTCGGGGGTGTCGTCGAAGTAGCCGATGACCTGGTCGTCGTCGTCGAACTCGGGCGCGAGCACGCTGACCTTGCCGGTCTTGCGGTTGATCTCGACCTTGACGCCGCGCAGGGCGTGGGGGGTCTTGTTGTAGGCGTTGAGCAGGGCGTCCTCGAGGGTCTTGATCAGATACTCCTCGGAGATCTCCTTGTCCCGCTCGATCGCCCGCAGTGCAGCGAGATCGACGTCCATCATGCGTCCTCTCCGAACTCGTCGTCGGGCAGGCGGTTCAGTTCGACCTGCACGACGGCCTTGGTCACGTCGGCCAGGGAGAGCGTCCGCTCCGCACCGTCGACGTCCAGGGTCACGTCCGCGTCGGTGACGGCCACGACGCGTCCCGTGACGACGTCGCCTCCCAGCCACGCCTTGACGAGCCGCCCCGTGTTGCGGCGGTAGTGCTTGGCCGCGGTCAGCGGGGCGCTGACGCCGCGGCTGCTCACTTCGAGCGTGTAGGGGTGGTCACCGACGGCGGCGCTCTCGTCGAGCGCGGCGGAGACCGCCGAGGAGGCAGCGGCGATGTCGTCCAGCAGCGGGCCCCGCCCTGTCGGGCCGTCCCCGTCGACGGTGACGCGCAGCACCGAGCGGCGACCGATGGGCGTGACCTGCAGCCCGTCCAACTCCAGTCCGTGCTCGGCGAGGATCGGTTCGATGACCGCGGCGAGCTCCTTCTCCTGCATAGCGTGGCTCCCTATCCGGTTGTTGGCCTAATTGTGAGAATCAAGCATACCGATAGGCTGACCGGCATGATTCTCGGCAGACGGGGGCTCCTCGCGGCCGCCCTGGCGCTCGCCGGATGCACGCCCGATCCCACGATCCTCGGCGCGCCCGCTCCCGTTCCGGTGCCGCCCTCCCCCACCCAGTCGCCCGCCGCCCGCGCGGCCGTGGCCGCGCTCGCCGGCCTGGCTTGGGCGATCGACGCCGGACGCGCCCCCGCGGACGCACCGGAGGGCTACGCCGGCTGGGCCGATGCCGCCGCGGCAGCGGTGGAGGCGGTCACGGTGCGCCTGCTGGCGGCGGACCCGGTCGCCGGCGGAGAGCCCGTCTTCCCCGCCCCCACCCCGGCCGCCCCGGCGGCGGCGACGGCCGCGGAGGCGCTGGCCGCGCTCGCGGCGGCCTCCGACGCCGCCGTGACCGCGCTCCGCACCGGGGCCCTCGGCGCGCTGGACCAGCCGCTTCGTCTCCTCTACGGGTCGGCCGCCTGCCTCGCCCGCGGCCTGCGTGCGCCCGGGCCGGCGCCCGTGCCGGGCGACGCCGAGCCCACGCACTTCCAGGCCACGACCGAACAGGCTGCCCTGGCCGTCGCCGTCAGTCACGTGTGGGCGCTGCTTTACGGCCTGGGCGTCGGCCTGGGCCGGTTGCCCGCGTCATCGGAGTTCGAGGAGTACGGGGTGAGCCGGCTGGCGTCGGCGCGGGAGCTGCGCAACGAGCTGCGGTCGCGCCTCAGTGAGCCGCCGCTGCAGCCGGCGTCGTTCGAGCTCCCGACCCCGATGGAGTCCCCCGAGGAGATCCGCGAGGGATGGGCGCTGCTGGAGGCGGGGCTGCTGTCCGGCCTGGGCCGGCTGGCGGCCGCCGGCGGCACGGACGCGGCGCACCACCTGGACCTGCTCGTCGCTCAGGGCGACGCCGTGACCGCGCTGGGACGGCCCCTGCCGTTCTGGCCTGGGTGGGCCTGAACGGCAGGCCGCCGCGTCAGCGCGCCTGCCGCAGCACCTCGTCGACGATGTCGCCCACCGGGACCTCGCGCTTGTCGCCGGTGCGGCGGTCGCGGAGTTCCACCACACCGTCGGCCAGACCGCGGCCCACGACCACGATCAGCGGCATGCCCATGATCTCGGCGTCGGCGAACTTGACCCCGGGGCTGGCCTTCCGGTCGTCGAGCAGCACGTCGAGGCCCCGCCCGGAGAGCTCGCCGCCGATGCGCGCGGCCTCGTCGAAGAGCGCCGCGTCCTTGCCGGTGGCGACCACCTGGACCTGGAACGGCGCCAGCGCCAGCGGCCACCGCAGGCCGCGGTCGTCGCAGGTCGCTTCGGCGACCGCCGCGACGGCGCGCGACACGCCGACGCCGTAGGAGCCCATGGTCACCGTGACCAGCTTGCCGTTGCTGTCGAGCACCTTGAGGCCGAGCGATTCGGCGTACTTGCGGCCCAGCTGGAAGATGTGGCCCATCTCGATGCCGCGGGCGAGCGACAGCGGCCCCGAGCCGTCGGGAGCCGGGTCCCCCTCCCGCACCTCGGCGACGTCGAGGATCCCGTCGGGCTCGAAGTCACGACCCGCCGTGACGCCCACCAGGTGGCGGTCCTTCTCGTTGGCGCCGGTGGCCCAGTGCGTGCCGGTCACGACCCGGGGATCGACCAGGTACTCGATGCCGGTGACGGAGTCCTTGCCCAGCACGCGCGTGCCGTCCAGCGAGACCGGGGAGATGTAGCCCACCACGAGCTGCGGGTAGCGGGCGAAGTCCTCGGGGCCGAACACGTCGGCGACCCCGGGCTCCAATGCCGCGGCGAGGCGCTTGACGTCCACCTCGCGGTCGCCGGGCAGGCCCACCGCCAGCGGGCGCTTCGTGCCGTCCGGCGCGGTGACCATGAACAGGATGTTCTTCAGCGTGTCCGCGCCGGTCCAGTCGCGGCCGGGTAGGTCCCGGTTGAGGATCTCGACGACGGCGGCGATGGTGCCGGCGTCCGGGGTCTCCACCACCGACATCGCGGGCGCATCGGCGAGCTGGGGCGACGCCGGGGCGGCGACGCGCACGGCCTCGACGTTGGCGGCGTAGCCCCCGGGCGACCGCACGAAGGTGTCCTCCCCGTTGTCCGCGACGGCAAGGAACTCCTCGGAACGCGAGCCGCCCATGGCCCCGGCCATGGCCGACACGATGACGTATTCGAGGCCGAGGCGCTCGAAGATCCGCTGGTACGCGACCCGGTGCGCCTGGTAGCTAGCCTCCAGGCCGGCGTCGTCGACGTCGAACGAGTAGGAGTCCTTCATGACGAACTCGCGGCCGCGCAGCAGCCCGGCGCGGGGACGGGCCTCGTCGCGGTACTTGGTCTGGATCTGGTAGAGCGACAGCGGCAGGTCCTTGTAGGAGCTGTAGAGGTCCTTGACCATGAGGGTGAACATCTCCTCATGCGTGGGGCCCAGCAGCATGTCCGCGCCCTTGCGGTCCTGCAGGCGGAACAGGGTCTCGCCGTACTCCGTCCAACGCCCGGTCGCCTCGTAGGGCTCGCGGGGCAGCAGCGCGGGGAACCGCACCTCCTGCGCGCCGATGGCGTCCATCTCCTCCCGGACCACCATCTCGACCTTCTGCAGCACCTTCAGCCCCAGCGGCAGCCACGAGTAGATGCCCGGCGCCGCGCGGCGGATGTAACCCGCGCGCACGAGCCAGCGGTGGCTGGGGATCTCTGCGTCGGCGGGGTCGTCGCGGAGGGTGCGCACGAACAGGCTCGACAGACGGGTGAGCATAGAGGCAGGCCTTTCTACGGGTGACGAGGCACAGCCTAGGGCACCGCTCAGAAGTGGACCGTGGCGAGGGCGCCGACCTCGACGAACCCGAGCCGCTCGTAGGCCCGGATGGCCGGGGTGTTGAAGTCGTTGACGTACAGGCTGATGCGCGGGAAGCGCCGCATGGCCAGCGTCAGCATGCCGCTGAGCGCCGGGGTGCTGAGCCCGCGACCCCGCAGCTCCGGCGCGACCCACACGCCCTGGAGCTGGGCCTGGTCCCCCAGCCTGGGGCCGAGGTCGGCCTTGAAGATGACGCGGCCGTCGTCGTCGACGATGCCGTAGGCGTCGCCGTCGATGAGCCGCTGCATGACGAAGCGCTCGTAGCCGCTGCCGTACTTGAACGGCGAGCTGCCGATCTCGTCGGTGTACATGTGCACGGAGGCGTCGAGGTAGGTCGGGTAGTCGTCGGGGGTGAGGCATCGCACCCGGGGGTCGGCCGGCACGGCGGGCTCACGGTCGAGGAGCATCAGGGGCTGGCGCGCCCGGACGTTGCTGACGCGGCCCCAGGCGTCCCAGCGCTGGCTGAGCCCGAGGTGGAGGCCGAGCACGGAGATGGCCGGACCGAGGATCGACGAGCAGCGACGAATGGGGCCCAGCTGGCCGACGAACGCCGGCAGCGCGTCGGCGTCGAAACCGGCGACGAAGACCGTGCCGCCGTCGAGCAGGAGTGACGAGATCCGGCCGGCGCGGTCGTAGGCGTACACGCTGCCGAGGCGGCGCCGGTCGATGCCCAGCGTGGCGATCTTGGAGGCGAGGAACAGGTTCTCCTCGGGGCTGCCCGCGAGGAAGGCCAGCGCCTCCTCCCGGTCCGCGCCGCCCAACGCGCGTACCCGGGAAGCCATGCGCGACAGCTTAAGAGACCGAGACCGCAGGCGTGCCGATCTCGCCCATCTCGGCGGCGAGGCGCTGCGCCTCGATGATCAGGGTCTCGACGATCTCGTCCTCCGGCACCGTCTTGATGACCTCGCCCTTGACGAAGATCTGGCCCTTGCCGTTGCCCGACGCGACACCGAGATCGGCCTCGCGGGCCTCCCCCGGGCCGTTGACGACGCAGCCCATGACGGCCACGCGCAGCGGCGCCTGCATCCCCTCAAGACCCTTGGTCACCTGCTCGGCGAGGGTGTAGACGTCCACCTGGGCGCGACCACAGGAGGGGCAGGACACGATGTCCAGCTTGCGGGGCCGCAGGTTGAGCGACTCGAGGATCTTCAGGCCCACCTTGACCTCCTCGGCCGGCGGAGCCGAGAGGGAGACGCGGATGGTGTCGCCGATGCCCTTGCTCAGCAGCGCCCCGAACGCGACGGAGGACTTAATGGTGCCCTGGAACGCGGGCCCGGCCTCGGTGACGCCGAGGTGCAACGGGTAGTCGCACTTCTCGCTCAGCATCTCGTACGCGCGCACCATGACGACGGGGTCGTTGTGCTTGACGGAGATCTTGAAGTCGTGGAAGCCGACGTCCTCGAACAGCGACGCCTCCCACAGCGCCGACTCCACGAGCGCCTCGGGCGTCGGGGCGCCGTACTTGGCCAGCAGCCGCTTGTCGAGCGAGCCGGCGTTGACGCCGATGCGCAGCGACACCCCGGCGTCGGAGGCGGCCTTGGCGATCTCGGCGACCTTGTCGTCGAACTGCTTGATGTTGCCGGGGTTCACGCGCACCGCGGCGCAGCCGGCGTCGATGGCGGCGAAAACGTAGCGCGGCTGGAAGTGAATGTCCGCGATGACGGGGATCTGCGACTTCATCGCGATGATGGGCAGCGCGTCGGCGTCGTCCTGGCTGGGCACCGCGACGCGCACGATGTCGCATCCGGTCGCGGTGAGCTCGGCGATCTGCTGCAGCGTGGCGTTGATGTCCGTGGTCTTCGTCGTGGTCATCGACTGGACGCTGATGGGGGCGTCGCCGCCCACCAGGACCTTGCCCACCTTGATCTGGCGGGTTTGGCGGCGGGGGGCGAGAACGGGGGCGGGCGCGGCCGGCATACCGAGGTTCACGGACATGGCGCCAACACTACTAGGTCCGCCCTCGCCGCCCGCGGCCCGGCATCACAGCAGCTGGATGGGCGAGATGAGGTCGGCGAGGATGAGGATCCCGCCGCCGAGCAGCAGGAAGCCGCCGACCACGTAGGTGACCGGGAGCCCCTTCGCGGTGTCGACGGGGCCCGGGTCCGCGCGGCCGGCCACCCGCGCCCCGACGCGCTTGAGCCACTCCCACACCGCGGCGGCGACGTGCCCGCCGTCGAGCGGTAGCAACGGCACCAGGTTGAACAGCGCCAGGAACAGGTTGACCGAGCCGAGCAGCGACAGCCAGCTGGCGACCTTGTCGTCGGCCGCGAGCCGGTCGCTCGCGCCGATCTCCCCCGCGACCCGCGAGGCGCCGACGATCGAGATGGGCGAGTTGATGTCGCGGGGCTGACCGGTGACGAGGTCCGCCGCCACGTTGTAGACGCGCACCGGGAAGCTCGCCAGCGCGACCACCGACTGCCGGGTGAGCTGCCACATCTGCTCCACCGTCTCGGTCACGCCACCGCGCCGCTGCTCGGTGACCGGTGTCACGCCGAGGAAGCCCGCCTCCACCATGCGGGACGGGTCGAGCCGGTCCGGCACGTGGTTGAGGACGGTGGAGACGGTGGGCAGCTCGACCCGCTGCCCGTCGCGCTCGACGACGATGCGGGCCTCCCCCGCCCCGTTGGCGCGGATCAGCTCGCCCACCTCGTCCCAGTCGGCGGGCTCGATGGCGTTGAAGGACACGATGCGGTCACCCTCGCGGATGCCCGCCTCGACCGCAGGGGTGGGCGGGTCGTCGCCGGTGCAGGTGCGCTCCGCGCGGTCCGCCGCGATGACGCACTCCGAGACGGCCGCGACCGTGAGCGTGGGCGTGTAGATCCCGAACGCGGACGTGATGCCGAGGAAGATGAGGAAGGCCAGCAGCAGGTTCATGGCGGGGCCGCCCAGCATGACGACGATCTTCTGCCAGGTCTTCTTCTCGTAGAGCAGCCGGCCGCGGTCCGCGGGGGTGATCTCCTCGTACTCGACGGCGCGCGCCTGGTCCGCCATGCGGGTCAGCCAACCCTCGCGGCCCGTGCGCGGGCCCTGCGGCGGGTACATGCCCATCAGCCGCACGTACCCGCCCAGCGGGAGGAGCTTGATGCCGTACTCGGTCTCGCCGCGGCGGGTGGACCACAGCGTGCGCCCGAAGCCGACGAAGTAGCGCGAGACGCGGACGCCGAAGAGCTTGGCCGGGACCAGGTGCCCGATCTCGTGCAGCGCGATCGACGCCATGATGGCGGCGAAGAAGAGGACGGCGAACAGCACCGTCGTGAGGAAGGTCATCGGCCGGCCGCCAACTCCGCGGCGCGGGCACGGCCCCAGCCGTCGGCCGCGAGGACCGCGTCCAGGGTGAGGTCGGCGTCGGGCACGTGTCCGTCGGCCAGGTGCTCGTCGACGCAGGCCGCGACGATGTCGGCGATGTCGAGGAAGCCGATCTCACCCGCCCAGAACGCCTCGACGCACGCCTCGTTGGCGGCGTTGAACACCGCGGGCGCGGTGCCGGCGGCCCGACCCGCCGCCCTGGCGATCTCGACGGCGGGGAACGTGGCCGAGTCGAGCGGCTCGAAGGTCCAGGCCGACGCCGTGGACCAGTCGCAGGGGGTGGCGGCGTCGGCGAGCCGGTCCGGCCACGTCAGCGCGATGCCGATGGGCAGGCGCATGTCCGGCGGCGACGCCTGCGCGATGGTCGACCCGTCATGGAACTCCACCATCGAGTGGACGATCGACTGCGGGTGGACGGTGACGACGATGTCGTCGTAGTCGACGCCGTAGAGCAGCGCCGCCTCGATGAGCTCAAGTCCCTTGTTCACCAGCGTCGCGGAGTTGATGGTGATGACCCGTCCCATGTCCCACGTGGGGTGCGCCATCGCCTGCTGCGGCGTGACGTCAGTGAGCTGGTCGCGCGTACTGCCGCGGAACGGACCCCCGGAGGCGGTGAGGATGAGCCGGCGCACCTCGTCGGAGCGCCCGGAGCGCAGGGCCTGGGCGAAGGCCGAGTGCTCGGAGTCCACCGCGACGATCTGTCCGGGCCGCGCCGCCTGCGTCACGAGGCGACCGCCGATGACCAGCGACTCCTTGTTGGCCAGCGCGAGCGTCGAGCCGGCCGCGAGCGCGGCCAGCGTGGGCCGCAGGCCCGCGGCACCCGTGATGGCGTTGACGACGACATCGGCTCCCGCCGCCGCGAGCTCGGTCGAGGCGTCCGGTCCCAGCAGCAGCCTCGGCAGCTGGTAGTCGCCCTCGTTCCAGCCGCGCCGGTCCGCCTCGGCGTACAGGGCGCGCTGGAGGTCCTGGGCCGCGCTCGCCCGCGACAGGGCCACCGTCTCGGGCTGGTACTGCACGATCTGGCGGGCGAGGAGCTCGATGTTCCCACCGGAGGCGGACAGCCCGACGACCCGGAACCGGTCCCGCCTGCTGGAGATGACGTCGAGGGTCTGGGTTCCGATCGAGCCGGTGGATCCGAGCAGGACGATGGTGCGCACCGGCCCAGTCTAGGCGGGCCGGCGCGGGCACCCGGTGTGCCAGGATCGAGGCATGCCTCTCGCCTCCACGCCGCCGCCCGGCACCCCCGTCCCGTTCGCCATCACCCGGTGGGCCGCCGCCCACGGCCGACGCGTCGATTCCTTGGTGTGGCGCAACGAGCTCGGCGGCCTCACGGCCCGCCTGGTCGGGCCCGACGAGCAGCCGCTGTACGCCAAGTGGAGCCCGGAGGACCTGCTGCCGGAGGCTGAGCGCCTATCCTGGCTCGCGAGCCGCTTCCCCTCGCCGCGCATGGCCGACTACGAGGAGGTCGACGACGGCTGGCTGATCGTCACGCTCGGGATGCCCGGCGAGTCGGCGGTGGGCAGCGTGGGGATGGCGGACCCGGACCGCGCCGCCGCGGCCATCGGGGAGGGACTCGCGATACTCCACAGCCTCGACCCGACGGACTGCCCGTTCGGCCCCGCCGACTGGATCGGCTACCAGGACGACGTCGACCTCCTCGTCGTCGCCCACGGCGACGCGTGCGCGCCCAACACGCTCATCGACGCCGACGGCGCGTTCGTCGGCATCGTCGACGTCGGCGACCTCGGCGTCGCCGACCGCTGGGCGGACCTCGCGATCGCGTCCTGGTCGCTGGAGTGGAACTTCGGGCCCGGCCACGAGGACGCGCTCTGGGCCGGATACGGCGAAGCGCCGGACCCAGAGCGGATCCGGCGCTATCGCACCCTGTGGGGAAACCCCTGACTCAGACCAGACCGAAGGCCTGCATCGCGGCGGCGACCTTCTCGAAGCCGGCGATGTTGGCGCCGACCACGTAGTCGCCCGGGGCCCCGTACGACTCGGCCGTCTCCGCGCACATGTCGTGGATGTTGCGCATGATCGAGGTCAGGCGCTCCTCCGTGTACTCGAAGCTCCAGGAGTCGCGCGACGCGTTCTGCTGCATCTCCAGCGCCGAGGTGGCGACGCCACCCGCGTTGGCGGCCTTGCCCGGGCCGTAGAGGATCTTGGCCTCCTGGAACGCGCGGATGCCCTCGGGGGTGGTGGGCATGTTGGCGCCCTCCGCCACGGCCTTGACGCCGTTGCGGATGAGGGTCGCGGCCTGCTCGCCGTTCAGCTCGTTCTGCGTGGCGCAGGGCAGCGCGACGTCGACGGGGACGTCCCAGATGGAGCCGTTGCTCTGGTAGGTGGCCGACTGGCGCCGATCGGCGTAGTCGCTCACGCGGCCGCGCTCGACCTCCTTGATCTGCTTGAGCAGGTCGAGGTCCACGCCGGCCTCGTCGACGATGTAGCCGGTGGAGTCCGAGAACCCGATGACCGTGCCGCCGAGCTGGTGGACCTTCTCGATGGCGTAGATCGCGACGTTGCCGGACCCGGAGACCGTCACCCGCTTGCCGTCGAACGACTCGCCGCGGGTCTTGAGCATCTCGTCGGCGAACACAACGGTGCCGTAGCCGGTGGCCTCGGTGCGGACGAGCGAGCCGCCCCACGCGATGCCCTTGCCCGTCAGGACGCCAGACTCGTAGCGGTTGGTGATGCGCTTGTACTGACCGAACATGTAGCCGATCTCGCGGCCACCGACGCCGATGTCGCCGGCCGGCACGTCGGTGTACTCACCGAGGTGCCGGTACAGCTCGGTCATGAAGGACTGGCAGAAGCGCATGACCTCGCCGTCGGACTTGCCGCGGGGGTCGAAGTCCGATCCGCCCTTGCCGCCGCCGATCGGCAGGCCGGTGAGCGAGTTCTTGAAGATCTGCTCGAATCCGAGGAACTTGATGACGCCGAGGTAGACGCTGGGGTGGAACCGCAGGCCGCCCTTGTACGGGCCGAGCGCGGAGTTGAACTCGACGCGGAAGCCGCGGTTGACCTGGACCTCGCCCTTGTCGTCGACCCACGGCACACGGAAGATGATCTGGCGCTCCGGCTCGCAGATGCGCTCGAGGATCTTCGAGTCGATGTATTCGGGGTGCCGGGCGACGACCGGCTCGAGGCTCTCGAAGACCTCACGGACGGCCTGGTGGAACTCGGCCTCCCCAGGGTTACGGGCCACGACGCTCTGGAAGATGCTTTCCAGTTTCTGTTCCATCAGTACTCCTTCGACGGTGGACGCATAGCGGCTCGATTGTAACGACGCCGCGTCGGACTTGTTTCGACGGGTCCACCGATGCTCACTCGCGGACGGTGGCCGCCAACTGCCCGCAGGCGCCGTCGATCTCGGATCCGCGGGTGTCGCGCAGGGTGACCGGCACCCCGCGACGCTCGAGCGTCTGCATGAAGGCGCGCTCGTCCGCCTTCCGCGACGCGGTCCACTTCGACCCGGGGGTCGGGTTCAGCGGGATGAGGTTGACGTGGACCCAGCCCCAGTCCCCGCGCTTCTTCAGCACCTGGGCGAGGAGTTCGGCGCGCTGCACCTGGTCGTTGATGTCGCGCATCATGGCGTACTCGATGGAGACGCGCCGCTTCGTGACCCGCGCGTACTCCCAGGCCGCGTCGACGACCTCGCCCACCTTCCAGCGCGTGTTGATCGGCACGATCTCGTCGCGGAGCTCGTCGTCGGGCGCGTGCAGGGAGACGGCGAGCGTGAGCGGGAGGCCCTCGGTGGTGAGCTGCTGGATCTTCGGCACCAGGCCCACCGTCGACACGGTGATGCCGCGGGCGCTCATGCCGAACCCCTCGGGGGTGGGCGCCAGCAGGGTGCGGATGGCGCCCATGACCGCCTTGTAGTTGGCGAGGGGCTCCCCCATGCCCATGAACACGATGTTGTTGAGCCGCCCGGAGGCGCCCGGCACGACCCCGGAGGCGAGCATCTGGTTGGCGGCCAGCGCCTGGATGGTGATCTCCGCCTGGCTGAGGTTGCGCTGCAGGCCGCCCTGCCCGGTGGCGCAGAACGGGCAGGCCATGCCGCAGCCCGCCTGCGAGGAGATGCACAGGGTGGAGCGGCCCGGGTAGCGCATGAGGACCGACTCCAGCAGCGAGCCGTCGTGCAGCCGCCACAGGGTCTTGACGGTGGCCCCGGCGTCGGCGGTGCGCTGCGTGACCTGCTCGAGCAGGCGCGGGAAGAGCTGGGCGCCCAGGTCGTCGCGGATCGCCGCCGGGAGGTCGGTGAAGCGCTCGACGTCGTCCTCGAGCCGGTCGAAGACGTGCCGCGAGATCTGGTCGGCGCGGAACCGCGGCAGCCCCAGCCGCTGCGTCGCGTCGACGCGCTCGTCCGGCGTGAGATCGAGCCAGTGCTTCGGCGCCTTGCCCCGCAGGGGCGCGTCGAAGACGAGGGGCAGCTGGGTTCCGGTCATGGGGTCCTTCGCGTGGAGAGTCACCCGCCGAGGGCGAGATGGAGCACGAGCCACCCCATCGGGAACGCGACGAGCATCGAGTCCAGCCGGTCCATGACCCCGCCGTGGCCGGGGAGGAAGTTCGACATGTCCTTGAGTCCGGCGTCGCGCTTGATGAGCGACTCGACGAGGTCGCCGATGGTGGCGGCGAGACTCACCAGGATACCCAGCGGGATCCCGACCCACCAAGGCCCGTCGAGCAGGAACGCGACGGCGGCCACCGCGAAGCCCGTGGCGACGGTCACACCGCCGGCCAGTCCCTCCCACGTCTTGCCGGGGCTGATCTCGGGGGCGAGCTTGTGGCGGCCGAGCAGCGACCCGACGGCGTAGGCGCCGGTGTCGGCCGCGATGACGATGACGATGACGGTGAGGACGCGCAGCTGGCCCGCCGGGGCCGTCATGAGCAGCGGCACGAACATGCCGAGCATCGGCATGTAGGCGATGAGCAGCGAGCTGGCCGCGATGTCGCGGATGAAGCCCTCACGGCCCCGGAGGAGCCGTGCGCCCAGGGCGGCGATCATCGTCGCGCCGAGGCAGATGATGACGAACGCCGTCGGGGTGACGCGCAGCTCGGTGACCGCCGCCAGGTATCCACCGACCACGCTGACCGCGGTGCCGATGGCGATGGGGACGATCTCGGCGCGCATCCCCTTGCGCAGGAGCGCGCCGTGGACCTCGACGGCAGCGGCCGTCAGCGCGACGGCGACCAGCAGGATGAACAGCCACGGGAACCAGATGAGGCCCACCGCGAACGGGACGAACAGCGCGATGCCCACCCCGATGGCGACGGGGAGATCCCGTCCGGCCTTCGAGGCGGGCGTCGTCGCTGCCTGTCCCGTCATCAGACCTCGAGGAGCTCGGCTTCCTTGTGCTTGAACAGCTCGTCGATGCTCTCGACGAACTTCTTGGTGCTCGCATCGAGCGCCTTCTCGGCGCGGGAGAGGTCGTCCTCGCCGATCTCGCCGTCCTTCTGGAGCTTCTTCAGCTGGTCGATGGAGTGACGGCGCACGTTGCGCACGGCCACGCGCGCGTCCTCGGCCTTCGACTTGGCCATCTTGATGTATTCCTTGCGGCGCTCCTCGGTGAGCTGCGGCATGACGACGCGCACCGCGTTGCCGTCGTTGCTGGGGTTGACGCCGAGGTCCGCGTCGCGGATGGCCTTCTCGATGGCGCCGATGGCGCTGCGGTCGAAGGGCGTGATGATCATCGACCGGGGATCCGGCGACGTGAACGTCGCCAGCTGCTGCAGCGGGGTCGGGGCGCCGTAGTAGTCAGCGGTGATCTTGTTGAACATCTGGGGGTGGGCCCGGCCGGTGCGGATCGTGGCGAGATCCTCACGCGCGTGGTCCACCGCGTGCTGCATCTTGTTCGAGGCTTCCTTCTGGACGTCGGCGATCATGTGTGCTCCTGTGATTCTCGGTGGGACTATCGCGAGACGAGGGTTCCGATGGGCTCGCCGGCCACGACGCGCCCGATGTTGCCCGGGGTGGAAAGGTTGAAAAACACGATGTTGAGGTTGTTGTCGCGGGCCAGCGAGATGGCGGTGGCGTCGGCGACCTTCAGGTCCTCGGTGAGGAACTGGTCGAAGGTGAGGTGGTCGAACTTCGTGGCCTCGGGGTGGACCTGCGGGTCCTTGTTGTACACGCCGTCGACGCCCTGCTTGCCCATGAGGAGCACCTCGGCCCCGATCTCGAGGGCACGCTGCGCCGCGACGGTGTCCGTGGAGAAGTACGGCATGCCGGACCCGGCGCCGAAGATCACGAGCCGCCCCTTCTCGAGGTGCCGCTCGGCGCGCCGCGGGATGTAGGGCTCGGCGACCTGGGCCATGTTGATGGCCGACTGGACGCGGGTCTCGATGCCGGCCTTCTCGCAGAAGTCCTGCAGCGCGATGCTGTTCATGACGGTGCCCAGCATGCCCATGTAGTCGGCCCGGTCGCGGGCCATGCCGTTCTGGGACAGCTCCGCGCCGCGGAAGTAGTTCCCGCCGCCGACGACGACGGCGACCTGGGTCCCGCCCCGCACGACCTCCGCGATCTCGGCGGCGATCGCCGACACCACCGTGGGGTCGACTCCGAGCTTCCCGCCGCCGAACACCTCGCCCGACAGCTTCAACAGCACCCGATGGTATGCCACGTGACTCCTCGACTCCGACCGATCCGAACATGGACGTGCGCCGCGACCCTACTCGGATCGCGGCGCACGCCACTCTACTTCACTTGTGTCGTCCGCTGCTGGGACGGGTGATCAGGCGCCGACGGCGAACCGGACGAAGCGCACGATCTCGGTGCCACCGGCCTTGAGTGCGTCACCGACGGACTTCTTGTCCTCCCAGACCGCGGCCTGGTCCACGAGGACGACGTCCTTGTAGAAGCCGCCGACGCGGCCCTCGACGATGCGCGGGATGGCGCCCTCGGGCTTGCCCTCCTCCTTGGCCGTGGCCTCGGCGATGCGCTTCTCGTTCTCGACGATGTCGGCCGGCACCTCGTCGCGGGTCACCCACTGCGGCGACATCGCGGCGATCTGCATGGCGACCTGGTGCGCGAGCGCCTCGTCACCCTTGTACTCGACCAGCACGCCGACCTGCGGGGGCAGGTCCGCGGCGCGGCGGTGGAGGTACAGGTGCGTGTCGCCGTCGAAGTTGGCGACCGCGACGAGCGACAGGTTCTCGCCGATCTTGGCACCGAGCTCCTGGACCGCGTCCAGGACCTTCTTGCCGGAGGCGAGCGACGCCTCGTTGGCCGACGCCACGTCCGAGGCACCGGAGGTGAGGACGGCGCCCAGGATGTCGTCGGCGAGGCTGACGAACTCGGCGTTCTTGGCGACGAAGTCGGTCTCGGCGGCGAACTGGATGAGCGCGCCGTCGCGGCCCGCGACGATGCCGTTGGTGGCCTCGCGGTCGGCCCGCTTGGCGGCCTTCGCCAGGCCGGAGATGCGCAGCAGCTCCACGGCCTTGTCGAAATCGCCCTCGGCCTCGGTGAGGGCCTTCTTGGCGTCCATCATGCCCGCGCCGGTGGCGTCGCGGAGCTTCTTCACATCAGCGGCAGTGATAGCCATGGCTGGATTTCCCGTCTGTTCGAGTGATCAGTTGGCGTCGGTGGACTCGGCGGCAGGCGCCTCAACCGCGGCCTCGGCGTCGGCCTCGGGGGCCTCCTCCGCGGCGGCCGGGGTCTCCTCCGCGGCGGCGGGGCTCTCCTCCGCGGCGGCCTCGGCGACGGGGGCCTCCTCGGCCGGCGCGGCCTCGGCGGCTTCGCCCTCAGCGCCCAGCAGCTCGCGCTCCCAGTCGGGCATGGGCTCGGCCTCGACGGCCTGCTCGCCCCCGCGACCGGCGGAGCGCTCGATGAGGCCGTCGGCGACGGCGTCGGCGATGATGCGGGTCAGCAGGGCGACGGAGCGGATGGCGTCGTCGTTGCCGGGCACCGCGTAGTCGACCTCGTCGGGGTCGCAGTTGGTGTCGAGGATGCCGACGATGGGGATGTTCAGCTTGCGCGCCTCGTCGACGGCGAGGTGCTCCTTCTTGGTGTCGACGATCCAGACGGCCTGCGGGGTGCGGGCCATGTCACGGATGCCGCCGAGGGTCTTGGCGAGCTTGTTCTTCTCGCGCTCGAGCTGCAGGAGCTCCTTCTTCGTCAGGCCGGAGCCGGGCACGTCAGCGAAGTCCATGCCCTCCAGCTCCTTGAGGCGCTGGATGCGCTTGGTGACGGTGTGGAAGTTGGTGAGCATACCGCCCAGCCAGCGCTGGTTCACGTAGGGCATCCCGACGCGGGTGGCCTGGTCGGCGATGGCCTCCTGCGCCTGCTTCTTGGTGCCGACGAACAGCACCTGGCCGCCGCGCGCGACGGTGGACTTGACGAAGTGGTACGCCTTGTCGATGTAGCGCAGCGAGAGCTGGAGGTCGATGATGTAGATGCCGTTGCGCTCCGCGAAGATGAACCGCTTCATCTTGGGGTTCCAGCGCCGGGTCTGGTGCCCGAAATGCACGCCCGACTCGAGGAGCTGGCGAGTGGTGACGACGGCCATGGCCGTTCCTTTCGCGGCGGGCGGACCCGCCTGGCTGGGTGAGCGCGCGCGCTCACACGGTGGTTACGATGGCCCGTGAGGGCCTGCCTGATGCGCCCGGCGTCCGCACCCGCCTCCGGGGAGGGGGACCACGCGGCAGCCGACGGGATCTCCCGCTGAGCGCATGCGATGTCAACCCACGAGGGTTGCGGGGTCCATCGTAGCCAGTGCCGCGCCCCGCCACCAAACGGGTTCATCCCGCCGCTTCACCGCACGACACGCCGTCGAACTGCCCTCTCGAGCCCGCGCAGCCCGCCGAGGGTCGCGCTTCCCTGTCATTCGTGTCGACGGTGGTCGCCGAGTTGTCCACAGGCCGACGGATCGCGCGGCATTCCGGGCCGCCGGCCGCACACGATGGCGGCATGCGACGCCTCCTCATCACCGTCCTCCTCGCCCTCGCCCTGACCGCGCCGGGGGCGGGCGCGGCCGTCGCGGACGGGTTCGTGCTGGACCGCCCGCTGACCGGGGCGGTGACACGCGGCTTCGACACGCTCGCCTCGAGGTACGCCGCCGGCCACCGGGGCGTGGACCTCGCCGGGCGCGCCGGTGCGACGGTGGCGTCCGCCGCGGCCGGACGCGTGTACTTCGCCGGGTCGGTCGCGGGCGTGGGCACCGTATCGGTCGATCACGGCAACGGGTGGCGCACGACCTACCAGCCGGTGCGGGCCACCGTCGCGAAGGGCGACGTCGTCGGCGCCGGCGACCCGATCGGGACGCTGCTGGCGGGCCACTGCGCCACCGCATGCCTGCACTGGGGCCTGACCGACGGCGTCGATCACCTCGACCCGCTCCAGTACGCCGCCACGCCCACGATCCGCCTCCTACCCCACGGCGCGATGCCGCGGACCCCGCCCCCGCTCGCCGCGGCGCGGGTGGCGGCCGTCGGGGGCCGGCCCGTCGCCGGTCGGATCACATCGGGCTTCGGCACGCGGCGCCATCCGGTCACGGGCGTCGTCAAGCTCCACGACGGCGTGGACCTCGCGGCCGCGTGCGGCACGCCGGTGGCGGCGCCGGCCGACGGTGTCGTCGTCGATGCGTCCTTCCACGCCGCCTACGGATTCCGGGTCCGCATCGACCACGGCGCCGGACTCCAGATGGCGTACACGCATCTACCCGGGCTGGAGGTGAGGGAAGGACAGCGGGTGGCGGCGGGCGAACGCATCGGCCGGGTGGGCTCCACAGGCTTGTCGACGGGGTGCCATCTGCACTGGATGGCATGGCGCGACGGCGACCTGATCGACCCGCTGACCCTGGGCCGGTGAGCGCGACGACACTCAGGCCCGGGGATGCGCCTGCCGGAAGGCCTGCCGCAACCGCTCGGAGGTCACGTGCGTGTAGATCTGCGTGGTGGCCACCGACGAGTGGCCGAGCATCTCCTGGACGCTGCGCAGGTCCGCGCCGCCGTCGATCAGGTGCGTCGCCATCGCGTGCCGCAGGCCGTGCGGCCCCGTCTCCGCTCCCCTGCCCGCCCCCGCGGTGGCCGCGTGGACGACCCGCCGCGCGACACGCGGGTCCATCGCCCCTCCACGGGCGCCCAGGAACACGGTCTCCGGGCTGCGCGGACCGGCGACCTCCGGCCGCCGGTGCAGCCACGCGTCCAGCGCCCGGAGCGCGGGCACCCCCAGCGGCACGGTGCGTTCCTTGCCGCCCTTGCCGAGCACGGTCAGGGCCCGGCGCTCGCGGTCGACGTCGCGCAACCGCAGCGAACACGCCTCGGACACGCGCAGCCCGCTGGAGTAGAGGACCTCCACCAGGGCGAGGTCTCGGTGGACGAGCGGGTTGTCGCCCTCCGACAGCCGGGCGCTCACGGAGGCCAGACTCAGGTCCACGTCGGCACGGCTGGGCACCCTCGGCAGGTGGCGCCGCCGGCGAGGCGCTGTCAGCCGCGCCGCGGGATCCTCGGCCACCAGCCCCTCCCGGCGCGCCCAACCGAAGAAGCCGCGGACACAGGCGACGCGCCGCTGCACCGTCGAGGAGGCGGCGCCGGCGTCGGTCATCGCCGACAGCCAGGACCGCAGCGCCGGCAGCGTGACCTCGGCCGGCCCCACGCCGCAGTGGCGGGCCAGTTCGACGAGATCCCCGCGGTACGCCCGCACCGTGTGCGGCGACAGGCCGCGCTCGGCGTCCAGGTGCGCGACGTAGTCCTCCAAGAGCGCGGACCAACCGGGTGGCAGTTCCATGTGCGCCAGTGTGGCGCACGCCCCCTCGCGTGCCCCCCAGCGACACCCTGCGGCATACTGGGCAGCCGGAATGCCGTCGATGCTTGGAGGATGACGATGACCGAGGACGATCTCACGCAGGGCGGCCAGGTAAGGCCGATCACCCGCTGGGGCACTCCCGTCATGCATCAGCCCACCGAGCCCGTCACGGAGTTCGACGAGGAGTTGCACACCCTCGTCCGCGACATGTTCGCCACCATGCGGGCCTCGGAGGGCGTCGGCCTCGCCGCAACCCAGGTCGGCGTCGGCAAGGCGGTGTTCATCTACGAGTGCCCCGACGCCGACGACACGATCCACATCGGCGTGGTGTGCAACCCGACGGTCACGCTGCCCGAGGGCGCCGCGCGGCAGCTGGAGTCCGCCGACGAGGGCTGCCTGTCCTACCCGGGCGGGTACGCGGTGCTGGCCCGCCCCGACCAGGCGGTGTGTACCGGCCAGGACGCCTTCGGCAACGACGTCACGGTGGTGGGGACCGGGCTCCTGTCGCGCTGCCTGCAGCACGAGACCGATCACCTCAACGGCACGGTCTTCGGGGATCGGCTGTCCGCGCGGCTGCGGCGCCAGCTCGACGCCAAGGTCACCGAGCTGGCGTGGCGCTACCCCGACGACTGGCCCGTGTCGCCGAAGGCCACGCATGCCACTCCCCCCGGCGCGACCGCGTGACCGGTTCATCCGACGTTAACTAACAGTCCTTCTCAGGTTCAGATCGGCTCCCTAGGCTCGCGGGACAGATACCCGAGTCACGAGGAGACCCATGTCCCTGAGACAACGCGCGGCCGCCGTCGGCGCCGCGACGGCGCTGGCGGCCGGACTGCTGGGGGCCACGCCGCACGACGCGGCGGCCGCCCCCTCCACCCTCATGATCAGCGCCTACCTGGAGGGCAGCAGTAACAACAAGGCGCTCGAGTTGTACAACCCGACGGCGCGGGCCATCGACCTCACCGGCCACCGGATCGAGATGTTCCTCAACGGCGCGTCGTCCGCCGGCCTGACCGTGACCCTGTCCGGGACCGTCGCCCCGGGCGGCTACCACCACGTGGTCCACGCGTCCGCGGACGCGCAGCTGCTCGCGCTCGCCGAGGCCACCAACGGCTCCGGCTGGTACAACGGCGACGACGCCGTCGTCCTCCGGTCCGGCACCACGGTCGTCGACTCGCTGGGCCAGGTCGGCCACGATCCCGGCACCGAATGGGGCTCCGAGCTGCTCGGCACGGGGGACGGAACGCTGGTGCGCTCGGCGTGTGTCGTCGACGCCGACCCCACGGATGCCTTCGACCCAACCGCCCAGTGGACCGGCAAGGGCCTGGACGCGTTCAGCGCCCTGGGCACCTTCACGTGCGACGGCTCAACCCAGCCCACCGACCCGCCCGAGCCGCAGGAACCCGCGATCGTGCCGATCGGGACCGTCCAGGGCACGGGCGACCGGGCCGCCTACGCGGGCCGGGACGTCACCGTCGAGGGCGTCGTCACGGGCGACTTCCAGAGCGGCGGCTTTGACGGCTTCTTCGTGCAGGACGCCGGCGACCGTGACTCTGCCACCAGCGACGCCGTCTTCGTCTACCGCGGCGGTGTCGCGGTGTCCCCGGGGGACCGGGTACGGGTCGCCGGCCGGGTGTCGGAGTACCGGAACCAGACGCAGCTCTCGCCCACGTCGGTGGAGGTGCTGGGCTCCGGCGGGCCGGTGACGCCCCTCGACCTGACCCTGCCGCTGGTGTCGCCCGAGCGCCACGAGGGGATGCTTGTGAGGTTCCCCGACGAACTCACGATCATCGAGTACTACAACTTCGACCGCTACGGCGAGATCGTCTACGGCACCTCGCGACAGCACACGCCGACGGCCGTGGTCGAGCCGGGACCGGCCGCACAGAGCCTGCTGAGCGTCAACCTCGCCAACCGACTGGTGGTCGACGACGGCCGCACCGACCAGAATCCCTCCCCGGCGATCCATCCCAACGGGAAGGCGTTCACCCGCGACAACTACTTCCGCGGCGGCGACGGCGTGTCCGGGATCACCGGCGTGCTCAGCTACGTGTTCAACGCGTGGAAGGTCCAGCCGACGCAGGGCGCCACCCACGTCCCGGCCAACCCGCGGCCCGACGTCCCCGAGGTGGGCGGCGACCTCACGGTCGCGTCGATGAACGTGCTCAACTACTTCACGACCCTGCGCTCGGACGACCCGGAGGCCCGCGGCGCCGACACGGTGGAGGAGTTCGAGCGGCAGCAGGCCAAGATCGTCGCCGCGCTCGCGGCCATGGATGCCGACGTCGTCGGTCTCATGGAGATCGAGAACAACGGCACGGCCGTGGAGAACCTGGTCACGGCCCTGAACGCGCACCTGGGCGCCGACACCTACCGGGCGGTCAACACCGGCGTGGTCGGCTCGGACGCCATCATCCAGGCGCTCATCTACAAGCGTTCGACGGTGCAGCCCGTCGGCGACTGGGCAGCCCTCGACTACGGCGACGACCTCAACCGGCCGACCCTGCTGCAGACGTTCAAGCAGGTCCGCGGCCCCGAGAAGGTCAACGTGGCGGTCAACCACCTCAAATCGAAGGGCTCGTCATGCGCCGGCGTCGGCGACCCCGACACCGTCGACGGCTCCGGCAACTGCAACGGCACGCGCCTGGCCGCCGCCGAGCGGATGATCGAGTGGCTGGCCTCCGACCCTACGGGCGTCGGCGAGGCCCGCACGCTCGTCATCGGCGACCTCAACAGCTACGACCATGAGGCGCCCATCGACGCGTTCGTCGAGGCCGGGTACACGGATCTGGAGAAGCAGTTCGGCGGCGAGGGGGCGTACTCCTATGTCTTCGACGGCATGATCGGCTACCTCGACTACGCCCTGGCCAACGAGTCGCTGGCCGGCTTCGTCTCGGGGAGCGCGGCGTGGCACATCAACGCCGACGAGTCGGATCTGTTCGACTACGACACCACCTACAAGGGGGCGGCCGAGGCGGACCTGTGGGCGGCCGACCCCTACCGGTCCTCGGACCACGACCCGGTGCTCGTCGGCCTCACCCTGACCGAACCGAACTCCGGCCGGTTCGGCGGACGGCCCGACTGGGGCGGTCCGCAGCGCTGACCCCACACTGCAGAGGGCCGGTCCCCAGGCGGGGCCGGCCCTCATGTGTGCGCCCGGGGATCAGCCCCGGCTCCGCGGATCCAACGCGCTCAGCCCCTCGGGGATGCCGTCGACGGGCACGATGACGGTGTCGACGGCCTTCCAGTCCGCGTCCCGGCAGCGGTCGTGCAACTCCTCCAGGTCCTCGATGCGGAGCCTGGCGCCCTCCACGGGGACCACGAACACCTCGCTGTGGAAGACGTGGCCCATATCGCGGCTCCTCACGGCGGCCTCCGCGACCCACGGGGTACGCAGCGCCTCGTCGCGGAGCTTCTCAATCAGCGGATCCGGCTCGTCCGACTCGAGCGGGGCGGCCCGGCGGTCCAGCAGGGCGCCGACGGCGCCGCGCACGTTGGTGAAACCGTCCTTGACGATCGACATGGAGACCAGCGCGGCGGCGGCGGAGTCCGCCCACCACAGGCCGAACCCGATGCCGGTGACCCCGACCACGGTCGCCAGCCCGGTCTGCCAGTCCGCCTTGAGCATGTCCGCGTCCGCGGCCAGCACCTTGTCGTGCAGCTGTTCGGCGAGCTTGAGCTTCATCCGGCCGAGGATGACCGGCGGGATGGCGCTGAGCGTCATGACCCCGATCATCAGCCACCCGGACCAGAAGGTCTGGCCGAACAGCGAGATCGCCCCGATCGGCGGCCGCTCCCCCTTGGCGAGTCCCGACAGGCCGTTGTAGAGCAGCATGAGGCCGAACACCAGGAGGGCGACCGCGGAGACGAGATGGCCGGCCGCGATGGCGCGGTGGTGGCCGTAGGGGTGCTCCGGGCTGCGTCCCTTGCGCGCCCGCGCCACCCCGATGAGGAACGCGATCGGCGGTAGAAGCGCCAGTGAGTCCTCCACGAAGGCGGTGCGCATGGCCTGGGACTGACCGGCCGCCATCCCGACGGCGGCGATGATCACGGTCATCACCACCAGCGTGATCCACTCGAGCCGCACCGCCTTGGCGAGGATGGCGGACTGCTCAGGCGGCAGCACCGACGACACCGCGCGCCTCATGCCCGCAGCCCCTTCTCGATGAGGTAGCGGTCGAGGCTGGTCAGCAGGGCGTTCTCCCCCAGGCGGGCCGCGATGACCATCTTCTGCGCCTTGCCGTCCGTCCCGACGACGCGCGTGTAGGGCCGGGTGAAGGCGGCGTGCTTGGACCATGGGGAGTCCGACGCGATCCCGCCGATGACGACGTCGAGCTGACCCAGGTCGAGCAACTCCACCAGTTCACTCTCGGCGCCGTCGCGCCACTCCACGGTGGCGCCGATGGACTCGGCGTAGCCCTCGATGATCTCCACCTCGTCGCCCGACACGGACCCGTCGTCGGCGACCTCGGTGAACGGCGGGTGGTCGGACACCCCCACCCGCAGGGTCCCCCCGCTCGCCCGCTGCAGCGTGTCGTCCGGGTCGCGGGGGAAGGCGGGCTCCGCACAACCGACCAGCACCAGGCTGAGCAGCGCCGCGGTCACCCTCACGATGATGCGCACCATCATCGCAGTGTGTCACGGGCGCAGGGCGTAGGCCAGGATGGCGGCGGCCGTGGCGACGTTCAGCGAATCGACGCCGGCCGCCATGGGGATGGTGACGTGGCGGTCCGCGGCCGCGGACCAGGCGTCGCTCAGGCCCTGTCCCTCGGTGCCGAGCAGCAGCGCCGCCTTCGCCGGGGGCTCGAGGCCGGCGAGGTCGACGGCGCCCGGCGCCAGCGTCGACGCCACGAGCGTGAAGCCCGCGTCCCGTAGGCGCTGCAGGTCGCTGTCGGAGGCCATCCGCCGCCACGGCAGGGCGAGCGACGAGCCCATCGACGCCTTGACGGCGCGCCGGTAGAGCGGGTCCGCGCTGCCGGGTGAGACGAGGACGCCGTCCCAGCCGAGGCCGGCCGCGACGCGGATGATGGCCCCGAGGTTGGCGTGGTCGACGGTGTCCTCGCACACGATGAGGCGTCGTCCGCCCAGCAGCTCGTCCCAGCCGGTCTCCTGTGGCCGGTCGAAGGAGCCGAGCGCCCCGCGGTGCACGTGGAAGCCGCTGACGTGTTCGATCAGGGCCTCGGACGCCAGGTACACCGGGACGTCGGGCCAGGCGTCGATCAGCTCCCGGAGGCCGGGCAGCCACCGCGGCTGCAGCAGGAGCGAGCGCGGCGTACACCCGGCCGCGAAGGCCCGCTCGATGATCTTGACGCCCTCAGCGATGAACCGCGACACCTCGGGCCGGCGCAGCTGCGCGTCCCGCAGCCCGACGTAGTCGACGAGTCGCGGGTCCCCGGCGTCGGTCACGTCGATGAGCATGGGCAGCACTGTACGAGACCGCAGCCCTACGCGCCCCACCCGACCGCCCGCTGCGCCGGGCGCGCCCGATACCCTTGTCGGCCATGGACCCCTTCGCGCTGCTCGACGACGCCCGCACGGGCCGCGCGACCCTCCACACGCGGCTGACCAGGGTCGATCGCGTCGATCTCTCCGGGCTCGACGCAGCACTGGCCGCCGGCTGGGACCGGGGTGAGCACTGCCTAGCCTGGCTCCCCTACGACCTCGCCGAGGCGGAGACGGGCCTGCGTCGCCCTTCTCCGGGCGCGCTCTACTGGTTCGCCGAGCGCCGGGACGTGGACCTGGGCGAGGTGCTCCCGGCAGACGGCCACGGCTGGCTGGCCGACACCGCGCCGGATGTGACCGAGGCCGAGTTCGCGACCCAGGTCGAGGCGATCCGCGCCGCGATCGCCGCCGGGACCAGCTACCAGGTCAACTACACCCATCGCGTCACCGGCCGTGCCGTCGGCAGCCCCGCCGCGCTCTACGCGCGGCTCCGCGAGCGCCAACCCGTCGAGTTCGGCGTCCTCGCGCACCTCCCCGGACCGGCGGCCGCGTGGACGCTCAGCCTGTCTCCCGAGCTGTTCCTCCACGTCGCGGACGGCGTCGCGACCAGCAGCCCGATGAAGGGCACCGCCGACGCGGACTCGGACCCCGCGCTGCTCGGCACGGACCCCAAGAACCGCGCCGAGAACCTCATGATCGTCGACCTCATCCGCAACGACCTCAGCCGGGTGAGCGTGCCCGGGACGGTCGCGGTCGACCGGTTGTTCCAGGTGGAGCGCGTCGGGAGCCTTTGGCAGATGACCAGCACCGTCCACGGCGACCTCGCTCCGGGCACCACCCCGGCGCTGCTGCTGTCCTCCCTGTTCCCGTGCGGCTCGATCACCGGGGCGCCGAAGCTGGCCAGCATGCGGCTCATCCGCGCCGCCGAGCCCACCACGCGCGGGCTGTACACGGGCGCGCTCGGCACCATCGAGCCTGCCGATGATCCGCTGGGCTGGCGCATGGACCTCTCCGTGGTCATCCGGACGCTCGAGATCGACGCCGCCGGCACCGCGACGCTGGGCGTGGGCTCGGGCATCGTCACCGACAGCACCGCGGCGGCCGAGTGGGCCGAGTGCCGCGCCAAGGCCCGGTTCGCCACCGACGCCGGACCGACGGTCCACCTCCGCGAGGCGATGCGGGTCGTCGACGGCGCGGCGCCCCTCGCGGCACGGCACCGGTCCCGGCTCGCGGCCTCCGCGCGCGCGCTCGGCTTCGGGGACCCAGGAGACGCCGTCGCCAGGGCGGTCGCGGAGACCCCGCGGGCCGGCAGCTGGCGGGTGGGCATCGACGTCGCCCCCGACGGCACGGCCAGGGTCACCCGCAGCCCACTGGCGCCGCTGGCCGGCGAGGTCACGGCCCGGTTGGCCCCGGCCCCGTGGCGCCCGGGCGCGCTGGCGCGCCACAAGACGTCGGCGCGTCAGCTGTACGACGACGCCGTCCGCGCGGCGGAGGACGCCGGAGCTTTCGACACGATCGGGTACGACGCCGACGGGTACGTCCTGGAGGGCGGGCGGACGTCGGTCGTCGCACTCGTGGACGGGCGCTGGGTCACCCCGCCGCTGGACCTCGGCATCCTCGACGGCGTACAGCGCGCCGAGATCCTCGCCCGCCCGGAGCTGATCGGCGCGGGCCGCATCGAGGAGCGTCGCCTCACCGTCGACGAACTCCGCCGCGCGGACACCCTCGTCGTCACCAACGCCGTCCGCGGCGTCCTGCCCGCCCGACTGGAGGAGAGTTAAGTGAAGCTGCGGATCGACCCGATGCTGGTCATCATCCTGAGCACGCTGGCGCTGGGGCTGCTGCTGCCCGTCAGCGGATCCGCCGCCGAGGTCCTGGACCTGGTGACCCGGGTGGGCGTGTTCGTGCTGTTCTTCGGCTACGGGGCGCGGCTGTCGGCGGCCGAGACGCTCGCGGGCCTGAGGAACTGGAAGCTGCATGTAGCGATCCTGGCGACGACGTTCGTCGTGTTCCCCCTGCTCGCCACCCCGCTCCTGTTCCTGCCCGACGGCGTGCTGAGCGCCCCGATCCGGGCCGGCCTGATCTTCCTGTGCCTCGTGCCCTCGACCGTCCAGTCGTCGATCACCTTCACGTCGCTCGCCGGCGGCAACGTGCCCGCAGCCATGGTGTCGGCGACGGCGTCGAACATCCTCGGCGTGGGACTCACGCCGCTGTTGGCGATGCTGTTCATCCCCACCGCCAGCGGCGGATCCATCGGGTTCGAGCAGGTGTGGGGCGTGGTGGTGCAGCTGTTGCTCCCGTTCGTCCTCGGCCAGCTGTCGAGGTTCGCCACCGCCGGGTTCATGGCCCGCCACCGCGCGAGGCTCAAGTTCCTCGACCAGGCGGTCATCATGCTCATCGTCTACGGCGCGTTCTCCGAGCTCCGCGTCTCCGGCGTGTGGCGCGAGCTCCAGCCACTCGACCTGGCTCTGCTCGTGCCCCTGGCCCTCGGCCTGCTGGCGTTCATGTTCGTCTTCACGTGGACGCTGGGAGGCCGGCTCGGCCTGCCGCGCGAGGACCGGATCGCGCTGATGTTCTGCGGCACGAAGAAGTCGTTGGCCACGGGAGTGCCCATGGCGAGCGTCCTCTTCGGCGGCGCCACGGTCGGCGTCCTGGTGATCCCGCTCATGTTGTTCCACCAGGCCCAACTACTCGCCAGTTCTGTCCTCGCGAACCGCCTGGGCAGGGAGGGGCGCGAGCGTGCGTAATCTCGCGGATCTGGGGGGCGACGAGGTCTTCGTCGGCGAGACCCTCACGGGTGTGCTGGGCTCGACCGCACTCAAGGCGATGGAGTTCGACGACTGCACCTGGTGGGTGTGGCCTGGCGCAGGCTGAGGACCTCCGGGTTGGGGCAGCCGTACTTCTCGGAGTGCAAGCTCGACCTGGGCAGCTTTCAGCAGGCCACCGCTGACCGCTGGGTGTTCGAACGCTGCTCCCTGGTCGACGTGGACTTCAGCGACGTCACGCTGACGCGCAGCCGCTTCACCGACTGCGACCTCACGCGGGCGCGCTTCGCCGACGCCGACCTGCGCGACGCGAACCTCAAGGGCAGCTACGGCTACCGCATCGACCTGGCGACCTGCCGCACGAAGGGGCTGCGCCTGACGCCCGACGACGCCGCACTGGCGCTGCTGCACCAGTTCGGCATCGATCTCGGCTGAGTGGCGCCCGCTGGGCGCGGGAGGCGCCCAGCGCCTCTACTGCGAGTCGCCCGGCGGCGTCTCCTGCGGGACGGGCTCAGCCTCGGGCGCCTGCTGCAGCGCCGGCCGGCCCACGGTCTGGCGCCTGGCGAGCTTGGTCTGCTCGAGTGCCTGGGCGTGGGCGATGGCCTTCTCCACCGTCGCGTCGGAGCGCTTCTTGTCCTTCTGCGCCTGCTCCTCGATCTCCGCGTGCACGTCGACCTTCTCGGGGCGCTGGAACTGGGTGGTGGCCTTCGACACGTACTCCCGCACGTCCTCCGCCTCGCCACCGGCGATCTGGCCCAGGCCCTTCAGCGCGTCGTTGAGCTCGCTGGGCACGATCCACATCTTGTTGGCGTCACCGTTGGCGAGTTTCGGCAGCATCTGCATGTACTGGTAGGCGAGCAACGCCTGATCCGGCTGCCCCGCGTGGATGGCCTCGAACACGCTGGTGATGGCCTGCGCCTCGCCCTCCGCCCGGAGCATGGCCGCCTGCCGCTCGGCCTGGGCGCGCAGCACCTGGGCCTCGCGGTCGCCTTGGGCCCGCAGGATCGCGGCCTCGCGGTCGCCGCCGGCGGACAGGATCTGCGACTGCCGCTGGCCCTCGGCCAGCAGGATCTGTGCCCGCTTCTCGCGCTCGGCGCGCGCGCCCTTCTCCATGGCGTCGCGAATGGTGGGCGGCGGCTCGATGGCCCGCAGCTCGACCCGGTTGACCTTGATGCCCCACTTGCCGGTGGCCTCGTCGAGGACCGCGCGGAGCCGCTGGTTGATCTCCTCGCGCGACGTGAGCGCGGCCTCGAGGTCCATGCCGCCGATGATGTTGCGCAGGGTGGTCATGGTCAGCTGCTCGATGGCCGCCCGGTAGTTCTGCGCTTCGTAGGCGGCGCGCACCGGGTCCACGATCTGGAAGTAGATGACCGAGTCGATGCTCACCATGAGGTTGTCCTCGGTGATGACCCCCTGGGGTGGGAACGGCACCACCTGCTCGCGCATGTCGAGCGTGTAGCGCACCTGGTCGAAGAAGGGGACGACGAGGTGGGGGCCGGGCTCGAGCGCCTTGCGGAACTTGCCGAGGCGCTCGACGAGCGCCACCTGCTGCTGGCGGATGATCTTCAGCGTCGCGGCGAGGATCATCACGATGAGGATGACCAGCGCGATGAGGACCCAGAATGTGATGTCGGGCATGGCGGGCTCCTTAGCTGCCGAGCTGTCGACGGGTGGGATAGACGATGAGGGTGATGCCGTCGAGGCCGAAGACCTCGACCTCCTCACCGGCGTCGATGGTGACGCTGGGATCGAACGAGCGGGCCTCCCACACCTGCCCGGAGACCTTGACCTCCCCGGCCGTGCGCGTGATCGCCGCCGTCGCGTGGCCCGAGGCCCCCACGAGGGTGTCGAGCGACGAGCGGTAGCCCGGGGCACGCCGGACGCGGTCGAGGAGCGTGGGGCGCAGGAGGAACAGCGTGAGGACCGCGGTGACGAGCGCGACGACGATCTGCAGCCACACCAGTCCCGGGAAGATCAGGGCGGTGGCGCCCCCGGCGGCCGCGCCGGCCGCCAGCATCAGCAGCGTCAGGTCCATCGTGAGCAGCTCGGCCGCGGCCAGCAGCGCCGCGAGGATCCCCCAGCCCGCCCACAGGTTGGCCTGGATCCAGTCGAGCAGCTCGTTCACCGTCGGCTCCTGGCGTTCCACCGCCCGCCGTCGGTGGTGACGGTCAGGGGCAGGTCGAAGGTGGCGCTGAGGTTCTCATCCGTGAGGGTCTCGGCGATCGGCCCGGCGGCCACGATCCGGCCGCCGCTGAGCAGCAGGCAGTGCGTGATGCCGAGCGGGATCTCCTCGACGTGATGGGTCACCAGGATCGTCGCGGGCGAGTCCTCGTCCAGGCACAGCTCGGAGAGCGTGTCGACGAGGGCCTCCCGACCGGCCAGGTCCAGGCCGCCCGCGGGCTCGTCGAGGAGCAGCAGCTCGGGGTCGGTCATCAGCGCCCGGGCGATCTGGACGCGCTTGCGCTCCCCCTCGCTGAGGGTGCCGAACGTGCGTTCGGCGAAGCCGCCCATGCGCATCGAGCCGAGGAGCTGGTCCGCGCGGTCGAGGTCGTAGCCGTCGTACTCCTCGCGCCAGCGTCCGACGACGGCGTAGGCGGCGGACAGCACGACGTCGCGGACCTTCTCCGCGTCCGGGATGCGCTCGGCCAGCGCCGAGGAGGTGAGCCCGATCCGGGGCCGCAGCTCGAAGACGTCGACGGTGCCGACCACCTCGCCGAGGAGTCCCACGATGCCGTCGGTGGGATACAGCTGTGCGGCGAGCAGCTGCAGCAGCGTGGTCTTCCCCGCGCCGTTCGGCCCGATGACGACCCAGCGGTCCTGCTCACCGACCACCAGGCTGAGGTTGTCCAACAGCGTGGACCCACCACGCTGGACCGTCACGCCCGCCAGTTCCGCCACCGCTGCCATGCCCACCAACCTACCCGACCCGCCGGGTGCCCGAGGATCGGCGTGCCGGAAGCCCGGCCGGTTGTCAGGCGCCGGTCGAGTGCAGCCCGCCGTCGACGTGGACCATCTCGCCCGTGGTGGAGGGGAACCAGTCGCTCAGCAGCGCCACGACGGCCTTGGCCGACGGGACGGCGTCGCTCGTGTCCCACGACAGCGGGGCGCGCTGGCCCCAGATGTCGTTGAACGACGACGCGCCGGGGATGGCCTTCTTGGCCACCGTGTCGAGGGGCCCGGCCGCGACGAGGTTGACGCGGATGCCGTCCGGACCGAGGTAGCGGGCGAGGTACCGCGACGTCGACTCCAGCGCCGCCTTCGCCACGCCCATCCAGTCGTAGGTCGGCCAGCTGACCCGGGCGTCGAACGTCAGCCCGACGACCCCGGCCCCGCGGTTGAGGATCGGCTTGGCGGCCATGGTGAGCGACTGCAGCGAGTAGGCCGAGATATGCAGGGCGTTCGCGACGGTTTCCCACTCGGTGGTGAGGAACGCGCCGCCGAGCGCCTTCTCCGGGTCGGCGTAGGCGATCGAGTGGACGATGCCGTCGAGGCCGTCGTCGAAGTGCTCGCTGAGCGTCTCCGGGAGCGCCGCCAGGTGATCCGGGTTGGTGACGTCGAGCTCGATGAGCGCCGGCACCGGGTCGAGGTTGGCGATCGCCCGCTGCGCGGGGGCGATGGCTCGGCCGGCGGCGGACACCACGACGGTGGCGCCCTCCCGCTGCGCGATGTCGCACACCGCGTACGCGATCGAGGTGCGCATGGTCACGCCGGTGACCAGGATGTTCTTGCCTTCGAGGAGACCCATCGCGGCGTCCTTTCTAGTGACCCATGCCGAGGCCGCCGTCGACGGGGACGACGGCGCCGGTGATGTAGCCGGCGTGTTCGCCGGCGAGGAAGAGTGCCGCGTGGGCGACGTCGTCGACGGTGCCGAGGCGGCCCGTGGGGATGCGCGACTTGTAGCCGGCGATGGTCTCCTCGGGCAGGACGGCGGTCATGTCCGTCTCGATGAAGCCCGGGGCGACCACGTTGGCGGTCACGTTGCGGCTGCCGAGTTCGCGCGCCAGGCTGCGGGCCATGCCCACCAGCGCGGACTTCGAAGCGGCGTAGTTGATCTGCCCGGGAGAGCCGAGGAGCCCGACGACCGACGAGATGAGGATGACGCGGCCGAAGCGGTTGCGCATCATCGGGCGGGTCGCCCGGCGCACCACACGGAACGTGCCGGTGAGGTTGGTGTCGATGACGGTGTCCCAGTCCTCGTCCGACATCCGCATGAGCAGCGTGTCGCGGGTGACGCCCGCGTTCGCGACCAGGATCTCCACCGGGCCGAGCTCGGCCTCGATGGTCGAGAAGGCCTGGTCGACCTGGCCCTGGTCGGTGATGTCGCAGGTGACGCCGAGGACGCCGTCGGGGACGCCGCCGGAGCGGTACGTCGCCGCCACGCGGTAGCCCGCGTCGCGGAACGTCTCGGCCATCGCGCGCCCGATGCCCTTGGAGCCCCCGGTGACGAGGACGACTCTTGATTCAGCCACGGGAGCAACCTACCGCATGGGCCCGCGGTGACGGCCCGCCCGCTGGGCGCCGGACTATGCTGGAACGCATGGCCAAGGCGACGGACGCGACGCTCATCACCAGCGCCGGCCGCAGCCGGACACTGGACCTGGAGGAGCGCCAGCGCCGGTACCTGATCACCATGGGCGTCCGCACGGCGTGCTTCCTGGCCTTCCTGGTCGTGCCCGGCTGGTGGAAGATCGCGGCCCTGGCCGCCGCGGCGCTGCTGCCGGCGTTCGCCGTCCTGTTCGCCAACAACGCCGACCACCGGCCGCCACCTCCGGTGCGCCCCGACGAGCCCGCCCGGCCGGCCATCAGCGGCGGCCAGATCGTCCCCGGCAGCGTCGAGGAGGGCGAGTGAGCCGTCAGGTGAAGCGGTGGATCGCGATGGGTGTCTTCGCCGCGGTCCTCGCCACGACCTTCATCCTGCTCGGCCAGTGGCAGCTCCGCCGCCTCGACGAGCGGCGTGACTCGAACGCGATCGTGGAAGCGCACCGCGCCCTCCCCGTCGCGCCCTACCACGAGGTGATGACGGGCACGATCGACGACGACGACCAGTGGTACCGCGTCACCGCCACAGGCACCTACACCGGGGACTGGTTCCAGGTCCGCTACCGGTCCCTCGACGGCGCCTACGGCAGCGAGGCCGTCGCGGTCCTGCGGACCGACCGGGACGACCTGCTGCTAGTCAACCGAGGCTTCCTCCCCCGGCAACCCGGTCACCCCGACGGCGTCCTGCCTGAGCCGCCGGAGGGAGAGGTCACCGTCACCGGCTTCGTGCGGCGCAACGACCGCGGCGACGAGGGCGCCATGACGCCGCATGAGAACCAGATCCGTCTGCTCAACTCCGACGCCCTGGGCCGCGCGCTCGGCGAGGACCTCGTCAACGGGTACGTCGCCCTGCTGGAGTCGACGCCTGCCGAGTCCCCCGACCTCCGGCCGCTCGGCGCGCCCGCCCTGGACGAGGGCCCGCACCTCAGCTACGCCCTCCAGTGGTTCGCGTTCACGGCCATCGGCGTCATCGGCATGGTGGTGCTGGTGCGCGCCGACCTCCGCGACCGTCGTCGGGAGCGGCAGGCGGGCCCCGCCAGCCCCGCACCGCCCCCGCGGTGAGCGGCCTGGACTGGCTGCGCTGCCCGCACTGCGCGGCGCCGCTGACCCGCACGCCGGGCGCGCTGCGCTGCGCCGCCGGCCACTCGTTCGACATCGCGCGGCAGGGCTACGTCAACCTGCTGGGCCGGGCGGCGCCGGCCAACGCCGACACCCCCGCGATGTTGGAGGCCCGCGCCCGGTTCCTCGCCGCTGGCCACTACGCGCCGCTCGCCGACGCGGTCGCCGCGGCGACGGCGGGCGCGGGCCGGATCCTGGAGGTGGGCGCCGGCACCGGGTACTACCTGGCACGGGCCCTCGATGCGCACCCGGACGCGGAGGGCCTGGCCTCCGACGTCTCCCCCGCCGCCGCCCGGCGGGCGGCACGGGCGCACCCGCGGGCCGCGGCCATCGTCGCCGACACCTGGGCCGGTCTGCCCGTCGCCGACGGCGCCGTCGACGCGGTGCTGTGCGTGTTCGCGCCGCGCAACCCCGCGGAGTTCGCCCGCGTCCTCGCCCCGGGCGGGCGCGTCGTCGTGGCCGTGCCCACCGCGGAGCACCTCGCCGCCCTGCGCACCCGTCACGGCCTGCTTGACGTGGCGGGCGACAAGACGGACGCGCTGCTGGCGGGCTTTCCGGGTTGGGAGGCACACGTGCGGCCGGTGCGCTGGCGGGCCGACCTGGCCGCCGACGCCGTGGCGGACCTCATCGCGATGGGCCCCAACGCGTTCCACGGCCTCCCCGAAGGGGTCCCTGCGGAGTCCGTGGCAGCCGCCGTCGACGTGGTGACGCTGGTACGCCCCTGACGGCCGCCCCGACCCCTTAGGGTGTGGCCATGGCGGCGTCGAGGTGGGGGTTCGGCCTGGGGACACTCGGCCGCGACATGTTGGCGGCGCTGGTGTCGCTGTATCTGATGTTCTATCTCACCGACGTGCTGCAGATCTCCGGCGCGCAGCTTGGTGTCATCACCGTGATCCTCGTGGCGATGCGGGTCTTCGACGCCGTCAACGACCCGGTCATGGGTGTCGTGGTCGACAACACGCGCACCCGGTGGGGCAAGTTCCGGCCGTGGATCCTCATCGGCGCCGTGCTGTGGGGCGGCGCGTCGCTGCTGATGTTCGCGGACCTGGGCGCCGACGGCTGGGGCTACGTCGCGCTGTTCACCGTCGTCTACCTCGTCTACGAGGTGGCGTACACCGTCAACGACATCTCCTACTGGTCCATGCTGCCCTCGCTGACGCAGGACCAGAAGGAGCGGGAGAAGATCGGCGTCCTCGCGCGGATCTGCGCCAACGTCGGGCTGTTCGCCATGGTCGTGGCGCTGGTGCCGGCCACCCGGGCGTTGGAGGGGCTGCTCGGCTCGGCCGAGGTCGCCTGGTTCACGCTCGCCGCCGTCCTCGTGGTGCTCATGCTCGCCTTCCAGTCCCTCACGCTGCTGTTCACTCGCGAGCAGGTGCCGGCCGGCCCCGAGATGACCCCGCTGCGGGAGCTGTTCGGTGTCATCGCGCGCAACGACCAGCTGCTGTGGGTGACGCTGGCGATGGTGGCGTTCATGTCCGGCTACCTCACCACCGCGTCGTTCGGGCTCTACTACTTCAAGTACGCCTACGGCGACGAGGGCGCCTACCCCGTGTTCGCGGCCATCCTCGGGGTGTCGCAGATCGCCGCGCTCGCCGCGTTCCCGCTCCTGTCGAAGGTCATGACGCGCGGGCGGATCCACCTGGTGGCCACCATCGTCTGCCTGCTGGGCTACCTGGTGTTCATGGTGTCGGGCACCTCGCTGCTGCTGGTGGGCATCGCGGGGGTGCTGGTGTTCGCCGGACAGGGCGCGGTCCAATTGCTCATGGTGATGTTCATCGCGGACTCCGTGGAGTACGGGCACTGGAAGCTGGGCCGCCGCAACGAATCGGTGACCTTCTCGCTGCAGCCCTTCATCTACAAGCTCAGCAACGCGGTCGCGAGCGGTATCGTCGGCATCACGCTGATCTGGTCCGGCATCGACGTCGCCCGGACCGCCGACGACGTCACCGACGCCGGGCTCGGCATCCTCCGCGGTGCCATGCTCGGGCTGCCGATGGCACTGATGGCGGCGAGCTACCTGATCCTCCGCGCCCGGTACCGGCTCGACGAGGAGTTCTACGGCCGCATCGTGGCCGAGCTGAGAGGAGGCGGCCCCCATGCCGCAGATCACTAAGCGTCACACCGTCGCTCACCTGTACCGGCACCCGGTGGGACGCGACGTCATCGACAAGCTCATGCTCCAGACGGGCCTGCCCCGCCGGCTCATCCACCTGATCTCCTGGCTCAAGCTGAGCTGGGTGGAACGGCTCACGCAGCCGCTGACCGGGCCCGGCATGGTCGACGTCGTGCTCGACCTCGTCAACCAGGAGACGGACCGGCCGCTGCGGGGCCGGGCGCCGGAACCGACGCCGTGGTGGCGCGAGGCCGTGTTCTACCAGGTCTATCCGCGGTCGTTCCGCGACGCGGACGGCGACGGCGTCGGCGACATCCGCGGCATCATCAGCAAGCTGGACCACCTCCACGACCTCGGCGTCGACTGCGTGTGGCTCTCGCCGGTGTTCAAGTCGCCGAACCAGGACATGGGCTACGACGTCAGCGACTACCGCGACGTCAACGAGGAGATGGGCACGCTGGAGGACCTCGACGCCCTCATCGCGGGGTGTCACGAGCGCGGCATGCGGCTGATCCTCGACCTCGTGGTCAACCACACATCGGACCAGCACGAGTGGTTCCGCAAGGCCGTCGCGGACCCGGCCGGCCGGTACGGCGGCTACTACTTCATGGTCGAGGGCGACCCTGACACGCCGCCGAACAACTGGACCTCGTTCTTCTCCGGATCGGGGTGGAGTTGGATCCCCGAGGCGAAGCGGTGGGTGCTGCACCTGTTCGCCGACGGCCAGGTGGACCTCAACTGGGACAACAGCGACGTGCGCGACGAGGTCGCCGACATCGTCTCGTTCTGGATGCAGCGCGGCATCGACGGCTTCCGCCTCGACGTCATCAACTACATCTCGAAGCGGGAGGGCCTGCCGGACGGGCACCCGTTCATCGGCGACATCCTCGAGTTCACGGGTGTAGAGCACTACTTCTACGGCCCCCGGCTGCACGAGTTCCTCCGCGGGCTGCGCCGCGACGGCTTCACGCGCCGCGAGCGCCCCGCCTCGACGCCACGCCGCCGTCTCCCCGACGGGACGCTCGGAGACCCGCTGCCTCCGGACATGATCGGCGTGATGGTCGGCGAGACGCCGGGCATCGGCATGGAGCTGGGCCGGCTGCTCAGCGGCTACGGCCGCGGCGAGATGGACCTGATCTTCAACTTCGACGTGTTGGACAACCCCGGCCACACCCGGTGGGACTCGTACCGCTACAAGCTGTACTACCTCAAGCGCTTCTACCGCGCCTACGACTCCCACCTGGCGCCCAACGACTGGATCGCGGTGTTCCTCGACAACCACGACAACCCGCGCATGCTCAGCAAGTTCGGGATGGGCCGGGAGCGCGACCCGCAGGTGCGCACCGCCATCGGCAAGATGCTGGCCACCATCCAGCTCACGATGCGCGGGACGCCGTTCCTGTTCCAGGGCCAGGAACTCGCGGCGATCAACCAGGAGTTCTCCGGCGTCGACGAACTCCGCGACGTCGAGTCCATCAACCGCCACGACGCGCTCATGGGGCGCGGCATGACCCCCGAGGCCGCGTGGGGTCAGATCCTGGCCGGCTCCCGCGACCACTCGCGCGTTCCGATGCGCTGGACCCGCGACGGCGGCTTCACCGACGGCACGCCGTGGCTGGTGGGCACCGACGACGAGCCGGGCTTCTCCGCCGAGGAGCAGGTCGCCGACCCGGACTCGGTGTACTCGTGGCACAAGGCGCTGATCGCGCTGCGCCGGCAGCACCGCTCCCTCACGATCGGCGCCCTCCGGTGGGTGCATCCGCACCACAAGTTCTACTTCGCCTACATCCGCTCGCTGGGCGACGAGAAGTTCCTCATCGAGTGCAACACGTCGTCCAAGCGCCGCAAGCGTCCCCACGTGGGCGGCAGGATCGTGCCGGTGATGGGCGGGCCCCGCCGCGACGTCATGGAGCCGTGGGAGGCGACCGTCAGCCGCATCCGCTGACCGGCGTCACAGGCCCAGGAACGCCCGGAACTCCTCGCACGCCCGCTCGGCGCGCGCCCGGTCCGGCAGCTCGCAGAAGATCCGCAGCAAGGGCTCCGTCCCCGAGAACCGCGCGATGATCCACCCCTCCTCGAACAGCACCTTGCAGCCGTCGAGGTAGGAGGTGCCGGTCACCGGCTCGCTGAACGTGGGGATCCGGTGCTCCTCCAGGAGCGTCGCCAGGATCTCCGGTTTCCGGTCGGGGTCGAAGGCGAAGTCCTCCTCGGCCATGTACCGGGGGGCGAACTGGCTGGTGATGTCGTCGTAGATCTCGCTCATGGGCTTGCCCACCACGGCCATCATCTCCACCAGCAGCGCCGCGGCGTAGATGCCGTCCTTGCCGGCGATGTGCCCGCGCACGGTGAGGCCGCCCGACGACTCGCCGCCGATGACCGCCCCCGTCTCGGCCATCTTCCCTGACACCCACTTGAACCCCACCGGCACCTCGTAGCAGCGCTCCCCGAACCGCTCCGCGACGTCGTCGAGCAGCGACGTCGTCGCGACGTTGCGGACCACCGGGCCGCGCCACCCCTTGTAGCGCAGCAGGTAGTAGTAGAGGATCACCAGCAGCTGGTTGGGGTGCAGGAAGTGGCCGCGGTCGTCGATGATGCCGATGCGGTCCGCGTCGCCGTCGGTGGCGATGCCCAGGTCGCAGCGGTGGTCCACGACGTAGCGCGACAGCGCCTGCAGCGTGTGCGACGTCGGCGACGGCAGCCGCCCGCCGAAGAGCGTGTCGTGGCGGTCGTTGATGACGTCGACCTCGACCCGGGCCGTCAGGAGGATCGTCTGCAGCGAGGTGCGCGACACCCCGAACATGGGGTCCAGGGCGATCTTGAGCTTCGCCTCCCGGATGGCGTCCATGTCGACCTGGGCGATGATGGAGTCGATGTAGCCGTTGAACGTGTCGATCTCCTCGACGGCGCCCGACGCGACGGCCTTCGGGTAGGGCATCGACGCGATCCCGGCCTCGCCCGCGCCCTCGAGCGGCTCCATCCGGCGTTCCAGGTCGTCGGTGACCGTCTCGTCGGCGTCGCGCCCGCCGTGGGTGAACACCTTGATGCCGTTGTAGAGGGCCGGGTTGTGCGAGGCGGTGATGGCCATGCCGTAGGGGCGGTCCTGGTCCTTGACCGTCCACATGATCAGCGGCGTCGGCGCCTGCGCGACCTTGATCACGGCCGTCCGGACCCCGTACCCGGCGAACACCTCGGCGGCCCACTCCGCGGCGATGTCGGAGAGGAACCTGCGGTCGTGGCCGATGACCACCCCGCGGTCCGCCACGCCCTCGTCGATGATCCGCTGCGCCAACGCCGCCGACAGCAGCCGCACGTTGGCGCGGGTGAACTCGTCACCGATGATCGCCCGCCAGCCGCCCGTCCCGAACTTGATCCTCGCCACGTCTCAACCCTAGGCCCGCGGCCTCCCGCGTCGGCGGGAACGCGCACCGCAGTGCGCGAACGCTCAGCGGGGGTGCGCGGACGCGCAGCAGCCCGCCTCAGGCGAGATCGATCAGCTCGGCGTAGTCGTCGCTCCAGAGGTCCTCGACGCCGTCGGGCATCACGAGGACCCGGTCCGGCTCCAGCGCCTCCACGGCTCCCGGGTCGTGGGTGACGAGGACGACGGCGCCCGCGTACGTGCGGATGGCGTTGAGCACCTCGCCGCGCGACGCCGGGTCGAGGTTGTTGGTGGGCTCGTCGAGCAGCAGGACGTTGGCGGCGGACACCACGAGCATCGCCAGCGCCAGGCGGGTCTTCTCGCCGCCGGACAGCACCCCGGCGGGCTTCTCGACGTCGTCACCGGTGAACAGGAACGAGCCGAGCACCTTGCGGACCTCGGTGTCGTTGAGGTTCGGGGAGGCGGACTTCATGTTGTCCAGCACGCTGCGCTTCACGTCGAGCGTCTCGTGCTCCTGCGCGTAGTAGCCGAGCCGGGCGCCGTGACCCAGTTCCACGCGGCCCGACGACGGCGTCTCCATGCCGGCGAGCAGCCGCAGCATGGTCGTCTTCCCGGCGCCGTTGAGCCCCAGGATGACCACCTTCGAGCCCTTGTCGATCGCCAGGTCGACGGCGGTGAAGACCTCCAGCGAGCCGTACGACTTGCTGAGGTCGTGACCCCGCAGCGGCGTCTTGCCGCACGGCGCCGGCTCCGGGAAGCGGATCTTGGCCACCGCATCGGTGCGCCGTTCGCCCTCGACGCCCGCGAGCAGCTTCTCGGCCCGCTTGGCCATGTTCTGCGCCGCGACGGCCTTGGTGGCCTTGGCGCGCATCTTGTCCGCCTGCGCCATCAGCTGCGACGCCTTGCGCTCGGCGTTGGCCAGCTCCCGGCGGCGCCGCTTCTCGTCGGTCTCGCGCTGCTGGAGGTACCGCTTCCAGTCCATGGAGTAGATGTCGAGCTCGGCGCGGTTGGCGTCGAGATGGAACACCTTGTTGACGACCGCCTGCAGCAGCTCGGTGTCGTGCGAGATCACGATGAGGCCGCCGGGGAAGGACTGCAGATACCCGCGCAGCCACACGACGGAGTCGGCGTCGAGGTGGTTGGTGGGCTCGTCCAGGAGCAGGGTGTCGGCGTCGGAGAACAGGATCCGAGCGAGCTCGATACGACGGCGCTGGCCGCCCGAGAGCGTCTTGAGCGGCTGGGTGAGGATGCGGTCCGCCAGGCCGAGGTTGGCGGCGATCCTGGCGGCCTCCGCCTCCGCGGCGTAACCGCCGGCGGCGGTGAACGCGGCCTCGGCGCGCGTGTAGGCCGCCATCGCTTCGTCGCGCTCCGCGCCGTCGCCCGTGGCCATCGCCTCCTCGGCGCGCCGCATGCGGCGGACGACCTGGTCCAGGCCCCGCGCGCCCAGGATGCGGTCGCGGGCGATCTGCTCCGGGTCCCCGGAGCGCGGGTCCTGCGGCAGGTAGCCGAACTGTCCGGAGCGGTTCACGGTCCCGCCGGCGGGGATGCCCTCACCGGCCAGGATGCGCGTGAGCGTGGTCTTCCCCGCCCCGTTGCGGCCCACGAGCCCGATTCGATCGCCCGCGATGACCTGGAAGGACACCGGGGACAGCAGCAGCCTGGCGCCCGCGCGCACCTCGATGTCCTTGACCTGTAGCACCTGGTCAGTCTGCTAGGCGCGCGGGCGCAGGGCAAACCGGGACGGTCAGGCTGGGAGACGCGCGCGACGGCGACCGGTGAGCAGGGCGTCGGCGATGAAGACCGCGACCGCCGCCCAGACGAGCGCAAAACCGGCCCACCGGGCAGGCGGCATCGGCTCGTGGAACACCAGCCAGCCCAGGAGGAACTGCCCGATGGGGGCCAGGTACTGGAGGATGGCGATCGTGACCATCGACACGCGCCGCGCCGCCGCGGCGAAGAGCAGGAGCGGCACGGCGGTGACGATGCCGGTGGCGGCCAGGAGCAGGGCGTAGCCGCCGTCGGCGGTGCTCTGGCCGGTCATGGCCAGGTACCCGAGGTAGCCGAGGGCGACGGGGGCGACCGCGCCGGTTTCGATCGCGAGCCCGGGTAGGGCCCCGACGGAGCGGCCTGCCACCTTCTTCACCAGCGAGTAGAGGCCGAACGATCCCGCCAGCGTCAGCGCGATCCACGGTAGCTCGCCGTAGCCGACCACCATGACGACCACCGAGGCCACCCCGAAGGCCATGGCCGTCCACTGCAGCGGCCGGAGCCGCTCCCCCAGCACGAGGATCCCGAGCGCCGCGACCGCCAGGGGGTTGATGAAGTAGCCCAGGGCCGTCTCGAGGGTCCGCTCGCTGAGGACCGCGAAGACGTACGTCCCCCAGTTGACGACGATGAGCCCTCCGGCGACGGCGAGCGCCGCGACGAGCCTGCGGTCCGCGAGGGCTGCCCGCAGCTGCGGCCACTGCCCGAGCAGGCCGATGAGGACGAGGCAGAACACGAGCGACCACGTAGCCCGGTGAGCGACCACCTCGACGGCACCGGACCGGCCGAAGAGCTGGAAGAAGAGCGGGAAGAGCCCCCAGAGGCCGTAGGCCGCCAGGCCGTAGCCGAGTCCGGCCCTCGAATCAGTGTTCATCGCCCGCCGAGCATATCCCTGTCAGTCGGATGCCCGGCGACCCCGGCCCGCGGGGCCTACCTGTCCACCGCGCTGCCGATGAACCCGATGATCTCGCGCTCCCAGTGCTCGGCGTGCGAGTCGTTGACGCCGTGGGGGCCACCGTGGATCACGACCAGTTCCGAGTCCGGCACGAAGTCGGCCATCCGCCGGCTGGACTTGTCGATCGGCACGTTGATGTCTCCGTCCCCGTGGATGACGAGGGTGGGGACGTCGATGGCGTGGCAGTCGGCCCGCAGGTCTGTGGCCCAGAGCAGGATGGTGTCGACGGCCATCCGGGGGTCGGACTGCCGAGCGATCTCCACCGCGCGGGCCCGCACGTCGTCGTCGACCTGGAGGCCGCCGTCGGAGGTGCTGTAGAACCAGGTGACGAACTGCTCGAGGAACCCGTCGCGGTCCTCGGCGCACTGGTCGGCCATGCCCTGGAAGCCGTCGAACGGCATCGCGCCGTCGGGGTTGTCGTCGGTGATGCACAGCGCGGGAGTGATCGAGCCGGAGAACACCGCCCCCGCGATGCGGGAAGACCCGTGCCGCGTGAAGTAGCGCGCGACCTCTCCCCCGCCCATCGAGAAGCCGAGCAGCACGGCGCCGTGGAGGTCGAGATGTCCGATGAGCCCGGCGAGGTCGTCGGCGAGCAGGTCGTAGTCCACCTCGGTGTCGGGCTTGTCCGAGCGGCCGAAGCCACGCCGGTCGTACGCGATGACCCGCAGGCCGGCCTCGACGAAGGCGGGGATGTTGCGGGCGAACGCCTGGCCCGACAGCGGCCAGCCGTGGACCAGGACGAGCGGCCGGCCGGGGCCGCCGGTGTCGGTGTAGTGCAGCCGGACGTCGTCGGCAGTCGTGAACGTGGGCATCGTCGCCTCCCGGAGTTGTTGAGTCCTGTCCGTGGTCAGAAGGCTAATCCCTGAACGGGGTCCTGGCCTAGGTTGTGGGACATGACGCAGCCGACTGTCGCGCCCCCGATCCGGGTCGTGCTCGCCGAGGACGACCCTCTGGCGCAGCAGGCCATCGCCACCTACCTCATGCGCACGGCCGACATCGAGCTCGTCGGGAGCGCCTCCGACGGCGCCGAGGCGCTGGACCTGGCCCGCCGGCTGGAGCCCGACGTCGTGATCGTGGACATCCACCTGCCGACGCTCGACGGCATCGAGCTGACCGCCCGCCTCACCGCGCCACCCTCGACGATGCGCGTGGTCTGCTTCACCGCGCTCGGCGACGACCGGGTCATGCACCGCGCGCTCACCGCGGGGGCGTCCGGCTTCCTGCTGAAGTCCGACAGCCCCGGGCTCATCCTGCACGGCGTGCGCAGCGCCTTCAGCGGGGACGCCCTCGTGTCCCCGAAGCTGGTGGCGAAGATCCTCGCGTCGGGCCGGGCGCGCTCTGCCCCGCCCCCGTCGCTCAGCCGCATCGACCGCGACATCATGCGCCTCGTGGGCCGCGGCCGCAGCAACGCCGAGATCGCCGACGAGCTCTACCTGGCCCCGAGCACGGTCAAGACCTACGTCAGCCGCCTGCTCGGCCGGCTCGGCAAGCCCAATCGCGCGGCGCTGGCCGCCCAGGCCCACGAGTGGGGGCTGGTGGACGACTGATCGGGCGTAGACGAAAGTTGATGATGTGTCCACCATCGGCCATTCGCTCGTCGGCCGGCCCGGCGTGATGACCGTCCCGGGCGTCTAGCGTCGCCGGCGGAGCCCGACGAAAGGACACAGCATGCTCGACCATCTCGCCGACCCGACCGTGACCGACGCCATCGCCCTGGTGACGACGACCACCGCCTTCCACCGCCCCCTCATCAAGCGCCTGGCGCGGCAACTGGCGCCCACGCACCAGTGGTACTGCCTGCTCATCCCGTACCTCTGCCCGCACCGGTAGACGTCCTAGACTCGCCGCATGACAAGCGCGGCGCCCTCTGTCGACACCCGGTGGGCCGAGCCCGCCATGGCGGTGTTGGCGCTGGCGTTCGCGCTCGTCGTGCAGCCGGACCAGGGGCTGCCCGCCCGCCTGCTGACCCTCACGCTCTGTCTGGGCGCCGGGCTCTCGGCCATGGTGCCCCGCGTGGCGTCGGTGCTCACGGTCGCCTCGCTCCTGTCCTTCCTCGCCCTGCCGGCGGCCGACGTCAGCGTGGCAGGCCTGGCCAGCTTCATCAACGTCTTCGCAGCCATCCGGCTTGACCTGCGCTGGAAGGTCCCGCTCGTCGCGCTGCTGAGCTGCTCGGCGTACGCCACGATGGTGTGGCACTCGTCGACGTCGCTGCGCGACCACCTCATCTCCGCGGCCTTCGTGCTGGTGCTCGCGGCGCTCGCCATCGGGGCGGGCAGCGTCTGGCGGGTGGCCGCCGGCCGCGTGCTGCGCGAGCGCGAGGTGGCCGACGAGCGCGTCGCGGAACTGCGGGCGGCCCTGGCGCGGGACCTGCACGACACCGTCGCCCAGACCCTCTCCCACGCCGCCATGCGCGCCCACATGCTCGCGCTGTCGGCGGAGGTGACGGACGAGATCCGCGCGGGGCTGGGCCAGATCGCGGAGGAGTGCTCCTCGTCGGCGCACGACCTGCGTCAACTGCTCTCCACGCTGCGGGAGCACGACGGACCCCCACCCGGGTTCGTCGGTCCCCTCGCCGACGCCGACACGCTCGCCGCCGCCGTCGAGGAGCAGGCGCAGCGCCTGCGCGACCACGGGTTCATGGCGACCACCGAGGTGCGGATCGGCCCGGTGAGTTCGGCCCGGGCGACGACGCTGGCCAAGGTGACCGTCGAGGCCGCCTCCAACATGATCAAGCACGCCGCCGCCGGTACGCAGTGCCACCTGTCCATCACCGAGGACGACGACGACCTCATCGCCGTCTTCAGCAACCGAACGACGGCCTCGCGCGTCAATCCGCGCGGCCTCGGCCTCATCGGCATCGAGGAGCGGGCCGGGCTGCTGCGCGGGACCTGTCGGGTCGTGCGCGACGCCGGCTGGTGGCACGTCCGGGTGCGTCTCCCGCACGGGTACGAGGTCGCGCAGTCGGATCCTGCGGGGCGCTGACCTGCCGGGACTACCTTCCGGCCAGGCCTGATCTACCTTCGGCGACATCTCGCCGCCGCACCCGTGACGTGGTGCGATCCCTGCGATGGAGTGGTGTCCGAGGGCGACACCGGAGGCGCGCCACCCATGGCCGGCGGAATCCTCGCAGTGCACACCACCGAACGAAGGAACAACTATGAACGCAACGCTCGCCGCCGTCTCCAGCGCCCCGCTGGGATCCCTGATCAAGACGAAGTTCGACACCGCCGTCGTCCGCTACGACGCCTGGTTCCTCGTCTTCGTCGCCGTCATCCTGGCCCTCGCCGCCGCCCTGCTCGCCGGCATGGCCATCTGGTGCGTCGTCAACCAGAAGGGTCGGTTCACCGGCAACTGGTACTGGAAGAGCGGCTGGCAGGTCGCCCTCGAGTGCCGCCGTTGATCCCGTCCCTCCGCTGACCCCCCGGGGCGGGCCGGACCTCCGGCCCGCCCCTCCCCCACGTAAGGAGCATCATGAACCTCTCGCACGTGCTGCAGGTGTCGGGCGTCAGCTACGCCTACGGAGGCGGCCCCCGGGTCCTGCACGATGTCAGCCTCCACGTGGGCCGCGGCGAGATCGTCGGTCTGGTCGGCCCGAACGGGTCGGGGAAGTCGACCCTCATCACGCTCATCTTCGACCTCCTGAAGCTGCGCACCGGCTCCATCACCATCGACGGCGCACCGCACCGCCTCCGCTCCGGGCGGCAGCAGGCGCAGTACCTCTCGAGCAACGACCATCTGCCGGAGTTCCTCCGGGCCGCCGAATACCTGGACCTGCTCGCCGGCCTGTATGGCTCGCGCGTCGACCGGGCGGCGGCGGCCGCGTTGTTCGACCGCTACGGGATGAAGGGCCGGCTGCCGCATCTCATGGAGGACTTCTCGCACGGCATGCGCAAGAAGACCCAGCTGATCTCGGCCTTCCTCAACCGGCGGCCCCTAACCGTCATCGACGAGACCCTCAACGGCATCGACATCGAGGCGCTGTACCTCGTCGAGAGAGAGCTGCTGCGGATGCGCTCCGAGGGGCTGGGTGTCCTGCTGTGTTCCCACGACTTCTCCATGCTGGAGCGCGTCGCGGACCGCATCGTCTTCCTCGACTTCGGGCACGTGATCAGCGACGTCACCCTCGACGACCTGCGCGCGTCCGGCCGCGACGTCGCGGCGTTGGTGATGTCCCACCTGGACGAGCGGACCCTCCAGTGATCGGGAGCCTCCGCCGGGTGGCGGCGTGCACGGGCATGCTCGCCCGGTACTTCTCGCGCCGCGCCCTCGCGATGGGGCCGCTGCGCTCCTGGGCGGCGCGGGGCCTCATCCTCCTCACCATGGTCGCGTTTGTGGTGGGCGCGGCGGTGGTGGCCTACCAGTTCATGCGGCCGGTGGGCTCGGAGCTGGGCGTCTGGCGCTACGTCTTCGACCTGACCTCGGTGTCGGTGGCGATGATCGTCCTCGGCATCTTCATGGCCCTGCGGCTGCTGGTGGGCGGGGCTTCCGCCGTGCTGGACTTCACGGCCCAGCTCCCGGTCAGTCACCGTGAGCGACGCGGCGCGCTGCTCGCCTTCGAGGCCACCACCCTGGTCCTCATCACGGCCGTCCTCATGGCGGCGATGGGCATCTCCTCGACCATGATCCTCGGGCCCCGCGGGGTGCTGCTCGCCACCACCCCGATCGTGACCGGCGTCGTCGTGTATCTCGTGGTCACCATCGCGCACAACGCCGGCGACCTCCTCCTCACCCTGCTCGGGCTGCGCCGGGTCCGCTCCACGGTCCTGCTGCTGGTGACGTTCGCGGCCCTGCTGTGGCTCAATGCGCGGCTGGTGTCGCTGGTGGGGGCGGTGTCGCTGCCCGACGCCCCAGGCGGCCGCGCCCTCATCGGGCTCAACCTCATGCCCTGGCTCCTCCACACGTACGGGCCGTGGGCCTATGTCCTCGGGGCGGGCGGCCTCGTGGCCGTGCTCGCCCTGGCCGCGGTGCTCACCGCCCCGAACGCGCACCCGAGCCACCACCGCTTCGTCAATCTCGCCCTGCCGGTGCGCACGTCGGGTCCGTGGGGCGTCCACCTCGCGTACGCGCTCCGCAATCAGCACCTGTGGTTGGGGGTGTCGTTGGCGGCGGCCCTGTTCGCCTATCTGGCCGGGACCGCGTCGGTCCACCCCTTGTGGTCGGCCGCGCTGCTGTCCTTCCCCGGGATGTACCACTACGGCAACACGCGCGCCCTGCGCATCCTGCATCCCGAGCGGGGCCCCTGGTCGATCTGGCTACGCATGGTGGGCTGTCAGACGGCCGTCGTCGGGGTGTTCCTGGCAGCAGGGTTCGGCGTTCTGGCGCTCGCACGGCCCGAGCTCCTCGCCGGATCCTCCGAGCCGGTCCTCGGCACGGTGGCCGCGGTCGTCTTCGCCGTCCTCGTCGGGTCCGCATTCCCGGCCGAGAACGACAACCCCTTCAGCGCCCTGCTCGGGTCGCTGGTCCTGGCACTGATCCTGGCGTTCGTCGGGATCCTCACGGGCCTGCTGCAGCTCCCGGCCGCGGCCACCGTGCCGCTGCTTGCCGCCCTCGCCGCGCTGGCCGCCGTGGTCAGCGTGTGGTCCATCCACGTTCACGAAACAAGGAGTCGCCATGACGTACCTCAAGCTCTCGCTGTATAGCCTCGTCGCCGGACTCGTCACGACCGTCGCGCTGGCCGCGTTCAGCCTGCTCGGGCTCATGGCGGCCACCCCCGACGTGGGGCGGCGCGTCGAGGGGTTCTTCGGCGCGGTGTTCTTCGAGACGGTGCCGCTGGATGCCGACGCGTTCACTATGAACGTCGGGGTGGCCTCGGGTTGGCCCCTGCTGATCTCGACGCTGGTCGTCGCCGGCTTCGTCTTCGTGACCGTGGTGATCTTCCGCTGGCTGAAGAGCTACCGCGCGGGGCTGCTCAGCGGCGCCGCGTGACGTCGGCCCTGGTCGCCGTCGCCCGCGCCGTCGTCCTGGCCGGGTGGCCGCTGGTGGCCGCAACGGCGGGCTTCTGGTTGCTGGCCGTCGCCGCCCACCTCGGCGCGGGAGCCGGTTGGCTGTACGAACTGGCCTGGCAGGTCACGCTCGTCCTGGTGATCGGAGCGCTGGGGTCATTCGTGGTGCACGAGTGCGGTCATGTCGCGGTGCTTCTCTCGCGCGGCGGGAGCAGCTCCGTGGTGGTGGAGCGCACATGGTGGCGGATCTCCGTCACCCCGGTCGGCGACCTCACCCCCAAACGCGCGGTGGTGGCCGCTGTGGCCGGGCCCGGGGCCGCGGCCCTGGTCGGGTTCGCCACCCTCGCAGCAGGCCTGCCGCCCGCCGTCGGCTGGCTCCACCTGGCGCACCTCGTGTTCCTGCTGCCGGTCTTCGGCGACGGCCGGGTCGTGCTGGCTCACGCCCTGGCCACGAGAGAAGGGGCCTGACCGCTCAGAGGTTGTAGCCGATCGCGCGCAGCTGCTCGCGACCGTCCTCGGTGATCGCCTCGAGCGTCCACGGCGGCAGCCACACCCAGTTGATCGTCACGGAGTTCACCAACCCGTCGAGCACATACTTGGTGTCGTATTCGATCTTGTCGGTCAGCGGGCAGGTCGGCGAGGTCAAGGTCATGTCGATCGTCGCGTTCGCGTGCTCGTCGACCTGGACACCGTAGACGAGGCCGAGGTCGACGACGTTGACCATGAGCTCAGGGTCGACGACGTCCTTCATCGCCTCGAGGATCTCGTCCTCGGTCGGGGCGGCACTCACCTGGGCCGTCGGCTGGGCGAGATCGACCTCCGGCAGCTCGTCCTTGACGAGATCGCTGGGCCGCTGTTCTGGGGTGTACATGGTGCTCCTAGTGGGTGACGAGGGTCTCGACACGGATGAGCGGCTGACGCCGCGCGCCCGGCTCAACCAGCGGGAGAGGGGTCTGACTGGTGGGCGGTTGCCTGGAGGGTCGCGTCGCGCAGCGCGGACCAGCCGAGCAGCGCGCACTTGACCCGGGCGGGGAACTTGGAGACGCCGGCGAACGCGATGGCGTCCTCGAACACGTCTTCGTCGGGCTCGATGCGGCCCTGGCTCTGCATCATCTCCAGGAACTTGTCGTGGAGGTCCAGCGCGTGGGCCGTCGAGTCGCCGATCAGCAGGTCCGTCATCACGGAGGTGGACGCCTGCGAGATGGAGCAGCCCTCCCCCTCGTACGAGATGTCACGGATGGTGTCGCCGTCGAGGTGCACCCGCAGCGTGAGCTCGTCCCCGCAGGACGGGTTCACGTGGTGGACCTGAACGTCGTAGGGCTCGCGGAGCCCGGAGTGGTGCTTCTCGCGGTAGTGATCGAGGATGATCGTCTGGTAGAGCTCGTCGATGTTCATGATCAGCCTCCGAACCGAGGGGCGAAGTAGTCGCGGGTGAACACGAGCGCGTCGGCGAGCGCGTCGATCTCCTCCCGCGTGGTGTACAGGTACGACGACGCGCGGGTCGAGCTCTGGTGGCCGAGGCGCTTGTGGAGCGGGCGGGCGCAGTGGTGGCCGCCGCGGATGGCGATGCCGCGGGAGTCGAGCACCTGCATGACGTCGTGCGGGTGGACACCCGTGAGGTTGAACGACAGCGCGCTGCCGCGGTCCACCGCCTCGGTCGGGCCGAGGATGACGAGGCCGTCGATGCTGCCGAGCTTCTCCAGGCCGTAGGTCGTCAGGTTCTGCTCGTGCGCGGCGATGGCGTCCATGCCCACCGAGGTCAGGTAGTCCACGGCGGCGTGCAGCCCGGCGGCCTGCGCGATCGGCGGGGTACCCGCCTCGAAGCGGTGCGGCGGGGGCGCGTAGGTGGATCGGCTCATCTCCACCACCTCGATCATCTCGCCGCCGCCCATGTAGGGGGGCAGTTCGGCGAGCAGCTCGTAGCGGCCCCACAGCACGCCGATGCCGGTGGGCCCGCACATCTTGTGCCCGGTGAACGCGACGAGGTCAGCGCCGAGCGCGACGACGTCGGTCGCCTGGTGCGGCACAGCCTGCGACGCGTCGACCACCATCACGGCTCCGACGGCGTGCGCCTGAGCGGCGATCTCCGCCACCGGGTTGCGGGTGCCGAGCACGTTGGAGACCCACGTCAGCGACACGACCTTCGTCCGCTCGTTGATGAGGTCCTCGCGCACGGCGCCCTCGAGATCCAGGCGGCCGTCGTCCGTCACGTCGAACCAGCGCAGCGTGGCGCCGCTGCGCTCGCACGCCAGCTGCCACGGCACGATGTTGGAGTGGTGCTCCATCACGGAGATGACCACCTCGTCGCCCGGGCGCAGGCGGGAGCCCAGCGTGTGGGCGGCGAGGTTGAGCGCCTCGGACGCGTTCTTGGTGAACACGATCTCCTCGGGGCGCCCGGCGTTGATGAACGCGGCCACCGCCCGCCGCGCCCCCTCGAACGCCTCGGTCGCCTCGGCGCCCAGCAGGTGCATCGCCCGGGCCACGTTGGCGTTGTGCTGCAGGTAGTGCTCGGCGATGGCGTCGACCACCTGACGCGGCTTCTGGGAGGTGTTGGCCGAGTCGAGGTACACCAGCGGCCGCTCCCCCACCCTGCGCTGCAGGATGGGGAAGTCGTCGCGGATCCGGGCGATGTCGAGCATCAGGCGTTCGCCGCGGCCTTCACGTACTGCTCGTAGCCGGTGGCCTCCAGGTTCTCGGCGAGCTCCTTGCCGCCCTCGGCGACGATGCGGCCGTCGACGAACACGTGGACGAACGTCGGCTCGATGTAGCGCAGGATGCGCGTGTAGTGCGTGATGAGGACCACCGCGCGGTCGCCCTGCGCGGAGTAGCGGTTCACACCCTCCGACACGATCTTGAGCGCGTCGATGTCGAGGCCGGAGTCGGTCTCGTCGAGGATCGCCGCCTTCGGGTTGAGCAGCTCGAGCTGGGCGATCTCGTGGCGCTTCTTCTCGCCGCCCGAGAAGCCCTCGTTGACGGAGCGCGCGGAGAACGTCTTGTCGAGCTGCATGCGGCCGAGCGCGCCCTCGACGTCCTTGACCCAGGTGCGGACCTTCGGGGCCACGCCGTCGAGCGCGGTCTTGGCGGTGCGCAGGAAGTTGGCCACGGACACGCCGGGCACCTCGACGGGGTACTGCATCGCGAGGAACAGGCCGGCGCGGGCGCGCTCGTCGACGCTGAGCTCCGTGAGCTCGACGCCGTCGAGGGTGACCGACCCTCTGGTGATCTCGTACTTCGGGTGGCCGGCGATGGCGTAGGCCAGGGTCGACTTGCCGGAGCCGTTGGGGCCCATGATGGCGTGGATCTCGCCGGGACGGACGGTCAGGTTCACGCCCTTGAGGATCGGCTTGTTGCCCTCCTCGGTCAGGACGTCGACGTGGAGGTCGGAGATGACAAGGGTAGACATGATGGTCTTCGCTCCTGGGATGTGGTGAGGGTGATCAGTAGTCGGTGGTGGGGGTGGTGACGTCGATCTGCACGTCCTCGCCCTCGATGCGGCACGGGAACACTCGAACCGAGGTGGTGGCGGGCAGGTTGAGCGGGCGGCCGGTCTCGAGGTCGAACGTCGAGCCGTGGAGGTAGCACTCGATGGTGCTGTCCTCGACGTCGCCGTCGCTCAGCTTGACCTTGCCGTGGCTGCACTCGTCCTCGATCGCGTAGACGCGGCCGTGGTGCAGGACGAGCGCGACACTCAGGTCGTCGTTGACGTCCACCGCCAGCGGCTTGTCCTCGTTGAGCTCGGTGACGTGCGCCACCGTCGTGTAGCTCACTCGTGGTCCTTCGTCGCGGTGCTGCCGTGGACGAGCTCGAGCTCGCGCTCGACCTGGGCCAGCAGCTTCTGCTCGATGGCGGGCACGCCGATGCGGCGGATGATGTCGTTGAAGAACCCGTGGACGACGAGCCGGCGGGCCTCGTCCTCGGTGATGCCGCGGCTCATGAGGTAGAACAGCTGGTTGTCGTCGAAGCGCCCGGTGGTGGACGAGTGACCGGCGCCGGCGATCTCGCCGGTCTCGATCTCGAGGTTGGGCACCGAGTCAGCCTGGCAGCCGTCGGTCAGCACGAGGTTCTTGTTCGACTCGTACGTCTCGATCTGCAGCGCGACCTTGCGGATGAGCACGTCGCCGATCCACACCGAGTGCGCGCCGTGGCCCTGCAGGGCGCCGCGATAGTCCACGTTGCTCTTGGTGTGCGGGGCGTTGTGGTCGACGAACATGCGGTGCTCGACGTGCTGCCCGCCCTCGACGAAGTAGATCCCGAACTGCTCGATCTCGCCGCCGGGGCCGGCGAACATGGCCCGCTCGGCGATGCGGATGGCCTTGCCGCCCAGGGAGGCGTGGATGGTCCGCACGCGGGCGTCGCGGCCCACCTCGACGGTGATCTGGCCGCCGTGCACGGCGTCGCCGTCCCAGTCGTTGACGTAGACGAGATTGACCTCGGCGCCGTCGGCGACCCGGAAGTCGTACTTGGAGGCGTACTGCGCCGAGCCCTGGAAGTGCAGCACCAGGGTGGCGCGGGAGTGGCGGCCGAAGTCCACCACCAGCGACTCGGCCGCCTGCTGGCCCGTGCCCGTGGCCGTGAAGACGATGGGCTCGTCGATGACGGCCTCGGCGGGCACGTTCATGTACACCGCGTCGCCGGTGCGCTGGGATGCGATGGCCGCCACGCGGTCCACGGGGGGCTCGATGGCCCGCTCGCGGGCCTCGGCGGCCGGGACCTTGCGCATCTCGACGCCGGCGGGCAGCTCACCGGCCCAGTCCAGCCCGCCGAGCGGCGCGCCCTCGGCGAGCAGGGGGCGCAGGGCCTTCAGCGGCGAGAACCGCCAGATCTCCTCACGCCCGGTGGGCATGGGGTGCTTGGCGACGTCGAAGCTCGGCTCGGGGTGCAGATGGGACTCGATCGTCTCGATGGCACCGGCGACGTTCGGCACGGTTGCAGTACTCAAATCAGCATTCACTTTCTCGTGGGGGATCGACAGGGGCGGGCGGGATCAGCCGACCGCACCCTCCATCTGCAGTTCGATCAGGCGGTTGAGCTCCAGTGCGTACTCCATCGGCAGCTCGCGGGCGATGGGCTCGACGAAGCCGCGCACGATCATCGCCATGGCCTCGTCCTCCTCCATGCCGCGGCTCATCAGGTAGAACAGCTGGTCCTCGGACACCTTGGAGACGGTGGCCTCATGCGCCATCGACACGTCGTCCTCGCGGACGTCGACGTACGGGTAGGTGTCGGAGCGGGAGATGTTGTCGACCAGCAGCGCGTCACACTTCACCGACGACGCCGAGTGCGAGGCGCCCGGCTCCACCTTGACCAGGCCGCGGTAGGAGGAGCGGCCTCCGCCGCGGGCCACCGACTTGGAGATGATGGAGCTCGAGGTGTGGGGCGCGCAGTGCACCATCTTGGATCCGGCGTCCTGGTGCTGTCCCTCGCCGGCGAAGGCGATCGACAGCGTCTCACCGCGGGCGTGCTCGCCCATGAGGTAGACGGCCGGGTACTTCATGGTGACCTTGGAGCCGATGTTGCCGTCGATCCACTCCATGGTGGCGCCCTCTTCGCAGACGGCGCGCTTGGTGACCAGGTTGTACACGTTGGTCGACCAGTTCTGGATGGTGGTGTAGCGGCAGCGGGCGTTCTTCTTCACGATGATCTCGACCACGGCGGAGTGCAGCGAGTCGGACGAGTAGATCGGCGCGGTGCAGCCCTCGACGTAGTGCACGTAGGCGCCTTCGTCGACGATGATCAGGGTGCGCTCGAACTGGCCCATGTTCTCGGTGTTGATCCGGAAGTAGGCCTGCAGCGGGATGGTGACGTGGACGCCCTTCGGGACGTAGATGAACGAGCCGCCGGACCACACCGCGGTGTTGAGCGAGGCGAACTTGTTGTCACCGACGGGGATGACGGTGCCGAAGTACTCCTTGAAGAGCTCCGGGTGCTCCTTCAGCGCGGTGTCGGTGTCGAGGAAGATGACGCCCTGGCGCTCGAGCTCCTCGTTGATCTTGTGGTAGACCACCTCGGACTCGTACTGCGCGGCGACGCCCGCCACGAGCCTGGCCTTCTCCGCCTCGGGGATGCCGAGCCGGTCGTAGGTGTTCTTGATGTCGTCGGGCAGGTCGTCCCAGGTCTGGGCCTGACGCTCCGTCGACCGCACGAAGTACTTGATGTTGTCGAAGTCGATCCCGCTGAGGTCGGCGCCCCAGGTCGGCATGGGCTTCTTGTCGAACAGCTTCAGGCCCTTGAGGCGCAGGTCGCGCATCCACTCGGGCTCGCTCTTGAGGTCCGAGATGTTGGTGACGACGGCCTCGTTGAGGCCGCGCCGGGCCGTTGCTCCGGCGGAGTCCGAATCGTGCCAGCCCCACTGGTACTTCGAGAGGGCTTCGATGTGCTCGTCCTGTGTGGCGCCAAGCCCGGGGGCCTGGGGGGCGGTCTGCGTCATATCGTGTCCGTCACTTTCTTCTCGGGATCTCGGGGGTGGGCAGCGGGCGGGGCACGTTGGTGGTGCACACGCCGTCGCCGTGGGCGATGGTCGCGAGCCGCTGGACATGCCTGCCCAGCAGCTTGGAGAACAGTTGGGTCTCGATCTCGCACAGCTGCGGGAACTCCGCGGCGACGTGCGCGACCGGACAGTGGTGCTGCAGCAGCTGATCGCCTCCGTGGAGGGGGCGGACGGACGGCGCGTAGCCGTCGGCGTCGAGGGCGTCGATGAGCAGATCGATCGCGGGCCGCTCCGGGGCGGTCTCGCGTCCGGCGCGGAACCGCTGCTCGATGCAGGCCACGCGGTCTTCGGCGATCTCGCGGATCGCGCCGGGGCCGCCCGCGGTGGCGAGGCGCTTGAGCGCGGCGATGGCCAGGTCGTCGTAGGCCTGCCGGAACTCCGAGCGGCCCGTGTCGGTGAGCGCGAACACCTTCGACGGGCGGCCGCGGCCCCGGGCCCCGAACACCCGCTGCTCGCGGGAGACGAGGGTGCCGTTGCCGAGCAGCACCGTGAGGTGACGCCGCACGGCGGCGGGCGTGAGGTGGAGGCGCTCGGCGAGCTGCTTGGCGGTCTGCGGGCCCTCGTGGAGGATGAGGTCGACCACGCGGCGCCTCGTCGGGAGATCCGCGACCTCGGCCACGGCCACCGGTACCTGCTCAGTCATCCGCCACCTCCCCCACTTGAATTAGTTCACGACAGTCTTGCCAATTCTGGTGCCATATTCAAGCAAGGGTCTCCTAAGTCCCACCAGATGGACGATGCCCCAGGGGGTACGGCGTCACCGGCTCCCGGCGTCGCGGCGCTAGGCTGTCGGCCGTGCCCCTCCTCGACGCCCGCGACCTCGTGGTCTCGTTCGGCGCCACGCGGGCCCTCGACGGGCTCACAGTGGCCGCCGACGCCGGCCGGGTCACGGCCCTCCTGGGGCCCAACGGCGCCGGCAAGACCACGTTCATCCGCTGCTGCACCGGGCTCGCCCGGGTCGACGGCGGGAGCCTGACCCTCTTCGGGCAGCCGCCCGGCTCCCCCGCCGTCCTCCCCCGCATCGGGCTCATGCCCCAGGCGACCGGCGCCTGGTCCGGGATCACCGCCGCGCGGCTGCTGCGCTACCTGTCGCGCCTCTACGCGAATCCGCAGCCGGCCGACGACCTCATCGACCTGCTCGGGATCGGGAGCTTCGCCCGGACCCCCTACCGGCGCCTGTCCGGCGGGCAGCAGCAGGCCGTCAACCTCGCCGGAGCGCTGATCGGGCGCCCTGACCTCGTGTTCCTCGACGAACCGTCCGCCGGCCTGGACCCGCGCAGCCGCCGCGCGACCTGGCAGGTGCTGGAGCGCGTGCGCGACGCCGGGGTCGCCGTCGTCCTCACCACGCACGACATGCACGAGGCCGAGGCGCTGGCCAACCACGTCTACATCGTCGACCGGGGGCGCGTGACCGCCGAGGGCAGCGTCGCGGAGCTCACCGTCGACGGCTCCCTCGAGGACGCCTTCCTCCGGCACACCACGGGAGACCGCCCATGAGCATCGACTTCACGCCCGACGCGCGGCCCGCGCCGTTGGGCCAACGGGTCTGGGCGCACGCCACGACCGAGGCGGCGCTGATCCTGCGCAACGGCGAACAGGCGCTGCTCGCCGTCGTCATCCCGGTGGCCATCCTCGTCGGGGCCCGCTTCTTCGGCGACCGCCTCGGCCTCGGCCTCGACGAGTCGGCGCCGTCGGTGCTCGCGCTGGCCATGTGGAGCTCGTGCCTGACGACCTTGGCGATCGCGACCGGTTTCGAGCGGCGGTACAACGTGTTGGAGCGGATGGCGGCCACGCCGCTCGGGCGGCCGGGCATCCTGCTGGGCAAGGGGCTGGGCATCGCGCTGATCACGGTGGGGCAGGTCGTCGTCTTGACGGCGGTGGCGCTGGCCCTGGGCTGGCGCCCCACCCCCACCTTCGGATCGCTGAGCGTCGCGCTCATCGTGTCGCTGCTGGCGATGGGGGCGTTCGCCGGGCTCGGCCTCGCCGTCGCCGGGTCCCTGCGGCCGGAAGCGACGCTCGCCGTGGCCAACCTGCTGTACCTCGTGGGCATGCCGCTGGGGGTGTTGCTGCCGGTGTCGCGGTTCCCGGAGTGGGCGCAGCCGGTCGTGGCCGCGCTCCCCACCGGCGCGCTCGGTGAGGCCCTGCGGGCCGCCGCCCTCGGTGAGGCCCTAGGCTGGCCGCTAGCGGTGGCCGCCCTCTGGTGTGCGGCGACACTCGCGCTCGCATGGAAGGTGTTCACGTGGACGTCCTGAGGAAGCTGGTCGACGGAGAGCGCGCGCTGCGCACGTGGCTGTGGGTGTCGCTCATCTGCAACATGGGGATCATCGTCACGGGCGCCGTCGTCCGGCTCACCGGGTCCGGCCTCGGGTGCCCCACCTGGCCCCGCTGCACCGACGACTCGTACGTCCCCCACGAGGCGTACGGCATCCACGGCATCATCGAGTTCGGCAACCGGCTCCTGACCTTCGTGCTCGTCATCGCCGCCGTCGGCGCGTTCGCCGCGGCGTGGCGCAACCGCGGCCGCGGATCGCGCCTGTGGTGGCTGACGCTCGCCGTGGGCATCGGCATCCCGCTGCAGGCGATCGTCGGCGGCATCACCGTGCTGACGGGCCTGGATCCGGCATGGGTCGCCCCGCACCTCCTGCTGTCCATCGTGCTGATCGTCGTGTGCGTGTGGGCGCTGCGGGTCGGCTACGGCGTGCCCCCCACCGCCGTCGCCCCCGGCGCGCGCTGGCTGGTCATCGCCACCTTCGCCGCGTCGATGCTGTCGATCGTCGTCGGGACGGTCGTCACGGGGGCCGGGCCCCACGCCGGTGACGCCTCGGCGGTCCGCAACGGCGCGGACATCGAGACGGTCGCCCGGATCCACGCCTTGACCGCGTGGCTGGTGGTGGCGCTGGTCATCGCCTGCGTGTGGCTGTTCCAGCGCACCGGGCACCATCGTCCGGCCCGCGCCGCCCGCCTGACGCTCCTCACCGTCGCCTTCCAGGGCGTCGTCGGCTACGCGCAGTACTTCCTGGGGCTTCCCGTCGGCATCGTGATCCTGCATATGGTTGGGTTGACGGTGCTCACCGCGGCCGTGTCGTGGCTGCTGGTGTCGACGACGAGGAGAACCCATGCCCACCAACCCGGTGCTGACGACCGACCTTCCCTACGCGCTGCCTGACTTCGCGCGCATTACGCCCGACGACTACCGGGCGGCCTTCGACGAGGCCATGTCGGCCCACCTGGACGGTCTCGCCCGGCTGCGCACCGACGACGCCCCGCCCACTGTCGAGTCCGTGCTGGGGGCGTGGGAGGACGCAGAGGCGCCCCTGCGCCGGGTCTTGAACGCGTTCTTCGCCGTCCACTCGTCCGACGCCTCCCCCGAGCTCGACGCCATCGACGAGGAGATGTCGCCGCGGCTGGCGGAGCATCACGACGCGATCTACCTCGACGCCGAGCTCTACGGCCGGCTCACGGCGCTGCGCGAGCGCATCGACGCGGGCGAGGTGGAAGCCGACGAGGAGGACAGCTTCGCCCTGGACGAGCTGCTGCGTTCGTTCCGCCGGGCCGGCGTCGCGCTCGGCGAGCCCGAGAAGGAGCGCCTGCGGGAGATGAACCGCCGCCTGGCCCAGCTCTCGACGAAGTTCGAACAGCTCAACCGCGACGCCCGCAACGCCGGCGCTATCGAGGTCACCGAGGCGGAGCTCGAGGGCCTGACGGCCGAGGAGCGGGCCGCGCTCGCCAACGGCGACGGCTACCGCATCGAGCTCGTCAACACCACCCAGCAGCCGCTCGCGGCCAAGCTCGCCGACGCGAGCGTCCGCCGTCGGCTGTTCGAGGCGTCCACCACCCGGGCGCTCTCCGGGGAGTTCGACACCAGGCACGTCGTGGTCGAGATGGCCCGCCTGCGCGCCGAGCGGGCGACGCTGCTCGGCTACCCGCACCACGCGGCCCTCGTCGCGGAGGCCGGGTGCGCGAAGACGGTCGACGCCATCACGGAGATGCTCGTGCCGCTCGCGCAGGCCGCGCTCGCCAAGGCGCGTCAGGAGGCCGCGGACCTCCGCGCCCGGTACGCCGAGCTCGCGCCCGGCGAGACGTTCACCGCCGCGGACTGGAGCTACGTGGAGGCCATCCTCCGCCGCGAGCGCTTCGCGTTCGACGAGTCCGAGCTGGGCGAGCACCTGCAGGTGTCGCGCGTTCTCGACGCCGTGTATTCCGCGGCCGGCGACCTCTACGGCATCTCGTTCCACCCCGTCGACGGCGTCGCGGGGCACGCGCCCGACACGCAGGTCTACGAGGTGCGCGACACCGACGGCAGCACGATCGGCCTGTTCCTCATGGACTTCTGGGCCCGGCCGACCAAGCAGGGCGGCGCCTGGATGAGCAACATCGTCGACCAGTCGCTGCGCGACGGCACCCTCCCCGTGGTGACGAACAACTGCAACTACACGCGCACGACCACGTCGATCACGTGGGACGAGGTCATCACGATGTTCCACGAGTTCGGCCACGCCCTGCACGGGCTGCTGGCGAACTCGAAGTACGCGTCGCGCTCCGGGGCCAACACGCCCCGCGACTTCGTCGAGTTCCCCAGCCAGGTCAACGAGCACTGGGCCTGGACGCCCGGGCGGGTGCTGCCGGCCGAGTGGATCGACCGGCTGCGCGAGGCCAGCCGCTTCGGTCAGGGCTACGCGACCGCCGAGACGGAGCTCGCGTCCCTGCTGGACCTGGCCTGGCACACGACCCCGCTCTCGGACCTCCCCACGTCCGCCGACGAGGTGGAGGAGTTCGAGCGGGCCGCTCTCGACCGGTGGGGTCTGGTCGACGAGCTGGTCCCGCCCCGCTACCGGTCGCAGTACTTCGCCCACATCTGGGGCGGCGGCTACGCGGCCAGCTACTACGGCTACGCGTGGGCCAAGGTCATGGACGCCGACGCCGTCGCGTGGTTCGAGGAGCAGACCGGTTCGCTGCGCGAGGCGGGCGACCACTTCCGCCGGACCCTGCTCGCCCCGGGCGGATCGGTGGAGGCGATGGAGACCTACCGCCGGTTCCGCGGCCGCGACCCGCAGCTGCAGCCGCTGCTCGACCGCCTCGGCCTGACTCTCTGATCGCCCCCACGGGGTGCCGGGCCGGCGGCAGAATGGGCCGATGGACATCCGAGAGATCCTGCTGGACTACCTTCGCTCGACCCGGGAGGGGCTGCTGTGGAAGGCCGCGGGCCTGAGCGAGCGCGAGTTGCGCCTTCCCCGCACCCCGACGGGGACGAACCTGCTGGGGCTGATCAAGCACTGCGCCGGTGTCGAGCACGGCTACCTGGTGGACTGTTTCGGGCGAACCTCGACGGTGACGCTGACCATGCCCGACTTCGATGCCGACCCGAATGCCGACATGTACGCCGGGCCGGACGAGAGCGCGGCCGACCTCATCGACCTGTACCGGCGGGTCGGCGAGGCCGTGGAGGAGTCGGTGCGCTCGATGGACCTGACCACTCCGGGGCATGTGCCCTGGTGGGGTGAGCGGGGTGCGACGACGCTCGGCCGGGTTCTGGTGCATGTGCTCGCGGATGTGTCGCGGCATGCGGGGCAGGCCGACATCCTGCGCGAGGGCATCGACGGTGTCGCGGGGCTGGCCCCCGGCAACGGCAATCTGTGGGAGCCCGCCGACGGGTGGGAGGCGCACGTCGCGCGCCTGACCGCCCTGGCCGACGGCACCTGAGGAAGCGGCCGCCCGCGGAGCCGCACCTTCCCGTCCGCTGAGGTCGCGCCTGTCCGTTCGCCGAGGTCGCGTGCTCGTTCGCTGAGGTCGCGTGCTCGTTCGCTGAGGTCGCGCCCGACGGCGGAGCCGTCCGGGCGAGTCTCGAAGCCGACGCCGTAGGCGTCGATCTCCCAACCCCATCCGCTGCTGGGTGTGGGGAGCCGTGACCCGTCGCTCGGGCGGCCCTTGTGGCCGGGTGCCTTGTTCGGCTGACCGACTGGCTGGGGTTGAGTAGTCGAGGCCGCCCGAGCGTCGGCTCCCGTCTCCCCCCACTGGTTCCGACGGTGGCGTGGCCGGGTCCGGGGGCGTGCCGGTGGAGCGGCCCTGGCCCGGGTCTGCCTAAGCGGGACGCCAGCTAGGTGATCGTCGGGTTGGGCATCCCTGCGCGCAGCCGCCCCACCGTCCCACCCCCTCGCTCGCTGAGGTCGCGCCACCCCGCTCGCTGAGGTCGCGCCCGACGGCGGAGCCGTCCGGGCGAGTCTCGAAGCCGACGCCGCAGGCGTCGATCCCCGAGGGTCGTCAGGTGCCGTCGCCCCAGATGTGGGCGGAGCGGCGGATGAGATCGTCCAGGTCCGGCCGGCGAGCGTCGGACGACTCCGTCTCGGGAGGGTCGCCGTCTGGTGGGTCGCCGTCTGGGCAGGGTGGTGCCCCGGCGCGGATCTGTTCGAGTCGGAAGCGGCGGTGTTGCCGTGGGCGTCTGGCCGGGTCGATGTGTCGCGGTGGCGTGAACCACGGCAGCCCGGTCACCGGATCCAGATCCACCCGCCACTGCGAGGCCTCGGACTGCAACGGGTCGGGCTCCACCAGGCGGTGATGGTGCGGACAGAGCAAGACGCCGTTCCCGAGCCGGGTCTCACCGCCCTGCCACCACGGGACGATGTGATGCGCCTCACAGCACGCCGGGGTCGCGGTGCAGCCCGGGAACGCGCAACCCCCGTCGCGCTGCACCAGCGCTGCCCGCAGGCCGGGAGTGAACATGCGGTAGGTCCGGCCCACATCCAGCAGCCGGGATGGCCCGCCCAGCACGACGGGGATGATGCCGGCGTCACACGCCAACCGGCGCACCTCGCCGGCAGACAGGCCGTCGACGTCGTCGAGACCGATCAGGCAGGCCTTCCCGAGGCCCTGCTTGAGGGTGTCGAGGTCGAGGGTGACGTGCACCTGCGGGCGATCCCCACCATGCCTGGGCAGCGCACCACTGGAGGCGGCCTTCTGGGTCAGCAGGACCAGCGCATCCGCCCGGCGCGCGTCCCGTGACGCGGCCTCACCGGCGGAGGTGTAGGTAGAGGCGTCCGGCATCAAGGCGTCCAGTTGCGCAATCAACAACGCTGCGTCTGCGACCGGCAACTGTCCGGTGATGCGCATCGACCCGTGATAGTCCGGCGCCAGCCGCAGGAACCGACCCCGATGCGCCGCCACTTCCTCCCGCGCCAAGCGCTTCGCGTCATCCGCGTCCGATGCTTCGGGGTCGATGATCTCCACCAGACGAGCCGCCAACACCCGCAACTCCGAGGGGCCCAGGGTGTCGACGTGCTGCAGGATCTCCTCCTCGCAACGCGTCAACTCCGCCCGGGTCAATCGCCCGGGCAGCTTCCGCAAGCCCGTGACGATGGCGTCGGCCTGCGCCAGCGAGATCGAGCCGTCGTTCAAGGCTGCGCCGATCAGCGGAAACCGGTCACACAGATCCTGCGCAAGCCGGAGACTCGCAGTGGCCTGCGCGGGGGTGGTGCGCACCGACTGCCGCACCCCATCGATCACGGCCTCCGCCGCGGCCAGCTTCGCCTCATGCAGCAGGTGGAGGCGGAGACCGGCGAGCTGGGCTTCGGCTTCCGTGACTGCCGTGACCAGCCCACTCAGCCGGTCGACCGCGGCGGTGGCGTCGCCGTCGAGCGTGCCGACGGCGTCCCAGAGCGCGGCGAAGTATCGCTGCCCGAGATCCCGTAAGTCGCTCATGTGACCTATTATTGCGGGGGCCACTGACAATTTCTGATCGGGGCTGTGGTCCAGGGATCGACGCCTACGGCGTCGGCTTCGAGACTCGCCCGGACGGCTCCGCACCGGGCGCGACCTCAGCGAACGGGTGGCCGCTACCTCAGCGAACGGACCGCCCTCACCAGCACGACACGCCGTCGAACTCCCCCACCAACGCCCTAACCCGCCCCCGGGCCCGACTAAGGCTGCTATCCGTGCTGCGCTCGGGGGGATCGACGCCTGCGGCGTCGGCTTCGAGACTCGCCCGGGTGCTCCGCACCGGGCGCGACCTCAGCGAACGAGGCAGGGCGCAACCTCAGGAGCGGTGGTCAAGGGATCGACGCCTGCGGCGTCGGCTTCGAGACTCGCCCGGACGGCTTCACCGTCGGGCGCGACCTCAGCGAACGAGGCAGGCGTGACCTCAGCGGATGGGTCCAGGGATCGACGCCTACGGCGTCGGCTTCGAGACTCGCCCGGACGGCTCCGCCGTCGGGCGCGACCTCAGCGAGCGGGTGCGCGACCTCAGCGAACGGGCACGCGACCTCAGCGAGCGAGCACGCGACCTCAGCGAACGTACCGGCGGGGGTTCAGTGCGCGGCGGGGAGCGAGGCCGGGTCTCCGTCGGGGCGACGGAGGAACGGGGCCGCGACCACCGCCACGGTCCAGATCGCGCTCGCGGCGAGGAACGCCCACCGGGCGCCGGCGACCATCGCCTCAGCCTCCCCGCCGGGCGCGGCCGCGGACTGCACCGCGAAGATCGTCACGAACACGGCCGTACCCGCCGCCCCCGCGACCTGCTGCACCGTGCCCACGACGGCGGAGCCGTGCGAGTACAGCGGGCGCGGCAGCGACCCCAGCGCCACGGTGAACAGCGGCGTGAACATGGCCGCGAAGCCCATGCTCATCACCACGTGCCCGAGCGTGACCGCCCACCACGGCGTGGCCAGACTGATCGTCGCGAAGAACGCGAACACCCCCATGACCACCAGGCTGGCGGGCACGACGAGCGCCCTCGGCCCGACCCGGTCGTACAGCCGGCCGACCGCGGGCGACAGCAGGCCCATCGCGACACCACCCGGCAGCAGCATCAACCCCACCTGAAGCGGCGCCATCCCGAACGCCCGCTGCAGGATCAGCGGCAGCATGATCACGGTCCCGAACAGCGCCATCATCGCGACGGCCATGATCAGCACCGCGACCGTGAACGTCCGGTGCGTGAACGTCCGCAGATCCAGCAGCGGGGCGCCGGATCCCTGCAGACTGTGCTGGCGCCACACGAACGCCGCCAGCCCGGCGAGCCCGAGGGCGATGGCCGCACCAGGAATCCAGGCGGCCACGGCGTCGGAGCCGACGGTGCTCAGCCCGTAGACCAGCGGGCCGAACGCCAGGACCGTCAGCGGCGCGGAGGCGACGTCGAGCGGGGTCCGGCTCGCCTCCCCGACGTTGACCAGGCGGCTCCTGCCCAGCACCAGCATGAGCAGCGCGATGGGCAGCATCACCCAGAAGATCACCCGCCACGTGGCCACCTGCAGGATGAGCCCCGACAGCGTGGGGCCGACGGCCGGCGCCACCGAGATGACCATCGACACGTTGCCCATCACCCGGCCGCGGTGGTCGCCGGGCACGAGGCGCATGATCGTGGTCATCAGCAGGGGCAGCATGATCGCCGTCCCCGACGCCTGGATCACGCGGCCGGCCACGAGCAGGGTGAAGTCCGGCGCCACGGCGCAGGCCAGGGTGCCGGTGCTGAACATTCCGAGGGCGAGGGTGAAGACGGTGCGGGTGGGCAGCCGGTCCAGGAGCCACCCGGTGACGGGGATGACCACGGCCATGGTGAGCATGAACGCGGTGGTGAGCCACTGGGCGGTGCGCTCGGTCACGCCGAGGTCCGTCATGATCGAGCTGAGGGCGACGTTCATCGTCGTCTCGTTGAGGATCACGACGAACGCGGCGACGAGCAGGATGGGGATCACCCCGCGCGTGGCGGGTGGAGTCGTCTCGGTGGTCACGGCTGGTGGTCCCTTCGTCGCGGCCCGGCCCCACCGGCGGGGCGGGCGGACCTAGGTGCGGTAGCGCAGGGGGTCGGGGCGGCCACTGGCCTCGTCCCCGATCGCCAGCCCCGTCGCCAGGAGTCCGCGGTCGCGGAGTCCCAGGAGCGCGGTGACGACCCGGTCACGCAGCGTAGCCGGTGCGACGGTGTTGAGGTAGATGCTGGTGGCGCCCTCGAACCCGGCGAGCGTGGAGACGCGCCACTTCAGGTTGACCCGCCACGGCATGGCCTCCGCGACGTCGAGGGGCCGGTAGTGCCACTCCTCGTTGGTGGGCACGCCCGGTCCGGTCGCGGCATGCATGGCGTGGATCATGTCCGACATGCCGCGCATTTCAGCTGCCCCCAACGCCCACGGATGTGACGCCGCCGCCGTCGAGTAGATCTCGATGGTCGGGAAGCGGTGCCCGTAGCCTGCGAACGCGATCGCGTGGTCGCTCTCGGCGATGATGAGTCCCAGGCGGGCCGCGTGGTTGGGTCCGGCCTCGTTGAACAGGTTCGGGTTGGCGCGGAGTCGGGCCAGGGTCGCCTGGTGCTGCGCGCCGTGCTCGTCGATGGTCACGAGTTGCTTGTGGAGGTGGTCGAACGAGGCGCCCGCGGGCTTGAGCCAGTTCTGGAACACCGTGACGTACCGGGCGTGCGGGTTGAGGTCGTAGGCCATCCGCGCCGACCCGATGGTGTAGGCGATGAACCGCTCGTGTTCCTCCGGGGTCAGCGTCCCCGACGACGCCAGCTGCGAGTCGTCGACCGCACCGTCGACGAAGTGGCGTCGGGCGACGATGAGGTCGTGGCCGCCTCCGAAGAACCCCGACGCCAGCGCGAGCCGCTCCGACTCCGGCAGCCCCGCGATGGCGGCGTCGTCGAGGCCGGACGCCCGCAGCTTCGCGGCGACGACCCCCAGGACGTGGGACCGTCCCGCCGGAGTCGCGAGGTAGGCGTCGCGGCGGTCGCGGACGCGGGCGGGCAGCTCGAAGCCGTAGTTGCGGTGCCAGTAGTCGAAGCCCAGGATCTCGAAGAGGTTGGGCACCCGGCGGAATTCCGCGACGGTGGCGAACAGCTCCTCCGCCGGCGTCCGGTACAGCGTGCGCCACCCGTCGCCAGAGCGGACCACGCGCGACTTCTCCGGCGGGGTCTCGAGATAGCGCGCCGGGCAGAACGCGCACCGGTGGTCGTGGTCGGCGGGACCGAGCGGGGCGGCGGACGTCGCGGTCACGCCGAGGGGGCGGTTCGCGCGCCCCGCGACCGTCCACACCTCGGTGCCGGTGAAGGGGTTGACCTGCTTGACGGTGCCGTCGCTGAGCACCGTGACGTAGTCGGGCTCCCGCCGCTGCATGCGCCCGACGATACTGCGCGGCGCGCGGGGGCGGGGCTCAGAACAGCAGCGGGTCGACGGCGACCGCCAGGAACAGCAGCGCCAGGTAGGTGTTGCTCAGGTGGAACAGCCGCATCGCCTTGAGCTGCGGCCCGTCGGCGCCCGCGCGGGCCCGCCGCCACAGGGCCACCGCCTCCGCGATGAACACCGCGCCGAGGACGGCCGCGACGACCGGGTACAGCGGCCCCGTCGGGGTCACCGGCCACAGCAGCAGCGACACCGCGACGGTGGCCAGCGTGTACCAGAAGATCTGCGCGGCCACGCGCGGCGGCGTCGACACCACCGGCAGCATCGGCACCCCGGCCGCGGCGTAGTCGTCGCGGTACCTGAACGCCAGCGCCCACGTGTGCGGCGGCGTCCAGAGGAACACCACGGCGAACAGGATCAGGGGGGCCCAGTCGACGCGGCCGGTGACGGCCGTCCAGCCGATGAGCGGCGGGAAGCACCCGGCGATGCCGCCCCACACGATGTTCTGCCAGGTGCGGCGCTTCAGCCACATGGTGTACACGAAGACGTAGAAGGCGTTGGCCGCCAGCGCCAGGACCGCTGAGAGCCAGTTCGCGCCGAACCCCAGGATCAGCGTGGCGAGGACGGCCAGGACCCCGCCGAAGACCAGCGCGTGGCTGGTGGACACCTGGTGCCGCGGGACGGGCCGGCGCCGGGTGCGGCGCATGATCTCATCGATGTCGGCGTCGAGCACGCAGTTGAAGGTGTTGGCCGAGGCCGCGGCGAACATGCCGCCGATCATGGTGACGAGGATGAGCTGCCACGGCGGCAGGCCGCCCGCGGCGAGGAACATCGCGGGAGCTGTGGTGACCAGGAGCAACTCGATGATGCGAGGCTTGGTCAGCGCGACGTACGCCTTCACGACGTCCCAGAAGCGCGCCCCCGAGGATGCGGCGACGGAGCTGACGGCCACACGCACCCCATTTCCCGACGAATTTGCTCCCGGCAGTCTACCCCGGTGGCGCAGCGCCGCCCAACGCCGCGGCCGCGGACCCATTCCCCCCACCACGGCGGCGGAGATAGGGTGGGCGACGATGAACAGCTACGTGAACCCCCTGCGCGACCCCCAGGACCGGCGCCTGCCCCGCATCGCCGGGCCCTGCGTGCTCGTCATCTTCGGCGTGACCGGTGATCTGTCGCGCAAGAAGCTGATGCCCGCCGTCTACGACCTCGCCAACCGCGGCATGCTCCCGCCCGGCTTCGGGCTGGTGGGCTTCGCCCGCCGCGACTGGGCCGACCAGGACTTCGCGCAGGTCGTCCACGACGCCGTCAAGGAGAACGCGCGCACCCCCTTCCGCGAGGAGGTGTGGGAGCAGCTGCTCGAGGGCATCCGCTTCGTGCCCGGGACGTTCGACGACGACCAGTCCTTCGAGCGCCTCCGCGACACCATCCGCGACCTCGACACCGCCCGCGGCACCGGCGGCAACCACGCCTTCTACCTGTCGATCCCGCCGTCGAGCTTCGAGCAGGTGATGACGCAGCTGCGCCGGCACGGCATGACGGAGCGGCATGAGGGCAACTGGAACCGGGTGGTCATCGAGAAGCCGTTCGGGCACGACCTGGAGTCGGCCCGCGAACTCGACGACGTGGTGTCCGTGCTGTTCCAGCCGCACGAGGTGTTCCGCATCGACCACTACCTGGGCAAGGAGACGGTGCAGAACATGTTGGCGCTGCGCTTCGCCAACCAGATGTTCGAGCCGATCTGGAACAACCACTACGTGAGCCACGTCGAGATCACCATGGCCGAGGACATCGGCATCGGGGGGCGCGCCGGCTACTTCGACGGCATCGGCATCGCGCGCGACGTCATCCAGAACCATCTCCTTCAGCTGCTGGCCCTGACCGCCATGGAGGAGCCGACGTCCTTCGAGGCGGGCCAGCTGCGCGCCGAGAAGAAGAAGGTGCTCGCCGCCGCCCGCGTGCCCGACCGCTACGACCTGCACACCGCCCGCGGCCAGTACGCCGCCGGCTGGCAGGGCGGCCGTCCGGTCATCGGATACCTGGAGGAGGACGGCGTCTCACCGGGCTCGACCACCGAGACCTACGCCGCCATGCGGGTGGACATCGACAACCGGCGCTGGGCCGGGGTGCCGTTCTATCTGCGCTCGGCCAAGCGGATGCCGCGCCGCGTCACCGAGGTGGCGTTGAGCTTCAAGCGCGCCCCGCACCTGCCCTTCACGGCCACCGACACCGAGGAGCTGGGCACCAACGCCCTCGTGATGCGGATCCAGCCCGACGAGGGCGTGACGCTGCGGTTCGGGGCGAAGGTCCCCGGCACGCAGATGGAGATCCGCGAGGTGAGCATGGACTTCGGCTACGGCGGCTCCTTCACCGAGTCGTCGCCCGAGGCCTACGAGCGGCTGATCCTCGACGTCCTGCTGGGCGACCCGCCGCTGTTCCCGCAGCAGGAGGAGGTCGAGCTCAGCTGGAAGATTCTGGACCCGGTCATCGAGTACTGGGCCTCGCTCAAGCAACAGCCAGAACAGTACGCATCCGGCACGTGGGGCCCCGCCTCCGGGCGCGAGATGCTGGCCCGCGACGGCTTCAGCTGGCGCAGGCCGTGAGGAGGACGCACGCATGATCATCGAACTGACCGACACGTCGTCGCGGGACGTCGCCGCCGCGCTCATCAACGCCAAGCGCACCGCCGGGGCGAGCGGCATGGTGCTGACCCTGCTCATCGTCACCGAGGACGACCACTTCGAGGAGGTCCTCTCGGCCGCGAAGGCGTCCGCGACGGCGCATCCGTCGCGGGTCATCGTCGTCACCTACATCGACGAGGGGCCGTCGCAGCTCGACGCCAGCATCGAGATCGGCGAGGGCATGCCCGGTGACCTCGTCGTGCTGCGCCTGCACGGGGAGCTGCGCCACCACGCCGACTCCATCTGCCTGCCGCTCCTGCTGCCGGACTCCCCCACCATCGCCTGGTGGCCGAACGATGCCCCCGACCATCTGGCGGAGGATCCCATCGGAGGGCTCGCGGACCGGCGCATCACCGATGCCGCCGGCTGCCACAACCCGCAGGACGCGTTGCTGCGCCGGGCCCGGAACCACTCCCCCGGCGACACCGACCTGACGTGGACGAGGCTCACCCGCTGGCGCGCTCTGCTCGCCGCCGCCCTGGACCAGAGCCACGCCGAGGTCACGGGCGCGCTGGTGGTCTCCGCCCCCGACAACGCCCCCGCCACCCTGCTGGCCGCGTGGCTGAGCGACCGGCTCGCCATCCCCGTCGAGCGGTTCGACGGCGAGCACCCGGGGGTCAACGAGGTGCGGCTGACCACGACGGAAGGCGACGTCACCGTCCGCCGCGTCGCGGAGGGCACCGCGATCTACCAGGTGCCGCACCAGCCGCAGCGCACGGTCGCCCTGCGCCGCCGCCCGCTGACGGACCTGCTCACCGAGGAACTGCAGCGCATGGACGCCGATGACATCTTCGAGGCGGCCACCCGCCGGCTCGTGGCCGACGCCGAGGGACGCTGACCATGTATCGGCGCGTCGTACGGATGCCCGAGGCCGACGAGGTGAGCGACCTCGTCGCCCGCCGGCTCCTGGAGCGGCTGATCGAGCTGCAGGACGTCCAGCCGATCGTGCACGTGTGTCTGACGGGCGGCAACGCGGCCAACGCCATGTACGAGCGGTTCGCGGAGCTCGCCGAGGGGTCGGCGCTCGACGCGGCGAAGCTGCAGCTGTGGTGGGGCGACGAACGCTTCGTGCCGGCCACCGACCCGGATCGCAACTCGCTGCAGGCGGTGTCGCGGCTGGCCCGCACCGTCTCGATCAAGTCCGCCGACACGCACATGATGGCCGCCAAGGACGGGCGCAAGGACTCGCATGAGTGCGCCGCCGAGTACGAGGCCGAGCTCGGCGGGACCCACTTCGACGTCACGCTGCTGGGGGTGGGTGAGGACGGCCACGTCGCATCGATCTTCCCCGGTCATCCCAGCTTCGAGCCCACGACCCGCAACGTGATCGGCGTCACCGACGCGCCGAAGCCGCCGGCGGAACGGATCTCGTTGACCATCCCGGCGCTCAACCGGTCCACCGAGATGTGGGTGATGGCCACCGGGCCCGGAAAGTCCGAGGCCATCGCGCGAGCTCTGGCCGGAGACGAGCGGCTCCCCGCGGCACATGTTCACGGGGAGGTCGCGACCTACTGGTACCTCGACGACGAGGCGGCCGCGGGCCTGCCGGAGCAGTTCCGCTGCGGCCTGTGACCCCGCAGGGTCAGTAGATGATCTCGCCGGCGGCGCGGCGCGCACGCAGCGCGCTGACCGCCTCGGCCAGGATCTGGGCGGCCTCGGCGTCGGAGCGGCGCTCCTTCACGTAGGCGAGGTGCGTCTTGTAGGGGACGATCTTCGGCGGCGGCGGCGGGTTGTCCGCGTCGGTGTTCGCCGGGAGTCCGCAGCGCGGGCAGTCCCACGACTCCGGGATCTGCGCGTCCATGGAGAACGCGGGGCGCGTCACGTGCCCGCTGGCGCAGAAGTACGAGACGTGGAGCCGGGGCGCGGAATCGCCGCGCTCGGCCTCACCCATGGGACCGGCGCCGACCCGGCTGCCGCGAATGGCGTTGCCACCTGCCACTTTGTTTATCTCCTCAGACGTCGGTGATTGGGGAAAGGACTCGTGCCGTCAGGCGCCGATGCGGTACAGCACCAGCAGTCCGACGATCGTGAGCAGCCACGTGAGCGACAACACGACCGTGATCCGGTCGAGTCTGCGCTCCGCCGTCGACACTCCGCCCATGGAGGTCGACATGCCGCCGCCGAACAGATCGGACATGCCCCCGCCACGACTCTTGTGGAGGAGCACGGTGGCCGCGAGGAGAACACTCAACACGATCACGATGATGGAGAGCGTCGTCACCGGCCAGGACACGAGGGGGACAATCACGCGCCCAAGACTATCCGACCGGCCCCGGGATTCCACATTCGCCCCCCGCCGTCCACACCGGACATGCGAAACGGCGCGGGACCCCGCAGGATCCCGCGCCGTCAGGCGTCTGGCTCAGAGCTGGTAGAACCGCACGATGGCGGCGAATTCCTCGGGCTTGAGGCTCGCGCCGCCGACGAGAGCGCCGTCGACGTCCGGCTTGGCCATGATCTGCGCGACGTTGTCGGCCTTCACGGAGCCGCCGTACTGGATGCGGACGGCCTCGGCCGTCGGCTCGTCGTACAGCGCGGCGACCTCCTGGCGGATGGCCCCACACACCTCCTGCGCGTCCTCGGGGGTCGCCACCTCGCCGGTGCCGATCGCCCAGACGGGCTCGTAGGCGATGACGAGCCCGGCCACCTGCTCGGCCGTGAGGCCGGCGAGGGTGCCGCGGACCTGCTCGAGGGTGTACTCGACGTGACGGCCCTCCTTGCGGATGTCCAGGCCCTCACCGACGCAGATGATCGGCGTGATGCCCGCGGCCAGGGCCTTGGCGGCCTTGGCGTTGATGATCTCGTCGGTCTCGCCGAAGTACTGGCGACGCTCCGAGTGGCCGACGACCACGTAGCTCACACCGAGCTTGGCGAGCATCGCCGTGGAGATCTCGCCGGTGTAGGCGCCGTTGTCGTGCTGGGACACGTTCTGGGCCCCGAGCTGGAACGGGAGACGGTCGCCGTCGATGAGCGTGCGCACGGTGCGCAGGGCGGTGAACGGCGGGATGAGCACGGCCTCGGACTTGGCCGGGTCGTAGTCCTTGTCGAGCAGCGCGTAGTGGATCTTCTCGACCAGGCCGGTCGCCTCGATGTGGTCGACGTTCATCTTCCAGTTGCCGGCCATGATGGGCTTGCGGGTCATCAGTTGTCCTCCTCCAGAACGGAAATCCCGGGGAGCTCCTTGCCCTCCAGGAACTCGAGCGACGCACCACCGCCGGTCGAGATGTGGCCGAACGCGTCGTCGGCGTAGCCGAGGACGCGGACCGCCGCGGCCGAGTCGCCGCCACCGACGACCGACAGCCCGTCGACCTCGGTGAGGGCCTGCGCCACCGCGGCCGTGCCGTGCGAGAGCGCCTCGATCTCGAACACGCCCATGGGGCCGTTCCAGAAGACCGTCCGGGCGCCCTTGATCGCGTCGGCGAACAGCTGCTCGGTCTCGGGGCCGATGTCGAGGCCCTGCTTGCCGGCCGGGATGTTCGCGGACGACACGACCTCGACGTCGCCCTTGGTCTGGCGGGCGTCGAAGTCCATGCCGTCGGCGACGCGCACGTCGACGGGCAGCAGGATCTGCTTGCCGGCCTGGCGGGCCTGCTCGAGGTAGTCGAGGCAGGTCTGCAGGTTCGACTCGTCGAGCAGCGAGTCGCCGATCTCGTGACCCTGGGCCTTGAGGAAGGTGAAGGCCATGCCGCCGCCGATGACCAGCGTGTCCGCGACCTTGAGCAGGTTGTCGATGACCGCGAGCTTGTCGGCCACCTTCGCGCCGCCCAGGACGACGACGTAGGGGCGCTCGGGGCTCTCGGTGAGCTTCCGCAGGACGCCGACCTCCTTGGCGACCAGGAACCCGGCCGCGTTCGGCAGCAGCTTGGCGACGTCGTAGACGGACGCCTGCTTGCGGTGCACGACACCGAAGCCGTCGGAGACGAACAGGTCGCCGAAGGCCGCGTACTTGGCGGCCAGCTCCTGGCGGGCCGCCTCGTCCTTCGACTCCTCGGCGGGCTCGAAGCGCACGTTCTCGAGCAGGGCGACGTCGCCGTCACCCAGCGCCTCGACGGTGGCCTTGGCGGACTCGCCGACGACGTCGCCGGCCAACTTCACGTCCACGCCGAGCAGCTCGCTGAGCCGCGCCGCGACGGGCGCCAGGGAGTACTTGGGGTTCACCTCGCCCTTCGGGCGGCCCAGGTGGGCCATGACGACGACCCGGGCGCCGGCCTCACGCAGGGTGGTGAGCGTGGGCAGCGCCGCACGGATGCGGCCGTCGTCGGTGATGTTCTTGTCAGCGTCCAGCGGGACGTTGAAGTCGCACCGGATGAGGACCCGCGTGCCGGAGAGATCGCCGAGATCTGCGACAGACTTCATGGTTGACCTTTCTTGGAAGGTGTCAGAGGGGTAGACGACGGCCCTGCGACCCCGCGCGGGGGGTCACAGGGCCGTCATTCAGACCACGAGGGTGCGGTGGATCAGAGCTTCGAGCCGACCAGGACGGTCAGGTCGACGAGGCGGTTGGAGTAACCCCACTCGTTGTCGTACCAGCCGAGCACCTTGACCTGGTTGCCGATCACCTTGGTCAGCTTGGCGTCGAACACGCAGGAGGCGGGATCCGTCTCGATGTCCTTGCTCACGATCTCGTCCTCGGTGTAGACGAGGACCTTGCCGTCGGCCGCCTTCTTGATGATCTCGTTGATCTCCTCGACGGTGGTCTCACGGGCGGCCTCGAAGGTGAGGTCGGTCGCGGAGCCGGTCGGGGTGGGCACGCGCATGGCGTAGCCGTCCAGCTTGCCCTTGAGCTCGGGGAGCACGAGGGAGACGGCCTTGGCGGCACCGGTGGTGGTGGGCACCATGTTGAGGGCCGCGGCGCGCGAGCGACGCAGGTCCTTGTGCGGGCCGTCCTGCAGGTTCTGGTCCTGCGTGTACGCGTGGATGGTGGTCATGAGGCCCTTGACGATGCCGATGCCGTCGTTGAGCGCCTTGGCCATCGGGGCGAGGCAGTTGGTCGTGCAGGACGCGTTCGAGATGATGGTGTGCGCGGCGGCGTCGTACTTGTCGTCGTTCACGCCCATCACGATCGTGATGTCTTCGTTCTTGGCCGGGGCCGAGATGATGACCTTCTTGGCGCCGGCGGCGATGTGCGCCTGGGCCTTGGTGGCGTCGGTGAAGAAGCCGGTGGACTCGATGACGATGTCGACGCCGAGGTCGCCCCAGGGGAGCTGGGCCGGATCCTTCTCGGCGAAGGCCTTGATCTCCTTGCCGTCGACGGTCAGAGCGTTGTCGTCGTAGCTGATCTCGCCCGGGAAGCGACCCAGGATCGAGTCGTACTTGAGGAGGTGGGCGAGCGTCTTGTTGTCGGTCAGGTCGTTGACGGCGACGACATCAAGATCGGCACCCGACGCGACCAGCGCGCGGAAGAAGTTACGGCCGATGCGGCCGAAGCCGTTGATTGCAACCTTAACGGTCATGAGGAAATCGATCCCTTTCAGCTACCTTGCACCTTGAAGGCGCATACGGACAGGTTCATCCTATCCAGTCCACCCGGCAATCACTATGGGGGGGCCCAATTGCCCCCGGGCCCCCGCCCGGTCAGTCGTCGTCGCGCAGCTCGGCGGGCAGCCCGGCCTCGGTCGAGGGGATCCCGCGGTCCTCGGCCACCTTGTCCGCCGTGGCGAGCAGCCGTCGGATGCGACCCGCGATGGCGTCCTTCGTCAGCGGTGGCTCGTGCAGCCGTCCCAGCTCCTCGAGACTCGCCTGCCGGTGCGCGAGCCGCAGCTGGCCGGCGTGGTGCAGGTGGTCCGGCACGTCGTCGCCGAGGATCTCGAGCGCGCGTTCGACGCGGGCGCTCGCGGTGACGGCCGCCTGCGCGGAGCGCCGCAGGTTGGCGTCGTCGAAGTTGGCCAGCCGGTTGACGCTGGCGCGCACCTCGCGGCGCTTGCGGCGCTCGTCCCACAGGATGCGGGTGGCGCCGGCGCCCATGCGGGTGAGCAGGTCGCCGATGGCGTCGCCGTCGCGGATGACGACGCGCTCGACGCCGCGCACGTCGCGGGACTTGACGGTGATGCCGAGACGCCGGGCGCCGCCCACGAGGGCGAGGGCCGCCTCGGAGCCGGGACAGGTGATCTCCATCGCCATGGAGCGGCCGGGCTCGGTGAGGGAGCCGCGGGCCAGGAAGGCGCCGCGCCACATCGCGACGGCGTCAGCGGGCGAGCCGCCGACGACGGCGGGCGGCAGACCGCGGACGGGCCGCCGGTGCTGGTCGACCAGGCCGCTGAGGCGGGCCAGCTGCTCACCGTCGCGGACCACGCGCAGCGTGTAGCGGGGGCCCCGCCGGACGCCGGAGCCGTTGATGACCAGCAGTTCGCTGTCGACGTGGTAGAGCTCGGTGATGAAGGTGCGCAGGCGGCGGGCGGCGGCGCCCGTGTCGAGCTCGGCCTCCACGACGATGCGGCCCCCGACGAGGTGCAGCCCGCCGGCGAACCGGAGCATGGTGGCGACCTCGGCTCGACGCACCGACGGGTGCGGCGCCAGCACGCTCGCCAGCTCGGACTTCACCTTCTGCGTCAGGGCCATGCGCGCAGTCTGCCACACACGGCCAATCGCCTTCTCAGGCGCCGATGACCTCGCTGAAGACGGCGGCGAGCCGGTTGGGGTCGTGCGTGGCCGACCCGTCGCGGGCGTGGACGTCCGCCGTCACGAGCTGGCCGCCGAGGGAGCGGACGTAGCTCTCGAGGTGGTGGTCGGAGTCGGCGAACCGGCTGTCGGCGATGACGACGTCGAGGTTCAGGCCGGGCGCATGCTCGGCGAGCAGTTCGATGTGCCGCGACGCGGAGAACCCGTCGGTCTCCTCCGCCGGCGCGATGTTGAGCACCAGGATGCGCTGGGCGGAGCTGTCCAGCACGGCGCGGGCCAGATCCGGCACCAGCAGGTGCGGGATGACGCTCGTGAACCAGGAGCCGGGGCCGAGCACGATGCTGTCGGCGTGCCGAACAGCGTCGAGGACGGCCGGATGCGCCGGGGGCCGGTCCGGGATGAGCCGCACCGCCTGGACGGTCGCCCGGGTCTTGGCCACCGTCGCCTGGCCCGACAGCGTGCACACCTCGTCGGGGGCGAAGGGGTCGAGGCCCAGCACGTCGGCCTCGATCTCCAGCGGCACGGCGCTCATCGGCAGGACGCGGCCGCGGGTGCGGAGGAGATCGCCCACCATGTCGAGGCCCTCGACGGGGTCGCCCAGCTGCTGCCAGAGGCCGGCGATGAGGAGGTTGCCGATGGCGTGGCCGCCGAGGGGGCCGTCGCCGCGGAAGCGGCCCTGGAGGACGCTGGCCCAGGTCCGGCCCACGTGGTCGTCGGAGCACAGCGCCGCGAGCGCCATGCGCAGGTCCCCGGGAGGGAGGATGTCGAACTCCTGCCGCAGCCGGCCCGACGACCCGCCGTCGTCGGCGACCGTGACGACGGCGGTCAGCCGGTCCGTCACGCGCCGCAGCGCGGTGAGCGAGGCCGCGAGGCCGTGCCCGCCGCCGAGCGCGACGACCCGCGGGAGTTCGTGCAGGCTCATTCCTTGCCCAGGTCCCGGTGCAGCACGGTGGTGGGGAAACCCTGCGCGCGCAGGCGGACGGCCAGCTCCTCGGCCATGGACGTGGAGCGGTGCTTGCCGCCGGTGCAGCCGATGGCGACGGTGACCTGGCGCTTGCCCTCGGACAGGTAGCCGGGCGCGACGCCGGTGAGCAGGTTCACCATGGCGTCCTGGAACTTCTGGGCCGCGTCGTGCTTGAGGACGTACTGCGCGACGTCCTTGCTCAGGCCGGACTTCGGCCGGAGCTCGGGGATCCAGTGCGGGTTGGGCAGGAACCGGACGTCGAAGACCATGTCGGCGTCGATCGGGACCCCGTTCTTGAAGCCGAAGGAGATCAGGGCGATCTTCAGCGCGTCGCTGGCCTCGTCGCCGAAGTGGTTGGCCACGCGCTGCGTCAGCTGCCGCGCCGAGAGGTAGGTGGTGTCGACGACGATGTCGGCGTCCGCGCGCAGGTCCGCCAGGAGCCGGCGTTCCCGCTCGATGCCCTCGATGAGGCGGTCGCCGCCCTGCAGCGGGAGCGGGCGCCGGTTGGACTCCTGCCGGCGGACGATGACGTCGTCGGCGGCCTCCAGGAACACCGTGGTGACCGTCGCACCTTCCGCCTTGAGCCGCGCGATGGCGTCGGGCAGCTGTTCGAACTGTTCGCGCGAGCGCACGTCGGCGACGACGGCGATCCGCGTCACCCCGAAACCGCGCAGGGTGGCGCCGAGCTCGGGGATCATGACGGGAGGGAGGTTGTCGACGACGTACCAGCCGAGGTCCTCCATCATGTGCGCCGCCGTGCGCCGTCCCGCGCCGGACATGCCGGTGATGAGGGCGAACTCTTGGGGTGCGTCGGTCATGCTGCCCAGCCTAGTGCCCGGCCCGGCTGGGGTCGGGTGAGCGTCGCGCGCGCCGGTCAGTCGTCGCCGGGGAGGCCGCGGGCGTGCAGCGCCTCGCCGGTGCGCTCCGCGTACGCCACCGCCCCCACGATCACGGGGGTCAGCAGCAGCGCCGGGTTGCGGTCGCGGCCCCGGGCGCGGGCGGCGTCGCGGGCGTCGTCGATCGAGCCGATGAGGTACGGCACCGAACGGATCATCAGCGCGACGGCGAGCGCCACCTGCCGCGGGTCGATCCGCACCCAGCGCAGCGGGCCGAGCGCGCGGCCGAGCGCGTCCATCAGTACCGGGGTCGAGGTCGTGAGCGTGAGCATCCGCGCGGCCAGGACGGCGACGAGGATGGTCCCGGACTGCACGACGGCCGCGGCCGGGTTGAACGAGACCAGGTGGTAGACGGCCATCACCAGCAGCAGGATCCACAGCACCCACCCGATCCGCAGCGCGCGCACCGGGCCGATGCCGGAGCTCCCCAGCAGCACCAGGACCGCGGCCAGCGCCGCGACCGTCACGCCCCAGTGCCCCCACACCAGCGGCGGCACCGTCACGAGGAGCAGAAGTAGGTACTTGAGGCCGACGGGGAAGCGGAACAGCCACCCCTGCCCCGGCTCGTAGAGGCCGAGCAGGGAGGAGTGGGCGTTCACACCAGAACCTCCTCGTAGGCCGCCAATGCGGCGGCGGGCTCCGCGTCGGCGATGACGCGGCCCTCGTGCAGCACCAGGACCCGGTCGGCGTCCGCCGCGACGTCCAGGTCGTGCGTGGAGTAGATCAGCTGCTGGTCGAGCGCGGCGAACGTGCGGCGCAGGGCGCGTCGGTTGCGGAGGTCCAGCAGCGTCGTCGGCTCGTCCGCGACCAGGATCGCGGGCTCGACGGCCAGCACGCTGGTCAGCGCGACCAGCTGCCGCTCGCCGCCGCTCAGGTCGTAGATGCTCTGGTGGGCCAGGTGCCCGAGCCCGCGTTCGTCCAGTAGCTCCTGCGCCCGGCGGGTCCGCTCCCGTTGGCCGCGGATCCGCGACCGCAGGCTGAGCTCGACGTCCTCGATGGGCGTCGACATGAGCAGCTGCGCCAACGGGTCGGTGAAGACGAAGCCGACCCGCGACCGCACGGCGCGCGGCTCCTTCACCGTGTCGTGCCCGTCGACGCTGACCGTCCCCGCGGTGGGCAGGCGAAGCCCGTTGAGCAGGCGCAGGAGCGTGGACTTGCCGGACCCGTTCGCCCCGACCAGGGCGATCCTCCGCTCCGCCAGGTCCAGGGTGATGTCGCGGAGCAGCACGCGGTCGGCGTCGCCCCGGCGCACGGCCGGGATGACGACGCTGACCCCGCGCAGGCTGATCATCGGCCGAGCAGCCTCGGGAACGCCTTGTGGACGGCGTAGGCCACCAGCGCCGCGACGATCCCCTTAAGGATGTCGCCGGGCCAGAACGCGAGGTCGCTCAGCCAGAGATCGCCGATCGGCTTGCCGACGGCGCGCGCGATCCCGGCGACGCCCAGCGGCCAGATGACGGCCACCCGCACGGCGAAGACGCCGAGGAACAGCCACAGCGGCGTCAGGCGGCTGAGGCCGCGCCGCACCACGAACTGCGCGATGAGGCCGGTGAGGAAGGCCGCGAGGACGAACGACAGCAGGTAACCGCCGGTGGGGCCGACGAGCACCGCGAGCCCTGCCTTGCCGCCCGAGAAGACGGGCAGACCGGCGAGGCCCACGAGCAGGTACAGGCCGACGGCGGCCGCGCCGCGCCACGCGCCCAGGCACAGCCCGGCGAGGGCCACGCCGAGGGTCTGCAGCGTGATCGGCACGCCGAGGCTGCCGACGGGGATGGGGGGCGTCAGCGCGAGGGCGGCGATGAGGGCGGCGAAGACGGCGACGTAGGCGAGGTCCGACGGGGCGAGGGATCGCGCCCGGACGGCGGGGGTGGTGGTGGTCATGGGGGTCTCCTCGTGAGCGGGGGTGCCACCATCCTGCCCCACGCCTTGAACACTGTTCAAATCGGGGGTCACGTCTCGGTCACCTCCCCCGTCGTCAGGTTGATGGCCTCTCCGCCGGTGCCCGCGACGGCGGCCTTGACGGTCGCCGCGAGCGTGGGGCCGAAGCCCGGCACGGCCGCGATCTCGTCGACGCTGGCCAGCCGCAGTTTGCGCAGGCTGCCGAAGTACGTGAGCAGGGCCTTGCGGCGGATGTTGCCCAGCCCAGGCACGTCGTCGAGGACGGACTCGACGACCTGCTTGGCCCGCCGCGCCCGGTGGTGGGTGATCGCGAAGCGGTGGGCCTCGTCGCGGAGCCGCTGCAGTAGATACAGCCCCTCGGAGGCGCGCGGCAGGATCAGCGGGTAGTCCTCGCCGGGCAGCCAGACCTCCTCCAGGCGCTTGGCCAGGCCGCACAGCGCGATCTCGCCGTCGAGGCCCGCCTCGCGCAGGACGGCCGCGGCGGCGTTGACCTGCGGCAGGCCGCCGTCGACGACGATGAGCGCCGGCGGGTACGCGAACTTCGCGGCCTCCCCCGTCGTGGGGTCGACGCGGAGATCCGCCGTCCGGTCGTCAATGAGGCGGCGCAGGCGGCGCTGCAGGACCTCGCTGATGGCGCCGACGTCGTTGGATCCCTCGACGGTCTTGATGATGAAGCGGCGGTATTCGCTCTTGCGCGGCAGCCCGTCTTCGAAGACCACCATGGAGCCCACCACCTCGGAGCCCATGGTGTGCGAGATGTCGTAGCACTCGATGCGCAGCGGGGGCTCGGCCAGCCCGAGGGCGTCGGCCACCTCGTCGAGCGCCGCGTTGCGGGTCGTGAGGTCCGAGGCGCGGCGCAGCTTGGCCTGGTCCAGGGCCATGCCGGCGTTCTTGACGGCGGTGTCCAGCAGGGCGCGCTTCTCGCCGCGCAGCGGGACCCGGATGCTGACGCGCGATCCGCGGCGGCGGCTGAGGTCCTCGACGAGCGTGTCCTCCGCCTCCACCGAGGTGAGGATGTGCGGCGGGATCTCCAGGTCGTCGGTGTAGACCTGTTCGAGGAACACCTCGAGGAGTTCGGTGAGCGGGCGCTCGTCGGCGCGGTCGGCGATCCAGCCGCGCTCCCCCAGGATGCGCCCGTCGACGACGTGGAACACCTGGACCGCCACCTGGTGGCCGTCGTCGGCGAACCCCACGACGTCGGCGCGGAGGCCGTCGCTGAGGACCACCGAGTTCTTCTCCTGCACGCGCTTGAGGGCACCCAGCGAGTCGCGCAGGACGGCGGCCCGTTCGAAGTTGAGGTCGGCCGACGCCTGGTACATCTCGCGCTCGATCCGGCCGATGATGCCCCCGGTGTTGCCGCTCATGAAGGCGCAGAAGTCCTCGGCGATCCCGCGGTGCTCGTCCGCGGTGACGCGGCCGACGCACGGGGCCGAGCACTTGCCGATGTCGCCCAGCAGACACGGGCGCCCCGACGACCGGGCCCGGTTGAAGACGCCCTGGGTGCAGGAGCGCATGGGGAACACGCGCAGCAGCAGGTCGACGGTCTCGCGGATGGCCCACGCCTGGCCGAAGGGGCCGAAGTAGCGCGTGCCGCGCTTCTTGGCCCCGCGTCCGACGAACACGCGCGGATACTCGTCGCTCATGGTGACGGCGAGCCAGGGGTAGGACTTGTCGTCGCGGTACTTGACGTTGAATCGCGGGTCGAACTGCTGGATCCACGTGTACTCGAGCTGCAGCGCCTCCAGCTCGTTGGCCACGACGGTCCACTCGACCTTGGCGGCGGTGCGGACCATGGTCTGGGTGCGGAAGTGCAGCGCCGACGGGTCGGCGAAGTAGGAGTTGAGGCGCTGGCGCAGGTTCTTGGCCTTGCCGACGTAGATGACGTTGCCGAACGAGTCGAAGAACCGGTAGACCCCGGGATCGGTGGGGATACTGCCCTGAGGCGGGCGGTAGCTCGCGGGGTCGGCCATGGGGCAAGCTTAGGCGCGCGGCTCCGAACCCTTCGTCACCACCCACGGCTCCAGAGACCGACGACCTGTCTCGTTTCGGGGGTGGCGCTTGGCATCTGGCCTTGTCCAAAAGATAGGGTAACCCCCATGGGGGATTGGGATGGATCAACCGTGGGCGGGGGCAAGCCACGGGGCTCGAACGTGATGAGCGCCCGCTTGTACCGTCTGCCCGCTGTCGTCCGGCGCCTCATCCTGATCGCCTGGGACGCCTTGGCCTGGATCCTCGGCATGGGGGTCTTCTTGTCCATGCGCAACGAGGCAGTCGCACCCGACCAGGCCCGCTGGGTGCTCATCTACACGATCACGGCAGTGGCGCTCCAGGTCATCGCCGGCCTCGGCACACAGCAGTATTTGGGGCGGAACCGGATCGGCAGCTTCATTGACGCCGCCAGCACGGGGTTCGTCGTCGGGGGCATCGCGCTCCTTGCCGGCACGGCCTTCGTCCTCGCGGCCGACGACTTCCCACTCAGGGCCGCCGTGGCGTTGCCGTGCCTCGCCCTGATCTTCATGGCAGCCGCCCGCCTGGCCTTCCGCGCGATCGTGGAGAGCCGGCCACGCAGCGCGGCCGCGAACGCCGTGCCCGCGGTGGTGTACGGCGCGGGCAACGCCGGCCACCAGGTGGCCACGCTCATGGATCTGGCGGAGGACGCGCCCTACCGCATCGTCGGTTTCGTCGACGACAACCGCGACAAGCGCAACCTGCGCGTCCGGCAGCACAAGGTGCTGGGCCTCGGCAAGGACATCGTCAGGGTGGCCAAGGAGCGGCAGGCCCAGGCCGTGATCCTCGCCATCTCCGCTGCCAGCCCTGACCTCATCCAGCGTCTCAGCACCGCCTGCGACGAGCACGGCCTAGACCTGATGGTCATTCCGCCGCTGCGGGAGATGGTGGGCGGCCAGGTCACCATGGGCTCGCTGCGCCAGCTCAACGTGGCCGACCTGCTGGGCCGCCGCCCCATCAAGACCGACCTGAGCGCCATCGCCGACTACATCACCGGCAAGGTGGTGCTCGTCACCGGCGCAGGCGGCTCCATCGGCTCGGAGCTCGCCGCCCAGGTGCACCGCCTCGGCCCCGCCAAGCTCATCCTGCTGGACCGCGACGAGTCCGCCCTGCACGGCGTGCAGCTCGAGCTATACGGCAACGGCCTCCTCGACACCGACGACATGGTGCTGTGTGACATCCGCGACGAGGACGCGCTTCGCCGGGTGTTCCTCCAACACCGCCCCCACGTGGTGTTCCACGCTGCCGCGCTCAAGCACCTGCCGATGCTGGAGCGCTTCCCCGAAGAGGGCTGGAAGACCAACGTGCTGGGCACCCGCAACGTGCTCCGGGCCGCGTACGCCGTGGGTGTGGAGCGCTTCGTGAACATCTCCACCGACAAGGCGGCCGCCGCCACGAGCGTCCTGGGCCGCACCAAGCGGCTCGCTGAGAGGCTCACCGCGTGGTACGCGACCGAGTACCAGGTGCCCTACCTCTCTGTGCGGTTCGGCAACGTGCTGGGCTCCCGCGGTTCGGTGCTGATCGCGTTCCGCAGCCAGATCGAGAAGGGCGGCCCGGTCACGGTTACCCACCCCGACGTCACGCGCTACTTCATGACCATCCCCGAGGCCTGCGAGCTGGTCATGCAGGCCGGCGCCATCGGCCGCCCCGGCGACGTGCTGGTGCTGGACATGGGCGAGCCCGTCAAGATCCTCGACGTGGCCAAGAGGATGATCGCCGAGTCGAAGAAGGACATCGAGATCCACTTCACTGGGCTGCGTGATGGCGAGAAGATGCACGAGGTGCTGTTCAGCGAGGTGGAGGCCGGCTCGCAGAGCGAGCACCCGCTGATCAGCGAGGTCCACGTTCCGGCACTGGATCCCGATGACCTCGCCTACGACAGCGAAGAGGGCATCTCCCAGATGCTGGACGCTGAGCCCACGGGCAACCCACTTTCCTCGACTTCTGCAAAGGTGAACTAGTGGCCGACCGCATCTACTTGTCCTCTCCGGACGTCACACAGGCTGAGGAAGACGCGCTGGTCCGCGCCATCCGCTCGGGGTGGGTCGCTCCCCTCGGCCCCGAGGTCGACGCGTTCGAGGAGGAACTCGCGGCCTACACGGGGCGCAAGTACGCGGTCGCGCTGTCCTCCGGCACCGCCGCACTGCACCTGGCCCTGCTAAACCTCGGTGTCGGTCCGGGCGACCTGGTCCTCACCTCCAGCCTCACCTTCGCGGCGACGGCGAACTCCATCGTCTACACCGGTGCCGAGCCCGTGTTCATCGACGCCGACGAGACCGGCAACATGAACCCCGACCTCCTCGAAGAGGCGTTCGACACGTTGGCGAAAGAGGGCCGCACCGTCAAGGCCGTGGTCCCGGTCGACCTGCTCGGCAAGGTGGTCAACCACGAGCGCATCGACGCCATCGCTGCGGCACACGGCGTCCCGGTGCTGTCCGACGCCGCAGAGTCCCTCGGTGCCACCCGCAACGGCCGATCCGCCGGCGCGTTCGGCGTGGCGGCGGCGATCTCCTTCAACGGCAACAAGATCATGACGACCTCCGGCGGCGGCGCGCTCCTCACCGACGATGAGGAGTTCGCCAAGCACACCCGCTACCTCGCCACCCAGGCCCGTCAGCCGGTGGTGCACTACGAGCACACCGACATCGGCTACAACTACCGGATGTCCAACATCCTCGCCGCGCTGGGCCGCGCCCAGCTCTCGCGCTTGGACGAGATGATCGAGCGGCGCCGCCAGCACCGGCTCGCCTACCGCGAGCTGTTCGCGGACGTGTCCGGAGTCACCATCTTCGGCGAACCGTCCGGAGCCGATGGCGGCGATACCCGCGACAACTTCTGGCTTACCTCCATACTTGTGGACCCTGCCGAGGCAGGCTTCTCAGCCGCCGCCATGCAGGCTGCACTGGCTGAGCGCAACATCGAGTCGCGGCCCCTGTGGAAGCCGATGCATCTCCAGCCGGTCTATTCCTCCGCCAGGGCCTCTACGGACGGTTCGGCCGAGGAGCTGTTCCACCGCGGTCTGTCTCTCCCCAGTGGATCGGTCCTTGACGAGGCGCACATGGCTCGTGTCCGTGAGGCAATCGGTCAGTTCTTGGACGGTGCGGATGCCGCAGCATAGATCGCGGCCCTACGACAGCGTAAAGCGCGGCCTCGACATCACCGCCGGCGCTGTTGGCCTCATTGTCACCGCCCCGCTGCAAATGGCCGTCGGTGCGCTGGTGCTAATCAAGCATGGACGTCCGGTGCTATTCAGGCAGCAGAGACCGGGGCTGAACGGCGAGATCTTCGAGCTCGCGAAGTTCAGGTCCATGAGGCATCCGGACGCTGATCACGTCACGGACGAGCAACGTCTCACCCCGTTCGGCAGGGCACTCCGGGCCACGAGCCTCGACGAACTGCCAACGTTGTGGAACGTCCTCAAGGGCGACATGAGCCTTGTCGGCCCAAGGCCGCTCCTGGTCAAGTACCTCCCGCTCTACAGCGAAGAGCAGGCCCGCCGGCACGAGGTGCGACCAGGCATCACAGGACTCGCGCAGGCGTCAGGACGGAATGCGCTCACTTGGGAGGAGAAGTTCAAGATGGACGTCGACTACGTGGACCGCCGGAGCCTCGCTCTGGACCTGAAGATTCTCGTGAGGACCGCGCTGGCCGTGCTGAAGCGTGACGGGATAAGCGAGGAAGGCCAAGCGACCATGACCGAGTTCAAGGGAACGGCAACTACGGGTGGCGCAGATGCGTGAGAAGGTGGTGGTTGTGGGAGCGTCTGGGTTCGGCCGCGAAGCACTCGACACATTGGACGCCATGATCGCAAACGGCACAGATCTTGAGGTTCTGGGCGTAGTCGACGACAACCCATCCGAGGTGAATCAGGACCGGCTGGAAGCACGCGGCGTTCAATACCTTGGCACGATCAGCGCCTGGCTTGAGACGGCGCCAAGCGCGCGCTTCGTCCTAGGCATCGGCTCTCCCTCAGTTAGGCGACGTCTGGTGGAACTGCTCGAGTCGGCTGGCCTCCTCGCGTACACCGCTGTCCATCCGACGGCCACAGTTGGGGCGGCAGCTCAGCTGGGTGCGGGTGCTGTGGTCTGCGCGGGAGCGGTCGTCTCGACAAACGTGCGCACTGGACAGCATGTGCACATCAACCCGAACGCCACCGTGGGCCATGATGCGATCCTCGGGGACTACGTGTCCGTGAATCCCGCCGCCGTCCTGTCGGGGGAGGTCTTCATCGGGGAGGAAGTCCTAGTGGGCGCTTCTGCAACCGTACTTCAGCAGCTCTCGGTCGGGGCTCGTTCCGTCGTTGGTGCGGCAGCACTCGTGACGAGGAACGTCCCTACCGATGTTGTCGTGAAGGGCGTTCCTGCCCGATGGTGACGGATGCGCCGAAGAGACGGAAGCGCGTGGTGCATGGGGTCACGGTCGGCGCAAGCACCCACGGCCTTGGGCGGGGACGGCTCTGTCGGCAATCGGCGCGCGCACGACGGGCTGGCGGCAGCTGCCCTGCCTCTGAGCCGGAACCTCTCGCAGCCCGCCACCCTGAGTTTCCCAGTGCGCCGAACAATGCTGCACCCGCCAACGCTTCCACCCCGACGCTTGTCACAGAGGAGTTTGCCCAGTGATTCGACACGGCCTCCACGTCTGGTTCGTCAATCACCACGCCGTTATCCCGTCGAAGGACGGGCAAAGCGGCCGTCATCTCAATTTTGCACTGAACCTGCCTGAACCATGGACTGCCTCGCTTGTAATTGCCAGCACCAGGCATAGTGACGGCACACAGCAGATGAACTCAATTGCGATTCGAAAGCTACAAACAGAAGCCGGAGTACCCACCCTCTGGATCCGAACGAACGCTTACCACGGCAACTTGCTTTTGCGATTCCTAGGGATGCTACTGTTTGCAGCCTTGCTGCTACTGCCAGGAATGACACGCGGATTGCCTCGCCCCGACGTGATCGTCGGCAGCACGGTGCATCCACTGGCAGCTTGGGCAGGCGGAAGGCTGGCGAAGCGCTTCGGCGTACCGTTTGTGTATGAGATTCGCGATGTGTGGCCCGAGAGTCTCGTAGATCTTGGAGCAGTAAGGGATGGCGGGCTTGTGGCTCGGGTTCTCACTGCCTTGAGTCGGCGACTCACCGCGCAGGCGGAACTGGTAGTCTCGCCACTTCCGTTTGCTGACCGACACATAAGAGAGCTCGGCTTTGAGCGGGATTTCCTGTGGGTACCCAATGGATTCCCTGCTCCCCAGAGGCTAAGCGAGCCGGCGCAGGCAGCTTCCGGCCCCTTCACGTTCATGTACCTTGGAGCTCACGGCCAGGCCAATGGGCTGGAGGACATTCTGCACGCATTCGAACTCGCCTGCGAGATGCGGCCAGACCTCGACTTGGCCCTAAGATTTGTGGGGGACGGGCCGCGGAAAGCTGAGCTGAGGGAATTGGCTCAGGGCTCGAAGCACCGAGCGAGAGTACACTTCGAGGCTCGTATACCTCAAGAACAAGTCATCGCTCGCGCTAGCTGTGCGGACAGCCTGGTCGTTACTCTCTTAGACCTCCCCGTTTATCGATTCGGTGTCAGTCTTAACAAGTTCGCCATGTACATGGCCTCCGGCCGACCCACCGTGGTAGCCTCAAGTGCTCCGAACAATCCCTTGGAGGACGCGGGCGCGGGAATTTGTGTTGAGAGCGGATCTCCAGCCGCATTCGCGAAGGCCCTGATTCAGATGGCAACACTCCCGCCAACTGAACGGCACGCCATGGGCAGGCGGGGATACAACGAAGTTGTCACGAATTACTCTTACACGGCGCTCGCCGCCAAACTCGCGACCGCATTCGAGAGACTTTTGAATTCGCCAATAGGAGAAGACATAGGGGCTCAGCGCCATGGACAGATCCCCGTCACCCAGGATTCAGCGAAACCGCGCCTTGCCGAACCTCCCCGTTCTTGCGGTCCCACACTCCACTGCTAGTGGAGCCTCATTATCAGGAACTGCGACTTTGCACCAAGGATCAGTCAGGACTCCTCTCATACCCAAGCATAGCCCTGCCCTCGATACGCATGCTGGGATTCGGACGCCTCTCGCACTGCTGGTGATCACCCTGTACGCAGGTACAATGAGCACCTCTCGGATATTCGACATCGATTTTGATCTTGAGTTGCGTTGGCCCTTGCTAGGCGTGTCCCTGGTTGCAGCGGTGCTGCCGCTCTCGACTTCGCCGAAGCCGAACCCCCCCGATCGTCGCCTGTACACATTCTTGGTTTTGCATCTGCTGTGGCTCGCAACGCTGGCTGCTTCTGCAGCTTGGGGCATCGACGCCACGTTCGCAGCCCCCTATTTGGCCGACATCTGCTTCCTCCTCACTGCGGCAGCGCTTGCCTTACCTTTGGCAGCCCGGGCAAAACCTTCGGACCTTGACTTCTTGGCACATCTCGTTGTTGCCATGGCGGCCCTGTTTATGTCCACCGCCCTAGCAGTTGGACCTGGCGAATCCGGTCGATACGCAGCTTTCGGCGGCGGTCCCAATGTTTTCGTCCGGATCATGGGAATCGGGCTACTCTTTTCGGTTCACCTCGCCCTGAGCAGGCGTCGCTGGCTCTGGTTCTGTCTTGTTCCCACCTTCTTCTACGGAATGCTCCTATCTGGGAGCCGTGGCGGTGTCGTCTCGATTGTCGCGGTCCTGGGTCTTGCCCTTCTCTTGAAGCTCACCAGCCCGCGCGCACTCGTGCGCCTCATCGCCTCGGGCGCTCTTCTGATTGCTTGTATGGCCGTCCTGATCGAGAGCGTTCCCGGTCTATCCGAATGGTTCGACGCACGCTTCGTCGACACACTACTAGGGGATGAAATTTACACGTCTGGCCGGGATTTGCTTTATCAAGACGGGTTGAAGATTTTCCTTGATAATCCTTTCCTGGGTGGCGGATTATCCGATTTCCCCCGTCGGCATTCGGGTGGCTATCCCCATAATCTTTTCATTGAGACAGGCGCTGCCTCTGGCTTGGTTGGCCTCGCACCGCTCTTCCTATCAATCGCTGTGGTGATGTGGGTCGCCGTCACGAGCAGGCCTCTAGCGAACGATCGCCTCATTCTCCTTCTAGCCGGATTCTTGATCCTCGCAGGGTCGCAGTTCTCCGGATCGTACTTTGACTCGAGATTCGCTTGGTTCTTCTTTATCCTGTTTCTAGCCTGGCGATCTCCGGCGGATACACTCAGAACTGCAGCAGGGGTGCAAACCTGATGGGCAACCTAAGTGGCCTCTTGCGCTCTCGAGCGGCAGTGCTCGTGATTGCACAGCTCACCGCCGCGGCCGGGGGGCTCTTCGTGAATCTACTGTCCACGCAAGGGCTAGCGCCCGATGCTCGCGGCGAAATGGCTTTGTTCATCCAGGCCGCGTACGTGGTACAGTCACTGGCAATGCTGGGTCGCGACCGCTCCTATCTTGTGGGCGGCCCCCTCGCAAGTAATGCTTCGATCCCGCGCTCCTTCTTGAGCTCAAATCGCGCCGCCTTAGTTCTGCTGATGCTAGCCGGAATGGCGCTCCTGACCCTTTCTCACACAGCGGACGGGCGCTGGTATCGGCTGGCCGCACTATCGCTCTTCTTTGCATGCACTGGGATCTTTGGTTACGCGCTGCGCACGGCCTATATACTCGGATCACGCGGAGCTGGACGCATCTATGGATTGTCCACAGTATCGCTTCAAGCTGTCATTGTCACCAGCGCCGCGGTGCTATTCACACTCGGGGTCAATGACATCACTGCATGGATCGCGCTTTACCCCGCTAGCGGGTTAGTCAACGTCTTTGCCACCATCTTCATGATCAAAGCCTCCTCACCGACGCATATTTCTTCCCTACCGCTGAGGCGATCCCTTGCACGTGAGGGGTGGCGTCTGCTACCCCTGAACGTGATGACCGTGTTCCTCCAGAAGGCCGATCGACTTTTGCTGCCGTTGCTTGCCACAGCGGCGGAACTGGGGCGTTATGCGTTCGTGAGTTCGATCATGGAGCTCGTGGTGTGGCCGGTATCGCAATGGCTCGACACGCAACTTCGTCGCTGGCGAGATGTGTCAGGCTCTTTGTCGCGCAGAAGCGTGAGCCGGCTCTTGCTCAGAGTGCTTCTCGCTGCGACTGCTTTCGCGAGCGCTACCGGGGTCCTAGCCCTTCTGTACATCACTTTGGTCCTCCCGTCCGACTACGCCCCTGCCAGGCTCCTGATACTGCCCTTGGGCCTGTACGGGGTGCTCAAGGTACTTTCGCGGGTATTCGTGGCAGTTCAAGTCGCCCGCATGCGCTCCGCAGCCGCTACGGCCATCGAGCTGTCGGGGCTCCTTGCCTCTGTGGCGTTGTTCTTTGTACTCACGCCGACGCACGGGGCTATTGGGACGGCGCTGAGTATGGTTGCAGGGGGTGCGGCCTCGCTGGGAGTGGCCTCTTTGCTAAGCCTCAACTTCCGACAGAAGAAGGCCGGTTAGTCGCTTTACGTCGAGAGCTGCTGATGATGCATGGATCCGGCGTATTGACCCTGTGACCAACGTTCTCGGGGGACTGTCGGCTCGTGGTCGGTGAATCCGCTGAGAGGCCACTCTGTCGAGGAACCCAAGCTCCAAGGCGGGGGCTGATGTGGAATTCCGGCTCGGCTTTCGAGGGCAGTCACGATAGCAACCATCCTTCGGTCCTTTGATCGCCGATGGCCGCAAACGTGGACACCTTCCTCTCACGATTAGCACTGGGCTCGCGCTGCAACGGGCCGGCGAGGAACCGAGATTTGTCTCCGGGTGGGTACAGTCGGGCGTCGTATCAGCCCCTCAGGTGGACGTCAAACAGGCTGCACCTTCGTGGGCGTGTAGTACCCGTAGGAATCTGCGCGCAAAGAGGGCACGTCGTTGAGCACCACCCCGAGAAGCGTGGCGTCGGCGGACTCCAGTGCGCTCAGAGCGGTGGCTAGCTGTTGGCGGCGGACGGAGCCCGAGCGTGAGACCACGACGGCTCCGCCGGTCTGCGCGGCGAGGATGACGGCGTCGGTCACCGGCAGGAGGGGCGGTGCGTCCAGCAGCACGTAGTCGTACTGGCGCTCCACGGTGGCCAGGAGATGCTGCATCGCCTCTGACCCGAGCAGTTCGGAGGGGTTCGGAGGAACCGTCCCCGCAGGGAGGACAGAGAGATGGCCGGGTGGCATGGCGATGATGAGGTCGTGCAGTGAGCCGCGGCCGGTGAGCACGTCCGAGAGTCCGAGTTCGCTGTCAATTCTCAGCCGCTCCCCCACCGCCGGCCGGCGGAGATCCGCGTCGATGAGGAGCACCCGCTCGCCGGCCAGCGCCAACACGCGTGCCAAGTTGGTGGCGGTCTCAGTCTTGCCCTCTGAATCCACAGACGACGTGATGACCATTGAAGAACGGCGCTCGCCGCCCAGGCCCACGAAGCCGATGCTGGTTCGCAGTTTGCGGTAGGCCTCGGCGCTGGCCCACTGAACGCCGCCGCCCGCGGTGGCGGCTCGGTTGGCCACATGGGAGGGTTCGTGGTGCTCGATGGCAGCGAGGACGGGCGCGTCCGTAAGATCCGCCACGTCTTCCGTCGTCCGCACGCGAGTGTCGAGCACGGTGCGCAGCACGGCCTGGCCGAAGCCGAGGAGCAGTCCAAGGAGGCCGCCCAGCGCCAGGTTCATGCCCGGGAGCGGCGCTGAAGGAGACTCGGGCACCACGGCCTGGTCAATGATCGTGGCGCTCACTAGGCGGTTGCCGTCGGGGCCGGGGGGCGCGAGTTCCTCGGTGGACCGCTGCAGGCTCGCTGCTACGGCGTTGGCGAGATCCGCCGATCGCTGGGCCGACTCGTCGTCGGCGGACACCTTGATGATGGAAGTCGCTGAAGGGGACGAGACGCTGAGCTTCTCCGCGAGCTCCTTGACCGAGAGGTCGAGGACCAACTCATCGATGACGGGCTGCAGGACCATGGCCGAGGTGGCGACGGAGATGAACGAACCCACCTGGCGCTCGGCGTAGGTGGCGCCCTGGGACAGCTCGCCGGCAGTGCCGCCGCTCTCCACAGAGATGAACACCGACGAGGTGGCGGTGTAAGTGGGGCTCTGCAGCACAGTGAAGCCGGCTGCCAGGGCGATGCACAGGAACACCGTTGCCAGCGTGCTCCTCCAGTATCGGCGAACGATCTGCAGGTACTGCTGCAACTCCATCAAAATCCTGTCCGGCCAGGGCACTCCGGATGGCTCCAGAGGCTCATGTGTCGATTCTCACGGGATGTTAGTGCGGCGACGGGTCACCCCGAGCCCTACCCTAACCCGAAGTGCCCTGAGGAGCCGATTCGCGGCCACCGCGTGGGCTTCGGCGTTGCCTGATCGCCGGATCAGGTCAGAGCATGTGCCTGAGGAACTGGCCCGTGGCGGACTCCGCGACCGTCACGATGTCCTCGGGCGTCCCCGTCGCGACGACCTCGCCGCCGCGGGTGCCGCCGTCGGGCCCCATGTCGATGATCCAGTCCGCCGACTTGATGACGTCCAGGTTGTGCTCGATCGTCACCACCGTGTTCCCGGCGTCGACGAGGCGCTGCAGCACGGCGAGCAGCCGCCGGATGTCCTCGAAGTGGAGGCCGGTCGTCGGCTCGTCGAGCACGTAGAGCGTCCGGCCCGTCGACCGCTTCTGCAGCTCGGCCGCCAGCTTGACGCGCTGCGCCTCCCCGCCGGACAGGGTGGTCGCGGGCTGCCCGAGCCGCACGTAGCCCAGACCCACCTCCGTCAGCGTCTGCAGGTAGCGCGAGATCGACCCGATGGACTCGAAGAACTCCACCGCCTCGGAGATGGGCATGTCGAGCACCTCGGCGATCGTCTTGCCCTTGTAGTGCACCTCGAGGGTCTCCCGGTTGTAGCGCGCGCCGTGGCACACCTCGCAGGGCACGTAGACGTCGGGCAGGAAGTTCATCTCGATCTTGATGGTGCCGTCGCCCATGCAGTGCTCGCAGCGCCCACCCTTGACGTTGAACGAGAAGCGGCCGGGCTGGTAGCCGCGAACCTTCGCCTCGGGCGTCTTGGCGAACAGGGTGCGGATCTTGTCGAACACGCCGGTGTAGGTGGCGGGGTTGGACCGCGGGGTGCGGCCGATGGGCGACTGGTCGACCTGGATGACCTTGTCGATGTGTTCCAGGCCCTCCAGCGAGCGGTGCCGCCCCGGGACGGCCTTGGAGCCGTAGATGGCCTTGGCCGCGGCGGTGTAGAGGATCGAGTTGACCAGCGACGACTTGCCCGAGCCGGAGACGCCGGTCACGGCGATGAACTGGCCCAGGTTGAACGCGACGTCGACGCCGCGCAGGTTGTGCTCCCGCGCGCCCCGCACGACGATCTGCTTGCCGTTGCCCGGCCGGCGGATGGCGGGGACGGGGATGCTGAGCCGCCCCGACAGGTACTGGCCGGTGCGCGAGTCCGGGTGGTTGAGCAGCGCCTCGACGGTGCCCGACACCACGACCTCGCCGCCGCCCTCCCCCGCACCCGGGCCGATGTCGACGGCCCAGTCCGCGGCCCGGATGGTGTCCTCGTCGTGCTCGACGACGATGAGGGTGTTGCCGAGGTCGCGCAGCCGGTGCAGGGTCTCGATGAGGCGCATGTTGTCGCGTTGGTGCAGGCCGATGCTGGGCTCGTCGAGCACGTAGAGCACCCCGACCAGGCCCGAGCCGATCTGGGTCGCGAGCCGGATGCGCTGCGCCTCGCCGCCCGAGAGCGTGCCCGCGGCGCGGGACAGGGTCAGGTAGTCGAGGCCGACGTCGAGGAGGAACTTCAGCCGGGCGTTGATCTCCTTGACCAGCCGCTCCGCGATGGTCGCCTCGCGCTCCGTGAGCTCCAGGCCGCGGAGGAACTCGGCGGCCTCCCCGATGGACAGGTGCGCCAGCTGCGCGATGTTGTGTCCGGCCACCGTCACGGCGAGGCTCGACGGCTTGAGGCGGGCGCCGTCGCAGGCCGGGCAGTTGATCTCGCGCATGTAGCCGCCCCAGCGGTCGCGGGCGGCGTCGGTCTCCGCCTCGTCGTAGCGGCGGCGGATGAACGGGATGACTCCCTCGTACTTCTGGGAGAACGACCGCACGCGGCCGAACCGGTTGCGGTAGCTGACGACGACGTTGCCCTTGACGCCGTGCAGGAGGACCTTGCGGGCGGCCGCGCCGAGGTCGCGCCACGGGGTGGCCATGGAGAAGCCGTGCTCCTCCGCCAGCGAGCGCAGCACGTGGTCGTAGTGGGCCTTGATGGTGGGGGTGTTCCACGGCGCGATGGCGCCCTCGTCGAGCGACAGGTCGTCGTTGGGGATGAGCAGCTCGGGGTCCGGATCGAGCAGCGTGCCGAGGCCGGAGCACTCCGGACAGGCGCCCCAGGGGCCGTTGAAGGAGAACTGCCGGGGCTCGAGCTCGTCGATGTTGACGTCGTGCTCGTTGGGGCAGCCCATCTTCTCGGAGAACCGCCGCTCGCGCTCCGGGTCGTCGGCCGGGAGGTCGACGAAATCGATGGTCACGACGCCGCCGGCCAGCCCCAGCGCCGTCTCGACGGACTCGGTGATGCGCTGCTTGGCGGTCGGGCGCACCACGGCGCGGTCGACGACCACCTCGATGTCGTGCTTGCGGTTCTTGTCGATGGCCGGCACCTCGGTGAGCGGGTGCGTGTCGCCGTCGATCCGCACCCGGCTGTAGCCGTCGCCGACCAGCTGGCGGAACAGCTCCGCATGCTCACCCTTGCGGCCGCGCACCAGCGGGGCGAGGATCTGGAAGCGCGTGCCCTCCTCCAGCGCCATCAGCCGGTCCACGATCTGCTGGGGCGTCTGGCGGCCGATGACGGCCCCGCAGACCTCGCAGTGGGGCACGCCGATGCGCGCGAACAACAGCCGCAGGTAGTCGTAGACCTCGGTGATGGTGCCGACGGTGGAGCGCGGGTTCCGGCTGGTCGACTTCTGGTCGATCGACACCGCGGGCGAGAGCCCCTCGATGAAGTCGACGTCCGGCTTGTCCATCTGGCCGAGGAACATCCGCGCGTACGCCGACAGCGACTCGACGTAGCGGCGCTGCCCCTCCGCGAAGATGGTGTCGAACGCCAGCGACGACTTGCCGGACCCGCTCAACCCCGTGAACACGATGAGCGCGTCGCGGGGCAGATCCAGCGACACGTTCTTCAGGTTGTGGACGCGGGCACCCCGCACGACGAGCCGATCATTCACGCCCGCCATCGTACGGCGTTGCTAGGGTGGGCCCATGCCCACGAGCCGCGCCCCCTTCGTCGACGTGGTCGCGGCCGTCCGGGAACACACGTCACTCCTGCTGGGGCTCACCATCGGTTTCACCGACGACGACTGGGCCGAGCCGACGGCGCTGCCGGGCTGGACACGCAGCCACGTGGCGGCCCACCTCGTCGACGGGGCCCGCCGGCTCATCGCCGTCATCGAGAGCCTGGGCGCGGAGCGTTCCACGGCGTTGCACGTCGACGACGACGAGGAACGCCGCTCCGTCGAGGTCCTCGCGCTGGCCAGCGGGCTCGACCTGCAGATCAGCCTGGACACCTCCGCCAGCGAGCTGCAGGAGATGCTGCCCGCACTGGAGGGCGACACCACGCCCGTGGTGACCCGCTCCGGATACACCATCCCCGCCTGGCAGATCCCGCTGGCGCGCCTGGGCGAAGTGCTGCTGCACCACATGGACCTGGACGGGCGCGCCACGGTGGTCGACCTCGCGCCCGACACGGCAGTGGCGGTGCTCGCCTTCCAGGTGGAGCGCTACGCCGAGCGCCCGAACCGGCGGTCCGTGCGGCTCGTCGCCGACGAGGGGTACACGGCCGACGTCGACGGCGTCGACGACCAGGTGGAGGTGCGCGGCCCCGCCGCCGACCTCCTCCTCTGGCTCGCGCGCGGCGTGAGCTCCCCGCGCCTCATCCGCTCCTGGCTCTGACCTCCACCTCAGCGCCCGGCGAAATTGTCGGTGCCCCCTATTACCCTGGCTGGCATGCGTCCCGTCCACGAGCTGCGCCGCCAGGTGGCGCCCCTGAAGGTCATCTCCGAGTTCCAGCCCTCGGGAGATCAACCGCGCGCCATCGCGGAGCTGCAGCGCCGGATCGACAGCGGCGAGAAGGACGTGGTGCTGCTGGGCGCCACCGGCACCGGCAAGACGGCGACGGTCGCCTGGCTGGCGGAGCGGCTCCAGCGGCCGATGCTGGTCATGCAGCCCAACAAGACCCTGGCGGCCCAGTTCGCCAACGAGCTGCGCGACCTGCTGCCTGACAACGCCATCGAGTACTTCGTCTCGTACTACGACTACTACCAGCCGGAGGCCTACCTCCCGCAGACGGACACCTACATCGAGAAGGACTCCTCGCTCAACGAGGAGGTGGAGCGCATGCGGCACGCGGCCACCAGCTCGCTGCTCACGCGGCGCGACGTCATCGTCGTCGCCACGGTGTCCGCCATCTACGGCTTGGGCACGCCGCAGGAGTACCTGGAGCAGCGCGTCACGCTCCGGGTCGGCGACGAGATGGACCGGGACCAGCTGCTGCGGCACCTCGTGGACATCCAGTACGCGCGCAACGACATCGGCGGCGGCCGGGGCACCTTCCGGGTCAAGGGCGACACCCTCGAGATCTTCCCCATGTACGAGGAGAACGCGGTGCGCGTCGAATTCTTCGGCGACGAGATCGAGCGCATCGCCACGATGCACCCGCTCACCGGCACCGTCATCCACGAGGAGCAGGAGACCTACATCTTCCCGGCCACGCACTACTCCGCGGGCGCCGAGCGGATGGAGCGGGCCATCGGAAGCATCGAGGCCGAGCTCGCCACCCGGCTGGCGGACCTGGAGGCACAGGGCAAGCTGCTGGAGGCGCAGCGGCTGCGGATGCGCACGAGCTACGACATCGAGATGATGCGCCAGATCGGCACCTGCTCGGGCATCGAGAACTACTCGCGCCACATCGACGGCCGCACCCCCGGCAGCGCCCCCAGCTGTCTGCTCGACTACTTCCCCGAGGACTTCGTGCTGGTCGTCGACGAGTCCCACGTGACGATCCCGCAGATCGGCGGCATGTACGAGGGCGACGCGTCGCGCAAGCGCACGCTCGTCGAGCACGGGTTCCGGCTGCCGTCGGCCATGGACAACCGGCCGCTGAAGTTCGACGAGTTCGTCGAGCGGATCGGGCAGACGGTCTACCTCTCGGCCACGCCCGGGCCCTACGAGATGGACCGCTCGGACGGCTTCGTCGAGCAGATCATCCGCCCCACGGGCCTGGTGGACCCGGAGGTGGTGCTGAAACCCACCAAGGGGCAGATCGACGACCTCATGGCGGAGGTGAAGCTGCGCGTCGAACGCAACGAGCGCGTGCTCGTCACCACCCTGACGAAGAAGATGGCCGAGGACCTCACCGACTACCTCATGGATCACGGCATCCGCACCCGCTACCTGCACTCGGACATCGACACGATCCGCCGCATCGAGCTGCTGCGAGAACTGCGGCTCGGCGAGTACGACGTGCTGGTCGGCATCAACCTACTGCGGGAGGGCCTCGACCTGCCCGAGGTGTCGCTCGTCGCCATCCTCGACGCCGACAAGGAGGGCTTCCTGCGCTCCGAGCGGTCGCTGATCCAGACCATCGGCCGCGCCGCCCGTAACGTCGCCGGACAGGTCCACATGTACGCGGACAAGATCACGCCGTCGATGGAAGCCGCGATCGGGGAGACGAACCGACGCCGCGACATCCAGGTGGCCTACAACCTGGAGCACGGCATCGACCCCCAGCCGCTGCGCAAGCGGATCGCCGCCGTGTCGGAGATGCTCGCCCGCGAGGACGCGGACACGGGCGAGCTGCTGGACTCGGCCAAGCCCGGGCGCCGCAAGGGCCTCGACGCGTCGTCGATGGCGCAGGAGGAGCTGACGTCGCTGATCAAGGAACTCACCGACGCGATGCACCAGGCCGCCGCCGAGCTGCAGTTCGAGGTCGCGGCCAGGCACCGCGACGAGATCCACGACCTCAAGAAGGAGCTGCGCGCGATGATCGAGGCGACGAAGTAACCACGCGCAGCGCCCTAGACTGTCCAGGCATCCGGTTCTCAGAGAGGCGATCATGACTGTGCGTTTCGGCATCCTCGGCGCGGCGGGCATCACCCCGTCGGCCCTCATCGCGCCCGCCCACGCCAACCCCGACGTCGAGCTGGTCGCCGTCGCGGCCCGCAACCGCGGGCGGGCCGAGGAGTTCGCGGCCGAGCACGGCGTCGCGCAGGTCCTGGACTCCTACGACGATCTGCTCGCCTCCCCGGACGTGGACGCCGTCTACATCCCGCTGCCCAACTCGGCCCACGCCGAGTGGACGGTGCGCGCGGCGCGTGCCGGCAAGCACGTGCTGGTGGAGAAGCCGTTCGCGTCCAACGCCGAGGAGGCGCGGCGGGTCGTCGACGCCGTCGCCGGCCTCCCGATGGTGGTCATGGAGGCGTTCCACTACCGCCACCACCCGCTCATCCACCGGGCCGAGCAGCTGCTGGCCGAGGGCGCGATCGGCGACGTCGTGTCCGCCGAGGCCGTGTTCGACATCCACCTGCCGGACCGCACCAACATCCGCTACAACTGGGACCTGGCCGGCGGCTCGACCATGGACCTCGGCTGCTACTCCATCCACCTCCTGCGCACCCTGCTGCGCTCCGAGCCGCGCGTCATCTCCGCCGAGGCGCGCCGCGTCGACGGCGGCCAGATCGACGAGGCCCTCACGGCCCACCTGGAGTTCCCGGGCGGCATCCGGGCCGTCGCGTCGAGCTCGCTGCTCGAGGACTCCGAGCGGCAGAGCGGCGTGATCACGGGCACGCGCGGCAGCATCGCCATCGAGGGGTTCGTCAAGCCGCACGGCGGCAACTCGCTCACCCTCACCGTCGACGGACACAGCACCACCGAGGAGGTCGCGCCCGACGTGACCAGCTACGGCGCGCAGCTGGCCGCGTTCGTGGCCGCCGTCGAGGAGGGCGGCCCGGTGGTCGTGGACAGCGCGGACTCCATCGCGACCATGGAGGTCATCGACGCCTGCTACCGGGCCGCCGGCCTGGAGGCGCGGCGGGCGGTCCCCTGGTCGCTCTGACGGGCCTCCCCTGGCGGGGGCCGGCCGCCGTCGCTTAGGATGGGCGACGTTCGCGGGAGAACCGGCCCAGGCCGGTGCCGAAGGAGCAACCGCCCCGGAAACTCTCAGGCCCCAGGACCGCGAACGAGATCGACACTCTGGAAAGAGGCCCCCAGTGGGCCCGCCGAAGGATTCAAAATCTCAGGCACCGCGGACAGAGGGGGCGCTAGGGTGGAACACGCCACCCGCCAGCGCCGGTCTCCGGCGGGAAGGGGCCCGAGTTGTCGTCACCGAAGACCACCTCGCTGCACGGACTGCACGCCGAGACCGGCGCCAAGTTCGTCGAGTTCGCCGGCTGGGAGCTGCCGGTCCAGTTCGCGGGCGTCATGCCCGAACACCTCCACACGCGCGCCCACGCCAGCCTGTTCGACGTCTCGCACATGGGCCAGGTGCTCGTCACCGCCGACTCGGGTGACCCGTCGGACGCCGCGGCCGCCCTCGAGACGCTGATCCCGGCCGATCTCATCGGCCTGGCCGACGGGCGCCAGCGCTACGGGCTGTTCACCGACGAGCGCGGCGGCATCCTCGACGACCTCATGGTCTCCCGCCACGGCGACCGGTACCTCCTGGTCGTCAACGCCGCCCGCACCGAGCACGACCTCGGCTGGCTGCGGCAGCTCCGCGGCGTCGCCGTCGACCACCGCACCGACCGCGCCCTCCTCGCGCTCCAAGGCCCCGAGGCGGAGCGGGCCCTGGCCACGCTCATCCCCGAGGCCGCCCAGATGCGGTTCATGGACTCCCGGCCCCTGGAATGGGCCGGCCACGAGGTGTGGGTGTCGCGGTCCGGGTACACCGGCGAGGACGGCTTCGAGATCTCCGTCCCCAACGACGCCGCCGAGCAGTTCGCGCGCGCCCTGCTGGCCGTCGACGGCGTGCTGCCGGCCGGGCTCGGCGCCCGCGACTCCCTGCGCCTCGAGGCCGGCATGCCCCTCTACGGGCACGACCTGTCCACCGACGTGACCCCCGCGCAGGGCGGCCTCGGCTGGGCCGTGCCGAAGGTCCGACGCCTCGACGGCGCCCGCGAGGGCGGCTTCCCCGGCGCCGACGTCGTCCTCGCCGAGCTCCGCGACGGCCCGGCCCGCGTCCGGCGCGGACTGCGCCCGGAGGGCCGCGCCCCCATCCGCGAGGGGGTCGCGCTGTACGCCGACGACGCCGCCACCGAGCCCATCGGCACCGTGACCTCCGGCAGCTTCGGCCCGTCGGTCGGCCACCCCATCGCCATGGGGATGCTCCCCGCGGAGATCGGCGGCACCGTCCACGCCGAGCTGCGCGGCCGGCGCGTCCCCGTCGCCGTCGTCGACCTGCCCTTCATCACCCCGTCCTACAAGCGCTGAGGAGTCACCATGATCAAGTACACCGAGACCCACGAGTGGCTGGCCGCCGACGGCAGCGAGGTCACCGTCGGCATCACGCAGTTCGCCGCCGACGAGCTGGGCGAGATCGTGTTCATCGAGCTGCCCGAGGTGGGGGCCGACGTCACGGCAGGCACCGAGGTCGTCGTCATCGAGTCGGTCAAGGCCGCCTCCGAGATCATGGCGCCGGTGGCCGGCACCGTCACCGCCGTCAACGAAGAACTCGTCGACAACCCGGGCCTGGTCAACGAGGACGCGACGGCGGCCTGGTTCTTCCGCATGACGGTGGCCGACCCCGGCGTCCTCGACGGCCTCCTCGACGAGGACGCGTACCGCGCGCGGATCGGCGCATGACGGGCGCCTGGGAGCGGGTCGGCTACGACCCCGACGACTTCGCCAACCGCCGGCACATCGGCCCCAGCCCTGCCGAGATGGACCGCATGCTCGGCGCCGTGGGCGTCTCGTCGCTCGATGAGCTCATCGACGAGACCGTCCCCGGACAGCTGCGGCAGGACCAGCCCCTCGACTGGGATCCCCTGACCGAGTACCAGCTTCTCCAGCGGCTGCGCGCCGTGGGGTCGCGCAATACGGTCACCACGTCGCTCATCGGCCAGGGCTACTACGGCACCGTGGTCCCGCCGGCGATCCAGCGCAACGTGCTGGAGAACCCGGCCTGGTACACCGCGTACACGCCCTACCAGCCGGAGATCGCACAGGGCCGGCTCGAGGCGCTGCTCAACTTCCAGACGATGGTCGAGGACCTGACCGGGCTGCCGATCGCCAACGCGAGCCTGCTCGACGAGGCCACCGCGGCGGCCGAGGCCATGGGGATGGCCAAGCGGGCGGCCAAGTCCCGCAGCACGCGGTTCTTCGCCGCCGACGACCTCCACCCGCAGGTCCTGGCCGTCCTCGCGACGCGCGCGCGGCCGCTGGGCATCGAGCTCGTCGTCGGCCCCGTCGACGAGTTCGACGCCGCCGACCTCTGCGGCGCCATCTTCGCCCACCCCGGCACCTACGGCCACGTGCGCGACCTCAGCAGCCAGTGCGCGGCGGTCCGCGAGGCGGGCGGCATCGCCGTCGTGGCGACCGACCTGCTGGCGCTGTGCCTGGTCAAGGACCCCGGAGCCATGGGCGCGGACATCGCCATCGGCTCCGCGCAGCGCTTCGGCGTGCCCATGGGCTTCGGCGGCCCCCACGCCGCGTTCATGGCGTGCCGCGACGAGCTCAAGCGCGCCATGCCGGGCCGCCTCGTCGGCGTCTCGGTCGACGCCCGCGGCAACCGCGCCTACCGGCTGGCGCTCCAGACCCGCGAGCAGCACATCCGCCGGGAGAAGGCCACCTCCAACGTGTGCACCGCGCAGGCGCTGCTCGCCGTCATGGCCTCCTTCTACGCCGTGTTCCACGGACCCGTCGGCCTGCGCGCCATCGCGCAGCGCACCCACCTCATGGCCGCGACGCTCGCCGCCACGCTGCGCGCCAACGGCGCCGAGGTCGAGCCGGAGCACTTCTTCGACACCATCACGGTCCGCGTCGGGGTGGGCCAGGCCGGGATCCTGGCCGCCGCGGAGCACCGCGGCATCAACCTGCGCCGCGTGGGCCGCGACCGCGTCGGGATCTCCGTCGACGAAACCACCGACCTCGAGGTCCTGCACCGGGTCCTCGACGCCTTCGGCATCGACGAGCAGCCCCAGCTGGGCGAGACGCCCGCGCTCCCGGACCCCCTGCTGCGCACGAGCGAGTACCTCACCCACCCGGTGTTCCACATGAACCGGGCCGAGTCGGAGATGATGCGCTACATGCGTCGCCTGAGCGACCGCGACCTCGCGCTGGACCGGGCGATGATCCCGCTCGGCTCCTGCACGATGAAGCTCAACGCGGCCGCCGAGATGATGGCGCTGACGTGGCCCGAGTTCGGCGACCTTCACCCCTTCGCCCCCGCCCACCAGGCGGCCGGGTACCAGGAGCTCGTCGCCGATCTCGAGGCCAAGCTGTGCGAGATCACCGGCTACGACGCCTTCTCCATGCAGCCGAACTCCGGCGCGCAGGGCGAGTACGCCGGGCTGCTCACGATCGCCGCCTACCACCGAGCCCGCGGCGAACAGCGCGACGTCTGCCTCATCCCCACCTCCGCCCACGGCACCAACCCGGCCTCCGCGCAGATGGCGGGCATGCGGGTCGTCGCCGTCAAGGCCACGTCCGACGGCGAGATCGACGTCGACGACTTCCGGGCCAAGGCCGAGGCGGCCGGGGACTCGCTGGCGGCGGTGATGATCACCTACCCGTCGACGCACGGCGTCTTCGAGGAGACCGTGCGCCAGGTGTGCGACATCACGCACGAGTTCGGCGGCCAGGTCTACATCGACGGCGCGAACATGAACGCCATGGTGGGCCTGGTGCGGCCCGGTGACATCGGCGGCGACGTCAGCCACCTGAACCTGCACAAGACCTTCGCCATCCCCCACGGCGGCGGCGGTCCCGGCATGGGCCCCATCGGCGTCAAGAGCCACCTCGTCGAGCACCTGCCCGGCGACCCGCGCACCGGCGAGGAGGGCGCGGTCTCCGCCGCGCCGCTCGGGTCGGCCTCCATCCTGCTGATCTCGTGGGCGTACATCCTGCTCATGGGCGGCGCCGGCCTCACCCAGGCCACCCGGGTGGCGATCCTCAGCGCCAACTACCTCGCCGCCCGCCTCGGCGACGCCTTCCCGATCCTCTACCGGGGTCGCGGCGGGCGCGTGGCGCACGAGTGCATCGTCGACCCCCGCGGCTACGCCTCGCACGGCGTCACCGTCGACGACATCGCCAAGCGCCTCATCGACCACGGCTTCCACGCGCCCACCATGTCGTTCCCCGTCGCGGGGACCCTCATGATCGAGCCGACGGAGTCCGAGACGCTGGCGGAGCTGGACCGCTTCGTCGCGGCGATGCTGGACATCGCGCGGGAGGCGGACCAGGTGGTCGCGGGCGAGGTGTCGGCCGAGGAGTCACCGCTCCGGCGGGCGCCGCACACGGTCGAGGACCTCGTGGCCGACTGGGACCGCCCCTACTCCCGCGAGCAGGGCTGCTTCCCGGCGGGGTCGTTCCGCGTGGACAAGTACTGGCCGCCCGTCGGCCGGGTCGACAACGCCTACGGCGACCGCAACCTCGTGTGCGCCTGCCCGCCCTGGGAAGGCACCGACGCGGCCACCAGCTGAGGCCACAGCGCCTCCACCTGGCGGACGGTCGACGCCTGGTCGCCCGAGTTGTCGATGACCCAGTCGGCGACCGCCCGCCGGTCCTCCCGCGACGCCTGGGCCCGCACCCGGGCGCGGGCCTGCTCGGTGGTGAGGTCGTTGCGGTGGATCAGCCGCGACACCTGAATCTCCGTGGGCACGTCGACCACCACGACGCGGTCGAACCCGCGGTGCAGCCCCGTCTCGACGAGCAACGGCACCACCTGGACCACGACGGCGCCCGCGGGTGCCGCGGCCTCCAGCGCAAGCGCCCGCTCCCGGACCAGCGGGTGCACGATCGCGTTGAGGTCGGCCCGGGCGTCGTCGTCGGCGAACACGATCTCGCCCAGCGCCGGCCGGTCCAGCGCGCCGTCCGGAGTGAGGATGCCGCGTCCGAACCGCTCGACGACGCGCCGCAGCCCCTCGGTCCCCGGGGCGACCACCTCGCGCGCGAGGACGTCGGAGTCGACGATGACCGCGCCGAGGCGCGCCAGTTCCTCGGCGACGAAGGACTTGCCGGAGGCGATCCCCCCGGTCAGCGCGATGCGGACCATGAGCCCGATGCTAGTGGCTGGGGGGAACGCAGAAGCCGCCCCCCTCGAGTGAGGGGGGCGGCTTCGTGTGTCAGGGTCAGCGTCCGCCGGAGAGCTTCTCGCGGAGAGCCTGCAGCGTCTCGTCCGAGGCGAGCGAGCCGTCGCCGTCGGTCTCGGTGACGTAGCCGGTGCCGGCCTGCACGGCCGCGTCGCGCTCGGCGGTCTCGGCCGACTCGACCTGGCGCTTGTGGGCCTCCCACAGCGCGTGGGCCTGGGCGTACTGGGCCTCCCAAGCAGCGCGCTGCTCGTCGAAGCCTTCCTTCCACTCGTTGGTCTCCGGATCGAAGCCCTCGGGGTAGATGTAGTTGCCCTGGTCGTCGTAGGACGCCTGCATGCCGTAGAGCAGCGGATCGAAGTCGTCAGCCGCGACGTCGATGTTCTCGTTGGCCTGCTTGAGCGACAGCGACACGCGGCGACGCTCGAGATCGATGTCGATGACCTTGACCATGACCTCGTCGCCCACCGACACGACCTGCTCGGGGATCTCGACGTGGCGCTCGGCCAGCTCGGACACGTGCACCAGGCCCTCGATGCCCTCGCCGACGCGCACGAACGCGCCGAAGGGGACGAGCTTGGTGACCTTGCCCGGCACGATCTGGCCGATCTGGTGCAGACGGGCGAACGTCTGCCACGGATCCTCCTGCGTGGCCTTCAGCGACAGCGAGACGCGCTCGCGGTCCATGTCGACCTCGAGAACCTCGACGGTGACCGGCATGCCGACCTCGACAACCTCGTTGGGGTGGTCGATGTGCTTCCAGCTGAGCTCGGAGACGTGCACGAGGCCGTCCACACCGCCGAGATCGACGAAGGCGCCGAAGTTGACGATCGAGGACACGACACCCTTGCGGATCTGGCCCTTCTGCAGCTGGGTGAGGAACGTCTGGCGCACCTCGGACTGCGTCTGCTCAAGGTAGGCGCGGCGGGACAGGACCACGTTGTTGCGGTTCTTGTCCAGCTCGATGATCTTGGCCTCGAGCTCCATGCCGACGTAGGGCTGGAGGTCGCGGACGCGGCGCATCTCGACCAGCGACGCGGGCAGGAAGCCACGCAGGCCGATGTCGACGATGAGGCCGCCCTTGACCACCTCGATGACGGAGCCGGTGACGACGCCGTCCTCTTCCTTGATCTTCTCGATCGTGCCCCAGGCGCGCTCGTACTGCGCGCGCTTCTTGGACAGGATCAGGCGACCCTCCTTGTCCTCCTTCTGCTGAACGAGGGCCTCGATCTCATCGCCCACCTGGACCACGTCGAACGGGTCCACGTCGTGCTTGATGGAGAGTTCCTTCGAGGGGATGACGCCTTCGGTCTTGTAACCGATGTCGAGCAGGACTTCGTCCTTGTCGACCTTGACGACGGTGCCGGAGACGATGTCCCCGTCGTTGAAGTACTTGATGGTGGCGTCAACCGCGGCCATGAAGGCCTCAGGGGTGCCAAAGTCGTCGACTGCGACAGTCGAGGCCTCAGTGGAGGAGGTCATGTAGTAGGGCTCCGAAAATGATGACTGTGCACCGGGGCCCCGTCGAAGACATGCCGTCCCTACTCCGTCTGAGGGATTGCAGGCCACAATGCCCGCTCAGCCTACCTCCCGCTGCCGCCCACAAGCAACCTAGCCGAGGGCCGGCCCGACGGTCCGGTCAGCTTAGCCGTTTCGGTGTGGGCGGGCCAGTGAATAAGCTGGCTGCGTGACCTCCGCTCCGTCGTCGGCCCGCTCGCGCCGCCCGCTCGTCATCGCCGTCGCCGTCGTCGGCGTGCTCGCGCTGCTGCTCGTGGCTCTGCTGTGGAACCGGGGCGGGTCCGAGGCGGTGCCTGCGGCCTCCGTCGCGCCGTCGTCGTCGGCCCCCGTGGCCGTCGCCTCACCGAGTCCGACCGTCTCTGCGGCGTCGCCGTCACCCTCGCCGACGCCGTCGCCCACGCCGTCGGAACCCGTGTCCCCGGAGCTCGCGGACTGCACCGCGGTCGCCGAGGGGTTCGTGCCCACCCGGTTCGCGATCCCCGCCGTCGGCGCGGACGAGCGGGTCGTCTCGCTGAACCTCGACGACGAGGGCAACATTGCCGCTCCGCCGAAGGACGAGCCCCGCACCGCGTCGTGGTGGAACGGCGGGCCGCGCCCCGGGGCGGAGGAGGGTCAGGCGCTGCTGTCGATCCACACGTACCGCAACGGCGGCGCGCTGGGCAACGAGCTGTATTCCGACGGCGGGCCGGCCCTTGAGGCGGGCGACGTCATCAAGCTGTACGGCGACGACGGCCAGGTGCAGTGCTACGAGTTCACCGAGGCGCTGAAGGTGTGGGTTGAGGACTACGACCCCCAGTCCGACGTGATGATCGACTTCGACGGCGACCCCCGGCTGGCCATCATCATCTGCTGGGACTTCAACCGCTCGACGGAGAACTGGGACTCGCGCGTCTTCTTCTACGGCACCCCGATCACGCCCGGCGCCTGAGCGTCAGTGGGCGGCGGACTGCCAGGAGTCGCCCACTCCCACCGACACCGCCAGCGGCACGGCGAGGTCGAACGCGCCGGCCATCTCCCGATGGACGAGGTCGGTAAGGGCGTCGCGCTCCCCCGGCGCCACCTCGAAGACGAGTTCGTCGTGAACCTGCAGCAGCATCCGGCTGGCGAGCCCCGCCTCGTCGAGCGCGCGGGCCACGTTGATCATCGCCACCTTGATGACGTCGGCCGCCGAACCCTGGATCGGTGAGTTGAGGGCCGCCCGCTCCGCCATCTCGCGGCGCTGCCGGTTCGACGACGTGAGGTCCGGCAGGTAGCGGCGCCGGCCGAGCATGGTCTCGGTGTAGCCGCTGCGCCGGGCCTGCTCCACGACGTCGGCCAGGTAGGCGCGGACTCCCCCGACGCGGGAGAAGTAGTCCTCCATGAGCGTCTTCGCCTCGGCGACGGAGATCTTCAGCTGGTTCGACAGCCCGAACGCGCTGAGACCGTAGGCGAGGCCGTAGTTCATGGCCTTGATCTTGGCCCGCATCTCGCCCGTGACGTCCTCCGGCTCCACGCGGAATACGAGCGAGGCCATCTCGTTGTGGAAGTCGCGGCCGGACGTGAACGCCTCGATGAGGCCCTCGTCAGCGCTCGCGTGCGCCATGAGCCGCATCTCGATCTGCGAGTAGTCCGCCGACATCAGCGATTCGAAGCCCGGCCCCGGCACGAACGCGGAGCGGATCTGGCGCCCCATCGAGGTGCGGATGGGGATGTTCTGCAGGTTCGGGTCGGTCGACGACAGGCGCCCGGTGGCGGCGATGGTCTGGACGTAGGTGGTGTGGATGCGGGCGTCGTCGGCGATCGAGGACAGGAGGCCGTCGACGGTCTGCCGCAGCCGGATCTGGTCGCGGTGCGCGAGCAGGTGGCCGAGGAACGGGTGCTCGGTCTTGGCGAACAGGGACTCCAGCGCCTCCGCGTCCGTGGTGTAGCCGGACTTGGTCTTGCGGGTCTTCGGCATCCCGAGCTCGTCGAACAGCACGGTCTGGAGCTGCTTGGGCGAGCCGAGGTTCACCTCGTGACCGAGCACGTCGAAGGCGGCCTGCTGGGCCGCGGCGACGGCGCGGTCGAACTCGTCGCGCAGCGCCTGCAGCCTCTCCCGGTCCACCGCGACCCCGCCCGCCTCCATCCGCGCGAGCGTCCGCTGCAGCGGCAGCTCGACGTCCGTCATGAGCCGCGACGCGTTGCGCTCGGCCATCTGGCGGTCCAGCTCGTCGGCCAGGTCGAACACCGCCCGGGCGTGCAGGAGGGGCACCTCGATGGAGGCGCCGTCATCGTCGCCGAAGTCGAGGGCCAGCTGCGCGTCGTCAGCGGCGGCCGGCTGCGTCGACAGATCCCGCTTGAGATAGCGGGTCACCAGGTCACCAAGGTCGTACGTGCGCTGGTCCGGGCGCAGCAGGTAGGCGGCCAGCAGCGTGTCCTGCGCGACACCGGCCAGGTCCCAGCCCCGCGCCCAGCAGGCCAGCGTCGGGCCCTTGGCGCCGTGGATGAGCTTCCCGCGCCCGGGGTCGGCGAGCCACGCAGCCAGCGCCTGATCGTCCTCGGGGGTGAGGTCGGCGGTGTCGACGTAGGCGCCCGCCCCGTCGGCCGCCGCCAGCGCAAAGCCGGTGATGTCGCCGGTGCCGCCGCCCCAGCGGCCCACGGCGTGCAGAGCGGTGCGGTCGGTGGCGTGCTCGGCGAGCCAGTCGGCCAGGGCCCCGGGAGCCAGCCGGGCGCCGTCGACGGCGAAGCTCTCGGTCGCCACGGGCTCGGCGGGGGCCAGGTCCAGCAGTCGCTCGCGGAGCACGCGGAACTCGAGGGCGTCGAACAGGTGGTGGACGCGCTCGCGGTCCCAGTCGCGGCGCTTGGTCTCGGCGAGGTCGACGGCGAGGTCGAGATCGCACACCAGGGCGTTGAGGCGGCGGTTGCGCACGACGTCGTCGAGGTGGGCGCGGAACGACTCCCCCGCCTTGCCCGGCACCTGCTCGGCGCGCGCCACGAGGTTGTCGAGGCCGTCGAACTGGGCCAGCCACTTCGCGGCCGTCTTGGGGCCGACGCCCGGGACGCCGGGGAGGTTGTCGCTGGTCTCGCCCACCAGCGCGGCGAGCTCGGGGTAGCGCGCCGGCGGCACGAGGTACTTCTCCTCCACCGTCGCCGGCGTCATGCGCGCGAGGTCCGAAACGCCCTTGCGCGGGTAGAGGACGGTGACGTGGTCGTTGACCAGCTGCATGGCGTCGCGGTCTCCGGTGACGATGTAGACGTCGTAGCCGTCGGCGGCGGCCTGGGTGGAGAGGGTCGCGATGATGTCGTCGGCCTCGTAGCCCGCCAGGTCGAGGTGCGGGATCTTCAGCGCGTCCAGCACGTCCTTGACCAGCGCGACCTGGCCCTTGAACTCCTCCGGCGACGAGGTCCGGTTGGCCTTGTACTCGGGATAGCTTTCGGTGCGGAACGACTCGCGCGCCTTGTCGAACGCGACGATGATGTGCGTCGGCTGCTCGTCGCGCAGCACGTTGATGAGCATCGACGTGAACCCGAACACCGCGTTGGTGTGCTGCCCCGTGGTGGTGGCGAAGTTCTCCACGGGTAGGGCGAAGAACGCGCGGTAGGCCACCGAATGGCCGTCGATCAGCAGCAGCTTGCCCGTCTCAGTCACGGAGCGAGCCTACCGAAGGTGTGGCAGAGTGCAGCCCATGAACGCCACCCCCGACTGGCTGCGCGACGTCCATTCCCCGCTCGACGACCGGCTCGGCGTCGTGATCACGGAGCTGAGCCCCGAGCGTGTCGTGGGGTCCATGCCCGTCGACGGCAATCAGCAGCCGTTCGGTCTGCTGCACGGCGGCGCGTCCGGGGTGCTGGTCGAGACGCTCGCGTCGATGGGGGCGATGGCGCACGGGTATCCGGACCGCGTGGGTGTCGGGGTGGACCTGAACGTGACGCATGTGCGCGCGGCGCGGGCGGGACACGTGACGGGGACGGCGACGGCCATCCACCTGGGTCGGTCCATCGCCACGTACCGGGTGGACATCGTCGACGACAAGGGTCGTCTGACCGCCACCGGGCGGTTGACGTGCCACATGATCCCGGCGCGCCCCGCCCCCTGACCCGCGCCCGGCCCTGACGGTCGCCCCTGGGCCGCGCCGCCGTCGCCGCCCCTGCCCGGCCCGGCCGCCGCCCCTGACCGCGCCACGCCGTCGCTCCACCCGCCCCGCGCCTTCCGCGCCGGGCCGCCCCTGACCGTCCTCGCCCTTCCTGCCCCGCGCCTTCCGCGCCGGGCCCCCACCGGCACGACACGCCGTCGAACTGTGCCCTCGACACGCTATAGCCGGTCGATCGCCGAGTCGGCCTGCTATTCGTGCTGCCGATGGGTAGACCACTCCCGCCCCGCGCCTTCCGCGCCGGGCCCCCACCGGCACGACACGCCGTCGAACTGTGCCCTCGACACGCTATAGCCGGTCGATCGCCGAGTCGGCCTGCTATTCGTGCTGCAGATGGGTAGACCACTCCCGCCCCGCGGACAGCACCAATAGCAGTCCAACTCGCTCGCCGAGAGCGCACGCGTCGTCGAGGTGCCAGTTCGACGGCGTGTCGTGCCGGTCGTGGCGGCGCGGGCGAGGTGCGGGGGCGACCGGGACGACCTGTGGACAACGTGATTCGCGCGGCAAAGTGAGTCGCCGGGCGCACAGAACGGGGCATGCGCATCTACCATTCCCTCGGCGCCGGCGGCGTCGCCACGCGTCGCGAGCTGCTGGCCGACGGCATGTCCCGGTACGCAATCACCCGCGCCGAGCGCGACGGTGAACTGGTCCGCATCGACCGCTGCCGATACGCGCTCCCAGGCGCGATCCCGCAGGTGGTCACGGCCGCTGCGGCCGACGCCACGCTCACGTGCGTGTCCGCGCTCGACGTCCACGGCATCTGGACCGTCCCGGATGCACAGCTCCACCTCCGGCGCGGCGGCTACTCGGCCCGCCGTCGCGAACTACCTGCCGGGGCGATCTTGTGCTCCAGCCCCGCCGGCGGGACCCGGCGGCCACTCGACGACGTCGTCTCCGCGCTGCTCGCCGCCATCCGGCACCATCCTGAGGAACACGCGGTGATGGCGATGGACTGCATCCTGTACCGGCGCCTCCTCACTCGCGCGGAGCTCGCCGCGCAGTTGGCGCCCGTCGGGTTGAAGGGCCAGGCGCTGCTGTCGCGGGCCGACGCAAGGACCGAGTCCGCGCTCGAGTCGCTCGCGCGCCAGCGCCTCCGCGCCGCAGGCTTCCGTCCGCGGCCGCAGTTCAAACTGGCTGGCGTCGGGCGGTTCGACTTCCTGCTCGGCGACCGCCTCCTCATCGAAGCCGACGGACGGGAGTTCCACGGGACGGCGGAGTCATTCGAGTCCGACCGACGCCGGGACCGCGCCGCTGCGGCTCTTGGCTACGCCGTCGTGCGGCTGACGTGGCGGCAGGTCATGTCGTCCTGGCCCGCCGTCGTGGCCGACCTGCGGGCGGCCACGCGCCGCCGTCGGCCCGCTGCTTGACGCGCCCTCGAGCCGACACAGATCACCGAATACCAACACGAATGACAGGCGAACTCGTGCCTCGACCCTGCTGGGGGCCCCCGGCACTCAGTTCGACGGCGTGTCGTGCCGGTATGGCGGGCGGTGGCGAGCGCGGGCGGGCATGGGACGGGGCCGGGGCGACTACGCAACCCCGGCCCCCGCCCTCGACCGCTACTTCTTCTTGTGAGAGATCACACCGACGGCGACGTCGCGCATCGACTTGCGCAGATCCATCGCGGTCTTCTGGATCCACCGGAACGCCTCCGGCTCAGTCAGACCCAGATCCTGCTGCAGGATGCCCTTGGCCTGGTCGATGATCTTCCGCGACTCCAACCGCTCCTCGAGCGAGACCAGCTCGTCCTCGATCGCCTTGAGCTCCTGGAAACGCCCCATCGCGATCTCGATCGCGGGAATGACGTCCGACGCCCCGAACGGCTTGACGACATACGCCATGGCGCCGGCGTCGCGGGCGCGCTCGACGAGGTCGCGCTGGCTGAACGCGGTGAGCATGACGATGGGCGCAATGCGCTCCTCGGCGATGATCTCGGCGGCCGTGATGCCGTCCATCTTGGGCATCTTGACGTCCATGATGACGAGGTCGGGCTCCAGCTCGCGGGCCAGCTTGACCGCTTCCTCCCCGTCGCCAGCCTCGCCGACCACCTCATACCCCTCTTCGGTGAGGAGTTCCACAAGGTCAAGGCGGATGAGCGCCTCGTCCTCGGCGACGATCACAGTGGGCTTCTTGTTCATCTGGTTGGTCACTTCTCCCTCGCGCCTGGGTGCGAGCTCGGCCGGTCTAGCTTGGCTGATCCTACACCGGCCGGGACAAGCCTTGCCCAGTCAGCGCCCGGATCCATGGTGTGGCACAATGTGTGACGCATTCGGCCCGGGTGGCGGAATGGTATACGCGGACGGCTCAAACCCGTCTGGCCGAAAGGCCTTAGGGGTTCGACTCCCCTCCCGGGCACAACGACGAAGGGGAGCCCCGCAGGGCTCCCCTTCTCGGCTTCAGCCGGCAGACTCAGTTGGTCTCGCCGAGCTCCTTGACCTTGTGGACGCGCAGGTTGTTCGTCTTGCCCGGGATGCCCATGGGCGAGCCCGAGACGATGACGATGCGCTCGCCGACCTCGATCATGCCGCGGTCACGCAGGTGCCGGTCGACGGCCTCGACGACCTCTTCCTGGTCCGTGAACTCAGGCGTGATCTGGGTGTCGACACCCCACGACAGGGTCATGGTCTGACGCGTGGCCTTCTCGGGCGAGAACACCAGCATCGGGATCGGGGACCGCAGACGCGACAGACGCCGGCCTGTGTCGCCCGACTTCGTGAACGCGACCAGGTAGCGGGCGCCGATGCGCTCGGCGACCTCGGCCGCGGCCTTGGCCAGGATGCCGCCCGTGGTGTGCGGGTCCCAGTCGATGATGTGGATCTCGGCGTGGCCCTCGCGCTCGGTCTTCTCGACGATGCGCGCCATGGTCGACACCGTCTCGACCGGGTAGTCGCCGACCGACGTCTCGCCGGACAGCATGACCGCGTCGGCGCCGTCGAGGATGGCGTTGGCGACGTCGGAGGCCTCGGCGCGCGTCGGGCGCGGGTTCGAGATCATCGACTCGAGCATCTGCGTGGCGACGATGACCGGCTTGGCCCACTTACGGGCGGCGCGGATGATGCGCTTCTGGACCAGCGGCACCTCCTCGAGCGGGAGCTCGACGCCCAGGTCACCGCGGGCGACCATGAACGCGTCGAACGCGTCGATGATGTCCTGCAGGTTGGCGATCGCCTGCGGCTTCTCGAGCTTGGCGATGACGGGGACGTGGCGCCCCTCCTCGTCCATGATCTCGTGGACGCGCTTGATGTCGTCGCCCGAGCGGACGAACGAGAGGGCGACCATGTCGACGTCCTGGTGCAGGGCCCAGCGCAGGTCGCGCTCGTCCTTGTCGCTGAGGGCCGGGACGGACACGGCGACGCCGGGCAGGTTGATGCCCTTGTTGTTCGACACGGGACCGGCGACGGTGACCTCGCACACGACGTCGGTGTCGGTCACCTCGACGGCCTTGAGGCCGACCTTGCCGTCGTCGATGAGGATCTGGTCACCGACGTTGACGTCACCCGGGAGACCCTTATAGGTGGTCGAGCACCGCTCGGGCGTGCCGAGGATGTCATCGGTGGTGATGGTGAACCGGGCGCCGTTCTCGAGGAAGACCTTCTGGTCGTTCTCGAATCGGCCGAGGCGGATCTTGGGGCCCTGGAGGTCGGCGAACACGCCGACGGTCTTGCCGGTGGCTTCGGAGGCAGCGCGGACGTTCCGCAGGCGGTTGCCGTGCTCCTCGTAGTCGCCGTGGCTCATATTGAGGCGGGCGACGTTCATGCCCGCGTTCAGCAGCTCGATGAGGCGGTCAACGGTCTCGGCCGACGGGCCGAGGGTACAGACGATCTTAGCTCTACGCACGGAGCAAACCCTACCTGAACGGCCCCATCGGCGCAGCGGGGGGCGCCCCTAGGGCCGGCCGGGGTCAGCCGGCGCGCACCAGCTCGAGCGCGTGGGCCAGATCTTCTGGATACGGCGAGTCGAAGGTGACGTACTCCCCCGTCGTCGGATGCGTGAAGCCCAGCCGGACGGCGTGCAGCCACTGTCGCACCAGCCCGAGCCGCTGCGCCAGCACCGGGTCCGCCCCGTACAGCGGGTCCCCGACGCACGGGTGCCCGATCGCCGCCATGTGCACGCGGATCTGGTGCGTGCGACCCGTCTCGAGGTGCACCTCCAGCAGCGTGGCCGCGCGGTGCGCCTCGAGCGTCTCGTAGTGGGTCACCGAGTGACGGCCCCCCTCGACGATCGCCATCTTCCAGTCCGACCCCGGATGCCTGGCGATAGGCGCCTCGATCGTGCCGGCGAACGGATCCGGGTGTCCCTGCACCAGCGCGTGGTACACCTTGTCCACCGTCCGGTCGCGGAACGCCTGCTTGAGCACGCTGTAGGCGATCTCCGACTTCGCCACCACCATGAGGCCACTCGTGCCGACGTCGAGCCGCTGCACCACGCCCTGCCGCTCGGCGGCCCCCGACGTCGACACCGCGACACCGGCCGCCGCCAGGTGTTCGACGACCGACGGCCCCTCCCAGCCGAGGCTGGGGTGCGCCGCCACCCCCACGGGTTTGTCGACCACCACCAGGTGCGCGTCCTCGTGGACGATGCGCAGGCCGTCGGCCAGCCGCGGGCTCACCCGCACCCCGGCGGGGGCCGCGTCGTCGACGATCTCGAGTAGCTCTCCCCCGGCGACCCGCTGCGACCCCTTGGCGACGACGACGCCGCCGAGCAGGAGCCCGCCGGCCTCGATGAGGCTCTCGATGCGCGACCGGCTGTAGCCGGACACGCGCGCGGCCGTGGCGTCGACGCGGTCCCCGGCGAGGCCGTCGGGGACGAGGAACACGCTCACGCGGCGTCCTCGGCGACCGGCTCCTTCTCGGCCGTGGCCGCACGCCGGTCGGCGACGAAGCCGCCGACGATGATCATCGCGGCCGCGGCCGTGATGCAGACGTCGGCCACGTTGAAGATCGCCCCGAAGTACTGCAGCTGGAACATGTCGATGACGTGGCCGCGGAACGGCGACGGCGGCTGCGTGATGCGGTCAACCAGGTTGCCGGTGATGCCCGCGAGCAGCAGCCCGAGGGCCACCGCGTGCCACACCTGCGTGATCCGGGGCAGCGCCACCGCCAGACACGCCACGGTGGCGATCACCGCGAACGCCGAGAACACGATCGTCGCCCCCGAGCCCATGCCGAAGGCGGCGCCGGGATTGCGGATGAGGGTGAGCTGCAGCAGCTGTCCGACGAGTTCGACGGTTCGCCCGGGCTGCAGGTAGGCGACGCTGGCCAGCTTGACCACCTGGTCCACGCCGAGGCCGAGCAGCCCGATCCCGAGGGCGATCCGGCGAACCCCCCGGGTGCGGGCGGTCAGCGCCGTTCCTCGCGCTGCTTGCAGGTGACGCAGAGCGTGGCGCGAGGGAACACCTGCAGGCGGCCCTTGCCGATCGGGTTGCCGCAGATCTCGCAGAACCCGTACTCCCCGTTGTCGAACAGGTGGATGGCGAGCCTCAGCTGCTCGGCCATCTCGCGCACGTTCTGGGCCAGTGAGAGTTCCTGGTCCCGCTCGAAGTTGATGCTGCCGACGTCCGCCGGGTCACGTCCCGCGCCGTCGGTGCCGCCGCGCAGCAGGGCGTCGAGCTCCGCCTCCGTGGCCGCGATGCGACGCTCGAGCCGCTCCAGTTCGTCCTGGAGCTCGGCGCGCTGTTCCGCGACCTCCTCGTCCGTCCAGGGCTCCTCGCCGTCGAGGACCGGCAGAACCGGTTGGGGAGCGGACGACTGCTTCGACGTTGACATTTCTCGCTTCTCCTGTGCAGGGGTGTTCGGGAAGGGTACACCACCGCCCGAGCATGTCAACTGGCCGACACCACAGCGGGTGCCGGCCAGTTGATGGATGCTGTGACTACTGGTGATCCCCGCCGGCGAGGGCATCCAGCCGGGGGGTGTCGGACTCCCGACGCTGCGCCAGCTCGGGCACTTCCTGGGGCTCGGCGTGCGACGACTCGAGGGTGTCCATGAAGCGCCGCAGGACGCTGGACATGTTCTCCCGGAAGCTGGACTCGAACCCGCGGAGGTGGTCCACCTTGCCGGTCAGTTCGCCCTGCTCGCGCTCGAGGTCGGCGAACAGCTCGCGGCGGCGGTCAGCGGCCTGCTGGTCGACGGCGGCCGCGCGGGACGAGGCCTCGCTGGTCATCTGCTCGGCGTTGACGCGCGCCTCGGATTCGATGCGCTCCGCCTTGGTGCGGGCGTCGGTCTTGATCTCGTTGGCGCGCTGCTCGGCCTCGACGAGCTTGCGCTCCGCCTCGGCCTGGGCCTCGTTGACGAGAGTCGTGGCCTGATCCGTCGCCATCTGGAGCAGCCGGGTGACGGCCGGAGCGGCGTCCTCGCTGGCGCTGACGGTGAGGTGCTGGGTGCCGCCGCCGGAGGTGACGCGCTCGGTGCGGACCCGGTCGTACTCGCTGCGGACGTCCTCGAGCTGCGAGCGGAGCTGCTCGTTCTCGGCGGTGAGCTCACGCACGCGCTGCTCGGACGCGGCAAGCGCGGCGTTGGCGTCGCCGCCCTGGCTGAGTGCGGAGTTGAGCCGCTCGACCTCGGCCTTGAGGGAGGCGATCTCGTCGTCCTTGGCGCGCAGCGCCTCGCCGTTACCGGCGTCGTCGCCCCCGGAAACCCCGACCTGCTGGACCGAGTCGAGCTCGCGGCGCATGCGCTCGCGCTCCTTCTCGAACTCGTCGAACGTCAGCTCCACCTTGTCGATGAAGGTATCGACGTCACCGACCTGATAGCCGGTCTCGCCACGGCGCGACATCCGGAAGCGGACCTGGCGAACCTCATCCAGGGTCAGGCTCATAGTTGCTCCAATAATCGTCGAGTTCCGCCGGTCTTGCGGCCGGCCGGTTTCAGGCTAGCGTAGCGCCTCACACTGCGGCCAACAGCTACAGCGCGACTTGAAACTCCGGGTTCCGGGCCGTCAGAACGGGATCAGCCACACCATCGACTGCACGATCTGCAGCACGATGAACAGCACCAGGACGCTGAGGTCGAGATAGGCCCCACCGATCCGGATGGGCTTGATGACCTTCTGCAGCGCCTTCACCGGCGGGTCGGTCACGGTGTAGATGAACTCCACGACCACCAGCACGACGCCGCGCGGCGTCCACCCGGGGGCGAACATCGGGATCCAGGAGAGGATGACGCGGGCGAGCAGCACCCAGATGTAGAGCCCGATCAGCCACCAGAGGAGAGTCGCGACCACGGGCTCAGCTCTGGTTGAAGAAGCCGCCGGACGCGATGCGTTCCTTGTCCTCCGGCCCGACGACGAGGTTCTGCGGGCACAGGAGGAACACCTTGCTGGAGACGCGCTCGATGTTGCCCTTGAGGCCGAAGATGAGGCCGGCGGCGAAGTCCACGAGCCGCTTGTCCTCGCCGTCCTCCATGTCCGACAGGTTCATGATCACCGGGATGCCGTCGCGGAAGTTCTCCCCGATGACCCGGGCCTCGTTGTAGGAGCGCGGCCGCACGCTGATGATCCGGCTGAGGTCCGCCACCTCCTTCTGCGGCAGGGGCGTGACGGGCGTCGGCCGACGGGTCGGCAGGGGGGCCACCGGGTTCATCTCCTCGCGCTCCTCATACACCTCGAAGTCGTCGGTGAGGTCGTCGACGTCCTGGTGCTCGTCATCGCGGTAGCGACCGTCCTCGACGAGACCCATCCACGCAGCAAGCTTCCGAACGCCCACGTTGCCTCCTTGATAGTGCTGAGTCGAGGCTAGCGCCCCGCGCGCCGCGCGACGACGGCGACGCACCGTGTGGCGACGATCACTTCATGAAGTCGGGGACGTCCAGATCGTCGTCGTCGTCGACGGCGGGGGCGCTGTGCTGCACCGGCTGCTGCGGCGCCGGGCGCTGGCCGGGCATCGCCGCCGCCTGCGGGGCCGCGGGCTGCGACGGGGCGAACGTGGGCTGGGCGGTGGGCCGCGACGGCTGCGCGGGGCGCTGCTCGGCCGGCCGGGCCTGACGGCGCTGCGGCTGGCCGCCGTCGAACCCCGCCGCGATGACGGTGACGCGCACCTCGTCGCCCAGGGCGTCGTCGATGACGGTGCCGAAGATGATGTTGGCCTCGTCGTGCGCGGCCTCCTCGATCAGCTGCGCGGCGGCGGACACCTCGAACAGGCCGAGGTCAGAGCCGCCGGCGATCGAGAGCAGGACGCCGTGGGCGCCGTCGATGCTCGCCTCGAGCAGCGGCGACGAGATGGCCATCTCCGCGGCGGCGCGGGCACGGTCCTCGCCGCGGGCCGAGCCGATGCCCATGAGGGCGGAGCCGGCCTGGCTCATGATCGACTTGACGTCGGCGAAGTCGAGGTTGATGAGACCAGGGGTGGTGATGAGGTCCGTGATGCCGGACACGCCCTGCATGAGGACCTGGTCGGCTTGCTTGAACGCGTCGAGGATGGCGACCTGGTGGTCGGTCATCTGCAGCAGCTTGTCGTTGGGGATGACGATGAGGGTGTCGACCTCTTCGCGCAGCTGCTCGATGCCGGTCTCGGCCTGCGTGGAGCGGCGGCGCCCCTCGAACGAGAACGGGCGCGTCACGACGCCGATGGTCAGCGCGCCGAGCGAGCGGGCGATCTTCGCGACGATGGGCGCGCCGCCGGTGCCGGTGCCGCCGCCCTCGCCTGCGGTGACGAACACCATGTCGGCGCCCTTGAGCGCCTCCTCGATCTCGTCGGCGTGGTCCTCGGCGGCCTGACGGCCCTTCGACGGGTCGGCGCCGGCGCCGAGGCCGCGGGTGAGTTCGCGGCCGATATCGAGCTTGACATCCGCGTCGCTCATGAGCAGGGCCTGCGCATCAGTGTTGACGGCGATGAACTCGACGCCGCGGAGCCCCGCCTCGATCATGCGGTTGACGGCGTTGACGCCGCCGCCGCCGACACCGACGACCTTGATCACCGCGAGGTAGTTCTGAGATGCGCTTGCCATGGTCCGAAGGTTATGGGAGCGCCGCGGCCACCGTCCAACGGCGCGTCCGAATCGATCCGGAATCACCTCAAGTGCTACTTCAGGGTTACCTGAGGTGCATCACTCCGTCGTCGGGTGGCGGGGGGCGGAGACGTCGTAGACCTCGGCCTCCACCGACATCAGCGCGGACACGACCTCCGACTTCAGAGCCGACTCCTCCGCACTCCCCCACACGATCATCCGGTCGCCCTCCAGGCTGACCGTGATCCGGTCCACGGCCTCGGCCGTCATGCGCACGGTCTCCGGCCGCAACTCCTCGGGCAGGTGCCGGGCCACCGTCGCGACGTCGCGCAGCAGGCGGGCGTCGTCGCTCGACGTCGTGACCTGCAGCACGCCGGGCTCGGGGTCGGCGACGGAGCGGAACACGACGCCGTCGGCATCCACCCACTGCCACTGGCCCTCCCGCTTGCGCTGGAACGCGACCGTCCGCTCCTCCACGATGATGCGCACCGTTCCGGGAAGCTCACGCTCGACGGTGGCCTCGCGGACGGCCGGCAGATCGGCCACCCGCTGGGCCACGGCGTCGGCGTCGAGGCGCGCCATCGGCACCCCGGTCTCGACGGCGGCCGCCGCCGTCACCTGCTCGGACGTCAGCAGGGCCGTGCCCTCAACGACAACCTCGCGGGTCTCGAAGGCCGGGGAGAAGTACGCCAGCCACACGCCGAGCGCAGTGAGCAGCGCCACGCCCGCCAGCGATCCGCGCAGGATCCAGCGGCGGCGGCGCTCCGAGTCGCGCTTCGACTGCAGCGCCTTCGCGAAGGCGCCGGGCGGGAGCGGTTCGGTCACGACGCGGCGTCGGGGCGCTGCTTCAGCAGATCGGCCAGCAGCGGGCCCACGATGGTCACGTCGCCGCAGCCCAGCGTGATGACGAGGTCGCCGGGGCGGGCGATCTCGTTGAGCGCGGCCGGCAGGTCGTACTTCTCGGGCACGTAGTGCACCTCGGCCGCGCCGTGGCGGATGGCGGCGTCGACGACCAGCTGCCCCGTGACGCCGGGCACCGGGTCCTCGCGGGCGCCGTCGACATCGTTGATCACCGCGATGTCGGCCAGCGTCATCACCTCGCCGAACTCGTCGGAGAAGTCGACGGTGCGGCTGTAGAGGTGCGGCTGGAAGCAGGCGATGAGCCGGCCGTGCAGCCCGGTGGCCTCGTTGCCGGCGGCAGTGGCGCGGCGGGCCGCGGTGAGGGCGGCGCGGATCTCGGTGGGGTGGTGGGCATAGTCGTCGTAGACGCGGATGCCGGCGGTGTCGGTGATCAGCTGGAACCGGCGCAGGGTCCCCTCGAAGCGGCCGAGGGCCTCCACCGCCTCCTGGTGCGAGAGCCCCAGGACGCGGCCGACGGCGTACGCGGCCGAGGCGTTGGCCAGGTTGTGGTTGCCGGGCACCTGCAACACGATGCGGCCCGAGTCCTCGCCGTAGGTGATGGTCGCGGCGACGCCGTTGCCGTGCGCCTCCACGTCGGTGATGCGCACATCCGCGTCCTCGGCCTCGCCGTAGCGGATGATGTGCTTGGCCTCGCCGACCAGTTCGTCGGCCAGCTGCCGGGAGCCGGCGTCGTCGACGTTGATGACGACGTGGCGCACCAGCGGCCGGGTCGCGAAGGCGCGGAAGCCGTCGGCATACGCCTCGGGCGTGACCCAGTTGATCAAGTGGTCGGCCTCGACGTTGGTGATGACGGCGATCTCGGTGGGGTACTGCAGGAACGACGCGTCCGACTCGTCGGCCTCGACGATGAACGCCTCCCCCGCCCCGACGGCGGAGCTCGTGCCCGTCGTCGACAGCGGCGCGCCGATGACGTAGTTCGGGTCGCGGCCGGCCTCGCTCAGCATGACGGCGGTCATGGCGGTGGTGGTGCTCTTGCCGTGCGTGCCGGCGATCGACACGCCGCGCTTGCCCTGCATGAGGGCGGCGAGCGCGGCCGAGCGGTGCCAGATCCGCAGCCCGCGGCGCCGGGCCTCGACCAGTTCGACGTTGTCGGCGCGGATGGCCGACGAGATGACGACGGTGCGGGCGTCGCCGAGCTGCGACGCGTCGTGGCCGACGTAGGTGGTGACGCCGTCGCGCTCGAGGTTGCGCAGGGCGGTGGAGTCCGAGCGGTCCGAGCCGGACGTCTTGATCCCGAGGGCGGCGTACAGCCGCGCGACGCCGCTCATGCCGGAGCCGCCGGCGGCGATGAAGTGGACGGGGCCGACCTGCTCGGCGGGCACAACCTCGATCGGGTTGAGGAGCATCAGTTCACCTTTCGGGTCTCGGCCACGGCGAGGACGGCGTCGGCGAGAGTCTCGGCGGCGTCGGACGGGTAGATGCCCCGGCACGTGGCAGACATGGTGGCGAGCCGCTCGGGGTCCCCGAACGTGTCCAGCACCAGCGTCGACAGTCTAGCGGGGGTCAGATCGGCGTCGTCGACCAGGAACCCGGCCCCCGCGGCCACCAGCTCGGCGGCGTTGCGGGCCTGCTCGCCGTTGCCGTACGGCAGGGGCACGAAGATGACGGGCACGCCGCTGACGGCGGTCTCCATGACGGTGCCGGCGCCCGCGCGGCCCACCATGAGGTCGGCCGCGGCGTACGCCACCGCCATGTCGGTCACGAACTCGACGGGGCGGTACTCCGCTCCGGAGGGGCCGCGGTGCGCGACGTGCGCGTCGGTGAAGTTCTTCGGGCCCAGCACGTGGAGGATCTGGATGCCGGCGGCGAGGATCTCGTCACGGGCGGCCTCGACGGCGAGGTTGATGCTGCGCGCCCCCTGGGAGCCGCCGCTGACCAGCAGGGTCGGGCGGTCCGCGTCGAGCCCGAACGACGCGCGGGCCTCGGCCGCCTCGACGCTCGGGTGCGTGATGGACCGCCGCATCGGCATGCCGACCAGCCGGGCGCCGGGCATGGTCGTCTCACCGAACGTGGTGCCGACGAAGGCCGCGAACCGCGCCCCGATCCGGTTGGCGATGCCCGGCAGCTTGTTGGCCTCGTGCACGACCACCGGCACGCCGCGCAGCCGCGCCGCCAGGTAGGCGGGGATGGAGACGTACCCGCCGAAGCCGACCAGCACGTCGGCCCGCGCCTCGCGGAGAATCCGCGACGCCTGCCGCACGGAGCGCGTCAGCGTGTACGGCAACTTGATCAGGTCGAGGTTGATCGTCCGCGGCAGCGGCACCGGCTCGATGAGCTGCAGGGGCAGGCCCGCCTCCGGGATGACGCGGGTCTCGAGGCCCTTGGCGGTGCCGATGCAGACGATGCCGGCGCCGGGCCGGCGCTCCTGGATGGCCTTCGCGGTGGCGATGAGCGGCGACGTGTGGCCGGCGGTGCCCCCGCCGGCCATGACGATGCTGACCATTCAGTCCTCCTTGGTGGCTGCCATGACGCTGGTCATGCGTGGGCGGCCGGTTCGTCGTCGGGCGGCGAGGTGCGCGCGCGCCTCGGGGGTGTCGCGGGCGATGGCGAGCAGGACGCCGGCGGCCATGAGGCTCGCCAGCAGCGCCGAGCCGCCGTAGGAGACGAACGGCAGCGGGACGCCGAGGACCGGCAGCAGGTGCAGGACCACGAAGATGTTGATGACGGCCTGGACGAGGAACCACCCGGTGATGCCGGCCGCGACGACCCGGTTGAACATCGTGTCGGCGCGCATGGCCGTCTCCAGCCCCGCCCAGCCGAGCAGGGCGAACAGCGCGATGATGAGCAGCACCCCGAAGAGGCCGAGCTCCTCGCCGATGACCGCGAAGATGTAGTCGGTGTGGGCGCCGGTCTTGAGGCCGCCCCACTTCTGCTTGGAGGCCCCGAGCCCCAGGCCCCACCACCCGCCGGAGGCGAGCGCGTACAGGGCGGCCATCGGCTGGGACGACAGGTCGCTGTTCGACGACGGGTCGAGGAAGATCTGGATGCGGCTCATGCGGTTGCCGGAGCCGTACACCAGCAGGATGACCAGCCCGAGCGCCGCGGCGCCCAGGGGTGCGAGGATGCGCATCGACGTGCCGACGAAGAACAGCACCAGCACCATGATGAGGCCGATGATGAGGCCGGTGCCGAGGTCCTTGCCGGCCAGCACGAGCGCCAGGATCAGTCCGCCGAGGGGCACGAAGGGGATCGCGATCTGGATCGGCTCATGGAGCCGGGAACGCTTGATGTGGAACAGGGCGCCGCACCACACGATGAGCGCCAGCTTCGCGAACTCGGACGGCTGGAACTGGAAGCCGCCGATGACGAGCCAGTTGCGGTTGCCGTTGATGACGACGCCCAGCGGAGTCAGGACGGCGATGAGCAGAGTGACGGCCAGCGCCCACACCAACCAGCCCATGCGCCGCAGGACGTCAGGCTTGATGCGCATGAGCACGAACGCGCTGAGCAGTCCGATGCCCAGGAACTGCAGCTGCCGGATCGTGTAGTAGTACGGGTCCCCCTCCTCGGCCTGCGCGATGACCGACGACGCGGACAGCACCATGAGGCTGCCCACGCCGACCAGGGCCGCGACACTGGCGACGATGAAGTAGAACGGCGCCATCGGGGAGGCCGCGAGGGCGCGGACCTGGGACCACAAGCTGATCGGGCGCGCCGGGGACGCTGCGTCGGACGCCATCAACCACTCCTATCCCGCGAGGTAGCGCTGCACCGCCTCGGCGAACCGGTCGCCTCTGGCCGAGTAGCTGTCGAACATGTCGAGGCTGGCGCAGCCCGGGGAGAGCAGCACCACGTCGCCCGGCCGGGCCATGCCGGCCGCCACGGCGACCACCTCGTCCATGACCTCAGTCTCGGTGCTGTCGAACACGCGCACCGGGACATCGGGCGCGTGTCGGGCCAGCGCCTCGGCGATGACCTGCCGGTCCACGCCCATGACGACGGCGCCGCGCATCTTCCCGCGGTGCCGCTCGATGAGGTCGTCGAACGTGGTGCCCTTGGCCTGGCCGCCCGCGATCCACACGAACGAGGAGTACGCCTGCATGGCGGAGTTCGCGGCGTGCGGGTTGGTGGCCTTGGAGTCGTCGACGAAGCGCACTCCCCCGTCCTCGGCGACCTGCTGGATCCGGTGCCCGGCCAGCTGCAGCCGCTTGAGACCCTCGGACACCGAGGTGGCCCGCACCCCGTAGCTGCGCGCGAGGGCGGCAGCGGCCAGCGCGTTGGCGACGTTGTGCGGCGCGTAGGGCTGCACGTCGGCCACCTTGGCCAGCTCCAGGGCGGAGTCGCGGCGCTGTTCGACGAACGCGCGGTCGACGATGAGGTCGTCGACGATGCCGAGCATCGAGACGGCGGGCGTGCCCAGCGTGAAGCCGATGGCGCGGGCGCCCTCCACGACGTCGGCCTCCTCCACCATCCGCTCGGTGACCGGCTCGGCCACGTTGTAGACGCAGCTGTGGGTGACGCCCTGGTAGATCTTCGTCTTGTCGGCGATGTAGCCCTGCATGGGGTCCTCGCCGCCGTACCACTCGAGGTGGTCGGGGTGGACGTTGAGGACGACGGCCGAGTGGAGGTTGACGTTGTTCATCCAGTGCAGCTGGAAGCTGGACAGCTCGACGGCGAACACGTCGTACTGCGTGTCGTCGAGGATGGCCTCGATGATCGGGCGGCCGATGTTGCCGACGGCGGCGGCGCGGCGGCCGTCGGCGATGAGGATCGACTCCAGCATCTGCGTGGTGGTGGTCTTGCCGTTGGTGCCGGTGACGCCCAGCCACGGGATGACCCGGTCGGGCTGCATCATGCGCCACGCCAGCTCGGTCTCCCCCCACACGGGGATCCCGGCGGCGGCGGCCTGGCGCAGCAGCGGCGCGGTGGGCCGCCAGCCCGGGGACGTGACGACGAGGTCGGTGCCGGGCGGCAGCTGGGCGGTGGCGCCCGTGCCGAGGACGACGGTGACGTCGAGGTGGCGCAGCAGCGTCGCCTTGTCGGCGTGCGCCTCCGACTCGTCGAGCACCGTGACGTTGGCGCCCAGCGACATGAGTCCGTCCGCGGCCGCGAACCCGGACACGCCGAGCCCCGCGACGACGACGTTGGCCGACGGCCAGTCCGACAGCCGGTTCGCGTCGCGCATCCAGTCCTTGGTCACTGTCCCACCACCCATTCGGCGTAGAAGATCCCGATGCCCAGCGCCACGCAGAGGCCGCCGATGATCCAGAAGCGGATCACGACGGTGACCTCGTCCCACCCGAGCAGTTCGAAGTGGTGGTGGATGGGCGACATCTTGAAGATGCGCTTGCCCTTGGTGGCCTTGAAGTAGGACACCTGCAGGGCGACGGAGCCGACCTCGATGACGAACAGCAGGCCGAGGATGACCAGCAGCAGCTCGGTGCGGGTCATCATCGACAGGCCGGCGAGGGCCGCGCCGATGGCCATCGAGCCGGTGTCGCCCATGAAGATCTTGGCCGGCTTGGCGTTCCACCACAGGAAGCCGAAGCAGGCGCCGGCGAACGCGATGGCGATCACCGCCAGGTCGTGGGGGTCGCGGACCTCGTAACAGCGCGGCCCGGCCGTCGAGGCGCGGGCGCACCACTGGTTGAACTGCCAGATGTTGACCACCGTGTAGGCGGCGAACACCAGCGTGGCGCTGCCGGCGGCCAGGCCGTCGAGCCCGTCGGTGAGGTTGACGGCGTTCGACCACGCCGAGATGAGGAAGATGATGAACGGCACCGCGAGGAGCAGCGGCAGCGTCAGCCACGGGATGTCACGCAGGAACGAGATCGCCGGGGACGCGGGGGTCAGGCCGCGCTCGTCGGGGAAGTTGAGCGCGAGGAACGCGAACAGCCCGCCCACGAGGAACTGGCCGATGAGTTTGCCCCGGGGCGTGAGCCCCAGCGAGCGCTCCTTGGAGATCTTGGCCCAGTCGTCGAGGAAGCCGAGGAAGCCCATGCCGACGGCCAGACCGATCAGCAGCACGCCCGACAGGCTGGGGGCCTGCCATCGGATGAGGTGCGACACGGTGTAGGCCAGCACTGCGGAGCCGATGATGACGAGGCCGCCCATGGTGGGGGTGCCGCGCTTGACGTGGTGCGCCGCGGGGCCGTCGTCGCGGATGAACTGGCCGTACTGGCGGCGGGTGAGGAACTTGATCAGCCAGGGCGTGCCCACCATGGCGAAGAGGAGGGACAACGACCCCGCGGTGAGGATGTTGATCACTTCGCGCCTCCGTCTCCGCCGGCCAGGTCGGCCGCCACCGTTTCGAGTCCGACGCCGCGCGACCCCTTGATGAGGACGACGTCGCCGGGGCCAAGGCTAAGGGACGCGGCGACGTCCGCACGAGCCGCGACGCGCGCGGGCACCCCCTCGGCGGCCGCACCGGCGACGATGTGGCCGGCCAGATCGCCCACGGCGACGACCTCGGCCACGCCGGCGTCGGCGGCTCGCCGGCCGAGCTCCTCGTGCAGGCCCGCCGCCAGCGGGCCGAGCTCGAGCATGTCCCCGAGGACGGCGACGACGCGGGCGCCTGGGTGCTCGGCGCGGGTGCCCTGCACCAGCTCCACCGCCGTGGTCAGCGCGACCGCCATGGAGTCCGGGTTGGCGTTGTAGGCGTCGTTCAGGATGAGGACGCCGTCGGGGCGCCGGTGCAGTTCCATGCGCCAGTCGGAGCGGGGCGACGCCGACGACAGGGCGTCCGCGATGAGGTCGAGCTCGAGCCCGGCCGCCAGCGCGGCGGTCGCCGCCGCCAGCGAGTTGGACACCTGATGCCGGCCGATCACGGCGAGGCTGACCGGGGCGCTGCGCTCGCCGTCGGGGTCGAGGACCACGAGGTCGAACGAGGCCTGGCTGAGCGCGTTGAGCCGCACGTCGCGGGCGGTGACCCGCAGGTCGCCGTCGGGCAGGTCGCCCTCGCCGAACCAGGCGATGCGGGCGCGGGTGGCCGACCGCATGCCCGCGACCGCCGGGTCGTCGGCGTTGAGGACGGCCCAGCCGTCCTCGGCCAGGTCGCGCACGATCTCCGACTTCGCGCGGGCCGTGGCCTCCACGCCGCCGAACTCCCCGACGTGGGCGTGGCCGACGTTGAGGCACACGCCGACGTCCAGGCCGACGAGCGAGGTGAGCCAGGCGATGTGTCCGATGCCGCGCGCGCCCATCTCGGAGACCAGGTAGGCCGTGTCGTCGTCGATCCGGCAGGCGGTGAGCGGGACCCCGACCTCGTTGTTCTGCGAGCCGACGGGGGCCACGGTCGGGCCGGCCGCCTCGAACACCTGGGCCATGAGGTCCTTGGTGCTCGTCTTGCCGGAGCTGCCGGTGACGCCGATGCTCACCATGCCGCGGGCGCGGGCCTCGCGGACGAGGCCGCGGGCCAGCCAGCTGAGCGCCGTGACGGAGTCCTCGGCCAGCAGGTGCGGGACGTCGGCGTCGGTGAGCGCCATGCCGAGCACGCCGGCGGCGCCGGCCGCGACGGCCGCAGGGGCGAAGGCGTGGCCGTCGACCCGCTCGCCGGGGATGGCGACGAAGAGGCTGCCGGGCGTGGCGCGCCGGTTGTCGATGACGACGTCGGGGCCCACCACGGGGTCCGGGTCGCCGACGAGTTCGACGGCGCCGGGCGCCATGAGGTCGACCAGGTCAGAGATGCTGCGCGGCCGCATGGGACGCTCCTTCCTCACTGAGGCGCCGCCAGGCCAGCGTCGCCTCCTCCACGTCGTCGAAGTCCACAATGCGGTCGGCCAGGATCTGGCCGCGTTCGTGCCCCTTGCCGAGGATGGCCACCACGCTATCCGGCCCCGCGCCACGCAGCGCCGTCTCGATCGCGGCGCGCCGTCCCGCGACTTCGACGACCTCAGCGCCGGGCCTGAGCGCCGCCTCGGCGCCGGCCAGCGTCTGCGCCCGGATGCGGGCGGGGTCCTCGGTTCGCGGGTTGTCGTCGGTGATGACGGTGAGGTCGCTGCCGCGCGCGGCGGCGGCACCCATCTCGGGGCGCTTGTCCGGATCACGGTCGCCGCCGCAGCCAAGTACGGTCACGACGCGGCCGAGCCCGGCCAGGGAGGCGACCGCCGCCCCCACCGCCTGCGGGGTGTGGGCGAAGTCGACCACCACCAGCGGCGCGCCCGGGCCGAGGTCGACCCGCTGCATCCGGCCCGGCACCTGCGCGGTGCGCAGCCCGGCGAGGGCCTCGCCGGCCGGGACGCCGACGGCCTCGAGCATGGCGAAGGCCACCGCGGCGTCGATCATGTTGTACTCGCCGGGCAGCGTCAGCTCCAGCTCGAGGGCCTCGCCGTCGCGCAGCAGCGTGGCGCGGCCACCGAGGGGCGCGACCGGCTCGTAGCCGGTCAGCACGTACCGGGCGTCCGCCGAGGTGCCCACGGTGATGAGCCGGCTCGCGCCATGGTCCGCGACCCGGCCGGCGATCTCCCGGCCCTTCGGGTCGTCGGTCCAGACGACGGCGGCCGTGGAACGGCCCGGCTCGAACAGCCGGGCCTTGGCCTCGAAGTAGTCGTCGAGGTCGGCGTGGAAGTCCAGGTGGTCGCGGCCGAGGTTGAGGAAACCGACGACGTCGAACTCGATCCCGTCGACGCGGGCGAGCGCGAGCGCGTGCGAGCTCACCTCGAGCGCGACCGCGTCGGCGCCCCGGTCCCGCATGACGGCCAGCAGCGCCTGGAGGTCCGGCGACTCGGGCGTGGTCACCGTGGTGCGGGCGGAGCGCAGCTCCTCGTCGCCGAGGCGGAACCCGATCGTGCCGATGGTTCCGGTCAGGCGTCCGGCAGCCTGCAGCCCGGCCTGCAGGAGCGCCACCGTCGTGGTCTTGCCGTTGGTGCCCGTCACGCCGAGCATCGTGAGGTCGCGGGCCGGTTCGCCGAAGCAGCGGGCGGCGACGACGGCGGCCGCGTGGCGGGCATCTGCCGCCGCCAGGACGGGCACGGCGGCGTCGGTGAGCGAGGGCGCCGTGGCTGCGTCGGTGAGGACGGCCGCCGCGCCCGCGGCCACGGCCTGCGGCACGAAGGCGGCGCCGTGCGTCGAGGTGCCCGGCAGCGCCACGTACAGCCAACCCGGGCGCACGGCCCGCGAGTCCAGCGTCACGCCGGTGATGGCGACCGACGCTGGGTCCCCGGCCACGTCCAGTCCCTCGAGCAGCGCCGCCAGGAGGGCGGGCGGCGGGTCGGGTGGGCGAAGCGTGCTGTCCATCAGTCGAACGTTAGCGGGGTTTCCGGCGCGGGCGTCGTCGACGGGGCCACGTTGTAGCGGGGCAGAGCCAGGGAGAGGATCTCGTTGACGGCCGGTAGCGCGAGCCGGCTGCCGAGGTTGCCGTTGGTCGGCTGGTCGAGGACGACGTAGACGAGGATCTGCGGGTCCTCGGCCGGCGCGACGCCGACGAAGGAGGCGGTGAAGCCGTTGTAGCACTTGCACGTGGGGTCGTAGCGCTGGGCGGTGCCCGACTTGCCGGCGGTGCGGTAGCCGGGGATGGCGCGCGACTCGTTGAGGCCGATGACGGCCTCCATCATCGTGAGGGTGGCGTCGGCCGCCTCTTCGGAGACCACGCGTCGCGTCGCGGGGGTCGGCAGCTCGATGGCGGTGCCGTCGGCGGTCGTCGCGGACTTGATGATGGTCGGCTGCACGTAGGTACCGCCGTTGGCGACGGTGTTGATGGCGGCGGCCATCTGGATCGCGTTGACCGAGAGGCCCTGACCGAAGGACACCTGGTCGCGGGTGTAGTCGGCCATGTCGGCGCCCGGAATGCTGCCGGTGGTCTCGCCGGGCAGGCCGACGCCGGACTTGGCACCCAGGCCGAAGTCGCCGAGGTACTCGGCGAGCAGCGCCTTGTCCATCTGGCGGGTCAGCATGATGGTGCCGATGTTCGACGACTGCGCCACGACGCCGCTGGCGGTGAGGTTGATGGTGCCGTGGTCGAAGGAGTCGCGGACGTAGCCGGCGCCGGACGCGATGCGCGGCGGGACGATCACCTTGGTCGTCGGGCTCACGAGCCCCTGGTCCGCGAGGGCCGCCATGGTGAGGACCTTCTCCACCGACCCGGGCTCGTAGGCCTCGGTGACGACGCGGTTGCCCCGGTCCTCGGCGTCGGTGGCCGACGGGTTGGCCGAGTCGAAGCCCGGCGAGTTGGCCAGGGCGAGGATCTCACCGGTCTTGACGTTCATGACGACGGCCTTGCCGGTGGCGGCGCCGGCGCGCTTCACGTGCTCGGCCAGAATCTGCTCGGCCATCCAGGTCAGGTCCGAGTCCAGCGTGAGCTGGTACGACGCGCCGTCGACCGCCGGCGTCATGATGTTGGTGCCGAGGGGGATGCGGCCGTAGGTGGACCAGTCGTAGACCATGCTGCCCGGGGTGCCGTCGAGCTCGGCGTCCAGCGCGTACTCGAGGCCCGCGGCGCCCTTGCCCTCGTGGTTGACGAAGCCGACGACGCTGGAGGCGACGGAGCGGTTCGGGTAGACGCGGATGGGGTCCGGGTCGCCGAACACGCCGTACCAGGGCCGCCTGCCGTCGCCGCCGAAGCCGAGCGCCATGTCGTCCTTGATCGCGGTGTAGACCGCCGCGGGCACCTTGCGCTCGACGACCTCGTAGCGCGAGTCCGGCGTGTCGATCAGGTCCAGGTAGGTCGACTTCCGGCCACCGAGATGCTTGACGAGGATCTCGGCGACGGCGTCGGGGGCGGCCGCCGCCTCCTCCTGCTTCTTATCGCTCATCGGGTAGCGCTTGTCGGCCCCGTTGGTGCGGATCATGTCGGGGTCGATGGAGACGATCATCGCCGGCTCGGTCGCGGCCATGACCACGCCGTTGCGGTCGGTGATCGACCCACGGGTGGCGGGCAGGTCGCGGGTCGACTGCATCTTGGCGGCGGCCTCCGCCGCGAAGGCCTGCGAGTCGATGCCCTGCAGCTGCACGGCGCGCACGACCGCCACCGACAGCAGCAGCGCCAGGCTCAGCATGAACACGCGGATGCGGACGGTGGCCCGCCCGACCGGCAGCCGCAGCGTCTTGCGGTAGCGGCGGGGCCGGGGGGTGCCCGGGGCGGCGGCGCGGGACCGTGACGCGGCGGGCCGGGCGGCGGGGCGCGGCGTCGACGCGCGCCGGGTGGATGGCGCGGGACGGCCGTTCGTGCCGGAGGCGCGCGGCCGCGGCGACCCGGAGGCGCCGGTGGTGCCGTTGGTGGCGCGGCCGGATCTGGGTCGTTTCTCCACGGCTCAGTCCCCCGTCGACCCGGCGGCCACGAGGTCGTCGGCGGACTGCCCAGCCGGGGCCGGCTGCGCGCGGGGCGGCACCGGGGCTGCCGGAGGGGGCGCCTCGGTGCGGCGGCCGCGCAGGAACGGCAGCTCGTCGCCGGTCACCGCGGTCGGCACGCCGGTCACCGTGCCGTCGGCGAGGTGGATGAACGCCGGGTAGGGGTTGGGGACCATGCCGAGCTGGGACGCGCGCAGCGCCAGGGCGTTGGCGCTGGACACCTTCTGGAGCTGCGAGGTCAGCGCGGCGGCCGTGTAGCCGAGTTCGGTGGACTCCCGCCGCAGCGACGCCAGTTCCTTCGACTGGGCGCCCACCTGCGTGGTGACGATCATGACCAGCGCCAGGCCGGCCGCCACGAGCAGGGCGACGATGCCGACGAACCCCATGACCGACACCGTCGTCGGCTGAGGGCGCACGACGCTCAGCCGGGGGGCGGTCGGGGCGTCGGCGGTCACCGGTTGTGCACTCATGCTGCGGCCTCCTTCGTGCGTTCGGCTGCCCGGAGCCGCGCGGACGCGGCCCGGGGGTTGTGGGCGATCTCGTCGGGGGTGGGGCGCTCGGCGCCGCGGGTCAGCAGGGTCAGTTCGGCCTTGAGCTCGTCGGGGACGACGGGGAGGTCGCGCGGGGCGCGGTCGGTGGCCCGCGCCGCGAACGTGCGCTTGACGAGCCGGTCCTCCAGCGAGTGGTAGCTGAGGACGGCGATGCGGCCACCCAGGGCGAGCGCGTCGACGGCCGCCGGCAGCACTCCCTCGAGGGCGGCCAGTTCGCGGTTGACCTCGATCCGCAGGGCCTGGAACGTCCGCTTGGCGGGGTGCCCCCCGGTGTGGCGCGCGGCCGCGGGGATCGCGGCGGAGATGACCTCGACCAAGCGTGCCGACCGGTCGAAGGGCTGCCGGGCGCGCTCGGCGACGACGGCCCGCGCGATGCGGTCGGCGAACCGCTCCTCGCCGTACCACTTGAGGATCCTGGCCAGCTCGCCGACGGGGTAGGTGTTGAGCACGTCGGCGGCGGTGGCGCCCTCCGTCGGATTCATGCGCATGTCGAGGGGTGCGTCGACGCGGTAGGCGAAGCCCCGCTCGGCGCGGTCGATCTGCAGCGACGACAGGCCGAGGTCGAGGAGGATGCCGTGGACGCGGCGGATGCCGAGGTCGTCGAGGACGTCGGGGAGCTCGTCGTAGACCGCCTGGACGAGGGTCGCGCGCTCGGCGAGGTCGCCCAGCCGTTCGCGGGCGACGGCGTGCGCGTCGGGGTCTCGGTCGATGCCGATCAGCCTGGCCTCGGGGCAGGCGGTGAGGATCGCGGCGGCGTGGCCGGCCAGCCCGAGGGTGCCGTCGACGTAGACCGCGCCCGGGCGCTGGAGCGCCGGGCGCAGCAGTTCCACGATGCGGTCACGCATGACCGGTTCGTGAACGTCGGCGAAGCCCTGCATCGTGTGTGTCTCGACCCTCTTAGCTGTTGCTGTGTCCGCCTCACCCGGAGGTTCCCTTCCGGAGTGGACCTGACATCGGGGAAGTGAAGTCAGGGCCGCCGGCCGGGAACCACCGGGTGAGCCGTCTCACCCCTGGAAGGCGGTGAGTTCGTCGTCCATCCCGGCGAAGCGCTCCTCGCTCTCCGCCGAGTAGGTGTGCCATGTCTCGGCGTCCCAGATCTCGGCGCGGTTCAGCGCACCGATCACCACGACGTCGCGGTCCAGGCCGGCGTAGTCGCGCAGGATCTGGGGAATGGTCACCCGCCCCTGCCGGTCCGGAATCTCGAAGCTGGCGCCCGCGGTCATCATGCGCTGGTAATCGCGGACCTGCTTCACGGTGCTCGGGGCCTTCATCGCGTCCGCCATGAGGGCCTCGAAGGTGTCCTTGGGGTAGACCGCCAGCGCCCGCTCCTGTGCGCGGGTGATGACGAGTCCGTCCTCGAGGGCGTTGCGGAACTTCGCGGGCAGGATGAGGCGCCCCTTCTCGTCCAGCTTCGGCGTGTATGTCCCCAGAAACATCGACCAGGCACCCCCTCTCGCTCCACTTTCCCTCCACTACGCTCCACCGCGCCCCACAGTACCCCACTTCCCTCCACCAGGGCACCACTTTGTGGCGTGTTGACTCCCCCGTTGCGCCCGCGTCTACGCTGGGAGAGCCGTCTCGGCGCACGCCACCCAAGGAGTCCCGGTGAATCAGACCGCCATCCCCTCGCTGACCGAGGTGTCCCAGCTCGCCGGCCGGATCGCGGCCGAGATGGCCCGCGTCATCGAGGGCAAGGACCGGCAGATCCGCACCGTGGTCACCGTGTTGCTGGCCGAGGGGCATCTCCTGATCGAGGACGTCCCCGGCGTCGGCAAGACCGTGCTCGCGAAGTCGCTGGGGCGCGCCATCTCCGGTGACGTCAAGCGCATCCAGTTCACGCCGGACCTGCTGCCCAGCGACGTGACGGGCGTGTCGGTGTTCAACCAGTCGACCCGGGAGTTCGAGTTCAAACCGGGCGGCATCTTCGCGCACATCGTGCTGGGCGACGAGATCAACCGCGCCTCCCCCAAGACGCAGTCGGCGCTGCTCGAGGCCATGGCGGAGGGCCAGGTGTCCGCCGACGGGCACACCTACCGGCTCGCGGAGCCGTTCATGGTCATCGCCACGCAGAACCCCATCGAGATGGAGGGCACCTATCCCCTCCCCGAGGCGCAGCGCGACCGCTTCATGGCGCGCATCACCATGGGGTACCCGGCGCGCCAGGCCGAGGTGGCCATGCTCGAGCACCACGCCGGCGGGGACCAGCTCTCCACCGTCCAGCCCGTGACCGACGCCGCCGCCGTCGCCGCCGCCGCGCGGGCCATCCGCGCCGTGTACGTGGCCCCCGTCATCAACGACTACATCGTCGCGATCGTCGAGGGCACGCGGCGCCACCCGGACCTCCGGCTGGGTGCCAGCCCCCGCGCCTCGCTGCACCTCATGCGCGCGGCCCGGGTGGAGGCTGCGCTCGCCGGGCGCGACTACGTCATCCCGGAGGACGTCCGCGCGCTCGCCGTCGAGGTGCTCGCCCACCGCGTGCTGCCGACGGTCGAGGCCCAGGTCTCCCGCCGGGACCCCGAGACCATCGTGCGCGCCATCGTCGAGGCCACGCAGGCCCCGAACCGGGGCTGACGCGTTGCCGAGGCGGGGCACCCGGCTGACCGGGCGCGGGCTGGCGCTGCTGCTGTGCGGCGCCGCCGCAACCGCGGGCGCGGCCTGGCTCGGCGAGCGGGACCTCGTGTGGCTGGGGCTGGCGCTGACGTCGCTGCCGCTGCTCGCCGCGGTGTACCTGCAGCTGGCGCGGCCGCGCGTGAGCCAGCACCGCACACTCACGCCGGACACGGTCGCGGTCGGCTCGGCCACGCACGCCGTGCTGCAGGTCGCCAACCAGGCCCCGGCGCAGGCGAGCGCGCTGCAGTTCGTCGACGACGCGCCCGCTGAGCTGGGCGGCGGGGTCGGGTTCGTCATCGCCCGCGGCTTCGGCCGCTGGCGGCAGGCCGTCGGCTACACACTGCAGGCCGACAAGCGCGGCCGCTTCGAGGTGGGCCCGCTGCTGGGGACCGCCAGCGACCCATTCGGCCTGGCCCGCCGTCGCTTCACGGCGGCCGGCGGCACCTCGCTGCTCCGCGTCACCCCACGGATCTGGCCGCTGGGCGACCTCGCGGGTGGTGCTGGGCTCGGCGCGGCGGGCGACGCCACGCCGCAGCGCATCGGCCAGGCGGGGCAGGACGACGTCCTGGTCCGAGAGCACCGGCACGGCGACGGCATGCGCCGCGTGCACTGGCGGATGACCGCCAAGCAGGGCGACCTCATGGTGCGCCTCGAGGAACACCCCTGGGACCCCTCCAGCACGCTCATCGTCGACACGCGGCGCTCCGCGCACCTCGGGTCCGGGCCGACCGGAAGCCTCGAGTGGGCGGTGTCGGCGGTCGCGTCGATCGCCGCGCTGCTGGTCGAGGGCCGCTACCGGCTGGCCGTGCTCGCCCCCTCGGGGACGGTCTTCGCCTCCGGGCACACGGTCGGCCACGCGGCCCGGCACGCGATGCTGGAGGCCCTGACCGAGCTCGACGAGTCCGAGGAGACGTGGCTCGGGACCGCGGTGGCGGACCCGGAGGCGCTGGCGACGTCGGCCTCCCTCGTGGCCGCCACCGGGCTGCTGCACGCCGCGGACGCCGCCGCGCTCGCCGCCGCCGGCGGGCGGGCCCGCAGCCTCATCGCCCTGGTCCCCGACGCGCGCGCCTGGGGCAGCCCGTCGGAGGACCACGACGACGCCTGCCGCCTGCTGCGCAACCACGGGTGGACGGTTGAGACCTATCGACCCGGCGAGCCGGTCCCCGACGTGTGGGGACGGGTGGCGCGATGAGGTTCAGCCACCACCCGCTCACCAGCGTCGTCATCGCGGCCGCGACCCTGCTGTCGCTCATGCCGCTCGCGCCCATGGTCCGCGGGTCGGGCCACCTCCTCGAGGCGGGGTTCGTGGTGGCCGCGTCGGCGGCGGTCGGCGTCGGGCTGCCGCTGCTGCGCTCTCCCCGGCTGCTGGTGGTGCTGGCGCAGGCGCTGGCGGTCGCGGGCGTCGTCGCGTGGCGGGGGCTGGGTCTCGCGCCCGCCGCCGCCGACCCGCTCGCCGCCCTCGCCGCGCTGACCGCGGACGGGGTGACGGCCATCCGCACGGGGGCCGCCCCCGTCGAACCGGTGCCCGGCATCGTGTGGCTCATCATCGTCCTGACGGCGCTGCTCGTCGTGGCGCTCGAGCTGCTCGTGTCCGCGCTGGAACAGCCCGCATGGGCGATCGCGCCGCTGGCGCTGGTCTACGGCGTCGCGGCGATCACCGTCGTCACCGACCTGTCCTTCTGGTACCTCCTGCCCGTGGTGGCGGGCTATGTCGCGGTGCTGCTGAGCGCGACCGGTGTCGCGGAGTCGGCGACCGGGCGGGCGTCGCGCCCCGGGGCGTACCTGGCGTCGCGGCTGCAGGTCGCCGTCGCGTTCGGGGCGGCGGCGCTGGCGCTCGCGCTCGTGGTGGCGCCGCTGCTGCCGCTCGGGGACAAGCAGCCGTGGAACTCCGGCCCCGACGGCCCCATCCAGCTGAGCGACCCGACCGTCCGGCTCGAACAGGACCTCAAGCGGCCCGCCGACAGCGAGGTGCTCACCTACCGCACGTCGGACGGGCGCCCCGCGTACCTGCGCACGGTCGCGCTGCCCGAGCTGACCCCCTCCGGGGCGAGGCTGCTGCCGATGCGGCTGTCGACGTTCGGGCTGAGCCAGGCACACACCTTCCCCGGCGACGAGGTCGAGGTGATGGTGAGCATGGCCGGCGTGCCGTCGGAGTACCTGCCGGTGCCGTTCGCCGTCGACGCCATCGACGCCGCCGGGGAGTGGAGCTTCGATCCCGACACGCTGAGCGTCGTCGCGTCGGGCCCGGACCGGCTCGAGCAGACCATCGACCTGGACTACACGGTCATCTCAACCATGCCGTCGCCGTCGCGCGAGGAGATCGAGGCGGCCGGGGCCGGATCGGGGGTCCTCGCGGCGACGTCGGAGGTCCCGGAGGGATTGGACTCGCGGGTGACCGCGATGACGGCCGAGGTCGTGGCGGGGGCGGACAGCGCGGGCGCGAAGGCCCTGGCGATCCAGGAGTACCTGCGGTCCGGCGCTTTCGAGTACAGCCTGGAGGCTCCGGCCTCCACCGGCACCGACGCGATCAGCTCCTTCCTGCTCGACGACCGCTCCGGCTACTGCATCCACTTCGCGGCCGCGATGATCACCATGGCGCGCATCGAGGGCATCCCGGCCCGGATGGCGGTCGGCTTCACGCCGGGCGAACTCCTCGAGGACGGCTCGTACCGCGTCACCGCGCACGACGCCCACGCCTGGCCCGAGCTGTTCCTCGACGACCTGGGCTGGGTGCCGTTCGAGCCGACGCCGGCGTTCGACGGGCCGCCGGAGTACACCGACCCCGCCGAACAACCCACGGGCAGCGCGTCGCCGTCGCCGACCCCGACGACGTCGGCGTCGCTCGAGCCGCCCACTGTGGAGCCGACGGCCGCCCCCACCCCGACACTGCGCCCGACCGCCCCGGGACAGGACACCGACGTCAGCGTCGTCGGTTGGGTGGTGGCGGGGCTGTCGCTGCTCGTGCTGCTGGCGCTGCCCGCCCTGATCCGCATCGCGCTGCGCGCGTGGCGCCTGCGGCCGGGGCAGGAGCGGCGCGCCGCCGCGGCCGCAGCGTGGGCGGAAGTGGAGGCGCTCTTCGTCGACGTCGGACGAGACCTCCCCGACGGCTCCCCCGGCCCCGTCGCGGCGGCCATGGCGGCGGACCTGCCTCAGCGCGCGGCCGCCACGCTGCGGGAGATCGCGCACACCGTCGAGGTGAGCCAGTTCTCGCGGACCGGCACGGACATCGGGCGGCTCCCGGCGCAGGTGCGCGCGCTCCGGGCGGCGCTGTTGCGTGACGCGACGCCGGCGGTGCGGGCACGGGCGCTGCTCGTGCCACCCTCGCTGCTCCTTGCGGCACGCCGGGTTGACCTGGGTGCGTAGAATTGACGAAAGGCTGACGAGGGAGATCCGATGGCGCTGTCTGAGCAAGAACGCAAGCTGCTGGAGCAGCTTGAGGCGTCTCTCATGGCCGAGGACCCCAAGCTCGCGGACACGCTGAGCGGGTCGTCGTCCATCCGGATCCACCGGCGCCGCGCGGCGCTCGCCGGGCTGGGGTTCATCGTCGGCGTGGTCGTGCTGCTGGTCGGGGTGCAGGTGCATCCGGCCGTGAGCGTGCTGGGCTTCCTCGTGATGCTGGCGGCGGCGCTGGTCGGGATCAACTCGTGGCGCCGCGTCGGAGACGACGGTGGGGGTCAACCCAGCCGTCGGCCCACCCAGGGCGCGCCGCGTCAGCCCACGGCGTCGTCGCAGGACTTCATGGACAAGCTCGAGGAGCGGTGGCGTCGTCGCCAGCAGGGCGACCTCTGACCTTTCGCTCCCCCCGGAAGGGTCAGGACGCCGGGCGCTCCCGCTCCGTCGCATCGCGGAGCTCCGCCGCTAGCCACCCCAGCAGCGCGGGGAGCTGGTCGGGCTCCGCCCCCTGATCCTCCGGGTGCCACTGCACGGCCAAGACCGGCCGCTCCGGATCCTCGACCGCCTCGATGACGCCGTCATGCGTGGCCCACGCGACGGGCTTCAGACCCCGCCCGAGGACGCCGATCGCCTGGTGGTGGGAGCTGCGCACGGTGACCTGCCGCTCGGGGAGCACCGCGGCGAGGCTGGACTCGGGGGCGACGTCGACGAGGTGGTCGCGCATCGGGTCGCCCTCAGGCCGGCGGTGGTTGAGGTGCGTGACCAGGTGCGGGATCAGATCGCCGCCGTACGCCACATTGATCAGGTGCATGCCGCGGCAGATGCCGAGCAGGGGCCGCCGATCGGCGCGGCAGGCCTGGATGACGATGAGGGCACGCCTGTCGGCGGTGACGAGGTGGTCGCCGGAGCCGGGATAGTCGAGCGGCCCGCCGTAGAGGCGCGGGTCGACGTCGTGCCCCCCGAGGATCACGACGGCATCCGCGGCGGCCAGCGCCGGTTGCCAGCGGTGGTCGCCGCAGTCCTCGAGCCCGATGAGGGTGGGGGTCCACCCCTCGCGTCGGGCGGTCTCGACGGTGTCCTCGGCGAGGCGGGTGAGCAGATCCCCGAACGGGCCGGGCTCGTAACTGGTGGCCGGTGCGATGACAAGGAGCTTCATCTCCCCCATCGTGCTCAGCGTCCGTTTCGGGGGTGTATCAGGCGTGGATCAATTGCGCGTCCGATCGACGGGTGAGCCGGGCACGCTGGACGGCCCGCGGTCCGAACCGCAGTACCGCCTTGTCGATGGCCCGCTCCGCATCGGTCCAGCCATGCACCGGCTCGTCGAGCGCGGGCTGCTGGTAGGTGTCCGTCACGGGCACCAGCTTCTCCACCCGCACCCCGACGCGCCGGATCCGGGCGCGCTGCAGATGCAGCCGCGTGAACAGCCGCATCGCCTCGGCGTAGATGTCGTTGGTGCGGTCCGTGTGGGCCGCCAGGGTCCCGGTGCGGGTGATGGTGGTGAAGTCGGCGAACCGCACCGACAGCGTCACGGTCCGCCCCACCATCGCCTGGGCGCGCATCCGCGACGCCGTCCGGTCCGCCATGCGCAGGATCTCGGTGGCGACCACCGCGACATCGTCCGTGTCCTGCGGGAACGTCTCCTGCGACCCGACGCTGTGCTCGGCCGGCTCGCGGGCCAGCACCGAGCGGTCGTCGCGGCCCCAGGCGAGGTCGAACAGCAGCGCGCCCTGGTTGTCGCCCAGCGCCCGCTGCAGCGTGGCGCGCGGGGTGGTGGCCAGGTCCCGCACCGTGCTGAGGCCGAGCCGGTGCAGCCGCTCCGCCGTCGCCTCCCCCACCCCCCAGATGGCCTCCACGGGGAGGGGGTGGAGGAACGCGATGACGTCCTCGTCGCGCACCCGGACCAGGCCGTCCGGTTTGGCCTGCTTCGAGGCGAGCTTCGCGATGAACTTGCTGGGCCCGATGCCGACGGAGCACGCGACCCGCTGCTCGTCCATCACCTGCGCGCGCAGCTGTTCCCCCACCGCCTCCGGGTCTCCGCCGAGGCGGCGCAGCGCGGTGGTGAGGTCGATGAACGCCTCGTCGATGGAGGCCATCTCCACCCGGTCCGTGAGGGTGTCGAAGATCTCGCGGACGCCGTCGGACACGGCCGTGTAGTGGTCGAAGTCCGGATGGACGACGGCGACCTGCGGGCACAGCCGACGCGCCCGGCTCGCCGGCATCCCGGCCGTGATCCCGAACCTGCGCGCCGGGTAGTTGGCCGACAGGACCACCCCGCGGGTGGAGCCGCCGACGAACATCGGCACCTCCCGCAGTTCCGGGTGGCGGGCCATCTCCACCGACGCGTAGAACGCATCCATGTCCACGTGTGCGATGACGCGCATCGTTTACCTCCCTGAGCTTCCGGGGCTCGAGTGCCACAGTTTGCGCGGGGCCTCCGCGGCGCCGGTGCCGGCGGGTTTGATGTCCGCGTACGGCGACTGCCGGAACCCGCTGGCGTGCACCAGCACCCGCCGGCGGCCCATCCCGCCGGCGCGGGTGTGGTCCTGCGGGTCCGGTGGCGGTTCCTCGGCGGGGGCCTCGTCGCTCTCCCCCGCCGGTTCCCCGGCCGGCCGCCGGCCCGGATCCGCGGAGTCCTCGCCCGCCGGCCGCCACTCGCCCACCAGGCTGTAGCCCTCCGGCACCTCGTCGAGCACCGCGACGACGGCCGCGACCGCCTCCGCCTCCGTCGCCCCCTGGTCCAGCGCCGAGCGCCACACCTCGTCGAGGTGGCCGAGATCCCAGCACCCGGTGGCCCGGATCGACACGCCGCGCGGGCCGGTGCGGCGGAGCTTCCCCCGCACCAGCACCATCCACGACGAGAACACGGTGGCGGCGTAGGGCCCCTGCACGTCTTCGAAGAAGGTGGCGTCGACGGGGCCCGTCGAGTCGTCCAGGGTGAGGAAGATCACCCGCCGGCCGGAGCGCACCGGCGGCGTCTGCGTGGCCACCTTCACCCCCGCGACCAGGACCTCCGACTGGTTGCGGCGCTGCAGCAGCGTCCGCGAGCTGGTGGCGTCGAGGGCGCGCAGCAGCGGCAGGTAGCGCTCCATGATGTGCCGGCTGGCGTCCAGCCCCAGGATCTCCAGTTCCGCCTTGAGGCGCTGCTCGTCGTCCATCTCCGGCAGCCCGGTGGCGACGACGTCCGCCGTCGGCTCCGCGCCGCCGTCACCGTCGCCGAAGTCCAGCACGCCCTGAACCGCCTGCGGCGCGCGGGACGCCCGCTGGGTCTGGGCGCGGGCGAGCTCGCCGGGGTCGTCGCCCAGCGCCTGGGGGCGGCGGCCCTTCGCGCGGGCCACGGCCCGCTCGTCCGCCCGGCGCTGCCGGTGCAGGTCCGCCAGGGCGAGCAGCAGGTCGCGGCGGGTGACCTGACCGCGACGATGCACCGCGGCGCGGCGGCCGATGCGGTACAGACCGTCGAACGCGCCGGCGAGGATCAGCCGCTCCACCACCGGCTCCGCGACCCGCGCCCGCTCCCAGAAGTCCGTCAGCGACAGGTACGGCTGGCCGGCCACGATGCGGTCGATCTCCGCCTCCCCGATGCCCTTGACGTCGGCCAGGGACAGCCGGATGCCCCAGCCGTCGATCTGCGGCAGCCCGTCGGTGGTGGGCGGCGCCCCCATGGCGAGGTGCTCCGGCAGCGCCATGCCCTCCTCGGCGCCGTCGAGGCGTTCGGCGCGGTACTGGCCGGTGCTGCGGTTGACGTCGAGGCCGAGGATCTCGATGGTCATGCGCCGCGCCTCCTCCAGCAGCAGCCGCTTGGGGTACATGCCCGGGTCGTGTGTGAGGATGCCGGCGATGAAGTGCGCCGGGTAGTAGCGCTTCAGCCACGCCGACTGGTAGGTGGGCAGCGCGAACGCCGCGGCGTGCGCCTTGCAGAACCCGAACGAGGCGAACGACTCGAGGATGAACCAGATCTGCTCGACCATGTGCTCGTCGTAGCCGCGGGCCAGGGCCTTGGGCCAGAACCACTCCTTGACCTGCGCCTGTCCCTCCCGGTCCCCGAGCGCGCGGCGCACCTCGTCGCCCTGCGCCAGGCTGCAGCCGGTGGCGATGGCGATGATCTGGATCACCTGCTCGTGGAACACGACGACGCCGTGGGTCTGCTCGAGCGCCGGGATGAGGCTGGGGTGCAGGTACTCGGGCTCCGTCCAGCCCTGGCGGGCCTCGAGGAAGGGGGTGACCATGTCCGACTTCACCGGCCCGGGCCGGAACAGGGAGATGTCGACGATGATGTCGTGGAACGTCTCGGGGCCGAACTTGCCGACCAGTTCCCGCTGGCCGGGCGACTCGATCTGGAAGCAGCCCAGCGTGGCGCGGTGGGCGATCATGTCGTAGACCGCCGGATCGTCGAAGGGGTCCAGGGCGTCGATGTCCGGCGGCGGGCCGACGGGCCGGGTGCGCCCGATCTCCGCGACGGCGTGCGCCATCGCCGACTGCATCCGGATGCCCAGCACGTCCAGCTTGAGCAGGCCGAGGTCCTCGACGTCGTCCTTGTCGAACTGGCTCATCGGGTAGCCGCCGAAGCTGGCCTCCAGCGGGGTGCGCTGCCTGAGCGACGAGTCGCTGAGGATCACGCCGCACGGGTGCAGCGCGATGTGCCGGGGCAGCCCGTCGAGGGATTCGACCAGCGAGAACAGGACGTCGAGGCGTTCCTCTCCCAACCCGGCGGCGCGGAGCTCGGGCAGGTCCCGCAGCGCGGCGCGGGCGTCGCGGGCGCGGATGTGCGGGAAGGCCTTGGCCATGGCGTCGATCTCCACGGGCGGCAGACTGAGCGCCGCCCCGACGTCGCGCACCGCGTGCCGCACCCGGTAGGTCTCGATCATGGCCACGCACGCGACGCGCTGCCCGCCGAAGGTCTCCAGGATGGTGTCGTAGACCTCGGTGCGGCGGGCGGACTCGACGTCGAGGTCGATGTCCGGCAGCGCCTGCCGCAGCGGCGACAGGAAGCGCTCCATGATCAGCCCGTGCCGGATCGGGTCCACCCCGGAGATGCCCAGCGCGTAGTTGACGAGGCTGCCGGCGCCGGAGCCGCGGGCCGCGCAGCGGATGCCGAGGCCGCGGATGAGGCCCACCACGTCCGCGACCGTGAGGAAGTAGGACTCGAACCCGAGCCGTCCGATGACGGACAGCTCGTCGTCCAGCCGGTCGGCGGTCTCCCGGCCGATGGTCCCGTGCCGCTCGGCCAGCCCGGCCTCGCACCGGGCGCGCAGCACCGACGGCGCCTGCTCGACGGTGGTGCCGAGCGTCTCGAACTCCGGCAGCCGGATCTCGCCCAGCCCGACGTCGCCGATGGGGTCCAGCATGCAGCGCTCGGCGAGGCCGCGGGTGGCGGCCAGCAGCGCGCCGCCGTCGGGGTGGCCCGCGAGCCGGGCCGCCTCGTCGGCCGCCTCCCGCATGGCCTCGTCCGGCTTGAGGTAGCCCTCGGCGTTGCGCCGGTCCACGTTACGCACGTCGAGCGGGACCAGGCGGCGGGCCGCGTCGAGGACGTCGACGGTGGCCGCCTGGCCGCGGCGCGCCATGCGCACCATGTTGGTGAGGACGGTGGGCACGCCGAGGCGGTCCCCGAGCCGGATGATCCCGGCCGCCTGGTGCGCCGAGGCCGGCCCACGGCCGCCTACGCGGTGGTTGGTGGCGGCGAGCCACAGCACTGAGCCGAGTTCGGTGCGCCAGCGACGCACCGCCTCCTCCGCGCGGTCCGGGCGGCCGGCCACCAGGGCCGCGCCCACCTCCGAATCCGCGCCGAGCAGCACCGCGACGTCCCTGCCCGCGCAGTACCGGCCGAGCATCTCCAGCGTCACCACGGGGTCCCCGCGCTCGCCGGTCAGCTGGGCGGCCGAGATGAGCTCGCACAGCACGCCCCATCCCGACCGCGACCCCGCCAGCACCACCGCGCGCGGCAGCCGCTCGTCACGCAGCGGGCCGCCGCGGGCCGCCGTCGGGCGCCGCTCGGGGCGCCATCCGTCCGGGCGGACGGCCAGGTCCACGCCGACGATGGGCGCGATCCCGGCCTTCAGGCAGGCCTTGGCGAACCGCACCGCGCCGTAGAGGCCGCCGCGGTCCGTGATGGCGAGCGCGTCCATGCCGTGGGCGGCGGCCTCCGCCACGAGGTCGCTCGGGTGGGAGGCGCCGTACTGGAAGGAGTAGCCCGAGGCCACCCTGAGGTGGACGAATCCGCCCATCAGTCGAACACCGCCCGGAGCACCCAGTCCTCGGCGTCGACGGTGCGGGCCAGCTCGTACACGCCGCGTTGGCGCCCGTTGCCCGCCTCGACGCGCCACACCTCACGCTCCCCGAGGAGGTCCCCCCGCGGCGCGACCTCCTCGCCGCGGGCCGCCCGCACGCGCGGGCCGGTCCACCAGGGCGTGGCGCGGCTCCACCGGCCCTGGATCTCCTTGACCAGCAGCAGCCGCCCCCGCCAGATGAACTGGCGCGGCTCGTCGCGGAACAGGACGTGGATGGGCTCGTCGTAGGTGCGCATGGCTGTCTCCCGGGGATGGCGTCGAAATGGACACGTGTGGCTCGACCCGGGAGCCCCGGACCGGCGCAGGGGTCGAAGCTGCGCCGGGCCGGGGCGGCCCCTCACCGACGCCTGTTCAACCAGAGCTTCCCCGAACTAATCGAACAGGCGTTCGGTGATTATCACTATACGACCCCCCACCGACGAAACGTCAAGCCCTATCCTGAGCGGCATGCTCACGATCCGCGGCGGCACGCTGGCCGGCATGGCCACGGCCGCTCGGCTCGCGAAACTGGGCCATCGCGTGCGCCTGGATCTGGCCGGGGAACCCCTGGGCGGGCGCTGGGCACCGGAGGCCGGGGCGCTGCCCCCCGTCGTCACCCTGCCCGCCACCTGGCGCGACCTGTTCAAGAAGACCGGCCGCCCCCTCGACGCGGAACTCGCCCGCGTCGGCCTGGCCCTGGTCGAGGCGCCGCCGGCCGTCCACCGGTTCGCGGACGGCTCCGAGTTGGAGCTGCCGACGGAGCGCGGCAGGCAGTTCGCCGTGCTCACCCGGCACTACGGGGAGGCCGCGGCCGGGCGGTGGCGCGACACTCTGGACGCCCTCGACGACGCCTGGCTGGCGGCGCGCCGATTCGGCGTCGAACGCCCCGACGCGCCGCGGACCGCCGCGGACCGGCGCGCACTGCTGCTGGACCGCACCCTCGATGACATCGCCGACCGCGCCGGGCATCCCCACCTGGCGCGCCTCATCCAGGACCTGGCCCCCGTGGCCGGCACCCGCTCCCGCCGGGCGCCGGGGCTGCTGGCCACGCGGCTCGTCGTCGAGCGCACGTTCGGCCGCTGGCGGCTCGTCGACGACACGGGCCTGCCGCAGCCCGGCGGCCGGCTGGTCGACCTGCTGGCGGACCGGCTCGCCACCCGGCGCGTCGCCGTGGTGGACGGCACCGACGACGCACCCGCCGTCGACTGCCTGCCCCGCCGCCCCCGCTGGGCGACGGCGGCCCTGGCGCCCGCCGTCGTGGCGGGGCCGCCCGCGTCGGGGCCCGCGGAGGCGGAGATCGTCGACCACACGGGCGCCTGGCCCGTGCTCCACTGGCCGGGTGTCCTGACCTGGGATTTCACCCGTGCGCGGCCGGACCTCGCATGGGGGCTGGCGCCGCGGTCCGCGCGTGCGGTGCTGCGCCGCCCCGCCGTCGTGGCGGAGGTCCCCACGGCGTCGGCGTGCTCACCGGCGGGCCCGGAGCCGTGGGCAGAGTTGGCCAGCGCGGCCCTGGCGGTCTACGAGACGCACGAGCGGCTGACGGGCGAGGACTCCCGCCCGACGAACCGCGAGTTCCGGCCGGGCGGGCGCCGGACCCCCCGCTAGCGTCAGCGACGCCGCAGCCGAACCCACACCACGACGGCGCCCACCGCGAGCAGCGCACCGACGACGGCGAGGTCCGGCACCCGGCCGCCGACGCCGGACAGCCACGACTCCAGCCGGTACTGCCCCGACGCGTCCAGCAGCCCGCCGAGCGCGGCGGTGGCGTCGGTGGTGAGGAACAGCACCCCGATGACGACGAACAGCACGCCGGAGACAATGCCCGGCCACGACGTCGTCAGCGGCCCCCAGCGCAGCTGGCGCGGCCGCCACCCGCGACCGGCGCCGAGGCGGTCCCACACCGCGGCGAGCAGCACGAGCGGCACGACCATCCCGAGGCCGAACATCGCGAGCAGCATCGCGCCGTACACCGGGCTGCCGCCGACGGCCGCCATGGTCAGCACCGCCCCGAGCAGCGGGCCGGTGCAGGCGCCCGCCAGCCCGTAGGTCATGCCGAGCAGCACCACGCCGACGGCGCCGCGGGGGTCGCGGCCGGCCGAGCGGAGCCCGGGGATCGGCAGCGGCACCCCGAGTGCCTGCAGCGCGCCGAACACGATGAGGACCACGCCCCCGACGGTCGCGACGGTCGAGCGATGCGTCGTCAGGAGCCCGCCGAGCGCCCCGGCCGCGAGCCCGAGCGGCACGAGGGTGACGAGCAGCCCCAGATAGAACAGTGCGGTGCGCCCCAGCAGGGTCGCCGTCGAGCGGCCGAAGGCGTAGGCGAAGAAGGCGGGCAGCAGCATCGCGGCGCACGGGCTGAGCAGCGCCGCCGTGCCGCCGAGGAAGGCGCCGGCGTATCCGATTCCCATCAGCCGAGCAGCGCGGCCTGGTCGTCGATCACCTGTTCGAACACCTCGAGCGGCTGCGCGCCGGCGATGAACTGGCCGCCGACCACGAACGCCGGCGTCGAGGTGATGCCCATCTGCTGCGCCTCGAGGGTGTCGCTGAGGACGGCGTTGGCGAGGGCCGGGTCGGCCCAGTCGCGGGCGAACTGCTCCTCGTCGAGCCCGAGGTCCGCGACAATGCCGAGCACGGTCTCGTCGGTGACGTCGGGGTGCCCCTCGTTCGGCAGCGCCGAGTAGAGGGCGTGCGCGAACTCGAAGTAGCGGCCCTGCTGGCCGGCGGCGCGGGCCGCGGTCGCGGCGCGGACGGACTCGTCGCCGAAGATGGCGAGGTCACGGAACTCGACCCGCAGCGTGCCGTCGTCGATGTAGCGCTGCAGTTCGGGCAGCGTCTCCTCCGCCCAGACGGAGCAGAAGGGGCAGCGGTAGTCGGCCCATTCGGTCAGCACGACGGGGGCGTCGGGGCTGCCCATCGCGAGCGGGTCGCCGTCGACGCGGCGCGGGAGCGTCTCGATGAGGAAGGCCTCGGCCTGCACCTGTTCGGCGGACTTCTCGGTCGGGGTCTCGACGGTGGCGGGCGGTTCGGTGTCGCTGGCTGAGCTCGCCGGTGCGGCCGCGGTCGACGGCCCGGCCGGGCGCGCGAACACGCCGAGCAGCACCACTCCGACCCCCAGCAGCACGATCACCGCCCACGTGAATCCGCTGATCCGGGGCTTGTCGGTGTCCATCGGGTCCTCCATCCAGGGCGACTGTTCGGACGACCCACTATGCCCCAGGGGGTACCTGTCCGGCCAATTCCTGCGGCGTCTGGGCCGCGCCGCGACGCCCGTCGAGCCAGCGGCCGTCGTTGACGTGGGCGTAGTACATGCCGATGAGCACGCCCCCGCCGATGAAGTTGCCGACGAGCGCGATGGCCACGTTCCCCACGGCCGGCCACACGTCGATGCCGGGGCCGAAGCCGACGATGGTGAACAGGATGGTGTTCGCAACCGAGTGCTCCAGCCCGAGGAAGGCGAAGATGAACACCGACATCACCATCGCGAGCGCCATGGTGATGGAGTCCTTGAGGAAGCCGTTGTAGACCAGCAGCATCGCGACGTTGATCATGAGGTTGCAGAGGATGGCGCGCACGAACAGGTCCCCCATGCCCGACGCCGTCGCCATGTAGCCGAGTTTGACCTCGACGGCGGCCAGCATCTTCTCCTCGACGTGGCCGGCGGTGAGCGTCGAGTAGCGGGCCATGATCCCGAGGAGCAGCCCGCCGATGGCGTTGCCGAGGTAGCACAGCGCGAGCAGCAGCAGGCCGTGCATCGGCCGCAGCCGTCGGTGATAGAAGGCGATGGAGGTGACCATCATGTTCGAAGTCAGCAGCTCCGACTTGGTGAAGTAGATGAACACCAGCGCCCAGCCGAACACGAACGCGCCGACCGCACGGCCGAGGCCCGGGCCGCCGTCGCCGAGGGCGGGGATGCCGGCGAAGACGGCGCTGACCGCGAAGTAGGCGAGGTAGAACGTGCCGATGAGGATGCCCGCCATGGCGGCCCGCTGCAGGTACTGCACCGTGATGCGGCGCGACATCTCCGCCTTCGTGTCCGCGGCCTCGAGCACCGCGTCGATGAAGAAGAGGCCTGGGAAGAGACGCCGGCGCGTGGGATCCATGGGGCAAGTTTGACATGACTAACCGTCGAGAGGAACGGTGGATGGTTGATTTCAGGTTGCTACTTATGTCGCGACAAAGTCCGTGCGGGGCGCGGGGCTCGCGTTGAGCCTGACGCGCGGTCCGGCGGCGTCGGTTGAGCCTGACTCGCGGCTTGCGGGGGTGGGTTGAGCCTGATTCTGTGGTCGACGGCCGATATGGGCTGTTTGATCGTTCATATTTCCGTCGAGCCATGTCGCAGGCTCGTCCCAGCCGGGCGCCGGGAAGATGCGATGAGCCTGATTCGGTGGTCGACGGGCGATTCTGGCCTTCGATCGTTCATATTCTGGTCGAGCCCCGCCTCAGGCTCATTTGGCCCTCACAGACCGCGAGTCAGGCTCAACCAACCCCCGCAGACCGCGAGTCAGGCTCAACCCCGTCCGGCCGACGGCAGGGCGAGGGCGGCCGACGGCGGGGCGAGGGCGGCCGACGGCGGGGCGAGGGCGGCCGACGGCAGGGCGAGGGCGGCCGACGGCAGGGCGAGGGCGGCCGACGGCGGGGCGAGGGCGGCCGACGGCGGGGCGAGGGCGGCCGACGGCGGGGCGAGGGCGGCCGACGGCGGGCGGAGGGCGGCCGACGGTCCACCCGCGAACGCGATGCGACCCCGCACCCACCGACCGAGTAGGCTTGACCGTCTGTCTCACCCAGAGGATGCATTGAGTTGAGTACTTCGCGCGCCGACCTCGAACGCGAAATCGCCCTGGAACAGCGCCACGTCGACAAGGTCTACGCCAACCTGTCCACCGCCACCGCCAGCGCCAAGTCGATGGCCCAGGCGGGCCGCGAGATCTACCTCTCCGACCGCACCAACTTCTTCCGCGAGGAGGACGGCACCGCGCTGTTCGAGCGCGACGCCTTCGCCTACCAGGCCGCCCGCCGCCTCGCCATCCTCGACGCCGAGCACGAGGGTCTGGTCTTCGGCCGCATCGACCTCACCTCCGACGAGGCCCGCTACATCGGCCGCATCGGCGTCCGCGACGCCGAGTACGAGCCCCTCGTCATCGACTGGCGCGCCCCCGCCGCCGAGCCGTTCTACCGCGCGACGCAGGCCGAACCGATGGGCGTGGTCCGCCGTCGGGTGCTGCGCTGCCGCGACGACCGCGTCGTCGGCCTGGAGGACGACCTCCTGGACGGCTCCTCCGAGTCCGAGTTGCCCATCTTCGGCGAGGGCGCGCTCATGGCGTCGCTCAGCCGGGCGCGCGGCCGCACGATGCGCGACATCGTCGCCACCATCCAGGCCGAGCAGGACGAGGCCATCCGCGCCCCGTACCAGGGCGTCACGATCATCGCGGGCGGCCCCGGCACCGGCAAGACGGTCGTCGCGCTGCACCGCGCGGCCTATCTCCTCTACACCAACCGCGCGCGCCTCGAGAAGGGCGGCGTGCTGGTGGTGGGCCCGTCGTCGGTGTTCATGAACTACATCGAGCGGGTGCTGCCCAGCCTCGGCGAAGACTCGGTCACTCTCAAGGCCATCGGCGCCGTCGCCGGGGATGTCCTGGGGATCACGAGCGAGCACGTCGACGACGCCGCCGCGGCCACCGTCAAGGGCAGCCTCACGATGCTCAAGGTGCTGCGCCGGCTGGTGCGCACCCCGCTGATCGACCACCCCGACCTGCTGCGGCTGCGGGTCACCGTCAAGGGCGAGGTTCTCGGCCTGGAGGAGCACGAGCTCGGCCGCATCCGCGACACCGTCCTCAGCTCCACCAAGCTCAACCGCGGCCGCAAGCAGGCCACCGACATGGTCGTGCAGGCGCTGATCCGCAAGTTCCCCGACGACGTCGCCATCGAGCCGGCCGAGCTCGAGGAGCGCGTCCGCGACCACCCGCGCCTGGCGATGTTCATGAACGCCTGGTGGCCGAGCCTCACCGCGACCCGGGCCCTCGCCCGGCTGGCGGACCCCGCCGTCGTGGAGAAGGTCGCCCGCGACCTGGACGACGCCGAGCGGGCGGCGCTGGTGCGGTCGTACGCGTGGGTCGAGGGCCTCGACGACGGCGCGGAGATCGAGCGCGGCTGGTCGGTGGCGGACATTGCGCTGCTCGACGAGCTCATCGACATCCTCGGCCCGGCGCCGGAGGACGCCGAGCCCGAGGTCGACGTGTTCCTCGAGGGCGGCAACGTCCCCGAGGTGCTCACGACGGCGGACCTGCTGCGGACCGAGCGCACCGTCGACCCCGACGAGGACCCGCAGACCACGTACGCGCACATCCTCGTCGACGAGGGCCAGGACGTGACGCCCATGCAGTGGCGGATGCTGCGCCGCCGCGGGCCGCAGTCGTCGTGGACCATCGTGGGCGACCCGGCGCAGAGCTCCTACCCCCGCCCGGAGGAGAACCGGCGCGCGATGGAGGACCTCATCGGCCGCGCGCCGAGCCGCACGTTCACGCTGAGCACGAACTACCGCTCCCCCAGCGAGGTGTTCGCGCTGGCGTCGCAGGTGATCACGAAGGTGTTCCCCGAGGCGGACCTGCCGAAGGCGGTGCGCTCGACGGGCGTCGAGCCGACGCTGGCCCGCACCACGCGTGCGGATCTGCACGACGCCCTGCGCGACGAGCTGCTGGAGCTGGCCGGCCAGGTCACGGGCACGATCGGCGTGGTGTGCCCGCCGTCGCTGCTGCAGGAGGTGCAGCTGTTCGTGATGGAGGACCGGCGGCTGCGCGAGTTCGAGAACCGGCTCATCGTCGTCACCGCGCTGCAGGCGAAGGGCCTGGAGTACGACGGCGTCGTGGTGGTGTCGCCGGACGGGATCGTCGCGGAGGCGCCGGGCGCGGAGCGGGTGCTATACGTCGCGCTGACGCGCGCGACGCAGCGGATGGTGACGCTCGACGTTGGCACCTCCCAGTGGCGGGCCCTCCTGGACTGACCGGACGCCCGGCCTCGCGGAGCCGGGGTCAGCGGGCGGTGGTGAGCACCTCGGCGAGGACCTCGCGGGTCGCCTTCGAGCGGTTCTGCGTGAAGAACTGCAGCCCGGGCGCGCCGGCGGCGAGCAGGTCGCGGCTCATCTGCACCGCCGCCGCCAGGCCCGCTTCGCGCACCTCCTCCTTCGACGCGCACGCCCGCAGCCGCGACACCAGCGCGTCGGGCAGCGCCCGCCCCGACAGGGCCGCGAACCGCTCGATCTGCGTGATGACCGTCAGCGGCATGATCCCCGGCACGATCGGGATCTCGCAGCCCAGCCCGCGCATGCGCTCGACGAGTTCCGCGTAGCGCTCCGCCTCGAAGAACAGCTGCGTGATGGCGAACTCCGCCCCCGCCTCCACCTTGTCCAGGAGGATCCGCGCGTCGAGGTCCGGGTCGTTGCTGGTCTCGTGGGGGTTGGCGAACGCCGCGACACCGACGCAGAAGTCGCCCTCGGACTTGATGAACCGCACCAGCTCGGTCGCGTTGGCCAGGCCCTCGGGGTGCCGCTCCCACGGCCCGCCGCCGGGCATGTCGCCGCGGATCGCGAGGATGTTGGTCACGCCGGCCTCGAGGTATTCGGCGAGCGCCTCGGCCAGTTCGGCCTTGGACTGCGCCACGCACGTGAGGTGGCCGACCGTCAGCGGCCCACCGGACTCGGCGATGCGGCGCGTGGCCCGGATGGTCCGGTCACGCCGCGACCCGTTCGCGCCGTACGTCACCGACACGAACGCCGGCTGCAGCGGGGCCAACGCCTCGACGGCGGCCCACAGCACGGGCTCCTCCTCCTCGGACCTCGGGGGGAAGAACTCGAACGAGAACAGGGGGCCATGGGCCGAACGGAACAGCTCCGCCACGGTCCCGGGCTTCGGATCGGTCGACGGCATGGGGAAACAATAGGGTCCGCCCCTACTAAGCTCGATCCGTGAGCCGCTCCCTGGACCCCACCTCCCCGCTCAGCGGACCTCTGTTGTCCGCGATCAGCGGAACCATCGACGGCTTCCTGGCCGCTCAGGCCCCGCTCCTGTCGGAGATCGGCGCCACACCGCTGCTCGACGTGGCCCGCGAGGCCACCGCCGGCGGCAAGCGGCTGCGGCCGGCGTACTGCTACTGGGGCTACGTCGCGGCGGCGGGCCAGCCGGACGACGACGGGCCGCTGCTCGCCGTCGCCTCCTCGCTCGACCTGCTGCACGTCAGCGCCCTGGTCCACGACGACCTCATCGACGCCGCCGACACCCGCCGCGGCCTCCCCGCGGCCCACAAGCGCTTCGAGGAACTGCACGCCGCGCAGCGGGGCCGGTCGTCGGCCGGCGAGTTCGGGACGTCGTCGGCGATCCTGCTGGGCGACCTGCTGCTGATGTGGAGCATCGAGCTGGCCGACGCATCCGGTGCCGGGCTGCTGGACCGGGCCCGCCCGCTGCTCAGCGCCATGCGCGCGGAGGTCACGGCCGGGCAGTACCTCGACGTCGCCGCGCAGTACGGCGTCACGGGCGCGACGACGCCCGCCGAGGAACTCGACGTCGCCCGCTGTGTGCTGGAGTTCAAGTCGGCCCGCTATTCGATCCGCCGCCCCGCGGAGATCGGCGCGGCCCTCGGCGGCGCCGACGACGCCCTCCTGGCCGCGCTCGGCGGGTTCGGCTCGCTGGTCGGCCGGGCCTTCCAGCTCCGCGACGACGTCCTGGGCGTCTACGGCGACCCGGCCGTCACCGGCAAGCCCTACGGCGGCGACATCCGGGAGGGCAAGCGCACCGTCCTCGTGCTGACCGCGCTTGCCGAGGCCTCCCCCGCCGACGCCGCCGAACTCGAGGCACTCCTGCGCGCCGACGAGCTGTCCGACGGCGACGTCGAACGCGCGGCCGGGCTCATCGACGCCTCCGGGGCCCGGGCGCACGTCGAGGGACTCATCGAGGAGCACTACACCCAGGCACTCGCCGTGCTCGCGGCCACCGACATGACGGCGGATGGCCGCACCGCGCTGGGCGAGCTCGCCGCGCGGAGCGTCCGGCGTGCCCACTGACCATCAGCTGGGCGGCCTGACCGCCGCCGAGGTCGAGGAGCGCACCGCCGCCGGCCAGATCAACAGGCTGCCGGCGCGCTCGGGGCGCAGCACCTGGGACATCGTGCGTGCCAACGTGTTCACCCGGGTCAACGGCATCCTGCTGGTCCTGTTCGGCATCGTGGCGGCCACCGGCAACCTCACCCAGGGCGCGTTCGCGCTGCTCATCGTCGCCAACTCGATCATCGGCATCGTGCAGGAGCTGCGCGCCAAGCGGACGCTGGACAACCTGGCGGTCATCGGCGAGGCGCACCCCACCGTCGTCCGCGACGGCGAGCGCAGGCTCGTGGCCCGCGACGACGTCGTCCTCGACGACCTCATCGTCGTGGTGCCGGGCGATCAGGTCGTCGTCGACGGCGCCGTCGTGGCCGCGGACTACCTCGAGGTCGACGAGTCGATGCTGACCGGTGAGGCGGACCCCGTGCCGAAGGAGCCCGGAGACCCGGTGCTGTCCGGCGCGTTCGTCGTGTCCGGGTCGGGTGCCTACCGCGCCGAAAAGGTCGGCGCCGACGCGTACGCCGCGCAGCTCACTGCGCAGGCCGCGAAGTTCACCCTGGTGCACTCCGAGCTCCGACAGGGCATCAACCAGATCCTCAAGTACGTGTCGTTCCTGCTCGTGCCCGTGGGGCTGCTGACGATCGTCGTCCAGTTCAGCCAGCCGGACACCACGTGGCAGGAGTCGGCGCTGCGCATGGTCGGCGCCCTGGTGCCGATGGTGCCCGAGGGCCTCGTCCTGCTCACGTCCATGGCCTTCGCGCTCGGCGTCATCCGGCTGGGCCGCCGGCGGTGCCTGGTGCAGGAGCTGCCCGCGATCGAGGGCCTCGCCCGCGTCAGCGTCGTGTGCGCCGACAAGACGGGCACCCTCACCCAGAACGCCATGACGCTGGCCGAGATCATCCCCCTCGACGGCGACGCCGACGCCGCCCGCGAGGCCCTCGCCCAGCTGGTGACGGCGGACCCCGCGCCGAACGCGTCGATGCAGGCGGTGGCGGCCGCCGTCGGGACCACGGACCGGCCCTGGCTGGTCACGGCCCGCGCCCCGTTCACGTCCGCGAAGAAGTGGTCGGGCGCCACCTTCGGCGACGGCACGTCGTGGGTGCTGGGCGCACCCGACGTGCTGGCCGAGCCCGCCGTCGCGGGACACGCCGACGTCATCGCGGCGTCCGGCCGCCGGGTCCTGCTGCTCGCCCGGTGCGCCGCCAGCGTCGACGACGCCGCCGCCCCGGGACCTGTCTCCCCGGTCGCGCTCGTGGTGCTCGATCAGCTGACCAGGCCCGACGCCGCCGACACCCTGGCCTACTTCCAGGACCAGGGCGTGCGCGTGAAGGTGATCTCCGGCGACAACGCGGCCTCCGTCGGGGCGGTCACCCGCTCGCTGGGCGTCGATATCGGCGACCCCATCGACGCCCGCACCCTGCCCGCCGCCGGCACCGAGGAGCTGGCCGACGTCGTCGACCGCCACGACGTGTTCGGACGCGTCACGCCCGAACAGAAGCGGACGATGGTCGGGGCGCTGCAGGCGCGCGGCAACGCCGTCGCGATGACCGGCGACGGCGTCAACGACGTTCTGGCGCTGAAAGACGCCGACCTGGGCGTCGCGATGGGGTCCGGGGCCCCGGCGACGCGCGCCGTCGCGCAGATCGTGCTGCTCGACGACCGGTTCGCCACGCTGCCGTACGTGGTCGCGGAGGGGCGGCGGGTCATCGGCAACATCGAGCGGGTCGCCAAGCTGTTCCTCACCAAGACCATCTACGCGGTCGGGCTGGCGCTGGTCATCGGCCTCATGGGGCTGCCGAACCCCTTCCTGCCGCTGCAGATGACGGTGGTGGGCTGGTTCACGATCGGCATCCCGGCGTTCCTGCTCAGCCTCGCCCCCAACCGGGAGCGCGCCCGGCCGGGCTTCGTGCGGCGTACGCTCACGGTCGCGGTGCCGGGCGGGCTGACGGTGACCGCCGTCGCGACCGTCACCTACGTCATGACGCGAGGCTTCGGCGACGTCACCGACGCCGCGCAGCACCAGGCGTCCACGGCCACCCTCATCGCGCTGATCATGACCGCGACGTGGGTGCTGGCCACCGTCGCGCGGCCCTACTACTGGTGGCGGATCGGCCTGGTGGCGTTCGCGTACGCCTTCTACTTCCTCATGTTCTGGATCCCCGTGTGGCACGACGCCCTGGCCCTCGACACCACCGACCCGGCGAAGCTCATGGTGGGCATCGTCGCGGGAGCCGTCGGCATGGCGGTGGTCGAGGCGACGTGGTGGATCACCGCCGCGATCCGCGGCGAGCGGCCGCGGGTGTGGGCACCCGGAGCGGGGCACCTCACTCAGGCGCGGAACGCGTCCTCGCCGTAGGCCTCTGCCCCGGGCTCGGTGATCCAGGCGCCCTTGAGGGCATCGGCCAGCAGCCTGGTCGTCGCGAACGGGTCCGCGCTGTCGAACACGGCCGACAACACCGCTGCGCGCCGTGCGCCCGCCGCGATGACGGCCTCGACCGTGTCCGGCGAGATGCCACCGGCGGCGAACCAGACGGGGTGCGCGGGCAGCGCCATCGGCGGATACTGCCGCGCCATCTCCGCGACCCCCGCCCCGACCAGCCCGTCCTCGATGGCCGGGCCGACGAAACCGAAGGTGAACGGGTCGCCGTCGAGTTTGTCCGCGTCCGCGGGCCCGTCGATGGAGCGGCCGAGCAGCGCGAACTCGTGCGTCTTGCGGAACCCGAACGGCCGCCACCCGGGCCGGCGGTAGAAGACGGCGTCCGCCTTGGCGGCCTGGCCGACGTCGGCCGAGTCCGTCGCGACGATCGTCTGCAGCCCGAACAGCCGTTTGCGGGCGACGTCGATGACCTCGACGGCCTCCTCGACGCTGCGGTCCCCGCGCGTGAAGATGAGCAGGTCGGCGCCGTGGGCCGCGAAGTCGGCGGCCTCGGGGCCGGCCGCGTGCGGCGGGATGACGAGGGCGAGCCGTGCCAGGCGCAGGCGGGTCTTGAGTCCGACGAGGGCTGTCATGCGCCCCAATCTAGCCCGCCGTCCCTGGCCGGAGGGCGCCTCCGGACCGACTCGCCGCACCTGCGACGCGGCGTCCGGGCGGGCCGCCGTCTACAATCGGGGTCCAGACGGGCTCACACGGCCTCTTCCCCGACCGTGCTTGGAGTGGCATGAACAGCACTTTCGACCCGTTGGTCGGTCACGTGCTCGACGACCGCTACGAGATCGTGGCGAAGGTGGCGCGCGGCGGCATGGCCACGGTCTATCGCGCGCGCGATCTGCGCCTGTCGCGCGCGGTTGCGGTGAAGGTGATGCGAAGCGACCTCGGCGAGGACGACGAGTTCGCGGCCAAGTTCGACCGGGAGGCCCGCTCCGCCGCAGTCCTCAGCCACCCCGCCGTCGTCAGCGTCTTCGACCAGGGCAGCTCGCAGGGCCAGCCGTACATCGTCATGGAGTTCATCGACGGCGAGACGCTGCGCCGCGTGATCAGCCGCGAGGCCCCGCTGCCCCCCGCCCGGGCGCTGGAGATCTTCGAGCAGGTGGCCGCGGCGCTGGCGGCCGCGCACGAGTCCGGCGTCGTGCACCGCGACATCAAACCCGAGAATGTCATGATCACCGCGCGGGGCCAGATCAAGGTCGCGGACTTCGGCCTGGCCCGCCAGGTCGGGTCGCCGCAGATGACCGCGACCGGCGTCCTGGTGGGCACCGCCAGCTACCTGCCGCCCGAACTCGTCACGCACGCGCGCCCCGACGGCCGCAGTGACGTGTACTCCGCCGGCGTCGTGCTGTTCGAGATGCTGACCGGCCGCAAGCCCCACACGGGCGAGAACAACTACCAGATCGCCTACCGGCACGTGAACGTCGACATCGAGCGCCCGTCGGAGCGGCTCGAAGAGATCGGGCACACGGCCGAGCACCAGATCCCCGACTACGTCGACACCCTGGTCCTCGCGTGCGTGGCGCGCGATCCCCGGGCGCGGATCGCCGACGGCCGCGAGCTGCTGACCGCGGTGCGCCGGGTGCGGCACGAACTGCTGCGCACGGGCGGGTCCGACAACCCGGCGCTGGCCGCCGCGATCCTGCCCGACAGCCCCACCGATGACGACACGCAGCCGGTGCACCACCGCACGGCCGACCGGCCGCGGCCCGCGTCCCCGCACGAGCCGGAGACGGTGATCGTGCGCCGCGGATCCCGGCCCCCGGCGGCGACGCGCCCGGCCCGGTCCCCGGTCTCCCCCATCCCGGCGACGCCCGTGCCATCGCCGGTGCCTCCGCGGTCGCAACCCAGCGCCGGCCCGCGCAGCCAGCGCACGCCCGTCTTCCCGAACCTGCACATCTCGCACGACCCGGTGCACCGACGGCGCCGCTGGGTCATCGGCGTGACGCTGGTGCTGCTGCTGACGGTCCTGTCCGGCGTCGGGACGTGGTGGTGGATGGAGGGCCGGTTCACTTCTGTGCCGGCGATGGCGAGCCTCAACGAGGCGAAGGCCCGCGAGGCGGCGGTGGCCAATGACCTCACCGTCACGACGGTCGATGAGTACTCCGAGACCGTGGCGAGGGGGCTGGTCATCGAGACGGATCCATCGTCGGGCGAGCGCATTCTGCGCGGCTCCGAGGTCACGCTCGTGATGTCGCTGGGACCCGAGCGCTACCCCATGCCCGAAGTGGTGGGCGCGTCGCGGGAGGCGGCGGAGCGGGCGATCGTCGAGGGCCGCATGGCCGTGGGAGAGGTGACGGAGGTGTGGTCGGAGTCGCGGCCGGTGGGCGAGGTTCTCACCGCGTCGCAGGAGCCCGGGACGCAGCTGAAGCCCGGGACGTCGATCGATCTCACCGTGTCCAAGGGACCCGAGCCCATCCGCATCCCCGACCTCACCGGCGACACGGCGGACCAGGCGGTCGCGGATCTCAAGAAGCTCGGCTTCGTCGTCGAGGTGCGCGAGGAGAACTCGGCCACGGTCGAGGCCGGCCGCATCATCAAACAGGACCCGAAGTCCGGCACCGGCAAGCGCGGGGACACCATCACGATCACCAAGTCCCTCGGCCCGGTCATGGTGACCATCCCGTCGGTCCGGCTGAAGAGCACCGACGAGGCCGTGAAGCTGCTGGAGGACCTGGACCTCAAGGTCGAGGTGCGGCGGTCGTCGGACTTCCCCATCCCGCTCAACATCGCCTCGGGGACCGACCCCGGCGAGGGGACGTCGGTCCCCGTCGGGTCGACGGTGGTCCTGCACGTCGCCTGACGCGGCTCCCCCCGGCGCCGTGCGCTACGGTTGCCGCCGTGACCCCCACCCGCGGCGCCTGGCTGCCCGTCGCCGCGCTGCTGGCGGCCGCCGTCGCGTGGGGATCGACGGTGGTGGTGACCAAGAGCGCGTTCGACGCGCTGTCCCCGCTCGGCGTCGTGACGCTGCGGCTCATCCTCACCGGCGCGGCCATCGCGCTCATGTTCCCGCGGCGGTTGCGCATGCCGTGGCGCGACGCCGTCGCGGGCGGCGGGCTGGGGCTGCTGCTGGCGGCGGGGCTCGCGACGCAGACGCTCGGGCTGCGGCTCATCGCGCCGTCGACGACCGGCTTCCTCACCGCCACCTACGTGGTGTTCACCGCGCTGATCACGGCAGTGTTCCTCCGGCACCGGCAGCCGGTCGCGACGTGGGTGGCGGTCGCGGTGACGGTCGCGGGGATCTCGGTGCTCGCCGCCGGGCACGAGGGCGAGTCGTCGAACTTCGCCGGGGGGGCGGCGTTGACGCTGCTGAGCGCGGGCATCTACGCGGTGCACATCGTGCTGCTGGGGCGGCAGGTGACGCGCCGCAACGTCACGCAGCTGACGGTGGCGCAGGCGGCGGCGGGCGCCGTCGTGAGTCTGGTGGCGTGGCCGCTGCTCGGGGAGCCGTTGCCCGCGGACGCGGGCACGTGGGCGCAGCTGCTGTACCTGGGGATCGTGTGCGGCGCGGTGGCGCTGCTGCTGCAGAGCTGGGGACAGAGCCACGTTGCCGCGACGCCGGCCGCGGTGATCATGTGCACGGAGCCGGTGTGGGCGGCGGTGTTCTCGGTCGCGGCGGGGCTGGAGGCGGTCACCGCGACCATGGTGGTCGGCGGAGGGCTCGTGATCGCGGCCCTATTGCTCGCCGTCCTGCCGGGTCGCCGGGCGAACGCGTGACAGAACTCACATCAGTCGTGGCAATCGGCCGGATTGCGGCTGCATGTGCTCCCTGGTGTGAGTTACGTCACGCCCGACGGCCGTGACCGCGGGCCCTGTCACAATCGTCGGCATGGATCTCGGCCTACTGCTCATGCTCATCATCGGAGCGGTCGTCATCGGCGCCGCCGCGTGGGGCATCCACCGGCACCTGTACGTCAAGCAGCTGCGCGAGCGAGGCTGGACGTTCGTCACGTCACCGTCGATCGCGGTGGCGTTCGGGCTGAACGTGCCGCCGTTCGGGCTCGGCTTCAGCCGCTCCGTGGACGACCAGGTGACCGGGCAGGCATCCGACGGCACCCCGTTCTCCGCGTTCCGCTACAAGAGCTCGCAGTGGCGTTCGGGCGGGTACGTCGTCACGATGCCACTGCCCCACAGCCTCATGGAGGGCGAGGTGTCCCACGGCGACGCGCCCCAGCTGCGGCTCGGCGATTTAGTCACGCTCGGGCCGGTGACGGCGTCGGCACCCGACGCCGAGTACGCGGCGATCCTGGCCGAGGCCGCCGCCCCCGCGCTGGCGGGCCCGTACCGGGTGAGCGTCGACGGCGACCGGCTCGTCCTCATCGACGCGCCGAAGCAGGCCGACCAGCTGGCCGCGGCGATCGAGACCCTCGCGGCGGTCCGCGCCCGGCTGCGGGCGTCGCGGGCGATGGAGTTCGCGGCTCCCCCGCCCCCGTCGTCGCTCAGCTTCCACCGGCGCCCCTCCTGGACCTACGTCCCCCGCGACGACTCGTACCTGGAACTCCTCGAGCACACCGGCGGCGGCCGCAACCACAAGGCCGTCGACATCATCCACTCCGAGAACGCCGGCATTCCCTTCGTGCGGCTGCGCCACGAGTGGGAGACCACCCACACCCGCACCGACGCGCAGGGCCGCACGCACACCGAGACCCGCCGGCACAGCGAGGAGCTGTGCGAGTTCCGCACGACGTTCCCGTTCGGCGACATCAGCGTCAACTGGGGCCTGTTCGGGGCGGCGCAGTCGTTCGAGTGGGAGGAGTTCAACCGGCGGTTCAAGGTCCGCTGCCCGAACCCGAGGTTCGCGTCCGACGTCGTGCACCAGCGGCAGATGGAGTGGATGCTGGCGGTGCGAGCGCCGTCGTTCCAGGTCGAGGGGTCGCGGATCCGGGTGGGCGACGGCGGCCAGTGGCTCCCCGACGACATCGATCGCGCGTCCCAGTTCCTGCACGGCTTCTTCGGGCGCGTGCCGGACTTCGTGTGGCAGGAGCTGGGCGCGTGGCCGCGCCCGCTCCCGGAGCTGGCCGGGCGCTGATCAGGCCAGGGAGGCGAGCTCGGCGCCGATGACGGCCCCGGCCTCGCGGCACTGCTCCTCGGTGACGTCGAGGTGGGTGACGGCACGCAGCGACGTCGGGCCGAGCACGCTGATCCGCACGCCGCGCTCGGCGAGCCGCGCCGCGATCGCCGGCGCTCCCGGCGTCGGGATGAGCACGATGTTGGTCTCGACCCCGGCCTCGTCGACGGCGCCCGGGCAGGCCTCGTTGATGGCGGCGGCCAGGGTGCGGGCGGCGCGATGGTCGTCGACGATGCGGCCCATGTTCTCCCGCACCGCGACCAGGCCGGCCGCGGCGAGCACGCCCGCCTGCCGCCACCCGGCACCCAGGCGCTTGCGCTGCTCCCGCGCCCGCGACATCTGCTCGGCGGTGCCCACCAGCACGCTGCCGATAGGGGCGCCAAGACCCTTCGAGAGGCAGTAGCTGACGGTGTCGAACAGGCGGCCGTAGTCGCTGAGCGGGCGGCCGGTCACGGCCACCGCGTTGGCGAGGCGGGCGCCGTCGAGATGCGTCGCGACGCCGAGCTCCCGCGCGCCCTCGCTGAGCGCGGAGAGCTGCGAGTAGTCCTGCACGGTGCCGCCGCCGAAGTTGTGCGTGTCCTCCACCTCGAGGCAGGCGGTCTCGACGAGGTAGGGCCGGCAGTTAACCGCCACGAGGTTGAGGGCGTCGTCGGCGACGAGGCGGCCGCGCTCGGACACCCAGGTGCGCATCGTCACGCCGTGCAGCGCACCGTGGGCGCCCATCTCGGCGCGGGCGATGTGGGCGTAGGCGTCGCAGAGGACCTCGCGGCCGGGTGCGGTGTGCAGCCAGACGCCGAGCAGGTTACTGAGCGAGCCGGTGGCGCAGAACAGCGCCGCCTCCTTGCCGAACAGCCCCGCGACCTCGGCCTCAAGCTCCGCGACCGTGGGATCCTCCCCGTACACGTCGTCGCCGACGGGGGCCTCGGCCATGGCCGCGAGCATCGCGGCGCTGGGGCGGGTGACGGTGTCGGAGCGGAGGTCGATCATGTCGCGGGGTCCGGTCACAGTTCCTTGGCCCTGAACTCCTGGACGGGGTTCACACGGCCCAGCCGCCCCGAGCGCAGGCGCTTGGCGACGGTGAACGCCAGCTCCAGCGACTGGTTGCGGTTGAGGCGCGGGTCGCACACCGTCTCGTAGCGGTTGGCCAGGTCGTCCTCGCCGAGGTTGAAGATGCCGCCGACGCACTCGGTGACGTCGTCGCCGGTCAGCTCGACGTGCAAGCCGCCGGGCCAGGTGCCGAGCTGCTCGTGGACGTCGAAGAAGCCGTTGACCTCGTCGACGACGTCGGTGAAGGAGCGCGTCTTGTAGCCGTTGGCGGCCTCGAACGTGTTGCCGTGCATCGGGTCGCACACCCAGGCAACCTTCCGGCCGGTGGCCTCGATGCCGGAGATGACGCCCGGCAGGACGTCGCGGACCTTCTTGGCGCCCATGCGGGTGATGAAGGTGATGCGGCCCGGAACGCGGTCGGGGTCGAGGCGGTCGGCGAGCTCGATGGCCTGCTCCGGGGTGGTGGTGGGGCCGAGCTTGATGCCGAGCGGGTTCTGCACGCGACGCAGCAGTTCGACGTGCGCGCCGTCGAGCTGGCGGGTGCGCTCCCCGATCCACAGCATGTGCCCGGAGCAGGTGTAGAGCTCCTGCGAGCGGGAGTCGACGCGGGTGAGCGCGCGCTCGTACTCGAGCAGCAGCGCCTCGTGGGAGGCGTAGAAGTCGACGGTGGACAGCGAGTCGTCGTGGACGCCGCACGCGACCATGAAGGCGAGCGCGCGGTCGATCTCGGAGGCCAGCTCCTCGTATTCGGCCTCGACGGAGGAGTCGCGGACGAACTGGGCGTTCCAGGTGTGGACGCCGCGCAGGTCGGCGAAGCCGCCCTTGACGAAGGCGCGCACGAGGTTGAGCGTGGCGGCCGACGCGTTGTAGACGCGCAGCAGGCGCTGGGGGTCGTGGGCGCGGTCCTCGGGGGTGAAGCCGAAGCCGTTGATGGCGTCGCCGCGGTAGGCGGGGAGGGTGACGTCGCCGCGGGTCTCGGTGTCCTTGGAGCGCGGCTTGGCGTACTGGCCGGCGATGCGGCCGACCTTCACCACGGGCACCTGCGCCGCGTAGGTCATGACGACGGCCATGGAGAGCTGGACGAGCAGCTTGGACTTGATGTTGGTGGCGGTGACGGCGTCGAACGTCTCCGCGCAGTCGCCGCCCTGCAGCAGGAAGGCGCGGCCTTCGGCGACCTCGGCGAGCTTCAGGCGCAGGTCGTCGCATTCGCCGGCGAAGACGAGCGGGGGCAGCGCTTCGAGCGCGTCGATCGTCCGATCCAGGGCGGCCTGATCCGGGTAGGTCGGCTGCTGGATCATCGGCAGCGCGCGCAGTTCTTCCCGGGAGATGATGCTCGACATGGTGCGTAGGTTACTGCACCGTCGGAACGGGCCCCGCCCCCCGGACCCCCCGTGGACCCCTCGCTCCCCCGCGCGCCGAGGTCGCGCCGTCCCGCCCGCTGAGGTCGCGCTTGTCCGTTCGCTGAGGTCGCCCCATTCTCGCTCGCTGAGGTCGCGCCTTTGTCGCTCGCTGAGGTCGCGCCAGTCCGTTCGCTGAGGTCGCGCCCGACGGCGAAGCCGTCCGGGCGAGTCTCGAAGCCGACGCCGCAGGCGTCGATCCCCCAACCCCAGCACGAATAACAGCCCCACTCGGACCCCAGCCCGACATAGGACGTTGAGCGCGCACTTCGACGGCGTGTCGTGCAGGCGGCGCGGCGCGCGATTGGGCCGAAGTTGCGCCATCCGTTCGCTGAGGTCGCGCCCGGTGCGCAGCACCCGGGCGAGTCTCGAAGCCGACGCCATCCCCGCTCGCTGAGGTCGCGCCCGGTGCGCAGCACCCGGGCGAGTCTCGAAGCCGACGCCGCAGGCGTCGATCCCCCAACCCCTCAAACCCTACTCCGACGGGTCGTGCAGCCCCTGGTCGATCGCGTACAGCGTCAACTCAACGCGGTTATGCAGCTGAAGCTTCCTCAGCACGTTGTGCACATGGTTCTGCACCGTGCGGTGCGACACGAACAGCTCGTCCGCGATCTCCCGGTACGCCATGCCCTTCGCGACGCGCCGCAGCACCTCGATCTCCCGCGACGTCAAGACCGGCCCCTCCTGGTTCAGCGACCGCGCCGTGCTCACCATCCGCCGGAACTCTCCGAGCACCAGCCCCGCGAGCCCGGGCGTGAACACGGCGTCGCCGGCGGCGGTGCGGCGGACGCCGTCGATCAGTTCGGCCTTCGACGCCGACTTCACCAGGTAGCCCTTGGCGCCGGCCTTCATGGCGCGCAGGACGTCGTCGCGCTCCCCCGACGCCGACATCACCAGCACCTGCAGGTCCGGCAGCTCGCCGAGGAGGTGTTCGATGCAGGTGGCGCCGTCGGGTTCGGGGATCTGCAGGTCCATGACCACGACCTCCGGCCGGGTCGCCCGCGCCCGCGCGAGGCACTCGGTGCCGTTCTTGGCCACCGCGACGATGTCGAAGCCCTCCTCGGACAGGTCCTCGCTCAGGGCCTCGATCCACATGGGATGGTCGTCGACGAGCATCACGCGGCGCCGCATGGGTGCCTGGGTGTTCATCATCTGGCGCGGTCTCCTGCCTCGACGTCGATCGGGATCCTCAGTTCCCATTCGGCACCGGCACCGGGCGACGACTTCAGCAGCGCGCTCCCGCCGAGGGCGGTGATGCGGCCGACGATGGAGCCCTTGATGCCCATGCGACCGGCCTCGGCCGCCTGGGTCACCTGCTCGGCACTCATGCCGACCCCATTGTCGCGGACCCAGAGGATCACCTCGCGGTCCGTTTCCTGGTCCAGCAGGATCCAGGCCTGCGCGTCGGGGCCGGCGTGGCTGCGGACGTTGGTGAGGATCTCGCTCAGCGCCGATTCCACCTCGTCGACGACAGCGCGCGGCGCCATGACGAGGCTGGCCATGGTGGAGACGGTGACGCGGGCGGACTGGTACTTGTCGAGGGCGGCGGCGAGGTCGACGAGGTTGTCGTGGTCGGCGTCCACGACTTCGCGGTCCTGCAGCAGCGCCCGCAGCTGTGCCTCGGACTCGCGGGCGAGCGCCGCGAGCCGCGCGCCCCGCTCCCCCATCTCGGGACCCTCGCGCTCGACCAGGGCGAGGACCTGGAGGGCGCCGTCGTGCACGATCCGCGACAGTCTTTCGCGCTCGGCCAGGGCCGCGGTCCGGACGCGTTCGCGTTCATGTTCCATGATCGTGGCGCGGAACTGCTGGATGAGGACGCCGAGGCAGGCGATGAGGACGACGGTGACGAACGAGGCGCCGAGGCGTTGCAGCTCGAAGTGCTCGGGCACGCCGAGGAGCGCTGCCGAGGTGGCGAGTGCGAACACGACCCCCCACGGCGTCGAGAGGAAGATCGCGGCGTAGGCGGCGCAGCCCGCGGCCCAGTACCCGGCCATCGACAGCGGCGACCCGCCCGGTGGCACGACCAGCACCGAGTACAAGATGATGGTGACGGTCATGCCGAGGTCGGCGAGGTGCGCGCGGACGGTCCGGTTGGCCGGGTCCATCATCCACCAGGAGATGAACACGTGCCAGACGGTGAGCGCGACCGACGCCGCCGTGACGCCGATCGGGCCGTACGAGTAGGGGATGACGTAGAAGAGGTTGACGAAGACGGCGTGGAAGCCGAGCAGCGAGCGCGCGACGACGGCGACGGCGTACACGCGCCCCAGGAGGTCGTAGCGGTCGCGGAAGCCGACGACGGCCTGGCCGCCCGGCCACGCCGCGGACCGGGCGCGGCGGGGGCGCGTGGTGGTGAGGGCCTGCTCAGGCACCCGCGTCCCTGGGTTCGAGCTGCGGCTTGTCGCCGCCCCCTGGGCGCGGCAGGACGAACGCGTCGGAGCCGCCGTCCTTGAGGTCGCCGGACTTGACGCGGGTGGCGTAGACGTCGACGTATTCCTGCCCGGTGAGCGCCTGGATGGAGGCGAGTACCTCGTCGGTCACCCAGCGCAGCACCTTGGTGTTGCCGGGGACGTGGGCGAACTCGGGGAACCGCAGGGGCTTGCCGATGCGCACGACGGGGCGCTTGGCCCACGGGATCCCGAACGGGCCCTTGTACGACTTCGTCCCCACGACGCCGACGGGGATGATGGGGACGTCGTTCTGCAGCGCGATCCGGGCCATGCCGGTCTTGCCCTTGTAGAGGCGTCCGTCCGGGGATCGCGTGCCCTCGGGGTAGATGGCGACGACGTGGCCGGCGGCGAGCTGGTCGGAGATCGCGCCGAGGGCGTCGGCGCTGGCGCGGCCGCCGCTGCGGTCCATGGGCACCATGCCGACGACCTTGAGGAACCAGGCGATGATCTTGGCACCCACGCCGCCCTGGCCGGTGAAGAGCTCGGCCTTGGCGGGGAACGTGAGGGGTCGCGGCATCATGGCGGGCACGACGAGCGAGTCGAGCGCGCCGATGTGGTTGCTGACCAGGATGGCGCCGCCGGTACGGGGGAAGTTCTCAGCCCCGATGACCTTGGCGCGGTAGCCGAACCGCACCAGGGGATGGAAGATGAGGGCCTTGAAGAAGCGGTACCACATGCCCGGCAGTCTAGGGGACCCTCCGGTCCCCGCCCGTCCGGCGCGACACCTCCTCGACCCGCCCCGCGCCTGACGGATCCCCGCCCCTTCCGGCACGACACGCCGTCGAACTTCCCCACCGACCCCCTATATCGCCTCGGCACCCGAGTAACCCTGTCATTCGTGCTGCGTCCCCGACGGCGCCCTCCCCACCCCTTCCGGCACGACACGCCGTCGAACTTCCCCACCGACCCCCTATATCGCCTCGGCACCCGAGTAACCCTGTCATTCGTGCTGCGTCCCCGACGGCGCGACGAGTCCCTCGACGACGACGCCCCCGCGACACCGACCGCGCCGTATCCTCAAGCCATGTTCTCCTCCCACCGTCCCGCGCCCCACGTCTGGCCCGAAGCCCGCCCGCTGCACCTCGGCGACGGCGACGTCGGCGTCGTGCTCGCCCACGGCTTCACCGGGTCCGTCGCCGCGATCCGGCCCTGGGCGGAGGCGCTCGCGACACCCGACGACGGCTGGGCCGGCGCCCGCGTCGTCGCCCCTCGCCTGCCGGGGCACGGGACGTCGTGGCAGGACATGGCGCGCACGCGGTGGTGGGACTGGTACGCCGCCGTCGAGGACGCCTACCTCCACCTGGCAGCGGAGCGGCGGCAGGTGTTCGTCGGCGGGCTGTCGATGGGTGGGGCGCTGGCCCTGCGCCTGGCCGCGCGGCACAAGGTCGCGGGTGTCATGCTGGTGAACCCGGCGATCGCGTCGCGGGATCTCCGAATCGCCGTCGCGTCCCGGGTGCGGTGGCTGGTGCCGCCGCAGAAGGGCATCGCGTCGGACATCGCAAAACCCCACGTCGTCGAGCCCGCCTATCCGAAGTTCTCCGTGCGCAGCCTGGGCTCGATGACGGACCTGTGGCGTGAGGCGCGGGCCGGGCTACGTGGCGTCGAGGCGCCGGTGCTGCTGATGCGCTCGCCGCAGGACCACGTCGTCGACGACCTGAGCGCCGAGCTGATCCGCCGCGACGTGCGCGACGTGCGGGTGGCGCCGCTGGAACGGAGCTACCACGTCGCGACGCTGGACCACGACGCGGACCTGATCGTGGCGGAGTCGCGGCGGTTCATCGCGTCGCTGAGCTAGCCCTCGCGCCACCGACGGCACCAATCGCAGACACACTCGACCCCCGAGCCCGTAGAGGGCATCGGGGGTCGCGTTGTACTGCTATTCGTGCTGCGGCGCGGACCCGCGACTCAGCCGACGACCCGGCGCACGCCCGTGATCGGCATCGAGTGCAGGCCGGCGGTGTTGACGCCGGTGCGAGGGTTGGCGGCGTGCACGATGCGCCCGTTGCCGATGTACATCGCGACGTGGCTCACCGGGCTGTAGTAGAAGACGAGGTCGCCCGGCTTGATGTCCGACAGCGGAACTCGGTAACCGGCGCCGGAGTACTGCGCCCGCGACGACCGCGACAGCGTGATCCCCACCTGGCGATAGGCGTAGCTGGTGAGGCCCGAGCAGTCGAAGGTGCTGGGACCGGAGGTGCCCCACACGTAGCGGCTGCCGACCTTGGCCAGCGCCGCGTTGACCGCGCCCTGCGCCCGCGACGACGCCGGCCCGCTGCTCACCGCAGTCTCGGCAGCCGGAGCGCTCGACGACGCGGCGGCCGACGACGATGCCGCCGCCGTGTCCCGCGACCGGCTCGTGCCCGCCGCGGCGGCGGCGCGGGCCTCGGCCTGGCGCTGCGCCTCCTCGGCGGCGCGCTGACGCTCCTCCTCGATGCGCGCGAGGCGCTCGCGCTCCTCGGCGGATAGGCGGTCGTACACGCGCTGGGCGGCGACCTCCTTCGCGTCGTAGGACTTCGCCAGTTCGGTCTTGGCCGCGACGTCCTTCTGCAGCGCAGCCTCCGTCGCGGCGGCGTCCTCGCGGAGGGTGTTGAGCTTGGCCTGGTCGAGCTGGAGCTGCTGCACGCCGGCGTTGGAGCGCTCGAGTTCGCTCTGGTAGGTGGCCAAGCCGCTGAGGAAGTTGTCCGACGACCCGCTGGCGAGCAGCTGGGCGGTGACGCTGATGGAGTCCTGCTGCATCTGCAGCGTGGCGACGTCGCCCATCTGGTCCGCGAGTGTGGCGACCTTCGCCTCCTGCACCTGCAGGTCCGCGGTCAGGGTCTTGAGCTTGGCCTCGGCCAGCTGCACGCGCTCGTGGGCCTCGATCAGCTGCTGGTCGATCGCCGAGGCCTCCTGGTGGATCCGGGCCAGTTCCTCACGCGCCTTCTCCACCGCTGCTGGATCGGCTTGGGCGACGATGCCCGAGGTGGCGAGGATGGCGGCTGCCAGGCCGGCGGCAATAGCGAGTCGAACTCGGTTCACGTCATCTCCAGATGGAAGGACAAATCTGAGAGAATCTTAAGCGCGTTTCAGGCTCTTCTCAAACTGCTCGACGACGCGTCTCACCGCCCCGGGCTGGACCCCCAGTGGGACCGGCGTGTCGCGCGGCCGACGGCGTGTCTCCCGGCGAGCCGGCAGCCCCGGCCAACCGCAGCGGCGGAACCAGTCCGGCGTCGGCGAGGACGGCCAGCGCGCTGCGCTCCTCGTCCTCGAGCCCGACGTCGTCCGGCGCCCCGAGCAGCAGCGAGATCACGCAGTCGGCGCACCCGGCGCCTCGGGCGGAGCAGGTGGTGCAATCAACATGGAGAGTTGCCATGGCGCCACCCTGCCCCCACCCTCCGACATTTCTGTCACCCCCGTCTTCTACTGTCTGCCCCATGCCGGACATCTCCCCCGCACAGCCGTCCTTCGAGGACCTCGGTGTGCATCTCTCGGACGTCACCTTCGTGGTGGTGGACCTGGAGACGACGGGGGGCGGGGCCGATTCGGAGATCACGGAGGTCGGCGCGGTGAAGGTCCGCGGCGGGCAGGTCGTCGGCGAGTTCCAGACGCTGGTGCGGCCGTCGGCGCCCATCCCGCCGATGATCCAGGTCCTCACCGGCATCACGAACCAGATGGTGGCGTCCGCTCCCCCGCCGTCGCAGGTGCTGCCCGCGTTCGCGGAGTTCGCGGCCGGGGCGGTGATCGTGGCGCACAACGCCCGCTTCGACACCGGCTTCCTGCGCCGCGGCTACGAGGAGCTGGGCCTGCCGTGGCCGCGCCCCACCGTCGTCGACACCGTCGCGCTGGCCCGCACCGCCCTGCTGCGCGACGAGGTGCCCAACTGCAAGCTCGCCACCCTCGCGCGGTACTTCCGCGCCGCCACCGAGCCCAACCACCGGGCGCTCAGCGACGCCCGCGCGACCGTCGACGTCCTGCACGGCCTCCTGGAGCGGGTCGGCAACCTCGGCGTGCACACGTTGGAGGACCTGACGGAGTTCGCGCTGCAGGTGTCGCCGGACCGCCGGGCCAAGCGGACGTGGGCGAGCAACGCCCCGGAGTGTGCGGGCGTCTACTACTTCTACGCGGACTCGACCACGCCCGAGGGCGAGGCGAAGCGGGAGGTGCTCTACGTCGGCAAGTCCACCAACCTGCGCCGCCGGGTGCGGTCCTACTTCTCGGCGGCGGAGAAGCGCGGGCGGATCCACGAGATGGTGCGGGTGGCGTCCGGGGTGGAGTTCGTGCCGTGCGCCACGGACCTCGAGGCAGAGGTGCGGGAGCTGCGGATGATCGAGTCGCTGGCGCCGCGCTACAACCGCCGGTCGAAGAACCAGCGCAAGATCAGCTGGCTGAAGCTGACCGACGAAGCGTTCCCGCGGCTGTCGATCGTCACGAAGGTCCGCGAGGACGGCACCTACTTCGGCCCCTTCCGCTCCCGCGACGCCGCCGAGGAGGCCGCCCTCACCCTCTACGACGCCTTCCTCCTGCGCCGCTGCACCACGCGGCTGTCACCGCGGAAGGAGTCGACGGCGTGCGCGCTGGCGGAGATGGGGCGCTGCGTCGCGCCGTGCCGGCTGGGCGACGGCGCCGCCGCGTATCCCGCCATCGCGCAGGCCGTGACCGACAGCTGGCTCACCGACGTTCGCCCCGTCCTGCGCAGCGTGCGGCTGCGGATGCGCAAGCTGGTCGAGCAGGAGCGGTTCGAGGAGGCCGGCACGATCTCCGACCGGCTGACCGCCTATTACCGGACCTCCATCAGGTTCCACCGGATCCGGTCGCTGGCCCTGTGCCGGCAGCTGGTCGCGGCCATCCCGTCCGCGCAGGGGTGGGACATCCACGTCATCCGCTACGGCAAGCTCGCGGCGGCCACGACGGCGCCGTCGGCCCAGGCGCGGCTCGCGGCCGAGGAGGCCGCCGCCACAGCGGAGACCGTGCTGGCTCCCAGCGGCGGGCTGCCGGCGGGCAGCGTCGAGGAGGCGGAGCGGATCGCGGCGTGGCTGGAGCTGCCCGGGGTGCGGCTGATCGAGACCGACGGCGACTGGGCCTGGCCCGTCAACGCCGGGCTGCCCGAGGGCGCGCTGGCGGCGGAGCTGCTCGGCCCAGAGCCGTGCCTGCCGCTGGAGCCGGCGATCCGCCTCGCCTCCTGACCCCTCCGCGCGCCTCAGCGCCGGCGGAACCTGCCCGGCACTACGGTGATCACACGGGGCGGGCGACGACGCCAGCCCGCGGCACCGCACGGAAGGCACCGCCATGAATCCTGACCTGGCCGATCTGGCCGACCTCCCCGTCGGGCTGCTCGTCGCCCTCGGCGTCCTGGTCGTGGTTGAGATGGCGCTCCTCGTGATCGCGCTACTCGCGTGGGCCCGCACCCCCGAGACGCACATGCCGCCGCCCAACAGGTGGGTGTGGCTCGCGCTCATCCTGTTCCTGCAGATCCTCGGCCCCGTCGCGTTCCTCATCGCGCGCCGCGGCCGCGCCCGCGCCGTCGGTGAGAGCTACGACGAGCCCACCCCGCCGGCCCGTCGCGCGGCCCGGCAGCGCGCCGACGACACCGTCGACCTCCTGTACGGCGACCGCGAGGACGGCAAGTGAACGTCGTCGAGACCCGCGACCTCACCAAGCAGTACGGCACCGTCCGCGCCCTCGACGGCGTGTCCCTCACCGTTCCCGAGGGGTCGGTGTTCGGGTTCCTCGGCCCCAACGGCGCGGGCAAGACGACGATGCTGCGGATCCTCCTCGGCCTGGCCCCGCCGACGGCGGGCAGCGCCAGCATCTTCAACCGCGACACCTCCACCGAGCGCGACGCCATCCACGCCCGCGTCGGCTTCCTGCCGGACGTGCCCGGGTTCTATCCGTGGATGACGGGCGCGGAGTTCATGCGGTTCGCGGGGTCGCTGTTCGCGATCCCCGAGCCCCAGCTCAGCCAGCGGACGGACGCGCTGCTCGACATGGCCGGCCTGGCGGGCAACCGCAACCCGGTCGGCGGCTACTCCCGCGGCATGAAGCAGCGGCTGGGGATCGCGCAGGCGCTCATCAACGCCCCTGACCTGCTGATCCTGGACGAGCCGACGTCTGCCCTCGACCCGCTCGGGCGCGCGGATGTGCTGCAGATGATCGCCTCGCTGCGCGGCCGCACCACGGTGCTGTTCTCCAGCCACCTGCTGGGCGACGTGGAACGCGTCTGCGACCAGGTCGCCGTCCTCGACCGCGGCCGCCTCGTGGTCCAAGGCACCGTCGACGAACTGCGGCGCTCACACGGCGGGTCGACGACGGTGCGGATCGCGGTGACCGACGGCATCGGCGCGCTGGTCGCCGCAGTGGAGGCCGAGCCGTGGTGCGTGCGGCACACGCCTGTGCCCCACGACGGGCAGGCCACCGACGTCGTCGTCAACGACCTCGACGCCGCCCGCCAGGCCCTGCCCGGGCTGCTGGCCCGCCTCGGGCTGGGGTTGCGGCGCTTCGACGAGCTCGAGGTGTCGCTGGAGGACGTGTTCGTCGGACTGGTGGGGGTGGGCCGGTGAGGAGCTTCCGGGCGCTACTGGCGAAGGATCTGCTGGAGATCGTGCGGACGTGGCGGATCTGGGTGGTGCCGGGGATCCTGATCTTCTCCGCTGTGTCGGGGCCGCCGACGGCGGCGTACACGGCCGAGCTGCTGGCGTCGCTGGGTGGCGACGTCTTCGCCGGGATGCTGCCCGATCCCACCTGGGTGGACTCCTACGCCCAGTGGACGAAGAACCTGAGCCAGCTGGTGGTCTTCGCGCTCATCATCGCGCTCGGCGGGGCGATCTCCGGCGAGAAGCGGGTGGGGACGTCGATCATGGTGCTGACCAAGCCGGTGTCGCGGGCGGGGTTCGTGCTCGCGAAGTTCGTGTCGACGGCGATCCTGCTGGTCGCGGCGACCCTGGTGGGGATGCTCATCACCTGGGGGCTCACGCTCATCTGGTTCCCCGACGCCCCGTTCGGGCCACTGGTGGCGGCGACGGCGGCCTGGCTCCTGTTCGCTCTGCTGCTGGTGGCGGTGGTGCTGCTGGGTTCGGCCGCGGTCGACTCGGGGGCGGGAGCGGCCGGGATCGGGTTGGGGTTCTTCTTCCTGCTGATGCTCTCCGGCATCTGGGGTCCGATGCTGCGCTGGACGCCCGCGGGGATGGCGGGCGCCCCGGCGGCGCTGGGCGCGGACCTGGAGGTCGAGGTGCTGTGGCCGGCGGTGACGACGGCGATCCTTACGGCCGTGCTGGTGTGGGCTGCGGTGAAGGTCTTCGAGCGCCGCGAGCTGTGACTGTCGATCCCTGAGGAGCCCCGCGTCGCCTCCCCGATCCCTGAGGGCCCCGCGTGGCCTCCCCGATCCCTGAGGAGCCCGCGTCGCGAAGCGACCGCGGGCGTCTACTCGCTCCCTGAGGAGCCCGGGTCGCGGAGCGACCGCGGGCGTCTACTCGCTCCCTGAGGAGCCCGCGTCGCGGAGCGACCGCGGGCGTCTCGAAGGGTCGTAACTCTCACCCACAGGCAGTCCCGCGGACAACTCGGGCCACGACCCTTCGAGACGGGCCCCGCCGCTTCGCGGGGGCCCTCCTCAGGGAGCGGGGGGGACAGGACACGCCGCTTCAAGGACGGCCCTCCTCAGGGAGCGGGGGGCAGGCCACGCCGCTACGCGGACGGCCCTCCTCAGGGAGCGGGGGGACGGAAAACGCCCGCCGGCATCAGCCGACGGGCGTCCGCGAGTTGGGTCAGGCGACCGTCACCTTCTCGATCACCACCGGCTCGACCGGCTTGTCACCGAAGGAGGTCTTCGTCGTCGCGATCGCGTCCACGACCTTCTGGCTCGCCTCGTCCTTCACCTCACCGAAGATGGTGTGGCGACGGTTCAGGTGCGGCGTCGGCGCGACCGTGATGAAGAACTGCGACCCGTTCGTGCCCGGCCCGGCGTTGGCCATCGCGAGCAGGTAGGGCTTGTTGAAGCTCAGCTCGGGGTGGAACTCGTCACCGAAGGTGTAGCCCGGCCCGCCGCGACCGTCACCGCGCGGGCAGCCGCCCTGGATCATGAATCCGTCGATGACGCGGTGGAAGGTGAGGCCGTCGTAGAAGTTGCCGGTGGTCTTCTCCCCGGTGGACGGGTCGGCGTATTCCTTGGCGCCGGTGGCCAGCCCGACGAAGTTCTCGACGGTCTTGGGGGCGTGGTCGTCGAACAGCTCGATGACGATGTCGCCGTGGTTGGTGTGGAGCGTAGCGGTGCTCACGCTGGGTCCTTTCGGTTGCCTCCAGATGGACTGCTCCAGTCTGGCAGAGCGGGCAAGCCCCGCGCCGTCACCCCGACGGCGGGACGTCGCTCTCGGCGGCCGCGGCGCGGATCTGGTCCTCGATGTCTGCGACGAAGTCCTCCACCGCCTCGAGTCCCGTGACCGGGCCGCCGGCGATCAGCCCGTCGGCGCCGAGCAGCACTGCCGCGACCTTCCCCGTGGCCCCGAGCGCCCGGGCGGCGAATCCGCCGTGGTCGTACAGCGCGGTGGACTGCACCTCTGCGGGGACGGCGGCGGGGTCCCGGGGCCGGATCGACGGAACGAGCCGCACCTCCAGCACGGGCAGTCGCTGCTGCCAATCGGTGATGCTGGCGATCGCGTGGCGTGCCGGGGAGCAGAGGCAGTCGATGGTGACCAGCAGCTGCGCCTGCTGGGACGCGACCTGGCGCAGGGTCAGAGGTTCGCCGTCGGCGTCGATGAGGACGGAGTCAGGGATGGGACGGCGGACGTAGTCGTCCGGCTCCTCCTCCACGGGCGCCGCAGGAGCCTCGACGGCGGGCTCGGGCTCGACCCGCCCCCGGATCAGCTCCTCCACGGCTGCCGGCCCCACGGCCGGCTCCCCCACCGGCACGCCCGCGGCGTCGAGTTCGATGGCCGACGGCGTCCGCGACCCCACCAGCGTGTGTGTCACGTTCGACCCCCAGTCCTCGTGCAGCAGCGCGAGGCTCTCCCACTTGGGGTCGTCGACGGCGTGCCCCGCGGGCCTCATCGGCACGACGGTGCGGCCAGGGCTCTCGGCCAGCCAGCCGGGCAGCGCCGCCAGCACCCGCTCGCAGCCGCTGCAGCCGGACACCACCGACAGCAGCACGATCCCGCCGTGCCGGCCGGCCAGCTTGCGCAGCGTGACCCTCTCCCCCGACGACACCTCCCATATCGTCAGCGTCGGCGCCACCGACGCCACCCCGCCCGACGGCGACTCCCCGCCACCAGCGAGCGACAGCACCGCCACCACGGCGGCCAGCGCCGCCATCGCGATCCATCCCCACCCGGCGGCCGGCTGCGAGTAGATCGACACCCCGGCGACCGCGCCCACCAGCCCCAGCACCGACGTCACCAGCAGCAGCACGTTGCGAAGCAGGGTCCGGCGGGTGACGCCGTCACCACCGTGCGCTCCGAAGCAGTGGCAGCGGACGGGCTCGTCGAAGGTCAGGGCCCGCGCTATGACGACGGCGTACGCCGCCATCAGCAGCGTGGCCGCCGCCGCGGCGATCACCAGCACCCACCCCGCGCCCACGATCAGCAGGACAGCCAGCGCCAGCTCCCCCCACGGCAGCAGCACGGGCGCCGGGGACCGCCGCAGCCATCCGGGCAGGCGGAGGGCCTGGAACGCGTCGCGGGTCTCCTCCGGGGAGCGGAGCTTGGCCGCCCCCGAGATGGCCAGTAGGACGGCGACGGCCAGGTTCCCCAGCACCAGATAGCTCACGAGTGGATTATTGCCGATTCCCTGACCCACGAACCCCCTTGCGTGAACCCCACAAAGCGGTAGCGTGGAACTGCTCGACTACGAGCCACAACCATGGGAGGTACTTGTGAAGAAGTCACAAGAGCTGAAGAAGGCCGCCGCGGAATCCGCTGCCGCCGCCGCCGAGTACAGCCAGCACGCACTCAAGGAAGGCATCGAGCGCGCCCAGATCCTGCTCGACGAGGCCCGCCTGCAGGCCGGCCCGTTGCTGCACGACGCGAAGGTCCGCAGCGCGGACTTCGCCGCGCGCCGCCTGGACGACCTCGAGCCGCACATCAAGGACGCCCTCGACAAGGTCGCCCCCGCAGTGGACGCAGCCCGGGAGAGGCTCGAAGACGATCTTCTGCCGAAGCTGCAGGAAGCTCTGCACCACGCGGCGGCCTCGCCGGCTGTCGCCGAGGCCACGAAGCGCGGCACGGCCGCTGTGGCCGCCCTCAAGGGTGAGCTGGAGGTCAAGCCCAAGAAGAGCAAGATGAAGGCGTTCGGCAAGTTCCTCGCCATCTCCGCCATCGTCGCCGGCGCCGTCGCTGCGGTCCGGCACTTCCTGGCCCCGAAGGACGACGGCTGGACGGCGCACGAGCCGTCGAAGGCGTACGTCAACAACAACGACACCTTCTCCAACGCGGCGAAGTTCGCCTCCGACACCGCCCCCGAGGGCGAGCCCGACGAGGTGGCCACGCCGGCCGAGGACATCGCCAACGACACCCAGTCGGCGGACGTCGAGGAAGCGGTGGCCGCGGAGGATGCGGTGCTGTCGGAGACCACCGCCGAGGATCAGCCGTACCACGACGGCGGCACCCCGGAGCCCGTCGAGGAGCCGGGTGTCGCGGCGACGGCATCGGCCTACGGTGACGACGCCTACGTCGGCTCGGAGCCCCCGGAGGGTTTCACCATCAAGGGCAATGAGCGGTCGAAGAAGTACCACCTCGAGGGGAGCGCCGGCTATGAGCGGACGATCGCCGAGGTGTGGTTCAAGTCGGAGGAGGCGGCGCAGAATGCGGGCTTCACGAAGGCCCAGCGCTAGTCGCAACTGACCCGACGACGAGGGCGGCGCTCCCAGATTGGGGGGCGCCGCCCTCAGTGGTGGACACCTGTGTACGCGAGTCCCCCCCGGCGGCCCCTGGAGCGGCGAAAATGACCCCGCCCCCACCTACTCTCACTTTCAGTGGATTTGCGCTGAGCAACTGCCAACCCATGCCCCCGTTTTGACCTGCGGGTGCGTAGGAGGCGCTCACGGGATTCAGGTGGAATGGAGATTCGTGGAGAAACAAACTACTTTGTCTGGTATGAGCAGGGGTACCTTGGGGGGGCCATCTGCGAGGCCGACGGTCACGCAGGTGTTGACGAAACGCATCATCGGATGGCCGTCGTTCTGGCGCCGTTCGCTGCTGATGGCATGGGACCTCATCTCATGGATGATCGCGCTGCTGGTGTTCGTCATCATCCGTTACGACCTCCGGCTGACAGCTGCGCAGTGGTCATGGGCTCTTCTCTATACAGCAGCCGCCATGACCCTTCAGGCAGCCCTGGGTCTGGTCACGCACGTCTACCTCGGGCGCAGTCGCGTCGGATCGTTCAGCGAGGCGAGCTGGGTCGGCGGCCTGGTTCTTCTCACGGGTATTCCCCTCGGCTTGATTCTGAGTGTGATCTCGCCCGACTTCCCGCGAGGGATTGCCCTCATGGCCCCGCCGCTGGCGCTGACGTTCATGGCTGCGGGCCGCTGGCTGTTCCGCATGATGCTGACATCCAGCTTGCCCCGCACGCTCAGCGACGACGCCGTCCCGGCCATCGTCTACGGCGCCGGAGAGGCGGGCCACCAGGTGGCGATGCTGGTCGATAAGGCCGAAGTCTCGCCGTACCGCATCGTCGGCTTCGTCGACGACGACCCGACCAAGCGTTGGCTCCGCGTCCGCGGTTACCGGGTGCAAGGGCTCGGCAAGGACCTGGTAGCCGTGGCACGTGCTCGTGGGGCTGAACTGGTGATCCTCGCCATCTCGAACGCCTCACCCCAACTCATCCAGAGCGTCTCGGACCTATGCAAGGCGCACAGTCTTGAGCTGGTCGTCATCCCGCCGGTCCGCGAGATGATCGGCGGCCAGATCTCCCTGTCGTCGCTGCGCCAGTTCAGCGTCGAGGACCTCCTCGGCCGACGACCGGTCACGACGGATCTCGGTGCGATCGCCGATTACCTCACGGGCAAGGCGGTTCTGGTGACCGGAGCCGGCGGCTCCATCGGCGCCGAGCTCGCCCGCCAGTTGCACAAGCTGGGGCCGTCGAAGTTGATCCTCCTCGACCGCGACGAGTCTGCGCTCCACAGCGTCCAGCTGGACATCTATGGCAACGGGCTGCTCGACACTGACGACATGGTGTTGTGCGACATCCGCGACCATGAGGCGCTGTGCGCGGTCTTCAAGCACCACAGGCCTGACGTCGTGTTCCACGCGGCCGCGCTCAAGCATCTCCCGATGCTGGAGCGGTTCCCCGATGAGGGGTGGAAGACCAACGTCATGGGGAGCCTGAACGTCCTGAGGTGCGCTCACGACGCCGGGGTCAGGCACTTTGTCAACATCTCAACCGACAAGGCCGCGGACGCATCCTCCACGCTCGGGCGGACAAAGCGCCTCGCGGAACAGCTCACGGCCTGGTTCGCCGATGAGTACCACCTCCCGTACGTCTCGGTGCGGTTCGGCAACGTCCTGGGATCCCGTGGATCGGTACTCCACGCCTTCAAGGCTCAGATCGAGCGCGGTGGTCCTGTCACTGTGACCCATCCCGACGTCACCCGCTACTTCATGACCATCCCCGAGGCCTGCGAACTGGTGCTTCAGGCCGGCGCCATCGGACGTCCCGGCGAGGTGCTGGTGTTGGACATGGGGCAACCCGTCAAGATCGTCGACGTCGCCGAGCGGCTCATCGCCGAGTCCGGGCAGGCCATCGAGATCCACTTCACGGGGCTCCGCCAGGGCGAGAAGCTGCACGAAGTACTGCTCAGCGACGCCGAGGACCGCGCACCCAGCGCCCACCCGCTCATCAGCCAAGTCCCGGTACCGGCACTCGACCCAAGTGAGCTTCCGTCCCACAGACGGACCGCACGGGTTGAGGAGCCGACGGCATCGCTGGGTCGCCTGACCAATTCCGCCTGACGCGTCACGGCAGTAATGGAACTCAGCCGTCGTGGGGTCCGCCCCGCATGAGCACGACGCGTTGTCAGGGCTAGATTGTGCCACCGCTAGCGGCCCATCGTCCGCCTACAATAATGTGACTCTGGGTTCAGGCTCATCGGCCGGGAAGAGGGACATGAAGGCACTGCGCAACGCCGGCACGCTCAGCGTGGTCGGCCTCATCGTCCTCGGTCTCGTGGCCCTCATCCTCAGCGCGCTGGCGCTCACGCGGTTCGGCGGCGTCGACGCCGCGCCCGCGCCGTCGTCGTCCCCCGTCAGCAGCAGCGTCGAATCGTCGCCCGCCGGTTCCTCCGATCCTGAGCCCTCAGCCAGCCCCTCCCCCAGCCCCGAGCCGAGCGAGAACCCTGGCGCATCGGCGGGGACCGGCCCCACCGTCGTGATCATCGGCGACTCCACCTCCGTGGGCGACGAGGCCGCCACCTGGGTCGGCACCGCCGCCGACGAACTCGGCTGGGGCGACATCGTCAACCTCTCCGCTCCCGGCCGCGGCTACCTCTCCGTGCCCCGCTCGTGCGAGGCCGGCCCCTGCGCCACCTTCATCGACAGCATCGCCGCGATCGTCGAGGCCGGGCCGGACGTCGTCGTCACCTTCGGCGGCACCGCCGACGGCGACTACAGCCTCGCCGAACCCGCCGCCGCCTACTTCGAGGCCCTGCGCGAGGAACTCCCCGACGCCGATCTCATCGCGATCAACCCCGTCACCACCGACGACACCGCCGAGTACTGGCTCACCCTCCACGGCCGCACCATCCGCGCCGGCGTCGAGGCGGTCGACGGCACGTTCGTCGACGTCGGCCAACCCGGCGTCGGCGACGGCGAGACGCTGTCCAGCGAAGCGCAGGCCGATATCGCGCAGCAGGTCGTGGACCAGCTCAGCTAGCCCAGCACCCTCCGAAAGGGACCCGTGCACGAACTCCGCATCAACCAGACCGAGATCCCGGGCCTGCTCGTCCTGCACCTGGGGGTCCAGTACAACGACGACGGCTGGTTCAAGGAGAGCTGGCACCGCGCCACGATGACCGCGCTCGGGCTGCCCGACTTCCACCCGGTGCAGTTCAACGTCCGCCACGTCGAACAGCGCGGTGTCACGCGCGGCTTCTACGCCGAGCCGTGGGACCGGCTCATCACCGTGGTGCGGGGCCGGGCGATGGGCGCCTGGGTGGACCTGCGCCCCGGGGAGGGCTTCGGCCGGACCGTCACCGCGGACCTCGACCCCGCCGTCGCCGTCTTCGTCCCCCGCGGCGTGGCCAACGCGCACCAGATCCTCGAGGACCACACCACGATGGCCGTGCTGCTCGACCATCACTGGACGCCGGAGGCGCGGAAGCGGTACTCCACGGTCGACCTCTTCGACCCGCGGCTCGCCATCCCGTGGCCGATCAGCCGGGACCGTGCGATCGTCTCCCACAGCGACTCGCTCAACCCGCTGCTGGCCGACGCCACGCCCTATCCGCCGCGACGCACGCTCATCGCCGGAACCGACACTCCCCTGGGCCGGGCGCTACTCGGGGCGTGGCCGGGTGCGACCGGAGTGCCGTCGTCGGCGCTCGACGGCGAGCTCGACGTGACCGAGTACGCGACGGTGGTGCACGCTGTCGGCGGGGCTGGTGGGGTCGCGTGGGAGGGGCCGGGATGGTCCGTCGTCGCGGGACGGGCGCAGCGGCTCGCGGGCGTGGCACGGCGGCACGGGTTGGGCTACGTGCAGGTGTCGGCCGACTGTCCGTTCGAGCGGGACACGCCGGAGCACCCGGAAACGGATCGGCTGAGCCTCGCGACCGGGCATGGTCAGGCGGTTGCCGTTGCCGAGGTGGTCGCCGGCGGGGTGCCGCGACACCTCATCGTGCGCACCGGGTGGGTGCTCGGGCCGGACGAGGGGTTCCTGCACGACACCGTCGCCGCCGCCCGCCACGGCCGACCTCTCACGGTCGACGGTGACGCGCGCGGCAGGCTGACGTACGCGTCGCAGGTGGTGGCGGGGATCCGGCACCTGCTCGACGTCGGCGCCGAGGCCGAGGTGTACAACCTGACCGGCGACGGCAGGGCCGTGAGCTGGGTGGACGCCGCGCGCCGGATCTACCTCGTCATGGGCGCTGATCCGGGGTTGGTGGACGCAGGAGCCGGGGGCGACGCCGGGGCTGGGGCGCTGCTCGACCTCGCGCGGATCAAAGCCACCGGGTTCCGTCCCGGGAACAGCTGGTTGGAACTGACGGACCATGTGCGGCGGGGCGGGTCGGTCGGGGGTGCCTCCGCCTCGGACGCTGTGGTCCCGGGCGGGTCAGGGCCCGGGGCGGCTGGGTCCGCGGACGTCGCCCCCGCACGGGCCGTCCCCCGGGGGGCGTTCCGGGTGCTGTTCGTGTGCACGGCCAACATCTGCCGGTCGGCGTACGCGGACGTCGCGGCCAACGCCGCGGCACCGGCGGGGCTCGAGTTCGGCTCCGCCGGCATCCGGGCGCTGGTCGGTGAGGGCATCGACCCGCCGATGGCCGCGGAACTGCACGGTCGCGGGGAGCCGGACGCGCACGTGGCGCGCCAGCTGACCCGCGACATGGTCGCGGACGCGGACCTCATCCTCACCATGGCCGCCGAGCACCGCCGCTACATCCTCGACGAGTGGCCCGCCCTCGGGCGGAAGGCGTTCGTCATCGGGCATGTGTCGCGGGTGCTGGCGGATGCGCCGGAGGGCATGACGCTGGACCGCGTCGTCGACTACTTGTGGCGCCACCGGACGTCTGAGGAGAGCGACGAGGTCGCGGACCCATATCGACGGGGCGCCGAGGCCGCGGGGGTCGCGGCGCGGGCGATCGACGGGCATCTCGAGGTCATCGTCGGGGCGTTGTCGCGGATGGCGTGAGGGTGGGGGTTACGACCCTTCGAGACGATCGCCGCTCCGCGTCGATCTCCTCAGGGATCGAGGAGACGATCGCCGGTTCGCCGGCGGGCCTCCTCAGGGATCGAGGGGGCGATCGCCGCTCCGCGTCGATCTCCTCAGGGATCGCGGGGGGCGATCGGCGCTCCGCCGGGGGGCCTCCTCAGGGGTCGAGGGAGGCGATCGGCGCTCCGCCAGCCGGCCCCCTCAGGGTCGAGGGGGGCGACCGGCGCTTTGCCGGCGGGCCTCCCCAGGGATCGAGGGGGGACGATCGCCGGTTCGCCGGCGGGCCTCCTCAGGGATCGAGGGTCGTTAGGGTGCGCCTCAGGGTGGGGGTCCAGGTGCCGGGGCCGGTCAGCGCGACCTCGCCCAACCCCTGCCACTCCCCCGCCGACCGCAGGAGCGGCCACAGACGCTCGGCCAGCTCGCCGGCCCGGTCGGCGTGGGCGGGTTCGATGTGCGCGTGCTGCACGCGCAGGACGCCGGCCTTGCGGTCGCTCTTGAGGTCCACGCGGCCCACGACCTCGTCGTCAATGAGCACCGGCAGCACGTAGTAGCCGTGCTCGCGCTGCTCCGCGGGGGTGTAGATCGAGATGCGGTAGTGGAAGTCGAACAGCCGCTCGGCCCGCGGCCGGTACCAGATCAGCGGGTCGAACGGGCTGAGCAGCGCCCCCGACTCCACCTTCCGGGGGACGCGGGCGCCCGCCTGCATCCACGCGGGCTTCGCCCAGCCGTCGACGGTCACCGGCTCGAGCACCCCGTCGGCCTCCAGCGACTCGACGGCGGGGCGGGCGTCGGTGATCTTGAGTCGCGGGTAGTCGGCGAGGTCGTCGAGCGTGGCCACCCCGAGCGCGACGGCCGCGCGCCGGATGAGCTCGCGCTGGGCGTCGCGCCTGGGGATCGGGGTGTGCGCCTCCGGCGGGAGGACGTCGACGGCGGGTGCCAACACACGCTCGAAGCGCTGCCGGCCGACCACGACCAGGTCGCCGCGACGGAACAGGTACTGCGCCGCCCAGTGGACCTCGTTCTTGTTCCACCAGCCGCCGCCGAGCGAGACGTTCTGGGGGTGGTCGAGGTCGCGGATGCGCAGCGGGCCGCGGTCGGTGAACTCGGCGAGGACGTCGTCGATGAGCGCGCGGTGCTCTGCGGCCCACGTCTCGAAGCCGGGGCGCTTCGGCGCCGTCCGGTGCCACTGCCACAGCGGCCAATCCGCCACCGGGATGACCGTGGCCTCGTGGGCCAGGTACTCGGTGTACCGGCCGAGGCGAGGGCGGGCCGGGGTCTTGCTGCTGGAGGCGGCGGTGGTGTCGTGGTGGAGGAGCGCGTCGAGGGCCTGCTTGGGATACGGGCCGACGCGGGCCAGCACCGGGAGGTAGTGGGACCGCTCGAAGACGTTGACCGAGTCCAGCTGGAGCACGCCCATGCGGCCGATGGCGCGGTTGAGCTGGGCGGCGGTGGGCGTGGGGGTGGTGGTTGTGGGTGCGTGGGGGCGGTGGAGGCCCTGCGCGGCGATCGCGATGCGGCGGGCGTCGGCGTTGCGCAGGTGTCGCGGCATTCGCCCAGGATAGGGCTCGGTCATGGGGTCCGGGAGGCCTCAGGCCCCTGCATAACGGTTTGATAACGATGGCCCGGCGGGCCTTGTTTCGCTCATACGATCTATTAAACTGGTCCCATGCTTCAGAAGCGGCTCTCGACAGACCAGGCGCTCGCCGCGCTGGAGTCTGCGTTGTCGCAGGTGGATCACGCGGAGCGCACCACACTGGGCGCAGGTGAACGCGTCCGGCTGATGCAACGCGCGCGGCGGGCCGCGGAGCGGGTGTCGGCGCTGGCGGACGTCCTCACCGACGAGGTGAACAGGGACCAGGCGTCGATGAAGGCGGCGGGCACGCCACTGACGTCGTTCCTGGCGGTGGACGAGCAGCTGGAGTCGCGGCGGGCGGCGGCGGAGGTGTTCCGGGCTCGTGATGTCGCGGCGAGGCCGGCCGTGCGGGACGCGGCTCTGAACGGGCAGGTGTCCGGGGAACAGGCGGCGGCGATCACGAAGGCGATGGCGCAGCTGCCGGCGGACCTGGGCGCGGAGGCGGTGTCGCGGGCGGAGGAGTTGCTGCTGGAGCGTGCGGCCTCCACGACGGCGCGGAGGCTGGCCTCGATGGCACCGGAGGTGCTTGCGGCGGTGGCGCCCGAGCAGGTGCCCGGGCCGGATCAGCACGCGGCCGCGGTGGAGGCCCAGGCGCGGCGCGCGCGGGCACGGCGGAACTTCACGTGGGGCGACGACGGCGACGGCTCGGTCTGGTTCCGCGGGTCCCTGCCCGCCGTCGATGCGGCCCCGCTGGTGGCGGCGCTGGAGGCTTATGTCGCGGCGGACCGGCGGGAGTCGCGGGACCGGCTCACGGGCATGCGGGCAACGCGACCCGGGCCGCGGCTGTTGCGCGACCATGCCACGGCAGACCTGGGGCGGACGCCGGAGCAGCGCCGCGCGGACGCCGTGGTCCAGCTGATGACCGAGCATCGGGGCGCGCCGACGGCGGCCGGGGACCGGCCGCGCATCGTCGTGGTGATGCAGGAGGCCGACCTGCGGTCGCGGGCCGAGGCGGTGGGCGTGCTCGGCTCCGGGCAAGAGATCGCGCCCGGCGACCTCCGGCGGCTGTGCTGCGACGCAGACCTCACCCCCGTCGTCCTCGGTAGCGCGTCGGAGATCCTCGACGTCGGGCGGACGGAGCGCCTCGTCACCCCCGGCATCCGCAAGGCGATGTCGCTGCGGGACAAGGGCTGCGTCTTCCCCCACTGCAACGTCGCGGACGCCCAGTGCGGAGCCCATCACGCGGTTCCCTGGCACGAGGGCGGGGACACGTCGCTGGGGAACCTGGCGTCTCTGTGCGATCACCACCACGCGGTGGTCGAGCCCCAGCGGTTCAATCCGGACGCCGACCAGTGGACCATCACGTTCCATCCCGTGACCCGCAAACCGGTGGTCAGTCCGCCGCGGCGGATGCGGGTGTTCCTGAGACCGCCCGGCTCAACGGGGGCCGAGCCGCCCCCGGACGCGACTCCAGATGGGCCGGCGGAGGACTCCGGCGGATGAGGTGAGCGCACGGGCGCTAGGGTCCAGGCATGGTGTGGATCGCGGCCATCGGCGTGGGGATCCTGGCCGCCGTCGTCATGGCCGTCGTCGTGCCCAGGGTGCGGATCGACGACGACGAGGAGGCGCCGGATTTCGCGGCGCTGGTGTCTCGGCGGTCGGTGCTGGGGGTCGGAGTGCTGGGCGTCGCCGTCGCGCAGGTGCTGTGGGTCCAGCCCACCTGGACATGGTGGCTGTGGGTGCCCTACCTCGGCGTCGGTGCGGCCATGGCGTACGTCGACTGGCGCACCACCTTCCTGCCGCGCCTCATGAACAACCTCGCGTTGGGGCTGATGGCGGTTGGCGGTGTCGCGGTGGGGATCGCGGACTGGCGGGCACTCGTCGGCGCTGTGGTCGGGGCGCTGGCCGCCTACGGGCTGCTGTACGCGGCCTGGCGCCTCTCCCCCGGCCTCGGATTCGGCGACGTGCGGCTCGCGCTTCTCATCGGCGCGGTCGCGGGACAGTCGGGAGCGTCGATGTGGGCGTTGTCGCTGTTCCTCGGTACCGCGCTGGGCGCCGTGCATGCGGTGGTGCATGCCGTGTGGGCACGTCGCGGGGAGGGTCGGCCCACGTACTTCCCGTACGGACCGGCGCTGTGGTTGGGGCCCGTCGCCGCTGCTGTGTGGATGGCGGCGCTGTAGTCAGCGTGAAGGTTGCGTGACGACCCTTCGAGACGGCCCGGCCGCTTCGCGGCGGGGGCCTCCTCAGGGATCGAGGAAAGACACCCGCGCTTCGCGGCGGGGACCTCCTCAGGGAGCGAGGGGAGACGGCCCGGCCGCTTCGCGGCGGGGACCTCCTCAGGGAGCGGGCCTAGCGGTTCGTCGCCTCGACCCACTTCTCCAAGGTGCGCGCGGCGGCGCCAGAGTCGATGGCCTCCTGCGCGGCCCGCAGGGGCTCGCGCATCTGGTCCACCAGCGGCAGCACCGTCGAGATCCCCCGATAGGCGAGGATGGCGGCAGCGGCGTTGAGGACGACGATGTCGCGCACCGGCCCCGGCGTGCCGGCCAGCACGTCGCGGGCCACCTGGGCGTTGTGCGTCGGGTCCCCGCCCTGCAGCGAATGCGGCGCCGCGGGCTCGAGCCCCAGATCCTCCGGGTTCAGCACCGTGCGATGCACCCGCCCCTCGGCGATCATCCACACGTCAGACTCCGACGTCGTCGTCAGCTCATCCAGGCCGTCGAAGCCGCGGAACACCATGCCCCGCGTCCCGCGCTCGGCGAGCACGCGCGCCACGACCGGCGCCACGTCGTCGTTGGCCACCCCCAACGCCATCGCCCGAGGCCGGGCGGGGTTGGCGAGCGGGCCGAGGAAGTTGAACGTCGTCTGGATGCCCAGCGCCTTGCGCACACCCGCCACGTTCTTCATGGCCGGGTGGTACATCTGCGCAAACAGGAACACCAGGCCGACCTCGTCGAGGATGACGGCCTGCTTGGCCGGCTCGACGTCGATCTTCACGCCCAGCGCCTCGAGGGTGTCGGCGGTCCCGGACATCGACGACGCCGCCCGCGACCCGTGCTTGACCACCTTCGCGCCAGCGCCGGCCGCCACGATCGCGGCCATCGTCGAAATGTTGACGGTGTTCGCGCGGTCACCGCCGGTGCCGACGATGTCGACGGCGTCGGGATCCAGCGCGATCGGCAGCGCGTTCGCGAGCATCGAGTCCGCCATCCCGGCGATCTCGTCCTCCGACTCCCCCTTCGCCCGCAGCGCCGTCAACAGCGCCGCGATCTGCACGTCGGACGCGCGGCCCGCGAGGATCTCGTTGAGCGCCCACGTCGCGGCGGTGGCCTCGAGGCCCTCGCTGCGCACCAGGCCAGTCAGGATGTCCGGCCAGGTGTACCCCGACATCAGCCCACCTGCGCCAGGCGCGCCCGGATGAGGTTGGCGGCCTGCACGGGCATCGTCAACGGATCGATCGGGAACGGCGCCACCGCCTCGGCGCGCGACCACGACGCCAGCCACGCGTCCGCCTCACGCGACACCAGCAGCATGATGGGCGCCGAATCGGCGTACTCCTCCTTGACCTGGTGCGCCAGGCCGAAGCCGCCCGACGGCTGGGCGTTGCCGTCGAAGATCATGAGCGCGTAGTCGGTGCCCGCGTCGAGCGTCTTGAGCAGCGCGCCCTGCGTGGCCACCTCGAAGACCTCGATCTCGGGCAGGTCGCTCGCCACGCGGCGGCCGAGCGCCAGCCTGACCTGCTCGCGGACCGTGCGGTCGTCGGAGAACACCAGCACCTTGGCGGTGGAGTCGGTCATCGTGGGCCATCCTTCGCGTTGTACTTGCCGTCATCGTAGCCAAGACCCGCCTGCCTGGCTCGCTGGGCCTCCTCGCGGTCCAGCGCCCGGTCCACCCGTTTCGCCTCGCGGTTCGAGTCCTTGATCCACTGCACGAAGATCGTGATCATCGCCGCCAGCATCGTGATGTCACCCGTCGCCCACATCAGGCCGCCCGCCCACGACTGGTCCTCCATCGGCGACAGGCCCCACGCCCGGTCGAAGCTCAGATACCACTCCTCCGCGATCAGCCGCGTCGACCCCATGATCGTCACACCCAGGAAGGCGTGGAACGGCATGGTGAGGAAGAACAGCAGGATGCGGATCGGGTACGGCATCTTGATCGGCACCGGATCCACCCCGAGCAGCGGGAAGAAGAACAGGCTGCCCACGGTGACCAGGTAGAAGTGCAGCGAGTCGTGCCAGAAGTCGTTGCGCAGCGTCAGGTCGTACCAACCGGTCATGTACAGCGCGAACGGGCTCGCCACCATCAGCCCCGTGGTGAGCGGCGGGAACAGCAGGATCTTCGCCACCGTCGAGTGCAGCACCGCCAGCAGCACGGCCCGGGGGCGCTTCGGGAGGGCGCGGAGCGCGAGCGTCGCGGGGGCGCCGAACACCAGGAACACCGGCGCGATCATGTTGAGCAGCATGTGCTGGATCATGTGGGTCCAGAACAGGACCGTGTCGTACACGCCGAGGAAGCTGAACGTCGCCACCGCGATGCTGCCCAGCCCGAGGCCCACGAACGACACCGTCCGCATGACCGGCCAGCGGTCCCCACGGCGGTGCAGCGTCCACACACCCCACAGGTACAGCGCCGCGACAACGACGAGGGTGACAACGGCATACGGTGGGAACTCCCACGCCGTGAAGTACCGTGACCCCACGAGCGGGATGATGTCGTCGTCGGGCTTGGCGTGCAGCGGAAAGACGGCCAGAGCCCGGGCAAACATGCGCGGATTATCGCATGCCCCTTGCGCGACCTGCGAGGGGGGTGGTCTTATTCCGGCGGCCGGCGTGACCTATAGGCCCTTTTACGGCAATAATGACCCCGTGGCGACGAATCATGACACCCTGACCGCACCGGCGGAGCTGCCGACGGGCGCGATCCACCAGATCCCCTCAGCCCGGCTCAACAAGCCGCTCGGCCGCCCGGACACCGTCTCGGTGGGCGTGATCGTGTGGCTGGCCAGCGAGCTGATGTTCTTCGCGGCACTGTTCGCCGCCTACTTCTGGATCCGCAACATCACCAACGACGCCGCGGCAGCCGCCGGGGTGCCGTCGCTGTGGGAGACCAACTCCGCCCACCTGGACCTCACCTTCGCCAGCATCAATACGGCCATCCTGGTGCTGTCGTCGGTCACCTGCCAGCTCGCCGCCAACGCCGCCGAGGCCGGCCGGGTCACCGGCTCCTGGCTCAACCCGCTCAAGTGGGGCATGCGGCAGGGCTTCATCATCACCGCCATCATGGGGTCGGTCTTCGTCGCCGGCCAGGTGTGGGAGTACTTCACCCTGTTCAACGAGGGCTACTTCATCTCCACCAACCAGTACTGGTCCGTGTTCTTCCTCGCCACTGGGTTCCACGGCCTCCACGTGCTGGGCGGCATCATCGCCTTCTGGTTCGTCCTCGCCCGGTCCTACATGACCCGCACCCACACCCACGAACAGACCGTCGGCGCCCACGTCGTGTCCTACTACTGGCACTTCGTCGACGTCATCTGGATCCTGCTGTTCGGCGTCCTCTACTTCCTCCGCTGAGCTGCGAGACCTGGAGAAGAACATGAAATTCCTGACCAACCTCAGGCGCCACGCGGCCGCACGGCCGGCGCTGCTGATCTTGGCCCTCCTGGTCGTCGGGCTCGGCTACAGCGTCGTCAGCCCGCAGCAGTCGTCGGCCGAGACCGAGATGACGCAGCAGATCGAGGAGGGCAAGGCCCTGTTCGACTTCACCTGCTCGTCGTGCCACGGCCTCGGCGGTGAGGGCACCTCGCAGGGCCCGTCGCTGATCGGCGTCGGCGCGGCCGCCGTCGACTTCCAGATGGGCACGGGCCGCATGCCCGCCGCGCGTGAGCAGGCGCAGCTGCCCTCCCGCAAGGTGAACTACTCGCAGGAGCAGATCGAGGCCGTGGCCGCCTACGTCGCCACGCTGGGCGCCGGCCCCGAGATCCCCGCCGAGAGCGCCTACACCCCTGAGGGCCTCACCGAGGAGGAGATCGCCCGCGGCGGCGCCCTCTTCCGCGCCAACTGCTCCGCATGCCACGGCATCGTCGGCGGCGGCGGCGCCATGCCCAACGGCAAGTACGCCCCGTCGCTGGTCGAGACCGACGCCGTCCACATCTACGAGGCGGTCCGCACCGGCCCGCAGCAGATGCCCACGTTCTCCAAGGACGTCATGCCCGACGAGAGCGTCCGCGAGATCATCGGCTACCTCGACGAGGCCCACGAACAGCCCAACTACGGCGGCCTCACCATGGGTGACGCCGGCCCCGTGTCCGAGGGCTTCTGGGCCTTCATTCTCGGCATCGGCGGCCTCGCCATCGTCGCCACCTGGATCGCCAAGAAGGGGGCACGCGCCCGATGAGCCACGACAACCTGCCGGTGAAGGACCCCGACCTCGGCCACAGCGTCCCAGACCCGGGTCTGGAGCCGCACGTCGAGCGGTACACCGACGTCGACAAGGGCGCCGGTAACCGCGCCTACGCCGCGATCCTCATGATGCTGGCCGCGGTGCCGGTGCTGGCGATCGCGTTCGTCGTCATCTACTTCGCCGTCCCCCGCGACGCCTACATCGACTTCGGCCTGCTGAAGGCCAACGCGCAGAACGTCGGCTTCGGCCTCACGGGCGGGCTCGCGGCCGTGCTGATCGGTGTGGCGGTGATCCAGTGGGCGCGCGTGCTCATGAGCGACGAGGAGTCCGTCGAGCTGCGGCACGCCGCCTCCTCCACCGACGACGACCGCGCCGCCGTCATGGGCCTCTGGGACGACGGCGTGGAGCAGTCGTCGGTCCGCCGTCGCAAGCTGCTGCTCGGCGCGCTGGGCGGAGCGGTCGGCATCTCGCTGGTGCCCGCCGTCGTGCTGCTCGCCGACATGGGCCCGCACCCGACGGCCCGGCTGCGCGAGGAGACCCTCGAGAGGACCATCTGGGCCGAGGGCATCCTGCTCCTCAACGACGAGAACTGGCTGCCGATCCGCCCCGAGATGCTCGAGGTCGGGCAGCTGGTCAACGCCCAGCCCGCGAACCTGCGCGACCTGCACGGCGTCGAGGCCCACCAGGCCAAGGCCAAGGCCGCGATCATCGTCGTGCGCATGGACCCCAACTCGATCAAGGTGCCGGAGTCGCGCAAGGACTGGCACGTCAGCGGCATCCTCGCCTACTCGAAGATCTGCACGCACGTCGGCTGCCCGATCTCGCTGTGGGAACGGCAGACGCACCACCTGCTGTGCCCCTGCCACCAGTCGACGTTCGACCTCGGCAACAGCGGCGTCGTCGTCTTCGGGCCCGCCGCCCGGGCGCTGCCGCAGCTGCCGATCACCGTCAACGCGGATGGCTACCTGGTCGCGCAGAGTGACTTCACGGTGCCCGTCGGACCGAGCTACTTCGAGCGTGACTCGAGCCAGGACTTCAAGGATGGTGACCAGTGATGGCCAACCCCACCCGCATCGCGTCGACGTCTCCCGTCCTCGAGGGGCAGCCGGCGCCGTCCGCCAACCGGGAGATGCCGGGGGCCGTCAAGTGGGCCGACGACCGCATCGGCCTGGCCAAGATCGGCCGCGCCGGGCTGCGCAAGGTGTTCCCCGATCACTGGTCGTTCCTGCTCGGTGAGATCGCCCTGTACTCGTTCATCGTGCTGCTGCTGACCGGCGTGTTCCTGACGATCTGGTTCAAGCCGTCGATGGCCGAGATCGAATACGACGGCTCCTACCAGCTGCTCAAGGGCATGCCGGTGTCGGAGGCGTTCGCGTCGACGCTGAACATCTCCTTCGACGTCCGCGGCGGCCTGCTGGTGCGGCAGATCCACCACTGGGCGGCGCTGCTGTTCGTCGCGGCGGCCACCGTCCACATGCTGCGCGTGTTCTTCACCGGCGCGTTCCGCAAGCCGCGCGAGGTGAACTGGCTGATCGGCGTCGGGCTGCTGTCGCTGTCGCTCATCGCGGGCTTCGCCGGCTACTCCCTGCCCGACGACCTGCTGTCCGGCACCGGCCTGCGCTTCGTCGACGGCCTCATCCGCTCCATCCCGATCATCGGGACGTGGGCCGAGTTCTTCGTCTTCGGCGGCGAGTACCCCGGCGACATCCTCATCCCGCGCCTCTACATGGTGCACATCCTGCTCGTGCCCGGCATCCTGCTCGGCCTGATCTCCGCGCACCTGGCGCTCGTGGTCTACCACAAGCACACCCAGTACCCCGGCCCCGGCCGCACCGAGAACAACGTGGTCGGCTACCCGCTGTTCCCCGTCTACGCGGCGAAGGCCGGCGGCTTCTTCTTCATCGTGTTCGGGTTCCTCGTCCTCATGGGCGGCCTGTTCCAGATCAACCCGGTGTGGATCTACGGCCCCTACGACCCGGCGAAGGTGACGGCCGGCTCGCAGCCCGACTGGTACATGGGCTGGGTCGAAGGCGCCATCCGCATCATCCCGGCGCTCGAAACGCACATCCTCGGCACCACTTGGACGTGGAGCGTGTTCCTGCCGGGCGTCGGCCTGATGGGCGTGCTGTTCACCGGCCTCGGGCTGTGGCCGTTCATCGAGCAGTGGATCACCGGCGACAAGCGCGAACACCACCTGCTGGACCGGCCGCGGAACGCTCCGACGCGCACCGCGCTCGGTGTCGCGGGCATGACGTCGTACGCCATGTTCTGGCTCGCCGGTGGCAACGACATCATCGCCACCCGCTTCGCGCTCGACCTCAACGCCATCACGGTGTTCATGAGGGTCGCGGTATTCGTGGCGCCCGTGATCGCGTTCATCATCACCAAGCGACTGATGCTGAGCCTGCAGCGCGCCGACCGTGAGCGCGCCCTGCACGGATCCGAGGACGGCGTCATCGTCCGCTCCCCCGACGGCGGCTACTCCGAGGGGCACCTGCCGCTGTCGCACGAGGAGCAGTTCCTGCTCACGCAGCACCTGCAGCACCGCGTGCTGGAGCCCGGCGCCGAGACCGACGCGTCCGGCGTCCGCCGGAAGAAGGGCGGGGTGTCGAAGCTGCGCGCCCGACTGTCGCGGTGGTACCTGGGCCACGACATCGCGAAGCCTTCCGCCGCGGAGCTCGCCGCGGCGGCGCACCAGGGCTCACACTCGGCGCACGCCGTCGAGGATGGGCACGGGGCGGCCGGCGTGGATGGCGCTGGGATCAACGGCATCGAGGGTCCCCGGCACGGCGCCGACGCCGGCCACGGACCGGAGCGGGCCGGCTTGCACCACTGAGTGCGGAGGTAAGGCAGGAGGGCGTCGTCTGGGGGGACGGCGCCCTCCCCCTGTGTCCGGCCGGTCAGCGGCGACGGCGGAAGCGGGGCTTGAGCCTCGTCGTCGGCAGGGGTGGTGCCTCGAGCCGACGGAAGGCCCCGCGGTAGCCGTCGACGTCGCCGAACCGGTCGTCGCCCGCCTGCCAGGCGTCCCTGAGCTCCACGATCTCCTCGTGGCTGCGGCCGATGAAGTTCCACCACATGACGATGCCCTCCTCGAACGGCTCGCCGCCGAGCAGCATCAGCCGCACGTCGCCGTCGGTGGGATTGGACAGCCGCAGGTGGCCCAGGCCGGCGTCGCGCACCCCCATGGCGTCCTTCTCGATGAGGACGCCGTCCATCTCGACGGCGCCGATGTCGACCAGCACGCCGTGCTCGAAGCCTGGGGCGACGTCGAACTCCCACGTGGCGCCGGGACGGAGCACGACCTCGGCTCCGAGGAGGCCCGTCTCCGTGACGATGGGCGACGTCGCGCCGGCGAGGCCGCCCACCATGACGCGCGCGGTGCCGCCGGGGACGTCGACGACGTCCGGGCGGTGATGCTGGAAGCCGCGCTCGATGTCCTTGGCGTGGTCGGGCAGCACCACCCACAGCTGGACGCCGTGCAGGTAGCCCGTCTGCTTGGTGGTGACCTCGGAGTGCGAGATGCCGTGACCCGAGGTCATGAGGTTGACTTCGCCTGGGCGGACGAGGTCGTGGACGCCGCCGGAGTCGCGGTGTTCGATCTCGCCGTCGAACAGCCAGCTGACGGTCTGCAGTGACGTGTGCGGGTGCGGCGCCACGTCCATGCCGCCGGTCGCCTCCACGAGGTTGGGCCCGTAGTGGTCGGCGAAGCACCAGGCGCCGACGAAGGAGCGCTCCAGCTGTGGGAGCGTGCGGCGGACGGTCATCGCGTCCGGCCCCTCGCCCAGCGCGACCAGCTTGGGCGCAAGGTGCTGGACGTCCGTCGGCGGGTGGGTGTGGTGCTCGCAGTCGACGAACTGGGGTGCGGCTTCGACGTTGCTCATGGGCGCTCCTTCGTGCGTGCCCTTCACGCTACCCGCGGCGGCGGCGCCGTCGGGCGGAATGGGGGCGCGATCGGAGGTGGTGCCGGCGCCGTCGGCAGCACGAATGACAGGCTTCCGCGGGCGTCGAGGCGCCATACGCCGTCGGCGTGGCAGTTCGACGGCGTGTCGTGCCAGAGGTGGTGGGTGTCGGTTGGGGTGGGGGCGGTGTCGGTTGGGTGGGGGGGCGGTGTGAGGGAGGGGGGGGGCGGTGTGAGGGGGGGTGGGGCGACGAGGGGGGCCGGAGGGCGCGGCCCCGGTACAATCAGACCCCGTGCGCTT
>NZ_MBQD01000024.1 GCF_001693815.1 Tessaracoccus lapidicaptus | reverse complement strand
ACACGGGAGGACCTTCCTGGAGAGCGGATACCTTGAGCAGTTCCACTCAACCGCGGGGGGTCCTCCTTCTCACGTCTACTCAGATCGTGTCGTCACAATCCCTCGACCAACCTGTCCGGTCAGTACAACTAGAGAGCAGGCGTCGCGAAGGAAGGCAGGCGTCGGGACGGGGCGCAGGCGTCGGGACGGGGGGGCAGGCGTCCGGACGGGGGGCAGGCGTCGGGACCGGGGCAGGCGCCAGGGCGTCAGCGGGGGACAGTGAGGAAGGCGGCCAACTCGTCGTCGGGGATGCCGTAGCAGTGCTCCGGCGCCGGGTAGGTGCCGTCGCGGACCTCCGCGGCGAACGTGGCCAGGCCCTCAACGGTCGCGGTGTGCAGGTCGGCGTAACGCTTGACGAAGCGCGCCGAGCCGCCCGACGACATGCCGAGCAGGTCGTGCAGCACGAGCACCTGACCGTCGACGGTGGGGCCGGCGCCGATGCCGATGACCACCGCCGTCATCGACCCCACGATCGTCTCCGCGACGGCCGCCGGGATCGCCTCGAACACGACGGCGAAGCACCCGGCATCCTGCAGGGCCAGCGCCTCGCCGGCCACGCGACGGGCGGACTCCGCGGTCCGGCCCTGCGCCTTGAAGCCGCCCAGTTCGGCCGCTGACTGCGGCGTCAGGCCCACGTGCCCCATGACCGGGATCCCCGCCGCGATGATCGCCCGCACCCGCGACACCGACCCGGGCCCTCCACCCTCCAGCTTGACGGCGTCGCAGCCCGCCTCGTCGACGAACCGGCGCGCGGTCGCGACGGCCTGCTCGTCGGAGTCCTCGTACGACCCGAACGGCAGGTCTCCCACCAGCAGCGGCGCCTGCAGTCCGCGGCGCACGGCGGCGGTGAGCATGAGCATCTCGTCGACGCTCACCTCATTGGTGTCGGGGTACCCGAGTACCGTCATCGCGCCGGAATCGCCGACGAGGACGATGTCGACGCCAGCCTCTTCAGCCGCCAGCGCGCCCGGGTAGTCGTAGGCAGTGACCATGACGATCTTCTCGCCGGCGCGCTTCTTCGCCGCGAGGGCGGCGAGGGTCACGGGCGCGGGGCCGTGGGCGGCGGTGCGGACCGGGGGTCGGGCGGACATCGGCGGCCTCAGCGCTGGTCGGGGAGCTCGGTGAGCAGCGTTGCGACCTCGGCGTCGACCTCGACGATCGCGTTCGTGCCGCGCTCGACGTGCACGACGACGGGTTCGTGCGACGCGATCTCCGGGCCCTCGTACTGGCCGTACGAGATGACGATGATGGTGTCGCCGCGGTGGACCAGGCGGGCCGCCGCACCGTTGACTTTCATCTGGCCCGAGCCGGGCTCGCCGGCGATGGTGTAGGTCTCGAACCGGGCGCCGTTGTCGACGTTGACGACGCTGACCTGCTCGTACTCGAGGATGTCGGCGGCTTTCAGCAGCTCGGGATCGATGGTGATCGAGCCGACGTAGTGCAGGTCGGCGTCGGTCACCGTGGCGCGGTGGATCTTGGACTTCAACATGATGCGCTGCATCAGGCCTCCTCGCGGGCGGGGATGGTCAGGTTGTCGATGAGCCGCACGTCGCCCACGTGGGCGGCGACGACGGCGAGGGTCGGGCGGGTGAGGTCGTCGGCCGGCGCGAACGTCGCGGGGTCGACGAGCGCGAGGTACTCCGGGTCAACGCCCTGCTGCCGCATGACGTCGGCGCCTCGTCGCTCGGCGTCGCGTGCGGCGGCGCCCCCAGACAGGGCCGCGGCGACGGCGTCGAGGCCGGCCTTGAGCGCGAGGGCCCGGGGCCGGTCCGCCGCGCTCAGCCGGACGTTGCGACTGGACATCGCCAGGCCGTCGGGTTCCCGGACGATCGGGACGACCGCGATCTCCACGGGCAACCCCAGATCAGCGACCAGCCGCCGCACAACCGCGACCTGCTGGGCGTCCTTCTGCCCGAAGTACGCCACGTCGGGCGCCACGGCGATGAGGAGCTTCGCGACGACGGTTGCGACGCCGTCGAAGTGGATGGCCCCCCGGTGCGCACCCTCGAGGGGCTCGCTGACGCCACGGACGCTGACGGTGGTGGCGTAGCCGTCGGGGTACATCTCGGCGGGGGAGGGCACGAAGAGGACGTCGGTGCCGGCGGATGCGGCGAGGTCGGCGTCGCGGGCCTCGTCGCGGGGGTAGGCCTCGAGGTCGCGGGCGTCGTTGAACTGCATCGGGTTGACGAAGACGCTTGTCACGACGGTATCGACGGCGGCGCGGGCCGCGCGGATGAGCGAGAGGTGCCCGTCGTGGAGGGCGCCCATGGTGGGGACGAAGCCGACGCGGCCGGCGTCGCGGAGGGCGGCGCGGAGCTCGGCTACGGTGCGGACGATCCTCATGCGGCGCCCCTTCCGGCGAGGCGGCCGGTGGCGGCCGCGAGGGTGTCGAACAGGTCCAGGTCCGCGGGGCTCACAGCTTCGACGGCGGCGCGCTGCCGGGCGACCGTCGCGGTGTCGCTCCGCGCGATCGGGCCGGTAAGGACCCGCGCGGCGCCGTGGGCCGCCCAGTTGTCGACGGTGGCACGCACCAGGGGGACGAGGGCCTGACGGGGGACGCCTGCGACGGCGGCGAGGCGCTCGGCCAGGTCCTCAACGGTGAGCAGGTAGTTCGACGCGACGGAGGCCGCCGCGTGGTAGGCGGGGCGGGCGCCGTCGTCGAGGGTGAACGGCAGCATGCCGAGCGAGGTGGCCAGGTCCTGCGCCGTGGCAAGGGCGTGGGCGGTGGTGCCCGCGACGCCCGCCGTCGCGCCGTCGAAGCGGGTGGGGGCGCCGGCGGGGATGGTCATCAGTGGGTGGAGGCCGAACGCCTCGTGCGGGGCCAGCGCGGTGAGCGGGGTGGCGCCCGAGCAGTGGCCCACGAGGACACCGTTTCGGGGAGGGAGGGCAGCGGCCGCCGTCGCGATCTCCCGGTCCGGTACGCAGAGGAGGACGACGTCGGCGCCGTCCGGGGCGGTGTCGCGGCCGAGGGGACCGTCGACGGTCCAGCCCGCGTCGCGGAGCGCCGGGACGAGCGCGGACCCCAGCCGGCCGCGGCCGACGACGGCGACCCGCGGGCGCGTCGGGGGAGTGTGCATCGCTTCTCCGAAAGCTGGGGGACGGGGTGTGGCAACTGTAGTTGAGGGTGGTTCGAGGGCAGCACCCATGTCCGGCGCAGTTCGCTCTCGGCGCCATCTGCGGGGTCCGGGAGGCAGTTCGATGGCGTGTCGTGCCGGTGAAGGTGGCGAGCGTGGCACCGCCGGCGGTGAAGACCATGCCGAGGTGCGCGACCGCGACGGTGAAGCCGCTGCCGGTCTTGGTGAAGGCGAGGTCCGCGGTGAGCTGCTGACCGAGCACCGCGATCATCGACGGCGTCGCGGTCGGTCTCAACAAGGGCTTCGTCGGCGTGGGCTCCAACCAGGCGCGCGGCAAGTTCGACAGCGTGTCCGTCGCGGTCCTGCCGCCGCAGATCACGCTGGACGTGACCGAGTCCTTCGACGACGGCCCGGGCCTGGTCGACGACGTGCAGACCGGGTCGTGGACCGCAGCCGACGGCGCCCTCACCGCGTCGGGCACCCCGACGGCACCATCAGGGCCGCAGTGATCGTCGGGGGGACGGCCACGGGGGAGCTGGTGTCGGTGGTGTGCAAGGACGTGGACTACGCGATCGTGGTCACGGACACGGCCGCGCCCACTCTGACCGACAACCAGTGCGCGCCGGCCCGGGGCAGCATCGGCTCCCCGTCGCCCTCACCCACCCCCGCTGGTTGAGCCCGCTGCGGCGCGAAGCGCCCCTTCCCGCTGGCTGAGGGTCCGTACCCGACACATACCACCGTTCCGACAGTTCCCCACCCGCCACGACCATCAGCGACGGCCCCGACAAGCGGTTACGCACCGCAAACCAGCCCCGATCCACCGGGTTAGAGCTGGGCGACGATTAAGAGGCTTTACGACACCGGTTCCTCTCGTACACCTTCCCGTCTTGCTCACCAGACACGGCCCATCCGGTAGTACTGGACCGTCCTGACTTTGTCACGGCTGCTCCCACCCACCCCAGGCGTTCCCCCAGGACAGGCTGCCGTCAGCTTCACTTGGCCGCTACGACGGCCAACCAATGCAGGTCTCCCACCTCCATCCGATACAACAGCGCCTCGTGGCGCACGATGTGTTCGTCGACGCCCAGTGAGGTGACGTCGGCGAAGCGGGTCTCGTCGTCGGCGGCGGTCTCAGCCTGCGGATCGCCGAGGGCGGCATCGCCGGTCTCGTCTACGACTTCTACAGCCTCGACGAGTTCAAGTTCATCGTTCTCGACGTCACGACCCAGACCGTGATCTTCGGGCACGTCACCCGAGGCTCGTGGTCCATCGACCAGACCGTCAGCCAGGTGCTCGTCGCGGGTGCCGACTACACGATGGTCGTGACCATCAAGGGCGCATCGGTGTCGTTGGAGCTGAACGGATCGTTCGTCCGGTCGATGGCGTACAGCGCGGCTCTGGCCGATGGCCGGGTCGGCTTGGTGGTGGGGTCCGCGACCGCGTCGTACGACTCCGTGCGGATCCGCACCGACGGCTGGACCGCGCCGGAGGGAACGGTGACCGAGCCCGTCCCGACGGATCCCGTGCCGGCCGACCCGGTGCCGACCGATCCCCTCCCGACGGATCCGGACCCGACCGACCCCGTGCCGACAGACCCGGAGCCGGAGCCGACAGAGCCGGTGCCGACAGAGCCGGTGCCGACGAAGCCCCCCAAGAAGAAGTGACCCTCCTGATCACTTGCCTCCGTGGTGGGGGAGCGGCCTGTAGCGTGAGCGCATGAAGGCCGTTGTGGGACTGGCGACGTCGATCCTCGCGTCGTGTGTCCTGATCGGCTGCACCTCCGCCCCGTCCTCCCCGCCCAGCCCGTCGCCCTCGCCGTCGCAGTCTCCGTCGTCGTCCGCATGGCCGGAGCGGCGGTGCCAGGATCTCGCGGCCACCGTCGGCGCGGCCCTCCAGCAGGTGGTGGACTCCTACGACGATCGCGCCGCCTCTCCCGCCCCGTCGCCGACCCCAACGCTCACCGCGACGCCCTCAGCCACCCCGACCGCCACGGTCCAGCCCGCCGAGGGCGACGAAATCCAGGACGCGCTGGCCGAGGTCCGCGACGCCGTTGAGGAGCGTCGCTGCGCGGCCGCCCAGATGCGCGCCGACGTCGACGCCGGCATCGACGACGTGAGGGCGGAATCACCGCTGGCGGAGGCGGTGCGGGCGCGTCTGGTCGCGGGACTCGACGGCCGGATCCCCGAACTGCCCGTGCGCCGGGCGGTGTTCCCCGACGAGGACCTGGCCACCGCACTCGCGGAGGTGCCGTCCGGATCGACGCTCCTGCTCAGCGAGGGGACCTTCACGCTCGCCCAACCGCTGGTCATCCTCAGCTCCGTCACGCTGCTCGGCGAGGGTGAGGAGGCCACCGTGCTGACGTCCGCCGCGCCGGAGGCAGCCATCCTCATCGCGACCGCGGAGCCCGTCACCCTCGACTCCCTCACGCTGAACCGCGACCCCGCGGTCCCCGGCTCCGGCGTCGTCGCGGGAGGGGCGGCCACGCTGGCGCTCGCGCACGTCACCGTGTCCGGCGGGCGCCCGGACGACACGGGCGGCGGAGCCGGGGTCATGCTCGTCGGCGGCGACAGCGAAGCGGAGCGTCGCACCACCTTCGAGGCCACCGACGTCACCCTCCGCGACAACGCCTGGGCGGGGCTCGCCGTCGCCGGCGCGCACCGCGTCAGCGTGACGGACGTCGACCTGATCGGAAACGGCGAGTGCGGCGTGTGCTTCCTCGGCGACTCCGACGGCTCCCTGTCGGGCGGGATCTTCTCGGGCAACACGGTGGGGATCGCGGTCGCGGAGTCGGCCCGGCCCACGCTGCTGGACCTGCGGATCGACGGCGGGGAGGTCGGCCTCCAGGTGGAGGGCGCCGCGGCCCCAGTGGTCGAGGGCGCCACCATCGCGGGGTCGAGCCGGGCAGCGGTGATCGTCGGCGGAACCGCCACCGGCGCGCTGGCAGGCGTCGTGTGCGAGGACGTCGACTTCGGGATCGTCGTCACGGACACCGCCGCCCCCACCCTCACCGACAACGAGTGCGCGTTGGCGCGGGGTCGCACCGGCTCGGAGTCGCCGTCGCCCACCCCGGGGGGATGACCGCATGCCCTACGTCGAGGAGATCCCCGCGGCCCGCTCCATCCGGCCGCTGCCCGCGTCCGTGACCGGCTTCGTCGGCGCCTGCGACGCCGGGCCCGTTGACACCCCGGTCGTCGTGACCAGCGACGGGGAGTACCACGCCATCTTCGGCCCCACCCTGGACCCCGGGCGGCCCCTCGGACACGCCGTCGACCTGTTCTTCGTCAACGGCGGCACGCGGTTGACGGTGGTGCGGGCGGCGTCGCCTGCCCCGGATCATCTCGTCCCGGGCGCGGGAGGAGGGGTCCACGCACTGGCCGACTCCGGCATCACGGTCCTCGCGGTCCCAGGCCTGACGGCGGACCACCACCTCCAGGTGAGCACCGCCCTCGCCCTCTGCGCGTCCTGGCGCGCCGTGCTCGTCCTCGACCTCCCGCCCGGACCATTCAACGACGGCGCGGGCGCGGCCGCACGCCAGACCGGCCCACACCGGGAGCGCGCGGCGGTGTACCATCCCTGGCTCGTTACTGGCGGGGTCGCGGTCCCGCCATCGGGCGTTGTCGCGGGCGTGATCGCGCGCACCGACGCGGAGCGCGGGTTCTGGAAGGCGCCGGCCGGTGTCTCGCTTCACGGGTTGGACGGTTTCACGGAGGCGCTCGACGACGTCGCCAACGAGGCGCTGGTCCAGGCCGGGGTCAATGCGATGCGCGAGTTCCCCGGCCGGGGGCGGCTGGTGTGGGGCGCGCGGACGCTCGCAGGGGCCGACAGCGCGGAGCCAGCCCGTCGCTACCTCCCGATGCGGCGGCTCACCGACCACGTGCTCGGTTCGCTGGCCGCGGGCCTGGAGTTCGTCGTGTTCGAGCCCAACGAGGCCCCTCTCTGGCTGCTCGTCAAGCAGCTCGTAGAGAGCTTCCTCAACGAGCTGTGGCGGGCCGGAGCGTTCCCAGGTGACCGGCCCCAGGACGCCTACGGGGCGCGGTGCGGGCTCGGCGAGACGATGACTCACGCGGACCTGCAGGACGGCCGGCTGGTGGTGGAGATCTACCTCGCGACCATGCGGCCGGCCGAGTTCGACGTTCACCGGTTGACCTTCCAGACCCAGGGGTAGCCATGTCGTATCCGTCGCAGCGGGCCGTGGCCGCAGTCGTCGCGATCGCCGACCCCGTGGTCCGCAACACCGCCATCACCGCCTGTTACCGCGACCTGGCGCTCGCCGTCGCGGACCTCACGGGCCGCAGCGACGTCAACTGGCTGGCGTTCGGGGCGTGGGCCAGCGCCTCGGCAGGCCGCGTCATCCGCAGGGAAGGGCTGCCGCTCGGGCTGGACCCCGGCGCCTCGGGTGCGGTCGCGGAGGGCAACCGGACGATCATCGCCGACGTCGCACCCCGATTCGTGCGGTGGCTCGACGAGGTGTCCCGGGCAGGTAGGCCCACCCGGACGGCGCTGGAGGTGGCGGTCGCGGACCCGCTGTTCGACGACGCCCCCGACCTCGGCGCGGCGATGGCGGCCTACCAGTCCGCGCTCGAGTTGCGGGCCCTCGCGGCGGCCGAGGAACTGGACGAGGAGGCAGACCGGGCGGTCGCGGAGCTGATGCTGTTGGGCAACGTGCGGGTGGCGGCGCACGAGCAGTGGATCGCGGACGCGCTGATCGACGACGCGATGCCGTTGGGTGGGCTGTTCGGGCGGATCGTGACCAGGTTCGTGGACGTGGTCACCCCCGACGGGCCCCTCGATGTGTGCCGTGAGGTGCCCGCGCCGTCGTATCTGGGCGGCGCGCGATTCCCGGCAGTCCTGGAGCACCTGCGGCAGGTGGAGCTGTGTGAGCTCGCGGCGCGGTTCGACCATGCGGTCGCTGGGGAGGTGGTGGGGAGCGAGGCGACGACGTGGGAGTGCTACGAGGAGCGGATGGGGTTCATCTTCGCGTTCTTTCGGGCATACGCGCGCGACGCCCGCTTCTTCGACGCCCCGCCCGCCCCCGCTAATTGAGGTCGCACCTGCACCGTTCGCTGAGGTCGCGCCCCCCGTTCGCTGAGGTCGCGCCCGACGGCGGAGCCGTCCGGGCGAGTCTCGAAGCCGACGCCGCAGGCGTCGATCCCCCGAGCGCAGCACGGATAGCAGCCAAACTCGGGCTCGGGGGCGGTTGAGGGCGTTCATGGCGAAGTTCGACGGCGTGTCGTGCTGGTGTCGGCGGCCCGCTCGCTGAGGTCGCGCCCACCCGTTCGCTGAGGTCGCGCCCGACGGCGGAGCACCCGGGCGAGTCTCGAAGCCGACGCCGTAGGCGTCGATCCCTCAACCCCGTCCGCTGCTGGTGTGGGGAGCCGTGACCCGACGCTCGGGCGGCACTTGTGGACGGGTGGTCTGTTCAGGTGACCGACTGGCTGGGGTTGAGTAGCCGAGGCCGCCCGAGCGTCGGTTCCCGTCTCCCCACACTGGTTCGGGCGGTGGCGTGGCCGGGTTCGGGGGCGTGCCGGTGGGGCGGCCTTGGGTCGGGTTGGTCTGGGCGGGACGCCAGTTGGGTGATCGTCGGGTTGGGCATCACTGCGCATTGCCGCCCCACCGTCCCACCCCCTCGCGGACCCGCTGGCTGAGGTCGCGCCGACCCCGTTCGCTGAGGTCGCGACCACTCGTTCGCTGAGGTCGCGCCCGACGGCGGAGCCGTCCGGGCGAGTCTCGAAGCCGACGCCGTAGGCGTCGATCTCCTGACCACCGCTCCTGAGGTTGAGCCGGCATCGTTCGCTGAGGTCGCGCCCGACGGCGGAGCCGTCCGGGCGAGTCTCGAAGCCGACGCCGCAGGCGTCGATCCGTGACCGAACCGCCGATCAGAAATTGTCAGTGGCCCCGGCAAGAATAGTTCACATGAGTGATTCGATGCGCGAGCAGATGCAGCGATCCATCGCTGCACTCTGGGACGCCGCGCTGTCACTTACCACCGACGACACCCCAGCAGACCGCCTCTCCGGCCTCGTCGCCGCGGTCACCGAAGCCGAAGCCCAGCTCGCCGGACTCCGCCTCCACCTGCTCCATGAGGCGAAACTCGCCGCCGCGGAGGCCGTGATCGACGGGGTGCGGCAGTCGGTGCGCACCACCCCCGCCCAAGCCACCGCGAGCCTCCGGCTCGCGCAGGACCTGTGCGACCGCTTCCCGCTGATCGGCGCAGCCTTGAACGACGGCTCGATTTCGTTGGCGCAGGCCGACGCCATCGTCGCCGGTCTGCGGAAGCTGCCCGGGCGATTGACCCGGGCGGAGCTGACGCGCTGCGAGGAGGAGATCCTCGCCCACGTCGACACCCTCGGCCCGTCCGAGTTGCGAGTGTTGGCGGCGCGTCTGGTGGAGATCATCGACCCGGACGCATCGGACGCGGATGACGCGAAGCGCTTGGCGCGGGAGGAAGCGGCGGCGCATCGGGGCAGGTTCCTGCGCCTGGCGCCGGACTACCACGGGTCGATGAGCATCACCGGACAGTTGCCGGTCGCGGATGCGGCACTGTTGACCGCGCAGTTGGACGCGCTGATGCCCGACGCCTCCGGCTGCACCGCCGCCGGTGAGGCCGCGTCACGGGACGCGCGTCGCGCGGATGCGCTGGTCCTGCTGACCCAGAAAGCCGCCAACACCGGAACGCTGCCCAGGCATGGTGGGGATCGGCCGCAGGTGCACGTCACCCTCGACCTCGACACCCTCACCACCGGCCTCGGAAAGGTCGGCTTGATCGGTGTCGACGACGTCGACGGCCTGTCCGCCGGCGAAGTGCGCCGCCTGGCCTGTGACGCCGGGATCATCCCCGTCGTGTTGGGCGGGCCATCCCGGCTGCTGGATGTCGGGCGCACCTACCGCACGTTCACTCCCGGCCTGCGTACTGCTTTGCTGCAGCGCGACGGTGGGTGCGCGTTCCCCGGCTGCACCGCCACCCCGGCCTGCTGTGAGGCGCATCACATCGTCCCCTGGTGGCAGGGCGGGGACACCCGGCTAGGAAACGGGGTACTGCTCTGCCCGCACCATCACCGCCTGGTGGAACCGGATCCTCTGCAGTCGGAGCAATCGCAGTGGCGGGTGGATCTGGATCCGGTGACCGGGCTGCCGTGGTTCACCCCACCCCGACACATCGACCCCGCCCGACGACCACGGCAACACCGACGCTTCCGACTCCAACAGATCCGCGCCGGGGCACCACCGGGCCCAGACGACGACCCGCCAGACACCGACCCACCTGACGTCGACCATCCCGAGACGGAGTCGTCAGCCGCCGACCGGTCGGTCCTGGGCGACCTCATTCGCCGCTCCGCCGCCATCTGGGGCGACGGCACCTGACCCGCACCCAGGGGGATCGACGCCTACGGCGTCGGCTTCGAGACTCGCCCGGACGGCTCCGCCGTCGGGCGCGACATAAGCGAACGGGTGGCGCGACCTCAGCGAGCGGGGGGTCGCGACCTCAGCGTCGCTGGGGATTCCCGCGAGGGGGTGGGACGTTGGGGCGGCAATGCGCAGTGATGCCCAACCCGAGGGTCACCCAGCTGGCGTCCCGCCTAGACGAACCTGTGCCAGGGCCGCCCCGCCGGGCCGCCACCGGACCCAGCCACGCCACGGGTGCAACCAGTGGGGGGAGACGGGACCCGACGCTCGGGCGGCCTCGACTGCTCAACCCCAGCCAGTCGGTCAGCCGAACAGGGCACCCGGCGTCAAGGGCCGCCCGAGCGTCGGGTCACGGCTCCCCACACCCTCAGAGGATGGGGTTGGGAGATCGCCGCCTGCGGCGTCGGCTTCGAGACTCACCCGGACGGCTCCGCCGTCGGGCGCGACCTCAGCGAACGGGAAGGCGTCGGCTTCGAGACTCGCCCGGGTGCTGCGCACCGGGCGCGACCTCAGCGAACGGATAGGCGCGACCTCAGCGAACGGGCGAGCGCGACCTCAGCGAACGGATAGGCGCGACCTCAGGAACCGGCGGGGCCGCTGCTCCCCACACACGGGATCAAGTGTGAATGTCAGTCCAGGAGTATCGTGGAATGGGTTCCCTGGAGGGCATCATGAGCACCGCGACTCACCCCACATCCACGCCCACCCACGGCCCCAGCGCCCGCGAGGCCCGCACCGTTGCGGAGGCGGCACGACAAACCGAGTGGACGAAGCCCAGCTTCGGCAAGGAGCTCTTCCTCGGCAGGCTGCGGCTGGACCTCATCGAGCCTTGGCCCACACCCAGCCCGGAGGCCAAGGCGAAAGGCGAGCCGTACCTCAAGCGGGTCGAGGACGTGTGCCGCCGAATCGACGGCGCCCGCATCGAGCGCGATGCCAGCATCCCCGACGAGACGTTCGCCGAGCTCGCCGACATCGGCGCCTTCGGGATGAAGGTTCCCGAGCCGTACGGAGGTCAGGGTCTGAGCCAGTACTACTTCAACAAGGCGCTCACGCTGATCGGGTCGGCCAACCCCGCGGTCGCCGCGACGCTCTCCGCGCACCAGTCCATCGGCGTGCCCCAACCGGTCAAGATGTTCGGCACCACCGCCCAGAAGGACGAGTACCTCCCGCGGGTGGCCGCCGATGAGATCTCCGCCTTCCTGTTGACGGAGCCCGACGTCGGATCGGATCCCGCCCGCCTCGCCACCACAGCCACGCTCGACGGCGACTCCTACGTCCTCGACGGCGTGAAGCTCTGGGCCACCAACGGCACCATCGCCAGCCTCTACGTCGTGCTCGCCCGCGTTCCGGCCACCGCCGACAAGAGGGGCGGCATCACCGCGTTCGTCGTCGAGGCGGACTCGCCCGGCATCACCGTCGAGCGGCGCAACGCGTTCGTCGGTCTCCGCGGGATCGAGAACGCGCTCATCCGCTTCCATCAGGTGCGGGTCCCCGCGGACAATGTGCTGGGCGCCGTCGGCAAGGGCTTGAAGATCGCGCTGGCCACGCTCAACACCGGCCGGCTGTCGCTGCCCGCCATGTGCGTGGGGGCGGCGAAGTGGTCGCTGCACGTGGCGCGCGGCTGGGCGGGGGAGCGGGTCCAGTGGGGTCAGCGCGTGGGAGACCACGAGGCCATCGCCACCCGCATCGCGTTCATCGCGGCCACCACGTACGGCATGGAGTCGATGCTCGATCTGGCCAGCATGTTGGCCGACGACGACGCCAACGACATCCGCATCGAGGCCGCCCTGGTGAAGCTGTATGCCTCCGAGATGGGGTGGCGCGTCGTCGACGACCTCGTCCAGATCCGCGGAGGCCGTGGGTACGAGACGGCCGAGTCGCTGGCGGCGCGCGGTGAACGTCCCGCGGAAGTTGAGCAACTCATGCGCGACATGCGCATCAATCGCATCTTCGAGGGATCCACCGAGATCATGCACCTCCTCATCGCCCGCGAGGCCGTCGACGTCCACCTCGAGGTGGCCGGCGAGATCATCGACCCGGAGGCGTCCACGCGTGCGCGGGCGGAGGCCGTGGCGCGGGCGTCGGCCTTCTATGCCAGGTGGCTGCCGATGCTCGCTGTCGGCGCGGGGACGGTACCCGGGGCATACCGCGAGCACGGACCGCTGGCGGAGCATCTGCGCTACGTCGAGCGTGCCGCCCGCCGTCTCGCCAGGGCGACCTTCGCCGGGATGGCACGCTGGCAAGGCAGGTTGGAGCATCGACAGGCGTACCTGGGCCGGATCGTCGACATCGGCGCCGAGTTGTTCGCGATAGCCGCGTCGTGCGTGCGGGCCACCGCCGAGCGCGACTCCCATCCCGACGGCGTGGAACTCGCGGCCGCGTTCTGCGAGCAGGCACGGGTACGGGTGGACGCGCTGTTCGGTGAGCTGTGGCACAACTCGGACCGCAGCGATCGCCGCCTGGCACGTCGCGTGCTGGACGGACACCACACGTCGCTCGAGGAGGGAGTCCTGCACATCGCCGACGATCTGCCGTGGGTCGCGGCCTGGACCCCCGGGCCCTCGACCGCCGAGGACGTCCGACGTCGGGTCCCCCGCCCGACCTGACGGTCGCTGAGCCCAGGAAGCCACGCCGCCATTAGTCCGCCCAGGACGCAGCCGAGCCGGCCGGGCTGCAATCAGCTCGGCCGGCTCGTGCCGACTGAATCAGGCCGCGGCACCGAGAAGGCGCGTGCACGCCTCCTCGCACTTCCGGCACGCCTCGGCGCAGATCCTGCAGTGCTCATGCATGTCGGCGTGCCGCTCGCACTCGGTGGCGCATGCGGAGCATGCCGCGACGCACGCGCGCAGCACGGCGTCCACGACGGCGTCGTCGCCGGCCACTCGGCGGGCGACGACCCGCTCGGCGGTGGCGCAGACGTCCGCGCAGTCCTGGTTCAGCCGGATGCAGGCGCGCAGGTCAGCGACCATGTCCTCCGCCAGGCAGGCATCGGCGCACAGCGTGCACACCTGGGCACACTCGGCCAAGGCGGCGAGCGCATCGCCCACCGCGGAGACATCGGGGGTGGTGATCGGGTGGCTTCGCAGCATCTCGAGATGCATCGTTTTCTCCTCCTCACTGAGTTGGGGGTCCGGTCGGGCCCCACCTCTTCCCCGTACCCCCCTTCCGTTCCCCGAAACCCGATCCGGCCCGGCCCGCGCACATAGCATGGCGACATGTCCCGCACCGCAGCGTTCGTCGTCGACCTGCCCGCTTCCTGCCCGCCGGACGAGGCGCTGCGCCGGGTACTGGATCTCCGCGCCCACTCCCGCCTCATCCCGCTCACCACGGTCACGCCGGCGGTGGCCCCGGACGGGCTCGCGACAGGACTCACATTCGTGGGCCGAACCGCCGTCGGACGGGTGGGTTTCGACGATCCGATGCGGATCCTGTCACTCTCCTTTGATCCTCCCGCGGCGCGCATCGTCAAGGAGGGTCGCATCATCGCCGGCGCCATCAACATCACCGTCACCCCCGCCGCGACCGGCAGCCGCGTCCGGTGGGAGCAGACGGTCGAGATCCCCTGGCTGCCGCGATCCCTCCAGCCCGTCGCCGCCCGGATACTGCGCGAGGGATACCGCAGAATGCTGTCTAAACTGCTGGACGGCGGGTAATGATGGGTCATGGAGTCGATGACGTCTGTCTGGTTCGCCACCCATCCCGCGCCGCACGTCGCAGCCCGGCCGTTCCCTGAGGGGAGCCGCTTCGACACGGTCGTCGCCGGCGCCGGCCTGACCGGTCTCGCCACCGCGGCGCTCCTCGCCCGCGCCGGGCACCGGGTCGCTGTCGTCGAGGCCCGCAGCGTCGGTGCCGTCGCCACGGGGAACACCACCGCGAAGGTGTCGCTGCTGCAGGGCAGCACCTTGTCGGACATCCGGTCTCATCAGAGTGACGAGGTGCTGGCCGCGTACGTCGACGGCAACCGCGAGGCCCAGGCGTGGCTCGCGCGCTTCCTGGAGGAGCGCGACATCGAGTTCCAGCGCCGCACCGCCTACACGTTCGCCTTCGGGGGCGACGGCGTGAGCACGCTCGAGGACGAGCTCGCGGCCTGCCGCGCCGCCGGGCTGACCGGCGTCACGTGGACCACCGACACCGGGCTGCCCTTCGACGTCTCCGGTGCACTCGCCCTGCCCGACCAGCTGCAGATTCATCCGCTGGTCGTGCTCGACGCTCTCCTCGAGGACCTTGTCGAGCACGGTGGGGTCGTCATCGAGGGCGTCCGGGTCACCGACGCCGAGGTGGACTCCTCGGTGAACGTGAGCACCACCGCGGGCGGCCTCGAGGCCGACCAGCTGATCCTCGCCACCGGCACCCCGATCCTGGACCGCGGGGGCTATTTCGCGAAGCTGGAGCCGCACCGCTCCTACGCCACCACCTACCGGGTCCCGGGCGCCATCCCGCAGGGGATGTACCTGAGCGTCGACGGCCCCGGCCGGTCGCTGCGGACGGTGCCCGTCGTCGACGGGGAACTTCTCATGGTCGGCGGCAACGGGCACGTCGTGGGCCGGACAGACTCCGAGGCCGCCGCCGTCGCCGACCTGCGGCGGTGGACCGCCGAGCACTTCCCGGGCGCCGAGCCCACTCACGCCTGGTCCGCGCAGGACTACCGGGCCGTGGATCGCGTCCCCTACGTCGGTGAGCTTCCGCGCGGGGAGGGCCGCATCTTCGTGGCGACGGGGTACAACAAGTGGGGCATGACCAACGGGGTCGCGGCCGCGCTGATGCTGAGCGGCCGGCTGCTCGACGGATCGATGCCGTGGGCCGACGTGCTCGCCGAGCGCACGCCGACGTCGTCCACGCTGCTCAGCGCGCTGGCGCCGAATGCCAAGGTGGCCGCCACGCTCGCGAAGGATTGGGTGCAGGCCGAGGTGGGTGGGCTGCCCGACGAGCCGCCGGCCGAGGGTGAGGGGGTCGTGGGCCGCGGGCCGCGCGGCGTCCCCGAGGCCGTCTCCACCGTCGACGGCGTCACCTGCCGGGTGTCCGGCATCTGCACGCACCTCGGCGGGGTGGTCCGATGGAACGACGCGGAGAAGTCGTGGGACTGCCCGCTGCACGGGTCGCGGTTCGCGCCCGACGGCGCGCTCCTCGAGGGCCCGGCCGTGGCCGACCTCCCGGGCGTCGAGTGACCCGCTCGCGCTCAAGGCGGAAAGGTGCGATGCCCTAAGGAGTGCGTGCCGCCCGCCAGGCATGGCGCATAGGGCAGATGCCTGATGTGGCCGGGCCCCCTTAGGGCGCACTGTTGGGTCATGGCCCCGTCGGGGGGACGAGCCAAAGGAGCCCAGCAATGTCGCAACTCGACGTCAACCTCGCATCAACTGTGTACCGCGACCGCGCCGACGGCGTGGCCATGGACGCGGAGGTGCGCAGAATCATCGCCGAACGCAACCGCCTCGCCGAGCCCGGCCCGGATCATCACTGGTCCTGGTGGGAGGGCGTGATGGACGTCTTCCGCGGCATGCGGCTCCCCGGGCATCACACCGCCCTCAGCGGGACCTGACCCGCGTGCCAGGGCCGCGTCGGCGCACCCTGGTGGGGGCGTGGTCCCTGTGACACCATGAGGTATGACGGACTCCTCGGTCAGCCCGTTCATAGTCGGCAGAGCCCCAGAGCTGGTGCGTCTGCACGACATCTTCGCCGCATCCAGGCGCAACACCCCCAGGGGCGTCGTTGTGACCGGCGAGGCGGGAATCGGCAAAACCCGCCTGCTGCGTGAGTTCGCCGACCAACTGCGCCCTGACGCGGCCGTTGCCGTCGGTCAGTGCGTCGACCTCGGCGCCCTCGGGACGCCGTTCGAGCCCGTCCGCGACGCGCTACGCGACCTGGTGCAGGACTTCGGGGCCGACTCCTTCCGCGATGCCGTCGGGGATGAACACCTCGCGACGCTTACGACACTTCTCCCGGAATTGGGCGACGGAGCAACAGACGCACCTGCCCGCGACCGGATGCATGAGGCCGTCAGGGGAGCCCTGGTGGGCCTCTCGCGGGTCACCCCCATTCTCGTGGTGCTGGAGGATCTGCACTGGGCCGACGCCGCCACGCTGGACCTGCTGCGAGGGGTCGTGGGGCGCATCCGCGAGGGTCGCATCATGCTCGCGCTCAGCTGCCGCACCGACGGCGTGTCGCGCGCCACGCCGCTGCGGACCTTCCTGGTTGAGCTGGAGCGGATGCGCCACGTCTTCCGCCTCGAACTGAGCCGACTGGACCGGGCCGAGGTCGCCGCGCAGGTCGCGCACATCCGGGGTCGGGACGACGCCGTCGACATCGATGAGCTCCTGCGCCGCAGCGACGGTGTGCCGTTCCTGGTCGAGGAGTTGCTTGCGCTCGAGGGCCGAGCTCTGCCGGAGTCGCTGCGCGATGTGGTGCTGGCCCGTTATGACTCGGTGAGCGAGGGGGCACAGGCGATGCTGCGGATGGCCGCGGTGGGCGGGCTGTCGGTCACGCATCGCCTGCTCGAGGCCGTGTACGACCGCAGCAGCGCCGAGCTGGACTCGGCTCTCCGGGAAGCAATCGCCGCGAACATCCTCACGACGCAGTCTGCCTCCTACTCCTTCCGGCACGCGCTGACCCAGGAGGCCGTCGAAGGGCAGGTGCTGCCGGGCGAGCGTGCCCGGTTCCACGCCCGGTATGCGGAGGCCCTCGAAGCGGCGGGGGAGCCGGGAACCGCGGCGCAGATTGCGCACCACTGGGCAGCCGTGGGGGACGTGCGGCGGGCGTTCACGGCGCTGGTGCAGGCCACACGCGACGCCAAGGCGACGGCGGCCCTCGCCAGCGCGGCCCGGTTCGGGGAGCAGGTCCTCGACCTCTGGCCCGAGGTGGAGGATGCGGCCACCCTGGTCGGCAGCGATCGGGTCGACTTCGTCCTCGAGGTCGCGGCCTCCTATATGGAGACGGCGGACCCGCGGTCTCTCGCCCTGCTGCAGCGCGAACTCGGCCGCTGCGACCCCGACGACCACCGCAGCCGGGCGTTGCTCCTGCATGAGCAGACCATCTTCGCGCAGGGTCTCGGGCTGCCGGGGATCTGCGACCTCGCGGAGGCTGCCTATGCCGAACTGCGTCCGGACACCGACGACCTCGATCGGCTGGCCCGGGTGCGGGTGACCTGCGGTCTCGGCATCGTGCAGGCCTTCTACGGGGACGCCGAGGTGGGGTGGAGTCGGCTCCACGAGGCCCTGGACGGAGCCAGGAGCCTCCTTGACCGTGGACCGCCGGAACCCATCGCGTCCAAGGCCAGAGCTGAGCTGGTCAGGGTGCTCACGTCCATCGCCTCCATCCGTGGCGCCGCGGGCGACGTCGACGCGGCCCTCGACGGTTTGGCGGAGGCCATGGCCATGGACGACGACCCGGTCAACGTGCTGCGCGCCGCTGGGTTGCGCCTTGAGCTGTTGCGGCTCGTCGGGCGGCACCGCGAAGCCCTGGAGGAGGGTCGGGCCGCCCTCGGCCTCGCACGGGACACCTGGAAGCAGCGCAGCTGGGGCAGCGCGATCTCGTTGCACGTCATGAACATCCACATCGATCTGGGCAACCTGGCGGAGGCCGAACGCGTGGGGCAGGCCCTCATCGCGCTGGGACCCTGGGCTTTCGTCAGCGGCTACTGCCGACTCGCGCAGGCCGACATCCTCCGTCTCCGTGATCAGGCCGTCGCCGCGGACGAGCTGCTGGCCCGGCATGCCGAGGCGATCGACGGCGCCCGACGGAGTTCCACGGGGGCCTTGACCGCGGCGCGGACGGTGGGCGCCGTCGCTCTCGCGCTGGGTGATCTCCCGCGGGCCTGGACTCAGGTTGAGCAGGTTTGGGCGGCTCCACGGAATGTTGCCAGCCGCGCCGCGCTCAGGCTGCTGGTGCTGGGTGCCGAGGTACTCGCAGCGCTGCGCCGCGATCATGCTGAGGTCCTGCTCGCGGGCGAACCGGCGCCCTACCCCGACGCCGAGGCGACGCTGCGCGAGGCCTTGGACCGGCTCAGCATCTGGGAGGTCGCGGGTGACTGGCGAGCCATGGTCGACGCCCGGCTCTCCGGGCCCGCCGGCACCGGGACGGACCTGGCCGCGTGGCGGGCAGCTGTCGAGGCGGCGGCCCGCGGACGGGTCCCCGCTCAGTATCACTCGGACGCGCTGTACCGCCTCGGGGAGGCCGAACTGCTGGCCGGAGAGCGCGGGGAGGCCGCCCTCACCCTGGGCGCCGCTGCCGACTGGGCGGAGCGGATCGAGGATCTCTTCACGCTGCGCAGGGTGAGAGACGTGCTGGCCCGGGCCCACATGCTCGACGCACCGGCCCGCACCTCTGCCGCCGGCCTTGTTCCGCATCTCACCGACCGGGAACGGCAGGTCCTCCGGCTGGTCGCGGAGGGCCTCACCAATCGCCAGATCGGGCGTCGGCTGTTCATCAGCGAGAAGACCGCCAGCGTCCACGTGTCTGCCATCCTGCGCAAGCTCGGGGTCGCCAGCCGGACGGAAGCCGCGGTGCTCGCAGCCCAGGTGCCCGACGAGTAGCCCGAACTCTGGGGCCGGCCGTGGCCGCTCTGCCGGAGCGGAGGACTAGCCGCGGGCCGCGGCAGGCCGGCGCCGCGACGCGCCGAGCGCCTCGGGCCCGAACCGGACGGCCAGGGCCGCGCCGACGACGACCACGGCGGCCACCGCCGCCGCGATGCCGGTGGGCAGCGATTCAGGGGCGTCCGTGATCCGGCCGACCGCGATCCAGCTCAGGCCCCACGCCATGGCCGCCGCGACGGCGAGCCGCCCGCCGAGGGTGCGGGCGAGGATCACCCCGAGCACCGCCGCCACCACGAGCACCGCGACCGCGAAGAACTCCGAGGCGGGGCGGCCGGGGTCCACGCCCGCCGCGACGAGGGTCGCGGTGATGTTCGCGATGGTGGCCACCGACACCCAGCCGAGGTAGAGCCCGAAGGTGCCGTCGACGACGACGCGCTCGGCGTCGATCCACCCGCGGGACGACCGGGGCGCGATCACCGTCAGCCGTCGCACCAGCGTCCCCAGCACCAGCGCGAGCGCGACGATCACGACGACGCTCAGCCACAGCTGGCCGACCTGGGTCACCAGCAGCCAGGAGGCGTTGAGCACCATCGACCACGCGGCGAGCCACCCGATGGCCCTGGCGCGAGGGGTGGCCGCGTTGGCCGGCAGCCACTGCCACACCACGTAGGCGATGAGCCCCATGTAGATGACCGACCAGATCGAGAACGCGCTCACCGCCGGGGCGACGAGCGTGGCGGTCGCGGAGAGGCTGCCGCCGGCGCTCTCCTCGACGCGAGTGCCGATCACCCCGATCCCGAACAGGGACCCGATGATCATGAACACCGCGCTGGCGGTGACGACCACCTGTCGGATGCGGTCGGTGGTGCTGGTCATGGGAGCCCCTCTCATCAAGCTTGAACAAAGCTTATACAACATCGTCTCGTTTGGGAAGCGACCCGCGGTGCCAATGAGGAGCGGCTGGCCGACGTCAAGGCGCACTACGACCCGGCCCATCTCTTCCGATCCCGAACGCCTCGCGCGACGGTGAGCCGACACTCATAGCGGCGCAGCAGGACGGGCACAGACACCCCACAGATTCGGCTGGCGGAATGTACTCACCACCACCCGCCGATCCGAGGAGTTCCCCGTGTCCACCACCGCCCTGCTGTATCTGGCCAACGTCGCCGCCATCGCGATCCTCACGCTGGGGCTCTACTTCCCCCGCCACGGGCGCCGCGACCTCGTCGTGGCCTACCTCGGCGTCAACCTCGGCATCATGGCGGTCAGCTCCGTGCTCCTGTCGACGGCGGTCGGCGCGGGCCTGGGCCTCGGGCTCTTCGGCGTCCTGTCGATCATCCGACTACGGTCCGACGAACTCGCTCAGCACGAGATCGCCTACTACTTCTCCGCGCTGGCTCTCGGCCTGCTGAGCGGCCTTGGCTCCGAGCCCGTCATGGCGCTCAGCCTCATGGCCACGGTGCTCGCAGCCATGTTCGTCGCTGACCATCCGCTGCTCCTGCGCGGCTACCTCCGCGAGGTCGTCGTCGTCGATCGCGCCCTCACCGACCGGGCTGCCCTGGTGGACTATCTGGAGGGCCGCCTCGGCGGCACTGTCAAACACCTCGCCGTCCAGCGGCTCGACTTCGTCAATGACACCACCACCGTCGATGTCCGCTACCGCGCCGCCTCCCGCCGCCCGGCCCTGGCGGTGGCCCGATGAGCATCGCCGTCGTCGATCGCGCCCCGGTCACGCTCGACGACCTCAACCGGGCCGCCGCGCTCCTGACGCGGGTCGACCGCAAGTACGTCCTCGCCGCCAGCGCAGCCGACGCCGTGCTCGCCGCGCTGCCGCATGCGACCCGGGTCCTCGAGATCGACGGCGCACGCACGTTCGCCTACCGCTCCACGTACTTCGACACCCCCGACCTCGCCTGCTACCTGGGCACGGCACACCGCAGACGGCGCCGCTACAAGGTGCGCACCCGCACCTACGTCGACAGCGGCGAGTGCTTCCTGGAGGTCAAAACCCGGCGCGGCGACGCCACGGTCAAGCGACGCCTCCCGTGGTCGGGGCCGGCCGACAGGATCGACGCCGATGGACTGGGCTTCGTCGACGGCGCCCTCTCCGAGGACCGGATCCAACTCGACGGCGCCCTCACACCCACCCTCGACGTCGACTACCTGCGCACCACGCTGCTCATGCCCGACGGCGCCTCCCGCGCCACCGTCGACTCTGCGCTGACATGGCGCGACAGGGCCACCGGCCGCACCCGCACCGCGCCCGGCGTCGTGATCGTCGAGACCAAGTCCGGCGCCGGGCCCTCGTCCGCCGACCACGTGCTCTGGCGGCGCGGACACCGACCCGTCGCCGTGTCCAAGTACGCCACCGGACTCGCCGCCCTGCGCCCGAGCCTCCCGCACAACCGGTGGCACCGGCTCCTGAGCCGGGCCGACCTCGCCGCCTGACCATCCGGACGAACAAAGGAAACCCACAGTGAAACCCCGATCCATCCTCGTCAGCCTGTCCTCGCTCGCCGTCGGCGCCCTCCTCGTCGGCTGCGGCGCCACCGGAGTGGAGAGCACGGCCGCGGCCGGTACCGTCTCCGCCGCCTCATCCGCGTCGACGTCCGCCGCGACCGTCACGACCGCCACTGGGAACGCGGCGCTCACCGTCGACGAGGCGCGTGCCGCGAACGCGACCCCGGACGCCGCCGACACCACGTGGGAGGCCGCGTCCGCCACGACCGTCACGCTCACCGGCGACTCCGCTGCCGTCGAGGGTGGGGGCGCCACCGTCGACGGCGCCACCGTCACGATCACCACCGGCGGGACCTACGTCCTCACGGGCACCCTCGACGGGCAGGTCGTCGTGGACTCCGCCTCCGACGACGAGGTGAAGCTCGTCCTCTCCGGCGCCGACATCACGTCCGGCACCGGACCGGCGATCTCGGTCGTGGACGCGGGCGAGGCGGTGGTCGTCCTTGCCGAGGGCAGCACCAACTCCCTCACCGACGCCGCGACCTATGCCGACACCGGCGAGAACGCTCCCAACGCCGCGCTCTACTCCACGTCCGACCTCACCATCGGCGGCGCCGGCTCGCTCACCGTCACGGGCCGCAGCCAGGACGGCATCGCCAGCGTCGACGGCCTGGTGATCAGCGGCGGCACCCTGTCGGTCGAGGCGGCCGACGACGGCATCCGCGGCAAGGACCACCTCGCCGTCACGGGCGGCGCCGTCACGGTCGACGCCGGCGGCGACGCGCTGAAGTCGACCAACGACACCGAGGCCGATTCGGGCTTCATCGACATCTCCGGCGGGACGCTGACCCTCAGCGCCGGCACGGACGGCTTCGACGCCGCCACCGACGTCATCATCTCCGGCGGGGCCGTCCAGGTCGACGCGCTCGACGACGGCGTCCACGCCGAGTTCAGCCTCGTCATCGGCGGCGGCGACGTCACCGTGACCCGCTCCTACGAGGGCCTCGAGGCGCAGTACCTCGCCCTGACCGGCGGCACGGTCGAGATCACGGCCGAGGACGACGGCCTGAACGTCTCCGCGGGCTCGACGACCTCCGACACCGCCCCGCAGATGGGCGGAGGGCCGGGCGGCGGCGTCGTCGACGGGCTGGCGCTCGTCACCGGCGGCAGCCTGACCATCGACGCCGGTGGCGACGGGTTCGACTCCAACGGCAGCGCGGAGATCGCGGGCGGGACCGTCGTCGTGCACGGGCCGCTCACCGACGGCAACGGCGCGCTCGACGTCAACGGCACGTTCCTCGTGACCGGCGGGACGCTGTTGGCGGTCGGCTCGGCCGGGATGGCGGAGGCCCCGGACGCCGAGTCGACACAGGGCTGGATCCAGGCGCAGACGTCGGGTCCGGCCGGGGCGACGATCCAGATCCTCTCGGGCTCTGACGTCGTCGCCGAGTTCACCGCTGCGAAGGACTTCGCCAACGTCGTCTACTCCGGAGCGGGGATCGCCGCCGGTGAGGAGTACGCGATCGTCGTCGACGGCCAGTCCACGACGGCGACGGCCGGCACCGCGACCGGCGGCATGGGCGGCGGTGGGCGCGGCCCGCGCCGCTGACCCGCCTCAGCCGGCGGACGACCAGACGTCCGGGGACACCCGGACGTCTGCGCCCGTCCGGGCCGACTCCTCGATCGCCAGCCCCAGCGCGTGGTCCTGGCATGCGTCGGCCAGGGGATAGGGCGCCGGGCCGTGGCCCCGGGCCCAGGCGCCGGTGTCGGCGAGGATCTGCGCCACCGCGATGTCGTCCTCCGACATCCGCGACCCCGCCCAGGCGTTGCGGTACACCACGGACCCCTCGAACGACACCGACACCAGGTCGTTGCCCTCCAGGTTGAGGTCGACGCCGGTGCGGCGGTAGGACAGCGGCGACACGACGACGTCGCCGTCGGCCCAGCGCCGCACCACGTCGTCGGCGATCTCCCCGTGCGTGCCGCGCACGACGATCCGCCGCGACAACAGGGGGTTCCACCACTGGTTCTCGACGAAGTCATACAGGCCCATCCGCCCCTCGCCGAAGTCGATGGTCGCGATGGTGGTGCTCCGCGACACCGGGCGCGGATCCTCCGCCCACCCGGCGGGGGACAGCGGGTCGGTCAGCGGCGCCGCGAACGACCGCGCGGTCACCGTCGCTGCCGCCATGCCCACGCCGAGGAGCCCGCGGATCATCGACGTCGCGTGGTACAGGTGAGTGGAGGCGACCTGCACCGACGTCGGCGTTCCGATCGCCCCAGAGGCCACGACGGCGGCGCGGGCCGCGTGCCCGGGCATCAGCAGGTACTGCTCGGCCACCTGCACGAGACCCGAGTCCCCGACCGCGGCCCACAGCGCGCGCAACCCGTCGAGGGTCGGGGCCGGCGGCGTCTCCGCGAGCACGCGGGCGCCGCGCTCCACGAGGCCGGCCACGACCGTCGGCATCGCCTCCCACGTCACGGCCGCGACGACGAACTCCGGGGCGTGGGCCAGGGCGTCGTCGAGCGTGCGGACCACGGGGATGCCCGGCCAGTCGGCGGCCAGCCGCGCGGCCGAGGAGTCGGAGTGCGCCACGAGCGCGACCACGCGGAGCCGCTCGGGCGCGGCCGCGGCGAGCCGCAGCATGAAGCGGGTGCGCCATCCCGATCCGACGATGGCGAATCGGACCGGCTCAGTGGGCGTCGGCATGGGACTTCTTCCGCGGGATGAGGTGCATGACGACCACGGCGATGGCACCCACGATGATGCCGAGCAGCGCGGAGGCGAGCGTGTTGACCAGCCAGCCGACGAACCCGCCGGCCGCCTCGGTGGCCGCGACCTCCCAGTGGTGCACCAGGTCGTACATGGGCGTCCAGCCGAGGTCGTGGATGCCGACCAGCAGGATGTGGCCGCCGACCCACAGCATCGCGGCGATGCCCACCGTGGAGAGCACCTTCATGACGATCGGCATGGCCTTGACCAGCAGCTCGCCGAGGCGCTTGGTCGACGGGTTCGCCGCCATGTGCAGGCCCGCGTCGTCCATCTTCACGATGAGCGCGACGGCGCCGTAGACGAGTGCGGTGATGCCGATCGCGACGACGACGAGGGTCAGCGCCCGCATCCAGAAGCCGACGTCGGCGATCTCGTTGAGCGAGATCACCATGATCTCGGCCGACAGGATGAAGTCGGTGCGGATGGCCCCGCTCACCATGGTGTCCTCGTGGTTGGGGCCCTTGATCGCGGCGGGGGCCTCCTTGACCTTCGAGTGGCCGCTGACGGCCTCCCAGATCTTTTCGGCCCCCTCGTACGAGAGATAGAGGCCGCCGAGCATCAGGAGGGGGGTGAGCAGCCAGGGCAGGAACTGGCTGAGCAGCAGGATGGCGGGGAGGATGAACAGCAGCTTGTTGCGGAGCGACCCCTTGGCGATCTTCCAGATCACCGGCAGCTCGCGGTCCGGGGTGAAGCCGTCGACGTAGCGCGGCGTCACGGCCGCGTCATCGACCACCACACCCATCGCCTTGGTCGACGCCTTACCCGCCGCTGCGGCGATGTCGTCGACGGAGGCCGCCGCGGCCCGGGCGATGGCCGCCACGTCGTCGAGTAGTGCTGCAAGGCCGCCGGCCATGGGGTTCCCCTCTCACCTGATACCGGGACGAGTCTAGGGTCCCCTCTACGCTGGGGGCGATGAGTAGCGCACCGATCCCCGACGTCGGCGGCTGGTTCCGCACCGCCGCGGACGGCGTCGCGCTGCCATCGCTGCCCTCGTGGGGGCCGGGGACGGGTGGGTTCGGCCGGACCTCGCCGGAGGAGGACCTGGTCGCGGCCGCCGAGCTGTTCCGCGGCCGCCCCACCATGGTGCTGACCGGGGCGGGCATGTCGACGGGGGCCGGCCTGCCCGACTACCGCGGCCGCGACGCCGTCCCGCGCTCGCCCATGACCTACCAGGAGTTCGTGGGATCGGACCTCAGCCGACGTCGCTACTGGGCCCGCAGCACCGTCGGCTGGCGGTGGTTCGAGCGCGCCCGGCCGCACCACACCCACCTCACGCTGGCCCAGATGGGCGACCTGACGCCGCTCACCGGCGTCGTGACGCAGAACGTCGACGGGCTGCACCAGGCGGCGGGGTCGCGGCCGGTCCTCGACCTGCACGGCAACCTGGCCCGCGTCGTGTGCCTCGGCTGCCGGGCGGTGCTGGACCGCGGGCGGCTGCAGGATGAGCTGCTGGCGCTCAACCCCGAGGTGGCGCGCCGGCTCGACGCCCTCGCCGAGGAGACCCGCACCGCACCCGACGGCGACGCCGAGGTGGACCGCACCGAGGACTTCCGCTACCCCGCCTGCCCGCGCTGCGGCGGCATGCTCAAGCCGGAGGTCGTGTTCTTCGGCGAGAACGCCGACCGGGGCGTCGTCGAGCGGGCCTGGGCCATGCTCGAGGACGCCGCTGTGCTGCTGGTGCTCGGCTCGAGCCTGTCGGTGATGAGCGGACTGAGGTTCGTGCGCCGCGCCGCGCAGCACGGCAGGGATGTCGTCATCGCCAACGACGGCGCGACCCGCGGGGACGACCTGGCCACCCTGCGCATCCACGGCCGGCTGGAGGACGTGCTCACGCGGTGGGCGGAGCTGCTCACGTGAGCACCTTCCGCAAGACGGGCAGTCGGCGCGCGATCGCCACCGAGGTCGCCAGCCTGCGCTGGCTCGCGGAGGCCGAGGCTGACGGCGGCGCCGCCGTCGCGGAACTCGCCGGGTCCGGGGAGACGTGGCTGGAGACGGTCCTGCTGAGTACCGGGCACCCGTCGCGGGCCGACGCCGCCGAGTTCGGCCGCAGACTGGCCCGCACCCACGCCGCCGGGGCGAGGTGGTGGGGCGAGGCCCCACCCGGGCTGGACCCCGCGCACCTGTCGACGGCGAACCTCGGCACGCCCGCCGCCGCGGAGCCGGTGTGGGACACCTTCGGCGAGTACTACGCCGAGGGGAGGCTCCGGCCCTACGTCGCGATGGCGCCCTGGCTGGACGCCGATGACGCCGCGCTGCTGCACCACGCCTGCGACGCCGTCGCCACGGGCCGTTTCGACTCGTCGCAACCCGCGCTGTGCGGCCCCGTCGCCCGGATCCACGGCGACCTCTGGGGCGGCAACGTCGTGTGGACCGCCGACGGGGTCGGCACCCTCATCGATCCGTGCGCCAACGGCGGCCACGCCGAGACCGACCTCGCCGAGCTCGCGCTGTTCGGCTCCCCGCACCTCGCCGACACCGTCGCGGGCTACCACGAGGTCAGCCCGTTGGCCGACGGATGGCCGGCTCGCGTGCCGCTGCATCAGTTCCACATGCTGCTCGTCCACGTCGTCCTCTTCCGTGGGGGCTACGTCCGGCAGGCCCTCGCCGTGGCCCGCGAGCTGCTGCGTTAGCGGGCCTCGGCTGCGCGATGGCGGCGGTGCTGGGTTAAGTTTGCGCGCATGAGCACAGCCGCTGCCGCCCAGAAGAAGAAGTTCACGTTCGGGCTCCTGCCCCAGATCGTCGTCGCGATCGCGCTCGGCGTGCTGTTCGGGAACTTCTTCCCGGACTGGCTGACCAGGGTCTTCGTCACGTTCAACGGCGTGTTCGGCCAGTTCCTGGGCTTCGCCATCCCCCTGATCATCCTGGGCCTCATCGCCCCGGCGATCGCCGAGCTCGGCCGCGGGGCCGGCCGGTGGTTGGCCATCACGGCCGCGCTGGCGTACTCATCGACGCTGCTGGCCGGATTCCTCGGGCTCAGCACGTCGCTGATCGTCCTGCCCCGTGTGCTCCCGGAGGGCGGGGCGCCGTCGCTCACCAACCCGGACGAGGCGCTGCTCGCCCCGTACTTCTCGCTGGAGATCCCGCCGCTGTTCGGCGTCATGTCGGCGCTGGTGTTGGCGTTCATCGTCGGCGTGGCGATGACCGTCATCCAGGGAGACTCGCTGCAGCGGGGCTTCCTCGAGTTCCGCGAGGTGATCAACCTCGTCATCCAGAAGATCCTCATCCCGCTGCTGCCCATCTACATCTTCGGCATCTTCCTCAACATGACCCAGGGCGGCCAGGTGGCCACCGTCATCGCCACCTTCCTCGGCGTCGTGGTGTTCGTGTTCATCCTCACGTGGATCATGCTGCTGCTGCAGTACACGGTCGCGGGTGTCATCACGGGCAAGAACCCCATCAAGATGCTCGTCACCATGCTGCCTGCGTACGCCACCGCGTTGGGCACGTCGTCGTCGGCCGCGACGATCCCGGTCACGCTGCGCCAGGCGATCAAGATGGGCGTCTCGCAGCCCGTGGCGGCCTTCGCGATCCCGCTCAACGCCACCATCCACCTGGCCGGATCGACCATCAAGATCACGTGCTTCTCGATGGCGGTGATGATGCTGGCCGGCATGGAGATCAACGTCGGCGTGATGATCGGCTTCGTCATGATGCTGGGCGTCATGATGGTCGCCGCCCCTGGTGTTCCCGGCGGCGCGATCATGACCGCGGCGGGACTGCTCTCGACGATGCTCGGCTTCTCCGAGGCCCAGGTCGGCCTGATGATCGCGGCCTACATCGCCATCGACTCGTTCGGCACCGCCACCAACGTGACGGGCGACGGCGCGCTGGCGGCGATCGTCGACAAGTGGGTGTCGCGGTCGAAGCACCGCGACGAGCTCGGCGACGAGGCGGCGGTCCGGGCCGCCGCCTGACGGGATGTGCTGAGATGGGACCATGACGACTGACGTTGACTTCTGGTTCGATCCCGTCTGCCCGTGGGCCTGGATGACCTCCCGCTGGATGCTCGAGGTGGAGAAGGTCCGCGACGTGAAGGTGACCTTCCACGTCATGAGCCTGTCCGTCCTCAACGACGGCCGCGACCTCCCCGCGGGCTACCGCGCCTTCCTCGACAACGCCTGGATGCCGGCCCGCGCCGCGCTGCTGGTCGAGCAGCGCCACGGCTCCGACGTGCTGCGCGACTTCTACACCGAGCTCGGCACCCGCTTCCACCCCGGCGAGCAGGAGGTCGGTCCGGAGCCGGTCGCGGCTGCGCTGGCAGCCGTCGGCGCCGACGCGGACATCCTCGACATCGCGCAGACCGACGCCATCGACGACGACCTGCGCCGCTCGCACCACGAGGGCATGGATCCGGTGGGCGACGAGGTCGGCACCCCCGTGATCCGCGTCAACGGCATGAGCCTGTTCGGCCCTGTCATCTCCCCGGCGCCGAAGGGCGAAGAGGCCGGCGAACTGTTCGACGGGTTCGTCAAGGTCACCGCCTACCCGGGCTTCTTCGAACTCAAGCGCACCCGTACGGTGGATCCGATCTTCGACTGAGGCATTAGCACAGCCCGTTGGATAAATTGGCCGACCCCACCCGAAGCGTCCTGCGGGCCCACGGCTACCGTGTCTCGCATGGGCAGGGTTCTGGTCGCGTACGCGACCCGTGGTGGTGCGGCGCGCGACATCGCCGAGACGGTCGGTGAGGTGCTGCGCGCCTCGGGGCACGCGGTGCGCGTGGCTGATCTGAAGTCGAAGCCAGGCGTCGACGGCGCCGAGCTGGTCGTCGTCGGCAGCGGCATCAATGCCGGATCGTGGTACCCGGAGGCGACGTCGTGGCTGGCCGCCGAGGCCGGCGCGCTGCGGACGGCGCGGGTGGCGGTGTTCAACGCCTGCCTCAACGCGGCCGACCCGGCCAAGCGCGACGACTCCCTCGCCTACAACCGGTCCGTGGCCGAGCGCGTGCGCGCGTCCGCGAGCGAGTCCTTCGCCGGCCGGTTCGTGCCGGAGCACATCAGTTGGTGGCGCCGGCTGTTCCTGCGCACCATGCAGAAGCCGACGCAGGATCACCTGGACCTCGACGCCGTCCGGGCCTGGGCGTCGACGCTCACCGTGAGCTGATCGGGAGCGCGCATACCATCGAGGCATGCGTCGGCGTGCCTTCCTCCTTGGCGCCGCCACCGTGCCGCTGGCCGGGTGCGGCGACGACGGGTCGCTCTCCGTGCCCGACGTGCCCATCGATCTCAGTGGCGTGGGCGGATGCCGCAGCCCCGAGTCGCTGGTGACGTTCTCGACGCTGGGCGGGGCCCCGCTGTCCTACGAGGTGACGGGCACCCCTCAGTCGTTCCGGGCGGACCCGCAGTTCGTCGAGGCCTTGGAGGACTGGGCAGCCGGGTGGGCCGCCGCGAGCGGGCTGGGCCCGCTGACCGGCGTGTCGACCTATGGTGCGTTCGTCGACAAGTGCGACTCCTGGCATGCGGCGGGTCGGGCCTTCGACTTCGCGACGCTGACGCACGAGGGCGGCGTCGTCTCCTGCCGCTACGACCAGTGGGGTGACGACCCGGCCGAGTTGCGCGGGTACTGGCGGCTCGCGGCCTCCGTCGCGTCGCGGTTCACCTACACGCTGACCTACCGGTACAACGCGCAACACCACAACCACATCCACATCGACAACGGCGTCAACGGCTACGACGCCGCGTCGCTGCGGGAGGGGTCGCGGACCCAGGTCGACCTCGTGCAGGGCGTGCTGCGCTTCGTGTTCGGCCGCGACGTCGAGGCGACGGGCCGCTACGACGACGCCACGAAGTCAGCGGTCCGGTCCGTCCAGCGCGAACTGGGCATCACCGTCCCGCTGGCCACCCCGGACGGATGGCGCGAGTTCCTGACCGGCGCCGTCGCTCTCGGCCGCTGACGCAGGCTCAGGCTGTGTGGCGGAGTGCGTCGCGCAGGACGTCCAGGCCTACGGAGCCGAGATCGAGGGCCCGACGGTGGAAGTTCCGCAGGTCGAATGCCGCCCCGGCCCGCGCCGCGGCCTCGTCTCGCGCCTGCTCCCACAGCCGCTGCCCGACCTTGTACGCCGGCGCCTGGCCCGGCCACCCCAGGTAGCGGTCCAGCTCGAAGCGCACGAACTCCTCGGCCATGTTGACGTTGGCCTTGAGGAACGGCCACGCCTTGTCGCCGTCCCAGGTGCCGCCGCCCCACTCGTCGGGGGCGGGCTTGCCGAGGTGCACGCCGATGTCGAGGACCACTCGGGCGGCCCGCATGCGCTGGGCGTCCAGCATCCCCATCCGGTCGCCCGGGTCGTCCAGGAAGCCGAGCTGCTCCATCAGGCGCTCCGCGTACAGCGCCCAGCCCTCACCGTGTCCCGACACCCAGCAGATGAGGCTGCGCCAGCGGTTCAGCTGCCCGGACAGGTACGTCGCCTGCGCGATCTGCAGATGGTGCCCCGGCACGCCCTCGTGGTAGACAGTCGTCTTCTCCCGCCAGGTGCCGAAGTCCTCGACGCCCGGCGGCACGGACCACCACATGCGCCCGGGGCGGGAGAAGTCGTCGGTGGGGCCGGTGTAGTAGATGCCGCCGTTCTGCGTCGGGGCGATGCAGCACTCGAGGGTGCGGATCGGGTCGGCGATGTCGAAGTGCGTCCCGGCCAGGGCCGCGATGGCGGCGTCCGAGGTCTCCTGCATCCAGCGCTGCAGCGCGTCCGTGCCGTGCAGCCGGCGGTTGACGTCCTCGTCGAGCCGCCGCATGGCCTCGTCGGCGGTAGTCCCGTCGCCGTAGAGCTGATGGGCGACCTCGTCCTGCTCGGCGACGATGCGGGCCAGCTCCTCGCGGCCCCACTCGTAGGTCTCGTCGAGGTCGATGGTCGCGCCCAGGAACTGTCGCGACAGCAGCTGGTACCGATCGCGGCCGACGCCGTCGGCCTTCGGGGCGCGTGGCGCCAGGTCGCGCAGCGCCTCCGCGAGCCGGGCGTACGCCGCGCGCGCCCCGTCGGCGTTGGCGGCCAGCGCGGCGGCCAGCGATTCGGGGAGGTCGGCGGACGCACCGAACGTGCGCCAGAAGGACCCCTCCCCGGCGAGCTCCTCCGCCTGCGCGATGCCGATCTCCATTTGCCGGACGGCCGGGGCGGGGCCCTCATCGACCGCGAGGCGCAGGGACTCGATGTAGCCGTCGACCGCCGCGGGCACGGCACCCATCCGGGCCGCGATGACCTCCCAATGGTCGGTCGTGGCCGTGGGCATGAGGTCGAAGATGTCGCGGATCCCCTGCAGCGGCGACGCGATGTTGTTCAGCTGCGCGTAGTCCTCGCCGGCCTCGAAGAGCTCGACGTCGAGGCCCAGCCGTTCCCGCATCGCGGCGGCGGTCACCCGGTCGACGTCGTCGACGATCTCAGTCGCCTCGACCTGACGCAGCGCCTCCCGGGCGGCGTCGGCCTTGGCCGCCATGCCGGCGGGGGAGAAGTCGTCGAGTTCGTGGTCGTGCCCCGGCGCGCCGATGTGGGTGGCGACGATGGGGCTGAGGCGGACGAGCGTGTCGACGTAGGCGTCGGCGACCTGGTCCAGCGGGGTGGGCGTGCGAGTGGTCATGCCGTCGACGCTACCAGCGGGCCGCCCGTCAACTGCCCGAGAGCATGTCCTTCACCAGAGGGACCACCTCGGTGCCGTAGAGGCCGATGGTGTCGAGGATCGCCTCGTGCGACAGGCGGCCGGTGGAGACCTTGAGCTGGAACCGCTGCGCGCCCAGGGTCCGGAAGCCGTGGGCGATCTTCGCCGCCACCGTCTCCGGCGAGCCGACCGCCATGGCGCCGTGGTCGGCCTCCTCGTCGAAGTGGTCGCGGGACATGCGCCCCCAGCCCCGCTCGCGCCCGATCTTGGAGGTCTGCTCCAGCCAGGGCCGGAACATCCGCTCGCGCGCGGCGTCGTCGGTGGCGGCGAGGTGCCCGTACGAGTGCCAGCCGATCGGCTGCGGCTCCTTGCCGAGCTCCTCGAGCGCGCGGCGATGCAGGTCGGCGAAGGGAGCGAACCGGTCCACCGGGCCGCCGATGATCGCGAGCATCAGCGGGAGCCCGTAGTGCGCGGCGCGGAGCACCGACTGCGGGCTGCCGCCGACGGCGACCCACGTCGTCAACGGGGTGCTCGCGAGGCGGGGGAACAGCTCGACGTCGTCGAGGCTCTGCGTGAGCTGGCCCTGCCAGGTCTGGCGGCCGCCCTGGATCAGCTGCGCGAGCATGGCGAGCTTCTCCTCGAAGAGGGCCTCGTAGTCCTGGAGGTCGTAGCCGAACAGTGGGAAGGACTCGATGAACGAGCCGCGGCCCGCGATGAGCTCGGCGCGGCCCCCGCTCAGCGCGTCGAGCGTGGCGAACCGCTCCACGACGCGCACCGGGTCGTCGGAGGACAGGACGGTCACGGCCGTGGCGAGCTTCAGGCGCGTCGTGCGGGTGGCGATGCCGGCGAGCACCATGTCGGGCGCGGAGATGGCGAAATCCTCGCGGTGGTGCTCCCCGACGCCGATCGCGTCCAGGCCCACCTCGTCGGCGAGGACTGCCTCGGCGACCACGTTGCGGATGACCTGATCGTGGGGGAGGAGGGCGCCGTCCGGGCCCTCGGTGACGTCGCCGAAGGTGTCGATGCCGAATTCGAGCCGCTCGATGTCCATGGGGTCCTCGCGAAGATTGAGAGATCAACTATCCCCAGCCTAGCCCACCCGTCAACCGCGCCTGCCTCCCGTCGGGGCGCCTGCCTTATGTTTGGGAGCCTGCGCTCCATCGCAGGCGTCTTCCGCACGCCTGGATTCCGTGCACCTGCCTGGTCTGTAGGGCAGGCGTCAAGAGCTAAGGCAGGCGTCGGACGCAAGGCAGGCGTCGGGAGCTAAGGCGGGCGTCAGAACCACGGCTGGAAAGGGAACTTGTCATGGATTGGGTCATCCTCCTCGGCTCGGGCGTCCTCGAGGCCGTCTGGGCCACGGCCCTCGGCCGCTCCGACGGCCTACGCCGCCCCCTCCCCACCGTCGTCTTCGTCGTCGGGGCCGTCCTCAGCCTCGTGGGCCTGGGGATCGCGCTGAACACCCTCCCGACCGGCACCGCCTACGCGGTCTGGACCGCGACGGGGGCGTCGCTCACCGTCGCCTGGGCCATGCTCACGCGCGTGGAGCCGGTCAGCCTGGCCAAAGTGCTCCTCCTGGTCGGCATCGTCACCTGCGTGGTGGGGCTGAAGGTGGTCGCATGACCGCCCGGGGGGCCTGGCCGGCCCTGCTCGTCAGCTCCGTCCTGGAGGCGGTGTGGGCCAACGCGCTCTCCGCCAGCGAGGGCTTCACGCGTCCGCTGCCCACCGTCGTGTTCGTCGTGGCGACGGCGCTGTCCACCGTCGGCCTCGCCTACGCCATGCGCCACATCCCGACCGGCACCGCGTACGCCGTCTGGACCAGCGTCGGCACCGTGCTCACGGTTGGGTACTCGGTCGCGATCGGCGCGGAGGCCCTGTCCTGGCTGAAGGCGCTGTTCCTGGCCGGGATCGTCGCGTGCGTCGTCGGCCTCAAACGCCTCGACGGCGGACGCGACGACGGCGCCCGCAAGGCAGGACCGGCGCCGTCGCTCTGACGGCCACGGTGCGGCCTCAGCGGAACAGCGCCGTGATGAGCGGCGCCGCCGTGGTGCCGCCCGAGTCGCCGACCTCGACGAAGGACGCGACGGCGTATGTGTCGTTGTAGGCGATCATCCAGGCGCTGGTCTGCAGCTTGCCCGTCTCGCCCCACTGGGCGGTGCCCGTCTTGGCGCCCTTCATGAGGCCCTGCAGCGAGCGCCCGGTGCCGGATGACACCGTCGCCTCCATCATGGTGCGCAGCCCCTGCGCCTCGGCGGCGCTGAGCGGAGCAGCCGTCGGGGAGGCCTGCGTGCCCTGCACGAGCCACGGCAGCGTTGTCTTTCCTGCCGCGATCGAGGCGGCCACGGTGGCCATGCCGAGCGGCGACATGGTGACCTGCCCCTGACCGATCATCGACGCCGCCCGGTCGATCGAGTTCCCCGGCTCGACGGTGCCAAAGTTGGACGTGAAGCCGACGTCGTAGTCCGTGCCCACCCCCAGCGACCCCGCCGCCGCGTGGAGCTGCTCGCCGGTGATCGACGACGCGGCGGCCGCGAACGCCGTGTTGCACGACTGCGCGAACGCTGTGGTGAGCGGGATGCGGCCCAGGGCACTCGACGGGTAGCCGGAGTAGTTGCCGAAGGTGTAGCTGCCCACGGTCAGCGACGGGGCGCAGTTGACGGTGGAGGTGGGCGTCATCCCGGACCGGAGCATCGCCAGGGCCGAGACGGCCTTGAAGGTGGAGCCGGGCGCGTACTTGCCGAAGGTCACGTGCGGATAGGTGCCCCCGGCCGGTGACTGGGCGGCGGCGAGCACCGCGCCGTCCGCCACCGACAGCACCACGAGCGCGGCCATGCCCGCCTGGCCGCTCAGGATCTCCTCGGCCTTCGACTGCAGATCCCGGTCCAGGGTCAGCGTGATGCCCGTGCCGACGCTCGGGTCCTGCTGGAAGAGCGTCGTCTCGGGCACCGGGGATGCGCTGGCCCCGGCGGCGGACTTGCGTGCGACGGCGTCGATCCGGATGCCCGGCACCCCGCGGAGCTGCTCGTCGTAGCGGGACTGCAGGCCGCTCAGGCCGACGCGGTCCAGCTCGGTCAGCGTGCCCTCGGACTCGGCGATCATCTCCGCGGTCGGTGCCCCGACGCTGCCCAGGAGCGGCGCCGCGAACGACCCGCCCGGCCCGATGATGGCGGAGATCTCCCGGACCAGGACGCCGGGGACCGTCGTGATGGTGGCCGGGATCTCGGCCTGCAGCATCGTCGCGGCGACCACGTACGCCTTGGGGCCGTTGGCCAGGACCTTGCGCGTGTAGGCGGCGGCGTCCACCTTCAGCAGCGCGGCCAGGTCCGCGGCGGCGGTCTCCCACTCGGCCTGATCGACGGCGCCCTTGTCCAGGCCGACCTCGTACATGGCCCCCTCCTCGACGATCGCGATGCCCTCGCGGTCGTTGATCGGGGCGCGCTTGGCCTCCTGGCGGGTGTGCCGGAGCCTGGTCTGCGGCGTGAGGTCCGGATGGACGATCGTCGGCTCCCAGTCCACGCGCCACTGGTCGCCCGCGTACCGGAACCGGGCCTCCGTGGTGTAGGTCCAGCCGTCGACGCCGAGCGGGTAGTCCATGGTCAGCGTGGCGACAGCGACGTCGTCGGTGGCCTCGTACGCGATGGGCCCGGCGGTGACCGCAGGGACGATGCCGTCCATGCCGGCGAAGATCTCCGTCAGGTCCGCCTGCGCGTCGGCGGCCGGGCGCACCATCGGCAGCGCGGACACGTCCTGCGCGGCGAGGGCAGCCGCCAGCGCGGCCACGGCGTCGTCCGCCGCGGGCAGGTCGTCGCGAGTCACCGCCGAGTCGCTCGGCGACGGCTCCGGTGAGTCCGGGCCGGGGGCGCAACCCACGAGCGTCAGGGCAGTGACCAGCAGCGTCGCCAGTAGTCGTCGCATCAGACCTCCTGTTCGGCCCCAGGCTACAAGGCGGCCCCGACAAGCCAGGGGAGGCGCGGGGCCCGGACGAGGTTTGTCGCTCTTCCCGGCGCCGGTACCCTGGGAAGGTGCCTGGAGGCTGTCCGCCTCGGCGCGCGCCGGTCTCGACATAGGAGCTGTTTCACGTTGAACGTACCCCTGTGGGTCTGGGCGATCACGGTCGTCGTCATCCTCGGCCTCCTCGCATTCGACTTCTTCTTCCACGTCCGTAAGGCGCACACGCCGACGCTGCGGGAAGCCGCGGTCTGGTCGGCCATCTACGTCGGCCTGGCGCTGCTGTTCGGCGTGATGGTGTGGGTCTTCGGCGGCGCCCAGATGGGCGCGGAGTACTTCGGCGGATACATCACGGAGAAGGCGCTGTCGGTCGACAACCTGTTCGTGTTCCTCATCATCATGTCCAGCTTCGCCGTGCCTCGCGAGGACCAGCAGAAGGTCCTGTTGTTCGGCATCGTGTTCGCGCTCATCGCGCGGACCGCGTTCATCTTCGCCGGCAAGGCGATGATCGAGACGTTCTCCTGGACGTTCTACCTGTTCGGCCTCATCCTCATCGTCACCGCCGGCAAACTGCTGGCGCCCGAGAAGGACGGCGAGGAGGAGGGCGCCGACAACTTCATCATCCGGCTGGCCAAGAAGTATCTGCGGACCACGGACCACTACGACGGCGACAAGCTGTTCACGGTCGAGAACGGCCGCCGCGTCCTGACGCCCATGCTTCTGGTCATGATCGCCATCGGCGGCACCGACATCCTCTTCGCGCTGGACTCCATCCCCGCGATCTACGGCCTCACCACGAACGTGTTCATCGTCTTCACGGCCACCGCGTTCTCCCTCATGGGGCTGCGTCAGCTGTACTTCCTCATCGACGGCCTGCTGGACCGGCTCGTCTACCTCAAGTACGGGCTGTCGCTCATCCTCGGCTTCATCGGCATCAAGCTCATCCTCCACGCGCTCCACGAGAACAACCTGCCGTTCATCAACGACGGCGAGCACGTCAACGTCTATGAGATCGAGATCGGGCTGTCGCTGAGCGTCATCCTCGGCATCCTGGTGGTGACGGTCGTCGCGTCGATCTTCAGCCCCACCGGCAAGCTCAAGACGGCGATCAACACCATCCACCGCTTGGCGTACGGCTACGTCCACACCGAGTACCACGGCGTCGAGGCCGAGCGCGAGGCCAACTACCAGCGCATGCTGGACGCCGAGGCGACCCTCACGAAGTTCGACCAGGAGAAGGTCATCGAGCTCATGGAGGAGTCGGGCGCCGCCTGGCTGGTGGACAAGGCGCACCGCATGCACGCGGACGCCACCCGGCGCTGACCGAGTTCCCGCGCCATGCGGATGGTCGCCGCGCTCCGGCGGCTCTGGCACCACGCCCCGTTCCGGCGGCTCCTCTGGCTGCGGACGGTCAGCCAGGCGGCCGACGGCACGCTGCAGGTCGGCATGGCCTCCTACATCCTGTTCTCCCCGCAGTCCCAGCCGTCGGCGGCGGCCATCGCGGGCGTCCTCGCCCTCACGCTGCTGCCGTTCACGCTCGTCGGGCCGTTCGTGTCGCCGCTGCTGGACCGCTGGCCGCGCCGCGACGTCGCCCTGTACTCGGACCTGGCGCGGACCGTGCTCGCGGCCCTTATCGGCGTGATCATCGCCACCGGCTCGACGACGGGGGCGTGGGCCGCGGCGCTTTACGCCGCGCTGCTCGTGGCGATGAGCATCAACCGCTTCATGCTTGCCGGGCTGTCGGCGGGGCTGCAGCACACCGTCGAGCCGGATGAGTACCTGACCGCGTCGTCGATCCTCCCGACGGTGGGTCCGCTCGGCGTCGTCGTCGGGGCGGTGCTCGGGTTCGCGACCCGCGCCCTGCTCGGTGGCGTCCTGCCGGCACACCAGGCCGACGCCGTCGTCTTCGCCATCGCGGCCGCGCTGTTCCTGGGTTCCGTGTCGATCGCGCGCGGCTTCCCACGCGGTGCGCTCGGGCCCGACGTGGTCGGCGAGGCTCCGCGCATCCGCACGGTCGCGGCAGGGCTGGCGGAAGCGGCGCGGCACCTCCGCGCCCGCCCGGCCTCCGTGCTGGCGCTCACGGTGATGGCGGCGACCCGGCTGCTGTTCGGCCTGTACAGCGTCGCGGTGATCCTCGCGGCCCGCCACCTCTGGCATCCGGCCGATCGCCCGGGCGACGCACTGGCGGACCTCACGGTGTGGGGGCTCCTGACGGGGGCCGGGTTCGTCCTCGCGGCGCCCGTGGTGCCGGCGCTGGTGCGGGTGCTCGGGCTGCGCCGCGCGAGCGTGCTGCTGCTGACCGTCGGGGCGGTCGTGTCGGCCGGTATCGCGTTCACGACCGCCCGGCCGGTGATCTTCGCCGCGGGCTTCGCCGTCGGGCTCGTGGTGCAGTCGGTGAAGATCTGCGTCGACACCGTCGTCCAGGCCCACGTCGAGGAGCAGTTCAAGGGCCGCGCGTTCACGTTCTACGACATGGCCTACAACGCGGCCTTCGTCGCGGCCGGGCTCGTGGCGATCGTCGCGCTGCCGCCCACGGGCCTGAGCGCGCCGGCGTTCCTGGCGGTCGCGGCCGGCTACCTCGCGGCCGCCGCCGCGATGCTGGCCGGCGCGGCCCGCCTCGCCCCGGGGGATCTCGAGCGGGGGACCGCGGACCTCCTGGGCTGACGGCCCCTCAGCCGTCGAGCAGCCCGCACTCGTGCGCGATGAGGACCAGGCCCACCCGGTCGCGGGCGCCCAGCTTGCTGAGCAGGCGGCCGATGTGCGTCTTGACGGTGCCCTCGGCCATGTAGAGCCGCTCGGAGATCTCGGCGTTGTTGGCGCCGCGGGCCACCTCCTGCAGCACCTCGCGCTCGCGGTCGGTGAGCACGTCCAGCCGCTGGTCGGGGCCGGCCGTGGTGCGGGGGAGCAGCGGCGCGAACCGGTCGAGCAGGCGCCGGGTGGCCGACGGCGCCACGACGGCGTCGCCGTCGGCGACCGCCCGGATGGCTCCGAGCAGCTCGTCGGGGTGCGCATCCTTGAGCAGGAACCCGCTCGCTCCGCCGCGGATCGCGGCGAAGACGTACTCGTCGAGATCGAACGTGGTGAGGACCAGCACCTTCGTCTCACCGCCGAGCGCGGTGATCTGCCGGGTGGCCTCGGTGCCGTCCATCACGGGCATGCGGATGTCCATCAGCACGACGTCGACGCGGCGCGTCCGCACCATCGCGACGGCGTCGCGGCCGTTGTCCGCCTCGCCGACGGTCTCCATGTCGTCGGCGGAGTCGATGAGCATCCGCAACCCGCTGCGGACCAGGGCCTGGTCGTCGGCCAACAGCACCCGGATCATGTGGTGGCCCCTCTCAGCCAGCTCTTCCCCAACTGGTTCGGCATCGGCAGCCGCGCCCAGACCTCGTAGCCACCGCCCGGGCGGGGGCCGGCGCGGAACTCGCCGCCCATCGCCACGACGCGCTCGCGCATGCCGCGCAGCCCCGAGCCCGTGCCGTCCGGCCGCGACAGGCTCCCGATGCCGTCGTCGCGGACCAGCAGCTCGACGTGCTCCGTGGCGTACGCGACGCGCGCCTCCGCGGTCGCGGTGGGCCCGGCATGCTTGAGCACGTTGGTGATGGCCTCCTGCATCACGCGGAACGCCGTGAGCCCCAGCGACTCGGGCACGATCGGCGTCGGCCCCTCGACCGTCAGCGTGATCCGTCCGCCGGCGGAGTCCACCAGCCCAGGGATCTCCGCCAACGACGGCGAGGGACCGAAGGCGGCCGCCTCGTCGTCGCCGCGCATGAGCGCGACGATGCGGCGCACCTCCGCGATGGAGGTGCGCCCCGTGTCTGCGATGACGTCGAGGGCCTCGGCGGCCGCCTCGGGCCGCTTCGCGGTGAGCGCCCGCGCCCCTTCGGCCTGCACCACGATCACCGACAGCGAGTGCGCGAGCACGTCGTGCAACTCCTGGGCCACCCCGGCCCGCGCGCGGCGCTCCGCCAGCTCCAACTCCTGCTCGGCCGAGCGCTGGGCCGCCGAGAAGCGTTCGGTGACGATCTCCCGGTCCAACGACTGCGTCAGCGCGCGCTCGCGCAGGAACCGGCCCCACAGGTAGGCCAGCGCGACGATGGCGGCGCAGAGGAGGACCAGCAGCGTGGTGCCCAGCACGCGGTAGGGGTCGGGGATGCCCGCGGTCCACGTGATCGGGCCGGCGAGGGAGCCCGCGACCCCGAGCGCAGCGACGGGGAACACCGCCGACATCCGCTGGTAGCGCCCGACGCAGTACACGACGACCGGAACCGCGAGGATCGCCGGGACCGGGGTGCTGAGCATGGCTGCCATCCCCACCCCGGCGGCCCCCACGGCGGTCAGAGCCGCCAGCGGGGCCATCCGGCGCAGCAGCAGCGCGCCGCACATCAGCAGCGACCAGGGCAGCGAGCGCATGACGAACTCGGAGTCCTCGTTCACCAGCAGCGGCGGCACCGTCGCGACGGCGAAGGCCAGCGCGAGGGCGCCGTCGCCCAAGAGGGTGCGGCCGTCGCGCGACCACTGCAGGTTCACCATGATGCGCCCAGCCTAGGGCGCGTCGCGCATCGCGGGATCAGACCGGCGGCGTCGATCCTCGCCCCGCGGCACCCCCGGGGTCTGACGCCGGCGGCCCTGCCGCGACAGACCGAGCTGCGCCTAGAGTGGGCCCCATGTTGCGCAAGGTGTTCTGGCTGCTGGGGATCCTCGTGGCCATCACGACGGTGTCGACCATCATCGACCGCCGCGAGGCCGCCCGCCGCCGCGAGCTCTGGGCCGAGGCGACCGACCCCCACTGATCGACCCCTGCTGGGGCGGCGCCGGAGCGCTGCTCAGTAGCCGAGCATCTCCTTGCGGACCGGCAGCCATGCGATGGCGTCGCGGACGGCCTCCTGCTCGGTGAGCTTCGCCTCCCACCCGAGGACGTCCTTGGCCTTCGACGACACGGTGTACACGCCCGCGACGTCGCCCGGCCGCGGGGGACCGTAGGTGACCTTCAGCGGGTCGCCGGAGATCTCCTCGAACGAGGCGGCCAGTTCCTTGACGGTGACGCCGTTGCCGGTACCGATGTTGAACACCTCGTAGGACGACTCGGCGGTGGCCTTGTCGAAGCCCTCCAGCGCGGCGACGTGCGCCTGCGCCAGGTCCCACACGTGGATGAAGTCACGGATGCCGGAGCCGTCGCGCGTGGGCCACTCGACGCCGGTGACGGTGAACGTCTCGCCCTTGCTCCAGGCCTCCAGCAGCTTGGCCAGCACGTGGCTGGGCTTCTCGAGCTGCTGGCCGGAGCGCAGCTGCGGGTCGGTGCCGATGGGGTTGAAGTAGCGCAGCGACAGGACCTTCATGTCCGAGGCCTTGGTGTAGTCCTCGAGGATCATCTCGACCATGTACTTGGTGCGCGCGTAGGGGGAGCCGGGCGACAGCGGGGAGGCCTCGGTGACGACGAAGTTCTCGTCGGGGGCGTAGATCGACGCCGAGGAGGAGAACAGGAAGCGGTGCACGCCGGCCCGGTCCATGGCGCGCAGGAGGGTGATGGTCTTGGCCACGTTGTTCTCGTAATAGTCCAGTGGCATCTCGACCGACTCCGGCACCACGATCTTCGCGGCGCAGTGCACGACGGCGTCGATGGCATGCTCGGCGAAGATCCGGCCCAGGAGAGCCTCGTCGGCGAAATCGCCCTCGTACACGGCCCGGTCTCGCACGAACTCGCGGCGACCGGTGGAGAAGTCGTCGAGGATGACGACCTCGTGGCCGGCGTCCTCGCACGCCGAGGCCACGGTGCTGCCGATGTACCCGGCGCCGCCGGTGATCAAGACCTTCATAGGTTCCCTTCCATCCCAGTGCTCGCCTCTCATCCTATGGCGGACGGGGGTGGGCGGGAGCGAGGGGTCACCAGCCGCGGCGGATCCACTCGGCCAGGTGCGGCCGCTCGGCGCCGATGGTGGTGGAGGGGCCGTGCCCGGTGTGGACGGTGGTGGCGTCGGGGAGGGTGAAGAGCCGCGACTCGATCGACTCGATGATCGTGCCGAAGTCCGAGTAGTGCCAGCGCGTGGCCCCGGGGCCGCCCTGGAAGAGGGTGTCTCCGGTGAACACGCACCCCAGGTCCTCGGCGACGAGCGACGTCGACCCGGGGGTGTGGCCGGGCGTGTGCCGCGCCTCGAGGACGACCCCGCCGGCGCGGAACACGTCCCCGTCGAGGAGCGGCTCGAACTCGGCGTCGCCGTGCTCCTCGCGCCAGAGGAACAGGTCGGCAGGGTTGAGGTGCACCTGCGCGCCGAGCTCGGCGGCCACCGCCAGCGCCGCCCGGACATGGTCCCAGTGGCCGTGGGTGAGCAGGATCGCGGTGACGATGCGGTCCTCGACGGCGAACGCGACGGCGTCGGCGTCGTGCGCGGGGTCGATGACGACGACGTGCTTGTCGTCGCCCACGATCCACACGTTGTTCTCGTGGACGGGCGGGCCGACGGGATCGAAGTTCCCGGCCGTGACGAGCCGGCTGACGGTGGTGCTCACGACGCCTTCTTCCTGGTGAGGTGCCGGGCCGCTGTCCCGATGAGGTGGTTGCGCAGGTCCGGCTGGTCGCTGGCCGCCGTCCGGGGGAAGTGCCAGATCGCCTCGAAGATGAGCAGCAGTTCCTCCGTGTCGATGAGGAATTCGAGGCCCGCCCGGTCCGCGGCGCGTTCGACGAGCTCGACGTAGCGCGGCCACACGTCGCCGCGGACCTCCTCGATGCGGGCCCGGAACTCCGGGTCGCGGTACGCGCGCAGCTCAATCTCCATGAGGGTGCGCAGCAGGTCCGGGCTGGTGCGGTTGACGCTGAGGATGCCGACCACGATCTCGTCGGTGGTCATCTCCCGCGGCAGGTCGGCCAGCGCCGAGCCGTAGAGCTCCACCTGGTCCTCCGCGACGTGGCGCATGATCTCGACGCACAGGTCGTCCTTGGTCGCGAAGTTGGAGTAGAACGCCCCCCGCGTGAACCCGGCCGCCTGGCACAGGTGCTCGACGCTGGTGGCGTCGATCCCGCGCCGGCTGAACTCCTCGATCGCGGCCTGCACCAGCCGTCGCCGGGTGTCCTCGCGGCGTCGCGTGGGTTCCGACATGGTCCTCCGATCAGCGCCGATTCATGCGGTTCGGGACGTCCGATGCATAGTTGTATCCTGAAGCGTAACGCGCTTCCCCTCACTCTACGGATCGGGCCCCCTGGATGTCTGCTTGGCTGTATGCCGTCGGCCGCTGGTGTTACCGGCGGCGCCTCACCGTCATCGCGCTGTGGCTGTCGCTGCTGGCGCTGCTCGGGGTCTCCGCCGGCCTGTGGATGGGGTCGTTCAACAACGCCTTCGAGATCCCGTCGTCGCGGTCCCAGGAGGCGCTCGACAAGCTGCGCATGACGTTCCCGCAGGGCGCGGCGCTGTCCGCGCTCGCCGTCGTGGTGGCCCCCGAGGGGCAGCAGGTGGCCGAGTCCCGCGAGCAGATCGAGGCCGCCGTCGCCGACTTCGACGACCTGCCGATGGTGGAGGCCGCGACGTCGCCGTGGAACGAGTACGTCGACGGGCTGATCTCGGACTCGGGCCGGGCCGCCATCATCCAGCTCAGCCTCGACTTCGGGGGCGAGGCACCGACGGAGGAGCAGCTCGCGCCCATCACCGACGTCGCCGAGGACCTCGAGGCCGCCATGCCCGCGGGCACGCAGGTGAGCATGGGCGGTGAGGCGTACAACATCGAACTGCCGCACCTCAGCATCATCGAGGGCATCGGCCTCATCATCGCGCTCGTGGTGCTGGCCGTGGTGCTCGGCTCGCTCATCGCCGCTGGCCTGCCGCTGCTGACCGCCGTGACGGGTGTCGGCATCGCGATGGCGCTCATGCTGCTGCTCACGCGCATCTTCGACATCAACTCCACCACGCCGCTGCTGTCGGTCATGCTCGGCCTCGCGGTCGGCATCGACTACGCGCTGTTCATCCTGTCGCGGCACCGCGACCAGCTCCGCGACGGGCTGGACCCCGAGGAGTCGGCGGGCCGCGCCGTCGGGACCTCGGGATCGGCCGTGGTGTTCGCCGGGCTCACGGTGTTCATCGCGCTGCTCGGGCTCGGGGTGGCCAACATCCCGTTCCTCACCGTCATGGGCATCTTCGCCGCCGTCACGGTGGCGGTCGCGGTGGTCATCGCGCTCACCTTCCTGCCCGCGCTCATGGGCCTGCTGGGGGAGCGGATGCGGCCCAAGCCTCGTGCCGCCGGCGCGGCGAAGCGTCCCGGGCGTACCGGGCTGTTCGCCTGGTGGGTCGGCGTGACGACCACGCACCCCGTCGCCACGATCGTCACGGTGGTGGCCGCCCTGGTGGCGCTGACCCTGCCGGTCCTGGGGCTGCAGGTGTCGCTGCCGAACGCCGGCCAGCAGCGCCCGGATCAGCCCGCCCGCATCGCCTACGACCTGCTGAGCGAGCACTTCGGGCCCGGCGTCAACGGCCCGCTCATCGTCACCGCCGACATCATCGGCTCCACCGACCCCCTCGGGCTGATGGCCAGCCTCAAGGACGACATCGAGGGCATCGACGGCGTCGCCCAGGTCCCGCTCGCCACGCCCAACCAGAACGCCGACACCGGCCTCATCCAGGTCGTCCCCGAGTCCGGCCCCGACGATCCGGCCACCGCCGACCTCGTCCGGGCGCTGATGGAGCGCCAGGACCACTGGCTCGCCGAGTACGGCGTCGAAACCGACGTCACGGGCCTCACCGCGGTCCAGATCGACATCAGCGAGAAGCTCACCGCGGCCCTGCTGCCGTTCGGCGTGCTCGTGGTGGGGCTGTCCCTGGTGCTGCTCGCGGCCGTCTTCCGGTCGGTCTGGGTCCCCATCAAGGCGACCGTTGGCTACCTGCTCAGCGTCGGCGCCGCGTTCGGCGCCACCGCTCTCGTGTTCAACTTCGGCGTCGCCAAGGAGGTCGTGAACCTCGAGCGGCCCATGCCCGTGATCTCCTTCCTGCCGATCCTGCTCATGGGCATCCTGTTCGGTCTCGCGATGGACTACGAGGTCTTCCTCGTCAGCCGCATGCGCGAGGAGTACGTGCACGGCAAGAGTCCGCTCGAGGCCATCCGGGGCGGCTTCGTCGCCTCCGGGCCCGTCGTCATGGCGGCCGCCGTCATCATGATCGCCGTCTTCGCGTTCTTCGTCCCCGAGGGGATGGGTGCCATCAAGGCCATCGCGTTCGCACTCGCGGTCGGGGTCGCGGTGGACGCCTTCCTCGTCCGGATGACGCTGGTCCCCGCCGTGTTGACGCTGCTGGGCGAGAAGGCCTGGTGGCTGCCGGCCTGGCTGGACCGCATCCTTCCCACGTTCGACGTCGAGGGGGAGGTGCTCAGCACCGAGATGGCCCTCAAGGACTGGCCCGGCGACGGGTCCGTCCTGTTCGCCGACCAACTCGCCGTCGCCGGCGTCGTCGGACCGCTCGACCTGCGGCTCGTGCCGGGCAACGTCATCGGCATGGTGGGCCCCACCGGGGCCCGCACGGGCGCCGCGCTCGCGCTGAGCGGGCGGCTCGAGACCACTGGGGGGCGCGCCCGAGTCGCCGGAGCCCTGCTGCCCGAGGCCGCGGGGGCGGCCCGGCGCCGCGTCAGCTACCTCGACCTCGCCCACGTCGACGACCCGGCGCGGGCGCTGGCCGCCATGCGCCCGGGCAAGGTCGTCTTCATCGACTCGGTCGATCTCATCACCTCCCCCGAGGCGCACGCCGCGCTCGACTCGCTCATGGACCGCGTCCGCGCCGACGGCGCCGTCGTCCTCTGCGCCGCCGTCGAGGACCACCTCACCGACCACCAGCTCGACGGCGTCTTCGCGGCGCCGTCGGCCGCCCACGAGGAGACCAGGGCATGACCCCCGAAACCCAGTCCGGACGCCGCGTCACCTGGCCGGCGATCATCGCCCTGGCGCTCATCCCCCTCCTCACGGTGGCGGCGCTCATCGGCCTCACCCGGCCGGACGCCGAGCGGATCGACGCCGCGGTCGTCAACCTCGACGAGGCCGTCACGGTGGACGGGCAGCTCATCCCCATGGGCCGCCAGCTCGCCGCCGCCATGCTCGAACGCGACGGCGAGAACGTGTCCTGGACCCTCGCCGACGTCCCCGGCGCCGCCGCGGGGCTTCGCTCGGGGGAGTTCGCCGCCGTCGTGACCATCCCGGAGGGCTTCTCCGCCGCCGCGACCTCCTTCTCCGCCAACGACGCCGCGCAGGCGCAGCAGGCCACCATCGACGTCGAGGTGAGCGACAACGCTCCCGTGACCGACGCCCAGCTGGCGCAACAGGTGGCCCGCCTCGCCACCGAGACCATCAACGACACGCTCACCGAGGGCTACCTTGACGGCATCTACGTCGGCTTCAACACCGTGGGCGAACAGTTCACCACCATCGTCGACGGCGCGCGCCAGCTCGCGGACGGGTCGGGCCAGCTCGCCGACGGCACCCTCGAGGCGTCGCAGGGGGCCAACCAGCTCGCCGACGGCATGACGCTGCTTGCCGACAACGGGCCGCGCCTCGCCGACGGCGGGGACCAGCTCGTCCTCGGGGTCGGGGAGCTGGGCGACGGCGCGGCGCAGCTCGCCGACGGCGCCGGCCAGCTCGCGTCCGGCATGCGGCAGTACGCCGACGGCGTCGACCAGTTCGCGGCCCAGACGCCGGAACTCGTCGACGGGGTCGGACAGCTGGCCGACGGCGCGGACCGATTGCTGGGCGGCCTGCCGCAGTTCGCCGACGGCGCAGCGCAGGCCATCGGCGGCGTGGCGCAGCTGCGCGACGGCCTCGATCGGGTGGTCGCAGGCCTGGACCAGCCGCAGGACTTCTCGCAGCTGCAGGAGCTGGCCGACGGCGCGGCCGGTGTCGCGGCGGGCGCGGAGGGTGTGTCGGGCGGCATCGGGCAGGTCGACGCGGCCATGCAGGGCTTCGCCTCGGGCGCCGTGCCGGCCCCCGCGCAGGTCACCGCCATCTCGGGCCAGATCGCGGCCGGATTCGAGTGCCCGGTCGCCGATCCGGCGACGTGCGAGATGCTCGCGCAGACCTTCGCCGCCGGCGCGGCGGCGGGCGTGGGCGCCGGCTTCCAGGCCGGGACCGGGGCGGCCTCCGCCGCGCTCAACACCCCCGACCCCACCACGGGACTGTCGTTGGTCCAGGGTGCCGAGGCGCTGGCCGTGGGGGCCGGGCAGCTGTCCGACGGGGTCGACCAGCTCGTGACGGAGCTCCCCGCCCAGACGGAGGCCCAGCTCGGCACGCTCAAGGCCGGGCTCACCCAGCTGCGCGACGGGGCGGACACCCTCGCCACCGAGGCCCAGCCCATCGTCGACAACGCCCCGGCCATCTCGTCGGGCGCGACCCAGCTCAACGCGGGCATCCAGCAGCTCGACGAGGAGATCGGCTCCCTCCCCGCCGGTGTGGCCCAGCTCAGCGACGGCGCGGACCAGCTCGCCGACGGCGCCTCGGAGCTCGCCACCGGGGCCGGCCAACTGAGCGACGGCGTCGGACAGCTGGAGACCGGCGCCGCGACGTTCGCCGCCGGCGTCACGCAGTACACCGAGGGTGTCGCGTCCGCGTCGGACGGCACGGCGCAGCTCGCGGACGGCCTCGCCCAGCTCGCCGACGGCGCGGCGCAGCTCGACGACGGCGTCGACACCTTCGCCACCGAGCTCGCCAAGGGCGCGGAGCAGGTGCCCAGCTACTCGGCCGCGGACCGCGAACGGCTGGCCACCGTCGCCGCGTCCCCCGTGGACCGCGCCGACGACCTCGTCCAGTCCTCCCGCGTCCCCGCCGTGACGCTGCTCCTGGTCTCCGCGCTGTGGCTCGGGGCGCTGGGTGCGTGGGTCGTGGCCCGGCCGGTGCCGCGGGACGTGGTGTCGTCGCGGGCGCCGAGCGTCGTGCTGTGGGCCCGCACCATGTGGCTGCCGCTCGCGGTGGTCGCGGCCCAGGGCGTCGTGCTCGGGCTCGTCGGGGGCGTGGTCCTGGAGGCCGGGTTCGTGACCACGCTCGCGCTGGCCGCGCTGCTGACCGTCATGGGTGCGTCGTTCGTATTCGCCAACCACGCCCTCGCCGGCTGGTTCGGCCACGCGGGCCGGGCGATCTCCGTGCTGCTGCTCGTCGTGACGGTGGCGCTCGGGCTGTCGTCGGCCGTGTCGTGGCTCGCGCCCGTGACGTTCGTCTCGCCCCTGCATAACGGTGTGCTGCTGGTTCGGGCCTGGCTGGGGGGCGGCTCCGGTGAGATCGGGCTGGCCGCGACCGCCGTGCTGATGGCGGTCGTCACGCTCGGCGCGTCCGTGCTCGCGGTGTCCGCGCGACGCCGGCTCACGGCAGAGCAGTTCCGTCGCCGCGCGGCGACGGTATCCACCGTCTGAGGTTAACGGAAGTGAGCCCGGACAGTGGGCTTCGGGCGAGACCCGGTTCGAAGTGCACGCATCCAACCCCGGGTTGCACGATCGTGCATGCAGGTTGCACCGACGTGCAACCCGGAGTTGGCTAGGGCTGGCGGCCAACGGGTCGTCAAGAGTCATGCGTCACAGATGACGCCGATCTGACAAGGCTGTCAGGAACGGAGTGAGGGATGGAAACCTCCTTGGGTGTTGTCTTCCTCTCGGAAGTCGTGGGATCAGCGATGCTGCTGCTGCTCGGTGGAGGTGTGGTCGCCAACGCGATCCTCACCAAGACCAAGGGCAACGGTCAGGGATTCCTCTTCATCAACTGGGGCTGGGGTATCGCGGTTTTCGCCGGCGTCCTGGTCTCGTACAAGTCCGGCGGTCACCTGAACCCCGCCGTCACGCTCGGCCTCCTCGCCTCGGGGTCCGACACCTACGCAGCCGGTGTTGAGGTCACGGCCGCGTCCACCGTCGTCTACCTGGCCGCCGAACTCGTCGGTGCCATGATCGGTGCCGTCCTCTGCTGGCTGGCGTACAAGGACCACTTCGACGAGGAGCCGGATCCGGCCCTCAAGCTCGCGGTGTTCTCCACCGGCCCCGGCATCCGCAACTACGCGATGAACGTCGTCACTGAAGCCATCGCCACCTTCGTCCTCGTGTTCGTGATCCTGGGCGCTGGCAACTTCACCGGTGCCGGCGGCACCGACCCGGCCAACCTCGGCTGGCTCGGCGCCTTCGGTGTCGCGGTCCTCATCGTCGGCATCGGCGCGAGCCTCGGTGGCCCCACCGGCTACGCCATCAACCCGACGCGTGACCTCGGCCCGCGCATCGTGCACGCCATCCTCCCCATCAAGGGCAAGGGCAGCTCGGACTGGGGCTACTCCTGGGTTCCGGTCGTCGGCCCCATCATCGGTGGCGTCCTCGCCGGTCTGCTGGCCGGCGTCCTCCTCCCCGCAGTCTGATTCTCGAAAGGATTTGAGTAAGTAATGGCTGACAAGTACGTTCTCGCAATCGACCAGGGGACCACGAGCTCCCGCGCCATCATCTTCGACCACAGCGGCAAGATCGTCTCCGTGGGCCAGAAGGAGCACGAGCAGATCTTCCCGCGGGCCGGCTGGGTGGAGCACAACCCCGTCGAGGTGTGGGACAACGTCCGCGCCGTCGTCGCCGAGGCCCTCAGCGGCGCCTCGATAAACCACCAGCAGATCGCTGCCGTGGGCATCACCAACCAGCGCGAGACCACCGTCGTGTGGGACAAGAAGACCGGCGAGCCCGTCTACAACGCCATCGTCTGGCAGGACACCCGCACCGCGAAGATCGTCGACGAGCTCGGCGGCGGTGACCAGGACAAGTACAAGGACCGCGTCGGTCTGCCCCTGGCCACCTACTTCTGTGGCCCGAAGGTCAAGTGGATCCTCGACAACGTCGAGGGCGCCCGCGAGCGCGCCGAGGCCGGCGACCTCGTCATGGGCACCATGGACACCTGGGTGCTGTGGAACATGACCGGCGGCGTCGACGGCGGCGTGCACGTGACCGATGTCACCAACGCCTCCCGCACCATGCTCATGGACCTCAAGACCCTCGATTGGGACGCCGACATCGCGGCCGACATGACCATCCCCATGTCGATGCTCCCCGAGATCAAGAGCTCCGCCGAGGTCTACGGCGTGGGCCGCTCGAGCGGCATGCTGCCCGACGTCCCGATCGCGGGCATCCTGGGCGACCAGCAGGCGGCCACCTTCGGCCAGGCCTGCTTCGAGCCCGGCATGGCGAAGAACACGTACGGCACCGGCAACTTCATGCTGCTCAACACCGGCGAGGAGATCGTTCCGTCGAAGAACGGCCTGCTCACCACCGTGTGCTACAAGATCGGCGACAAGCCCGCCATCTACGCCCTTGAGGGCTCGATCGCGGTCACCGGCTCGCTGGTGCAGTGGCTCCGCGACAACTTGAAGATGATCAGCTCGGCCCCCGAGGTCGAGGAACTGGCGGCCACGGTCGAGGACAACGGCGGCGCGTACTTCGTGCCCGCGTTCTCGGGCCTGTTCGCTCCGTACTGGAAGTCCGACGCCCGCGGCGCGCTCGTCGGTCTGACCCGCTACGTCAACCGCGGCCACATCGCCCGCGCCGTCCTGGAGGCCACCGCCTACCAGACGCGTGAGGTGCTGGAAGCCATGGAGGCGGACTCGGGCGTGAAGCTCGCCGAGCTCAAGGTCGACGGCGGCATGACCGCCAATGAGACCCTGATGCAGTTCCAGGCCGATCAGCTCGGCGTCGACGTGGTTCGCCCCGTCGTCGCGGAGACCACGGCTCTGGGTGCGGCCTACGCGGCCGGCATCGCCACCGGGTACTGGCAGGGCGAGCAGGACGTCATCGACAACTGGGCCGAGGACAAGCGCTGGACGCCCAAGGTCGACGAGACCGAGCGGGATCGCCTGTTCCGCAACTGGAAGAAGGCCGTCACGCGGACCTTCGACTGGGTCGACGAGGACGTCAAGGAGTGATCCGCAACTGACGTTGCCACACGGAGGGGCGCCGGGAGACCGGCGCCCTTTCGCGTCGGTGCGTTCGCTGAGTTCAGCCCGCTGGTTAGCTGAAGTCGCGCCCGGCCCGTTCGCTGAGGTCGCGCCCGCCCCGTCCGCTGAGGTCGCGGCCTCTCCGTTCGCTGAGGTCGCGCCCTTTCCGTTCGCTGAGGTCGCGCCCTTTCCGTTCGCTGAGGTCGTGCCTGGTCCGTTCGCTGAGGTCGCGCCCGGTGCGGAGCACCCGGGCGAGTCTCGAAGCCGACGCCGGAGGCGTCGATCCCGCAACCCTCAGCACGAATAGCAGGCTCACTCACCGCTGGGGCTTGCGTACGGCGTCGAGGGCGGAGTTCGACGGCGTGTCGTGCTGGTGTAGGTGGCCGCGCGACGGTGGCGGGGGTCGTGCCTGGTCCGTTCGCTGAGGTCGCGCCCGGTGCGGAGCACCCGGGCGAGTCTCGAAGCCGACGCCGGAGGCGTCGATCCCGCACCCCACAGCACGAATAGCAGGCCTACGCCCCACCGGGGCTTGCCTGCGGCGTCGAGGGCGGAGTTCGACGGCGTGTCGTGCCTGGTCCGTTCGCTGAGGTCGCGCCCGGTGCGGAGCACCCGGGCGAGTCTCGAAGCCGACGCCGGAGGCGTCGATCCCGCAACCCGCAGCACGAATAGCAGGCCTACTCACCGCCGGGGCGCGCGTACGGCGTCGAGGGCGGAGTTCGACGGCGTGTCGTGCTGGTGGGGGCGGCGGCGGCACAGCGGGGGGCGGCCGCGGCGGCGCCGCGTGGCGGCCGGCGGGGCGGCGGGGCGGCGGCGGAGCGACGACGGGGGCCGGTGTTGCGGGAGCGGCCCGGCGTCGGCGGGTCCGCGACTAGCCTGGGCCCATGGCGGAGCACGTAGTCATCCGGGCAGGCGAGCACGAGGTGCGCATGACGTCGCCCGACAAGGAACTGTGGCCCGGCGCCGGGATGGCCGACGGCGCCCCCGTCACCAAGCGCGACCTCGCCGACTACCTCCTCACGGTGGCCGACCAGTTCCTCCACCTCAACGGCGACCGCCCCATGACCCTGCAGCGGTTCCCGGAGGGCATCGACGGCGAGGAGTTCTTCTCCAAGCGCCCGCCCCAGGGCGCTCCGGACCATCTGCGTCGCGTGATGTGCACCTATCCGTCCCGCCGACGACACGAGCAGCTGGTCTTCGACGAGCCGGCGGACCTCGTCTGGGCCGCGCAGATGGGCACGCTGACCTTCCACCCGTGGCCGGTGCGCACGCCCGAGCTCGACAACCCCGACGAGCTGCGCATCGACCTGGACCCGCAGCCCGGCCGCGACTTCCACGACGCCGTCACCGCCGCGCTCGCCCTCCGCGACGTCATGGCGGAGGCGGGCCTCACGGCCTACGCCAAGACCTCCGGAAACCGGGGTGTCCACGTCTACGCCCGCATCCGGCCGACGCACGAGTTCCAGGACGTCCGGCACGGCGTCATCGGGATCGCGCGGGAGCTGGAGCGCCGCATGCCTGAGCTGGTCACGACGTCGTGGTGGAAGGAGGAGCGCGGCGAGCGGGTCTTCGTCGACTTCAACCAGGCCAACCGCGACCGCACCATCGCCGCGGCCTACTCGCCCCGCCCGCTGCCCGGGGCGCCCGTGTCGACGCCGCTGTCCTGGGACGAGCTGCCCGACGCCCACCCCCGCGACCTCACCCTCCGGACCGTCCCCGCGTTGCTGCGGCGCAGGCCGTGCCCGTGGAGCGACATCGACGACGAGCCGGGCGACGTCGCCGGCGCGCTCGCCCTGTGGGAGGCGGACCTGGAGCGCGGGCTGGGGGAGCTGAACTTCCCGCCCGACTATCCCAAGATGCCCGGCGAACCGCCGCGCGTGCCGCCCAGCAAGCGCCGCTCCGATCGCGCCGACGACGACTACCTGGCGCCGAAGGCCGAACGCGACGCCGAGTGGGGCACCGCCATCGCGCCGCCCTACGGCCCCATGCTGGCGAAGGCGGTCAAGAAGCTGCCCACCGGCGACTTCCTCTACGAGCCGAAGTGGGACGGGTTCCGCTCCATCATCTGGCGGTCCGGCGACGAGGTGGAGATCGGGTCGCGCAACTCGCGCCCCATGACCCGCTACTTCCCCGAGATCGTCCGCGCCGTCGTCGACAACTTCCCCGACCACTCGGTCATCGACGGCGAGATCATCCTCGTCGATCCCACCACGGGAGACCGGCTCAACTTCGACCTCCTCCAGCAGCGCATCCACCCAGCCGCGTCGCGGATCAAGAAGCTCAGCGAGGCCACGCCCGCGAGTTTCGTCGCGTTCGACCTGCTGGCGCTCGGGCAGGAGAACTTCGTCGAGCGGCCCTTCCGGGAGCGCCGCGCGGCACTGGAAAAGGCCCTGGCCGACGCCGAGGCGCCCATCCACCTCACGCGCGCGACGCTCGATCCCGCCGTCGCGGAGCAGTGGTTCGAGCAGTTCGAGGGCGCCGGGCTGGACGGGATCGTCGCCAAGCCGCTCGGCGAGCCGTACGTCGAGGACAAGCGCGTGATGAGCAAGTACAAGCACGAGCGGACCGCGGACTGTGTGGTGGCGGGCTACCGGCTCTACCGCGGCGAGTCCGACGCCATCGGCTCCCTGCTCCTCGGGCTCTACACCGACGACGGTGTCCTCAACTCCGTGGGCGTCATCGGGGCCTTCCCGATGGAGCGCAGGCGCGAGCTGTTCGCCGAGCTGCAGCCCCTGGTCACGACGTTCGAGGACCATCCGTGGGCCTGGGCGCAGCCGGAGGAGACGTCGCCGGACAACCGCGACCAGTCGTTCCCCCGGACGCCGACGGCGGCCGCACACTCGCGCTGGAACGCGAAGAAGGACCTGTCGTTCACGCCGCTGCGGCCCGAGCGGGTCGTCGAGGTGCGCTACGACCACATGGAGGGCGACCGGTTCCGGCACACCGCGCAGTTCGTGCGCTGGCGCGACGACCGGGAGCCGAAGTCGTGTACGTATGCCCAGCTCGATGAGCCCGTGAGTTACGACCTCGGCGAGGTGCTGGGCGGGTGAGCGCGGCGGCCGCTACTGCAGCGTGATCTCGGCGATCTCGGCGCGGTAGCCGCCTTCGACCTCCGGCAGGTTCGTCACGTACACCATGAGGTAGCGCGTGTCCGTGGGCGCCTCCAGCGCGATGGTCGCCGCCCCGCTGGCTCCGTCGTCGGACCCGACGACGGTCCAGTCCTGCTCCGTCCGTGTGGACGGCTCGGAGCCGGCGGGCACCCGCAGTTCGACGGCGGTCGGACCCCCGACCAGCGAGACGGTCGCCGACGTCACGGTCCGCGCCTCACCCAGGTCCAGCACCAGGCCGACGCCCGGCTTCAGCCCGCCCATGTCCGGGCGGCGCAGGTACCGCATGGTTACCCAGGTGGTCTCGGGGTCGCCGTCGATGACGTTGGCCACCCGGTCCGGGTTCTCCTCGGCGTTGCCGCCGTCGGCCTCGGGATCGAAGTCCGTGACCGACGTGATCGTGGGCGCCGCCGCGCTGGGCGAGCCGGAGGCCGTCGACCCCTCCGTGGGGGAGCCGCTCGCCGACTGCGACGACGTCGGGCTCGTGCCGGGGTCGCCGCCGCCGGTCCACAGGGCGATGAGCGAGGCGACGGCGATCAGGGCCAGGAGCGCCAGCAACGCGATAAGACCGCGCCGGGTACGGCCCTGGTCCTCGTCCCCGTCCGCCGTGGTGGGGGCGGCCGCCGCGCGCCGGGCAGCGGCATCGTCGACCGGCAGTCCCGCCCCGGCCGCCGGGGCTGCGGGCGGCACCTCGGCGATACGCTGCTCGCGCACCGGCGTCCAGATGGCCGTGGCGGCGGCCGCGCGGGGGGCGGTGGCGGTGCCCGGGTCGGCGGCATCCAGGGCTCGGACCCGTTCCTCAAGGTCCGGCGACGCGTTGGCGGTGCCGAGCACGGCGGACAGCGCGTCGGCGAGCTGCGCCACCGACGTGATCCGCGGATCCCCCGCGGACCCGCGCTGGGTCAGGGCTGCGGTGCAGATCCGGTCCAGTGCCGGCGAGATCCCGGCCTGCACCTGGTGGGGCGGCGCCGTCTCCCCCGCGACGATGGGGGCGGGCGGCATGCCGAACGCCGCGCCCCCGGGCCAGCGGCGCACGAGGGACGCGTACAGCAGCGCGGCGAGCCCCACGACGTCCGAGCGCTCCCGCGTCGACCATGCCGACTCCGGCCCGTCGCCCCGGGTGAGGGCGGCGTCGACGCCGAAGCCCCCGAGCCGCACCGCCCCTGCCGTCGTGATGATGACGGCGTCGGGCGAGATCCGCTCGTGGAACAGCCCCTGGGCGTGCACGGCGACCAGCGCGTCAGCGAGCTCGCGCACGATGTGGGCGGCCTCCAGGGCGCTGAGCGGCCCCGCGGCCAGCAGCTCGGTGAGGGAGCGGCCGGGCGCGTACTCGCGCACGACGAAGGCACCCACCCCCATGTCGGGGTCGATTACCTCATCAGCGTCCAGGACGCGGAGGAAACGGGAGTCCGTGGCCACCGCGCCCTTGCGCGCGGCGAGCATCAGGTCGGGGATGCGCGGGTCGCCGGGGGCCACGACGTGGACCACCACGTCCCGGGAGAGCACCTGGTCGTGGGCGCGCCACGTGCCGGAGCCCGCGCTGTCACCCAGCGCCTCCACCAGCTCGTAGCGGGTGCTGAGCAGCGTGCCCGCCTCGACGGCGCCCACGGCCGGCTCCTCGCGGAACAGCCCGGGCAGGTCCAGCGCGCCCGTCGGCTCGTCGGCGAGCCCGGCCGCGACCGGGGGCAGATCCACCGGGTCCGCGCCCATCGGCGCCTCAGCCTCCGCCGGTGATCCGCCGGCGACGGCGTCATCCGGCTCCTCGTCCCACGCGTCGGGCTCGCGGGTCCACGCGTCGGGGGCATCCGCCCAGGGGTCGGGCTCCGCCGCGCTGGGGCCGGGGAACCGGTGGTCGCCCACCAGGGGGCGGTTGCGCACCACGGTGGCCGGGCCGGTGTCGAAGGAGTCGATCATGTCGGCGCGGACTGCGGGAAGGACGTCTGTCGGGTAGTCGTCCGACGGGTGCGACGAGCCGCGCGGCACTGCCACGACGGCGTCGTCGGCCGGTTCCGTGACCGGCCTCCGCCGCCCGAACCGGCTCCCCACGAGCTCCGACAGGCTGGCCAACTCCTTGACGTGCAGGAGCTTGCCCACCAGCAGGAAACCGCCGAGGATCAGCAGCCCGCCCGCCGCTATGGCGGCGATCTGCCCGAGGATCCGCTGCTCGATGACGTCGGTCAGCCACCGGGCCGCCGCGTACGCCGCGGCGCCACCGATGGCGGCCCCCAGCAGCAGCCGCACCAGGTGCAGGGCCAGGGCTCGGCCGTCGAGTCCCGGCACCCTGGAGTGCAGCGTGCGCCAGGTCACGCCGACCCCGATGAGGTAGGCCAGCGAGTAGGCCAGCGCCAGTGCCGCGGCGATCCACTCGTCGGACCCGACCGCCCACACCAGCGCGATCGCGCCCACGATGTTCAGGCCGGCGATGACGATCTGCAGGAAGAACGGCGTGCGGGTGTCCTCCAGGGCGTAGAAGGTGCGCAGGCACACGAACTGCAGCGTGAACGGGATGAGCCCGAGCGCGAAGGCCATGAGGGCCCACGCGATCCAGCCCGCATCCTCGGCGCCGGTGCCGTGGCCGAACAGCAGTCCCGCCATGGGCTGCGCGAGCGCGATGAAGGCGACGGTCGCGGGCACGATCGCCACCAGCGCCAGCCGCACCGTCTTGGTGAACTCCGCCGCGACGCCGTCGAGGTCGCCCTGCGCGGCCAGCCGGGAGGCGTTGGGCAGCATCGCTGTGGCGAGGGACACCGTGATGAGGGAGTGCGGGAGGATCCACAGCAGATGGGCGTTGGCGTACACCGTGACGCCGGCGCCGTGGCCGCCCGCGGTGGCGGAGGTGGCCAGGCGGTTGACGACCATGAGCGACACCTGGTTGACCGCGACGAACCCCATGGTCCACTTGGTGAGCGCGAACGTGTGGCCGAGCCCGGTGCCCTTGAGATCGAAGCGCGGGCGGATCCGGAAGCCGACCCGCCGGACGTACGGCAGCATGACGAGCGTCTGGGCCGCGATCCCGAGGGTGGAGCCCAGGCCGAGGACCAGCACCTGGGGAGTGGTGAACGCGCCGCCGTGGTCCTGGCCGTTGCCCCAGACGACGAAGTACAGCCCGAGCACGATGATCGAGATCACGTTGTTGGCGATGGGCGCCCACATCATGGGACCGAACTTGTCACGCGCGTTGAGCACCTGGCCCAGCAGGAAGAACGCCCCGTAGAAAAAGATCTGCGGGAGGGTCAGGTACGTCAGCGCGATCATCGACGCGTACTGCGCCGACAGCCCGGGCTGGCGCCACTCCTCGGAGGTGTAGATGGCGGTCACCACCGGCGCGGCGATGGTCACCACGACCGCGACGGCCGTGACGATCAGCATGAAGGCCGTCATGATGCGGTTGGTGTACGCCTCGCCGCCGTCGTCGTCGTTCTTGATGGCGCGGACGATCTGCGGCACCAGCACGGTGTTGAGGGCGCCGCCGGCGAACAGGATGTAGAGCGAGTTGGGCACCATGGTGGCCAGGCCCAGCATGTCGGCCTGGCGCGTGCCGTTGCCGAGGATGAACGCGATGAGCATCACGCGGATGACGCCGAGGACGCGCGAGATCATCGTTCCCGACGCCATGATGGCGCCCGCGCCGACCAGCTTCTTGGTGCTACTGACTTGACTCACGGTTCTCCTTCAAGGCCCGTTCGCGCTGCACGGCTCGGATGCGCAGGGCGGTGCCCCCGACCACCACTGCACCCGATACGACGATGATGATCCAGCCGACGCGCCCGAAGTCGGTGGCCGTGATCTCGATCGGCACCGGCGCCCCAAGGGGAGTGCCGTCGATCGTGGTCAACTGGGCGCGCACGATCGTGACGCCGTTCGCGGAGGCCTCCGGAGTGATGTCGACGGTGGCCGACTCGCCGGGCGCGACGGTGACCGGCCCCACGGCGGGGACGCGGATGCGCTGCGGCGCGTCGGAGGCGAACTCGATCCGCACCTGGATCGGGATGCCGAGCCCGTTGGTGACGGTGGCCGGGAACGTGTTGGTGCGCGATCCCATGACGAAGGACTGCGCCGCCTTCAGGGTGATGCGGGAGGCGTCCACGCGGGCGGGGGTGGTGGCGGCGACGTAGGTGACGGCGTCGGCCTCGGCCCGGAACCCCGACGAGAAGGACAGGGCGGTCAGGCGGGTCAGGTCGGCGGGCTCCTCGGCCCCCATGAGTTCGCGCCGGAACTCCGCGGTGTCGCCCGCTTCGTCGAGCGCCTCCGCGAGGGCCGGCCACGGCTCGGTGGCGGCCGCGGCGGGCCAGGTGATCGTCGAGTCCTCGGGGGCCGCGGGCCGGATGCGTCGCAGGGCGTCGTCGGCGGCGGCGTCGAGGGCCGCTTCCGCCTCCGTGGTGACCAGCCGCAGGGGCGGGGCGTCCGCCACGAGGGCGTCGGCCACCATGCGGCCGGCTCGGACCCCCTCGGGCAGCGCGGCCACCGTGGCGGAGGATCCGGCGCCCAGCACCGCCGGCGAGCCGGCCGTGGCGCCGTCGGCGCCGACGACCACGACGGTGTCCGCCCCCGTCAGGGCGGCGATCAGCCCTGCGTCGGCACCTGCACCGACGATCGCCGCGAGCGGCAGGTCGCGCCAGGGCGCAGGGGTCGCGGTGTCGGCGGCCGCCCACACCTGCTCGAGGCGCTCCGTGGCCCGCGCGCGGACCAGGTCCGGGTCGCCGTAGGGGAGCCGCCACAGCCGGTCCGCGGCGGCCAGCGCCGCGACGCGGTCCGCCCAGCGCAGCGCGACCCCGCTGCCGGACCGGCCGACGCCGGCGACTACGTGCTCGTCGGCCATCCGGGTCACCGCCTCGAGAAGCGCCGGGTCCACGGCCGCCACCACGCCGTCGCGCTCAGCGCTGGTCAGCAGCGTGTCGAGCCGGCCGGAGAGCTCGTCGGTGAGGGAGTCGTCGAGGAATTCGCCGGTGGGAAGCCACGACGGCGGCGCGGTGAGCTCCACGACGGTGCTGACCTCGGGCTGCGTCGTCGTCGCGGCCACGACGACCTGGTCCTCCCCGACGACCTGGTTCCCGCCGGAGGCGGGGATCCCACGGACCTGCACGCCGAGGAGGTAGGCCGCCTCGTCACGCGGGAAGGCGTACTGGCCGGTGGTGAGCTGCGCGACGGTGGCGCGGACCTGGAAGTCCGCCCGCTGCCCGGGCGCGAACTCGTCCTCGCGGGTGAGGATGTGCAGGTTCCCCGCGGCCTCGTCGACCAGACGGGCCCCGAGCGGGACCTCCGCGACGGCCGCGTCGAGCTGAGCCGGCGTCGTGAGGGCGGTGCTCAGCCGCCAGAAGTGCACGTTGACGTAGCGGATGGGTTCGGTGGAGACGTTGGTGAGCGTCCCGGAAAGCTCCACGACCTGTGTCGGGTCCGACAGGTTCAGGGTGGGGGTCGACACGGCGGTGAGCTCCACCTCGAGGAGGTCGCCCGCCGCGGCGGCGGGTCGCGGCAGGGCCAGCCCGGTCACTGCGAGGAGGGTCGCGACGAGCAGCGCGCGCACCCACCGACCGACCATCACCGTCCCATCGTAGATGCCGCCGCCGCGGCGGCGGCCGTCACCGCTCGCCGCGATCGGCCCACCACCGGCGCAGCAGCTCGACCGCCTCGTCGTGCGCGACCGGGCCGTGCTCGGTCCGGTGCTCCAGCAGGAAGGCGTACGCCTCGCCCACGACCCGCCCGGGACCGATGCCCAGCACAGCCATGATCTCGGTGCCGTCGAGGTGCGGGCGCAGCGCGGCCAGCTCCTCCTGCGAGGCGAGCTCGTCGATGCGCCACTCCAACTCCTCGTAGGCGCGGCGCAGCCGGGTGGCGCGCTGCCGGTTGCGGGTCGTGCAGTCCGCGCGGGTCAGCATGTGGAGGCGCTCCAGCTCGTCGCCGGCGTCGCGCACGTAGCGGCGCACCGCGGAGTCGGTCCAGGCGCCCTCGGAGTAGCCGTGGAACCGCAGGTGCAGCTCGATGAGCTTCGCCACCGACTTGACCACCTGCGTGGGGAAGTTGAGGGCTTTGAGCCGCTTGGTGGCCAGCTTCGCGCCCACGATGTCGTGGTGGTGGAACGTCACCTTCGGGCCCTCGAAGCGCCGGGTGGCGGGCTTGCCGATGTCGTGCAGCAGCGCCGCGAGCCGGTTGACGAGGTCTGGCGCGTGTCCCCGGGCCTTCTCCAACTCGATCGCCTGGTCCAGCACCGTCAGCGTGTGCTGGTAGACGTCCTTGTGGCGGGCGTGTTCGTCGAGCTCCAGCTGCAGAGCCGGCAGCTCAGGCAGGATCAGGTCCGCGATGCCCGTGCTCACCAGCAGGTCCAGCCCCACTCGCGGCGAGTCCGTGAGTAGCAGGCCCGACAACTCCGCCTGGATCCGTTCCGCGGACACGATCTGGATGCGCTCGGCCATCTCCGTCATGGCGCGCACCACCTCGGGCGCCACCTGGAAGCCGAGCCGCGAGGCGAAGCGCGCCGCGCGCATCATCCGCAGCGGGTCGTCCGAGAACGAGTGCTCCGGGGTGGACGGGGTGCGCAGGATGCCGTCGGCCAGGTCGCCGAGGCCCCCGTAGGGGTCGACGAAGGTGCGGGTGGTGACGTCGACGGCCATGGCGTTGACGGTGAAGTCGCGGCGCACGAGGTCGCCGTCGATCGTGTCGCCGAAGGCGACCTCCGGCTTGCGTGACTCGCTGCGATAGATGTCGGCCCGGAACGTGGTGATCTCGATCTGCCACTCCTGGTCCTCGGCGCGCTTGAGGGCGCCGATGGTGCCGAAGTCGCGCCCGATGTCCCACGTCGACGGCGTGAACCGGCGCAGCAGGTCGTGCGTCTGGTCCGGGCTGGCCGAGGTCGTGAAGTCGAGATCGTGGCCCAGGCTCCCGAGGAGCGCGTCGCGGACAGAACCCCCCACCAGGTAGAGCTCGTGGCCGGCGTCGCGGAAGAGCCGGCCGAGGTCGTCGATCACCGGCGCGATGCGCAGCAGTTCATGCATCGCGTTGGTCTGCGTATGGGTCAGGCTCGGCACAAGCGAGAAGTCTACGTCGTCGCCGTCGTGCGCCATCATGGGCGCTATGGCTGACATCTGGGAGAAGCTGCTGCTGAGCGTCATCGTCATCGTGGTCGCGTTGCTGACGCGCCTGGTGCTGCGGCACGTGATCCGCCGCTCCGTGGCCGCACTGGTCGAGCGCGGGCGGGACCGCAACGGCGACCTGGGTGCCAAGGCCCGCTCGATCCTCGCCCGCGCGGGAGGCCTCAGCGCCGAGCGGCACCGGCAGCGCGTCGAGACGCTGGGATCGTTGCTGCGCAACGTCGTCGACGTCGTGCTCATCCTCGTGGTCGTGCTCACGATCCTCGCGACATTCGGGGTCCCCATGGGCCCGCTCATCGCGTCGGCCGGCGTCGGCGGGGTCGCGCTCGGTTTCGGGGCGCAGTCCCTGGTCAAGGACTACCTCTCCGGCATCTTCATGTTGGCCGAGGACCAATTCGGCGTCGGTGACCTCATCCACGTCGGCGACCTCAAGGGGACGGTGCAGGAGGTGACGCTGCGCGTCACGAAGCTGCGCGACCCCTCCGGGACGGTCTGGTACGTCCGCAACGGCGAGATCCTCACGCTCGGCAACGTCTCCCAGGGCTACTCGACGGCGATCGTCGAGGTCCCAGTCGCCATCGACGAGGACCCGGAGCGCGTACAGTCCGTGCTGCGGGCCGCCGTCGGGACCATGGCGGAGGAGCCCGAGTGGTCCGAGGTGTTGTTGGAGAACCCCACCGTTCTGGGCGTCGACTCCATGAGCGAGGGCACCATGGTGCTGAAGATCCTGCTCAAGACCGGCCCGGACCAGCAGTGGGGACCCATGCGCGAGGCCCGGGCCCGTGCCCTGCGGGCGTTGGCGGCCGAGGGGGTGCGCGGACCCATCCTCCCGGGCGTTCCGGGGGCACGTCCCGGCGTCTGACCTGGCGAAACGCCGCCTCGGGGGGCCGTGAGGTTTGCGTTGTCGGTACTACTCGTGGTCGGAGGACCCATGGTCAAGCGACTCATGGAGGCCCAGGCCGCCGCCGGCGAGTTCGACTCGCAGGGGCTATACATGGTCGACACCGTCACCGGCATCGCCGGGGGCGTGCTGGCCGCTGCGTCGCGGCGACCGGCGCCGGCCGACGTGGGTGGGTCTGCAGGTGGGCGCCGGAGTCGTCGGGGCATGGGTGTACGTGATCATCCACGTCATGTTCAACCCCTACTGAGCGCGGCCGTCTTTGGCCAGCGTGGCGGCGCCGCTTACGCTGGAGGGGATCCGCGCCCGTCCCGGCGCGGGATGGTTCGGACGAGCTGCAGCCGCGGCTCGTCACCCACGAGACCGTAGAGGACGTGCATGGCTAGGACGAAGGCGAAGCGGGCGGCGGGGAAGAAGTCGCGGATCTGGAAGCGCATCGGCATCGGCGCGCTCGTGACGTTCATCATCCTCGGCCTCTCCGGGCTCGGTGCCTTCGCCTATCTCTATTCGTCGACGGACCTGCCAGACCCCAACGCGGACTTCCAGACCAACACCACGTTTCTCTACTACAACGACGGGCGCAACCAGCTGGGGTCGCTCGCCGTGCAGAACCGCGTGACGCTCGACTTCGCCGACATGCCTCAGGTGATGAAGGACGCCGTCATCGCGGCGGAGAACCGGTCGTTCTGGGAGGACCCCGGCTTCTCGATCTCCGGCATCGCGCGCAGCGCCGTGTCGATCGCGACGGGCGGCGAGCTGCAGGGTGGCTCCACCATCACGCAGCAGTACATCAAGATCCTCTACCTCGACTCCGGGCAGCGCCTGTCGCGCAAGGTCAAGGAGCTCTTCCTCGCCATCAAGATCGGCCGCGAGATGCCCAAGGAGGAGATCCTCGAGGGCTACCTCAACACCATCTACTTCGGCCGCGGCGCGTACGGCATCCAGGCCGCCGCGAAGTCCTACTTCCTCAAGGACGCCAAGGACCTCACCGTCGACGAGGCGGCCGCCCTCGCCGCCATCCTCAACAACCCGGCCGGGTTCAACCCGTCGGGCGGCCCCGAGAAGGTGGAGCGGCTCCTGGGTCGCTACCGCTACGTGCTCGACGGCATGCTCGAGATGGGCGTGATCACGGACGCTGAGCACACCCGCGCCTCCGCGCAGCTGCCGGAGTTCCCCGAGGTTCCGGTCAACGACCGCTATGGCGGCCCGAAGGGCTTCCTCATCAAGTCGGTCGAGGACGAACTGATCGCGCAGGGCTTCACGGAGGCCGAGATCCAGGGCGGCGGCCTCAAGGTCGTGACCACGCTCGACAAGACCATGCAGACCGCCGCCATCGCGACCGCGCAGAAGTACACCGCCCAGGCCGCCGCGGACGCCGACGGCTCGCCCGACGCGGCTCAGCTGCACGCCGCCATCGCCTCCGTCGACACGGGCAGCGGCGCGGTGCTGGCCATGTACGGCGGCCGCGACTACGTCTCGAGCTCCCGCAACTGGGCCACGACCGACCGGCCGGCGGCTTCGACGTTCAAGACGTTCGCCACCATCGCGGGCCTGCGCAACGGATTCTCGCTGAACTCGCTGTTCAACGGCGACACCTTCACCCCACGTGGCGACACCAAGACCGTCCGCAACGAGTTCGGGTGGGAGTACGGACCCGTGACGCTGCGGCAGGCGACCGCCGAGTCGATCAACACCGCGTTCGTCGACATGACCGAGCAGATCCCCGACGGGCCCAACGAGGTCATCAAGGCCGCCAACGACGCGGGCGCGCCCCGTAGCCGCGGCTGGGACGCCAACAACCGCATCGCGCTCGGCGCCGCCGAGGTGAGCCCGCTGAACATGGCCAACGCGTACGCGACCCTCGCCAACGGCGGACAGCGCCACACCACGCATATGGTGGCCCGGGTCGAGGACCGTAACGGGCAGGTGCTGTACGAGGCCGAGGCGACCCCCGAGCAGACCATCGAGCGCAACGTCGCCGCGAACGTCACCGACGCCCTGACGTCCGTGGTGCAGGAGGGCACGGGCCGCCGCGCCGCCGAGCTCGGCCGCCCCGTCGCCGGCAAGACCGGCACCAACGGCGTCGACGACGACATCACGTCCGCCTGGTTCGTCGGGTACACCCGGCAGATCTCCACGGCCGTCATGTACGTGGCGGGCGACTCCGGCAACGAGGACCTGGACGACTACAAGCGCCCCCAGGACCGGACGTTCTTCGGGTCGAGCTATCCGCTCATGACCTGGGTCGACTTCATGGCCCAGGCAACGGAAGGCATGCCGGTCGAGGAGTTCGACCGCCCGCAGGAGATCAAGGCCACGAAGGGCTCGGTCAGCGCGTCGCCGTCGCCGAGCCGCACCCGCAGCGCGTCCCCGACGCCCTCACCGTCCGAGTCTCCGAGCGAGGAGCCCAGCGAGGAGCCGACGCCCTCCGAGGAGCCGACCCCGTCCGAGGAGCCGACGCCCTCTGAGGAGCCGACGCCGTCCGAGGAGCCGTCCAAGCCGGGCAACGGCCAGGGTCAGGGCCAGGAACCGGCGCCCTCTCCCGAGCCCACGACGTCGGAGACGCCCGCGGCGGGGGCCGGACCAGGGTCCGATCCCGGTGACAAGCTTCCTCCGCCCAAGGCGCCCGACCTCGGCCCCAGCCCTAGCCCCACCGCGTAGCAGCCGCCCGGCGGTTGCCGTCGTCGCGGCTAGAGTGACCGCGTGACGAACGCGCTGGTCCCTGGCCTCGGCGGGCCCATGGGGCGTCACGCGCGTCCGCGGGGGATCTGGTTCGACGCGCTGCCGTGGGCCGTTGCGGTCGGGACGGCGTCGTTCCTGGTGCTGTTCCTGCGGCACACCCCGTGCGTCCAGACCGAGGTCGGCGTCGACATCAACGCCTACGCCCGGCTCTGCTACTCAGACGTCCAGACCATGGTGCGTGGGCTAGCGCTGCCCGTTGGGGCCTCCCCATTCGACGGGTCGACGCTGGCGGTCGCGCCGTTGGTCGGCGTCCTGCTCCTCGCGGGGATGGCCGTTGCGCGGCTCGTGGGGATCCCCGTCGGCCCCACGGCGACCGACCAGCAGCAACTCGACGCCAGCGTCGTCGCGGTGGGCGCGGTCACGGTCGCGCTCTACCTCTGCTTCCTCGTGTGGATCGTCACGTCCGCCCGCTGGGGGCGCAGATCCCCCGGCCGGCCCTCGTGGGTCGCGATGCTGGTGGCCGCGTCGCCCATCGTGGCCGCCTCAGGCCTCGTCAGCTGGGACCTCCTGCCGGTGGCGCTGACGTCCGCGGCGCTGGCGCTGCTGTCGCGGGGACGGGCCATGGAGGCGGGCATCATCCTCGGGCTGGCCGCCTCGGCCGGCACGATGCCGATCGGGATCGCGCTGGCGGTCACCGTCGGCGCGTGGCTGCGCGGCGCATGGCCCGCCGCCGCCCGCGTGGGCGTGCCCGCGCTGGTCACGTGGTCCGTGGTCCACGCCCCGCTGCTCGTGACCAGTCCCGGCGCGGTCTTCGCGTTCTACCACGGCGAGGTGCACAAGGAGCGCGGCTACGGCTCCCTCTGGTACCTGCTGGAGCTGCTGGGCAAGCCGGTCCGGCACGCGGGGTCGCTGGCGTTCGTCATGCTGGCGGTGTTCCTGCTCGCCGGGATCGCGTACCTGTACGTGACGCGACGGCGGCCCCACGACGCGTCGCTCATCGCCGTCGTGGTGTTGGCGGCCGTCGTCGTCGGCCCGTCGTTCCCGCCGCAGTCGTCGCTCTGGGTGCTGCTCGCGGTTCTTGTGGCGCGGCCGTTCCGCCCGGAGTTGATCGCGGCGACCGTGGCCCACGTGGGCTACTACCTGGCGATCTGGGGGTGGTTGGCCGGCAGCCTGACGCTGGCCCAGTACGGGCCGTACGGCGTGTACTGGGGCGCGATCATCGTGCGCACCGCCGTCGACACCTGGCTCCTGTCGCTGGCCCTGCGGGACATCCGCGCGGCCACCTAGACCATCCGCACCTCGTCGGCGGTCACCGTCGTCATGCGTGCTGTCACGGGAACCTCGTCGCCGATCCGCACCCCCGCGTCGGCACCGGCGACGAACACCATCGACGAGTGCATGTGCGGCGGCTCGGCGAACGCGCGCTTCCTGCCGCCGATCGCGAACGGCGACAGCGAACGTCCCAAGGCATCCAGCACCCCTTGCGCGACCGTCACGCCTCGTTGGCGCAGCGAGCGCTGCGGCGTCGGCGCGGCCATCGCCACCCCGTGGGCGGTGCCGCCGGACACGACGACGATCCACCCGTCCCGCGGCGCCTTGACCTGGTGGTAGCCCAGCCGCTCCCCGGATCGCACCCGGTGCAGGTCGAGCACCGTGGCGGTCGTGGTGTAGGCCCGCTTCTCGCCGAGCCACAGCCGCGTGCCGATCCGCATGTGCGTGCGCACCCCCAGCGCGGTGCGCAGCGCGCGGTAGTCGCTGACGCTCAGGTGGGACACCCAGACAGGGGCACGCTTGACCGCCAGCGCGGCCGATGCGAGCCGCTTGGCCTCTTCCAACGAACCCGACGCGGGCAGATGCACAGCCCATCCCTCGAACGTGAGGTCGGCCAGGTCGCGCTCCGACAGCTCGTCGGGCCGGAGGCCATGACGGTGCATGGACGTCTCGATCTCGACGATGACGCGTGCGTGGGCATGCGAAGCCGCCACGGCGCGGAGATCCTCCGCACGCGAGACGGTCGTGATGATGCGGGAGTCGTCGAGCAGGGCGGTGGCGGCGTCGTCGAAGGGCCGCCAGGGATTGAGGACGACGACGTCGCCCGCGAAACCCCCGGCGCGCACCGCGGCGACCTCCTGCGCGACACCGACCGCCAGCGTCCGCAGCCCCAGCCGCGCCGTCTCGGTGGCCAGCATCCGCAGCCCGAACCCGTAGCCGTTGCCCTTCGCGACGGGGACGAGCCCCGGCACATCCTCCAGGAGACCCCGCAGGTGGGTCTGCCAACGGGTGCGGTCCACGGTCAGGGTCAGCGGCATGGTCAGCGTCTCTTCATGTAGAGGTCGAACGCCCGGTAGAGGGCCTTGTTGAGGGGGTAGTCCCACTCGCCGAGGTAGGCTACCGCCTCGCCGCCCGTGCCCACCTTGAACTGGATGAGGCCGATCTCCGGGTCGTCGGCGCCGACGCCCTCGACGATGCCCCGCAGGTCGTAGACCGCGCAGCCCGCCTCGTTGGCGTCGCGGATCATCCGCCACTGCACCGCGTTGGAGCCGCGCACCTCACGTTTGGCGTTGGTCGACGCGCCGTAGGAGTACCAAGCGTGTTCGCCGACGCGTACGAAGGTGGTCGCCGCCACGAGGTCGCCGTCGTGCTCGGCCAGGTAGACCCGCATCCGGTCCGGGTCCTCGTCGTTGAGCGCGTCCCACATCGTCTCGAAGTAGGACAGCGAGCGGCCGGTGAAGCCGTCGCGCTGGGCGGTCTCCAGGTAGATGCGGTGGAAGGCCGCCAGGTCTGCGCGGTCGCCCTGCCGCACCGTCACGCCCTCCTTGTCGGCCTTCTTGATGTTGCGCCGCCACAGCTGGTTCATGCCCTTGAGCAGCTCGTCGTCGGACTTCTGCGTGCCGTCGTCGTGCCGCAGCGGGAGCTGGAAGTTGAACATCGGCTGTCCGGCCGCGAACCCGTGCCCCGTCGTGTCCGTCACCCAACCGCCGTGGATCAGCTGGTTGATGATCCGCGTGCCGACGAGGGTGGTCTCGTCCGGCTCAACGTCCGACAGGCGGGTGACGGCGTCGTCGGCGATGGCGGCCTTGATCGTGTCGGCGGCCCAGCGACGATGGACGACGGCGGGCCCGATCCGCACCGCGAACGCCCGGTTCCGCTTCGCGTGCACGACCAGCGCTCGCAGGTGATCCGCGACGTCCGCCCGTCCCCAGTCCAGCACCGGACCCTCGGGGAGGTAGGCCAGGTAGCGCTTCAGTTTCGGCAGCTGCCGGTAGAGGATCAGGCCGACGCCGGTGAGCGTCGCGCCGTCGAAGAACCCGACCGACTCGCCCCTCCATTCGGGCTTCACAGCCGCCCACGCCGGAGTCTGGAGGAACGACGCCGACCCCCGGTCGCGGATGAAGGCCAGGTGTTGGTCTGCGGAGATGGGGCGACAGGTGATGCTCACGAGAGTCAGGCTACCCCGTGGGTCCGTGGCGCGGCGGCCTCCTGCGGGCTGGTCTAGGCTCGGGGCCATGAGCATGAATGAGAAGCCCGAGATCGACTTCCCCGGCGGCGAGCCGCCCGCAGACCTGGAGATCACCGACGTCGTGGTGGGTGACGGCGCCGAGGCCAAGGCCGGCGACCTCGCGCACGTGCACTACGTCGGCGTGTCCTTCAGCTCCGGTGAGGAGTTCGACTCGTCGTGGAACCGCGGCGCCCCGCTGTCCTTCCCGCTGGGTGCCGGCCGCGTGATCCAGGGCTGGGACCAGGGGATCCAGGGCATGAAGGTCGGCGGTCGACGCCAGCTCGTCATCCCGGCGCACCTCGCCTACGGCGACCGCGGCGCCGGTGGCGTGATCGCGCCCGGCGAGACGCTGATCTTCGTGTGCGACCTCGTCGGTCTCAACTGAGCCGCGACAATCCGTTCGCTGAGGTCACGCCCGGTGCGGAGAATCCTTCCCGTTCGCTGAGGTCGCGCCCGACGGCGCAGCCGTCCGGGCGAGTCTCGAAGCCGACGCCGTAGGCGTCGATCCCCTAACCCCATCCACTGAAGGTGCGGGGAGCCGTGACCCGTCGCTCGGGCGGCCCTTGTGGCCGGGTGTTCTGTTCAGGCGAACGGCTGGCTGGGGGTGAGTAGTCGAGGCCGCCCGAGCGTCGGCTCCCGTCTCCCCCACTCGTTCCGGCGGTGGCGTGAGCGGGTCCGGGTGCGTGCCGGTGGCGCGGCCCTGGGTCGGGTTGGTCTGGGCGGGACGCCAGTTGGGTGATCGTCGGGTTGGGCATCCCTGCGCGCAGCCGCCCCACCGTCCCACCCCCTCTCGGGACAACCCCGTTCGCTGAGGTCGCTCCTGCCTCGTTCGCTGAGGTCGCGCCTTCCCGTTCGCTGAGGTCGTGCCCGACGGCGGAGCCGTCCGGGCGAGTCTCGAAGCCGACGCCTTCCCGTTCGCTGAGGTCGCGCCCGGTGCGCAGCACCCGGGCGAGTCTCGAAGCCGACGCCGTAGGCGTCGATCCCCCTCGGCGCAGGTCAGGTGCCGTCGCCCCAGATGTGGGCGGAGCGGCGGATGAGGTCGTCCAGGTCCGGCCGGCCAGCGTCGGACGAGTCCGTCTCGGGATGGTCGCCGTCTGGTGGGTCGTCGTCTGGGCAGGGTGGTGTCCCGGCGCGGATCTGTTGGAGTCGGAAGCGGCGGTGTTGCCGTGGGCGTCTGGCGGGATCGATATGTCGGGGTGGGGTGAACCACGGCAGTCCGGTCACCGGATCCAGATCCACCTGCCACTGCGAGGCCTCGGACTGCAACGGGTCGGGCTCCACCAGGCGGTGATGGTGCGGGCAGAGGAGTACCCCGTTTCCTAGCCGGGTGTCCCCTCCTTGCCACCACGGGACGATGTGATGTGCCTCACAGCAGGCCGGGGTGGCTGTGCAGCCGGGGAACGCGCAACCCCCGTCGCGCTGCACCAGCGCGGCCCGCAGGCCGGGGGTGAAGGTGCGGTAGGTGCGGCCCACGTCCAGCAGCCGGGATGGTCCGCCGAGCACGACGGGAATGATGCCGGCGTCGCACGCCAACCGGCGCACCTCCCCGGCTGGCAGGCCGTCGACGTCGTCGGCACCGATCAGCCCGACCTTGCCGAGGCCGGTGGTGAGGGTGTCGAGGTCGAGGGTGACGTGCACCTGCGGCCTGTCCCCACCATGTCTGGGCAGCGTTCCGGTGTTGGCGGCTTTCTGGGTGAGCAGGACCAGCGCGTCGGCACGCCTGGCATCTCGGGACGGAGCTTCGCCCGAGTCCAGGTAAGCGGCAGCGGCGGGCATCAACGCATCCAACTGCGCGGTCAACAACGCAGCATCGGCGAACGGCAACTGTCCGGTGATGCGCATCGACCCGTGATAGTCCGGCGCCAGCCGCAGGAAACGACCCCGATGGGCCGCCGCTTCCTCCCGGGCGAGACGCTTCGCGTCATCCACATCGGCCTGATCGGGGTCGATGATCTCAACCAGACGTGCTGCGAGGACCCGCAACTCGGACGGGCCGAGGGTGCCGACGTGGGCGAGGATCTCCTCCTCGCAGCGGGTCAGTTCCGCCCGGGTCAATCGCCCGGGGAGTTTGCGTAGGCCGGAGACGATGGCGTCGGCCTGCGCCAGCGAGATGGTGCCGTCGTTCAAGGCTGCGCCGACGAGCGGGAACCGGTCACACAGATCCTGCGCGAGCCGGAGACTGGCGGTGGCTTGGGCGGGGGTGGTGCGCACCGACTGCCGCACCCCCTCCACAACAGCCTCCGCGGCGGCCAGCTTCGCCTCATGCAGCAGGCGAAGCCGCAAACCCGCCAGTTGCGCTTCGGCCTCGGTGACCGCGGCGACCAGCCCACCCAGTCGGTCGACAGTCCTGGCCGCGTCGCCGTCGAGCGTGCCGACGGCGTCCCAGAGCGCGGCGAAGTATCGCTGCCCGAGATCCCGTAAGTCGCTCATGTGACCTATTATTGCGGGGGCCACTGACAATTTCGGATCGGCGGTTCGGTCACGGATCGACGCCTGCGGCGTCGGCTTCGAGACTCGCCCGGACGGCTCCGCCGTCGGGCGCGACCTCAGCAAGCGATGCCGGCTCAACCTCAGGAGCGGTGGTCAAGAGATCGACGCCTGCGGCGTCGGCTTCGAGACTCGCCCGGACGGCTCCGCCGTCGGGCGCGACCTCAGCAAGCGATGCCGGCTCAACCTCAGGAGCGGTGGTCAGGAGATCGACGCCTGCGGCGTCGGCTTCGAGACTCGCCCGGACGGCTTCGCCGTCGGGCGCGACCTCAGCGAACGAGGTGGCGCGACCTCAGGCGCGGTGGTCAAGGGATCGACGCCTACGGCGTCGGCTTCGAGACTCGCCCGGGTGCTCCGCACCGGGCGCGACCTCGCGAGCGGGGCAGGCGCGACCTCAGCGGACGGCGCGGGCGCGGCCGCTAGTCGTGCTGGATGTCGACGACGATCCGGGCCGGGTCCGACAGCGCGAAGACGCGGTAGGCCGTCTCGTCGTCCAGGCCGATCAGGATCTGCTGCTGGGCCTCGAAGAGCCCGCCGAACACCACCTCCTTCACCACCTCGAGCCCCTCCCCGTCGACAGGGGCGCCCGAGTAGCGATCGGGCGCGTCCGTGGTCCAGTCGATCCCGAAGACGCCCAATTGCAGGAACGCGTCCCCCTCGACGTCCATCGGCTCTCCCGTCGGGTCCTGGACGGCCTCGTCGGTGAAGCCCGCGAACCAGCCCAGAATGGGGTCGCTCCCAGAGAGGTCCAGCACCACGCGGTCATAGCCGTCGTGCAGCCCGACCCGGACACCCACGATCTCCTGGCCGACGGCCGGCGCACCGGCAGGGGGATCCTGGCGGGTGAGCCCGGTCTGCCACGGGTGGAGAGCCGGATCCACATCGTCGGGAACGGGCGAGTACGGAGACGCGGTCGGACCCGCGGGTGGGGTGGTGGTCCCCGGCGGACCCATCGACGAGTCGGTGGGGGAGGCCGACGTCGGGGACGGATCGGCCGGGGCCGTCGTGGGATCAGATGTGGTGGGCGAGGCGGCGGGGGTGGAGGTGGAGCTGGTCGGCTGCGTCGGACCGGAGGTTCCGTCCGTACAGCCGGCGAGCAGCAGCACCACCGCGGCTGTCGCGGCTGCTGCGCGTCGCATGGTTCAACGGTACGCCCGCCGGCGCCCCATAGCTACGGCGGATTTCCGCCCGCTACACCCCGGCGGTCTCGTCCGGCTGATGAATGCCGAAGACGTTGCCCTCGGTGTCGACGAAGTAGCCCTGCCACGCCATCCCGGTCAAGGGGAACTTGGGCATCGCGACCGTCCCGCCGGCCTCCTCGATGCGACGTGCTGCGGCGTCGAAGTCGTCGACCTCCACCGTCAGGACCGCCCCCTGCACGGTGCTACCGGCGGGGGGATTGGCGCCCTCGCGCTGAGTGACGGCCCCGCTGATCCCCGGCTGCCCCTCCTCGTGGGTGGTGAGGCCGATGTAGGGGGAGCCGGTGAAGCTGCTCCAGTCCTCCGTCTGCCAGCCGAACGCCGCGACATAGAACGCCACGGCCCGGGGGACGTCCTCGGCGTGGATCTCGAAATGCACGACACTGCCCACGGGTGACCCCTTTCGTCACGGCCAGTCTCGCACCGGACAAGCCGAAGGGCCAGAGGCGCGATGCCCCTGGCCCTGTCGACCACTGGTGAGGGTCAGCCAACCGTCAGCGCCTCGTCGACCTTGATGTCCTCCAGCGACTCGCCGATCCGCATCTCGTAGAACGAGCGGTAGACGAAGTACGCGGAGGCGAGGAAGAACACGGCCGCCAGTGTCGTGGTCAGCCCGCTGCCGTTCTGCGCGCTCAAGCTCACGGCCAGCTCGACGGCGAGGAGCCCGAACAGGGTCGTGAACTTGATCACCGGGTTGAGCGCGACCGAGGAGGTGTCCTTGAACGGATCGCCGACGGTGTCGCCCACGATTGTCGCGTCGTGCAACGCAGTGCCCTTCGCGTGCAGGTCGACCTCGACCAACTTCTTCGCGTTGTCCCAGGCGCCACCGGCGTTGGCCATGAAGATCGCCTGGTAGAGGCCGAACAACGCCATCGCGATGAGGTAGCCGATGAAGAAGAACGGCTCGATGAACGCGAACGCGAGCGTGGAGAAGAAGATGCCCAGGAAGATGTTGAACATGCCCCGCTGCGCGTACTGCGTGCAGATCTGGACCACGCGCGACGAGTCCTCGGCGCTGGCCCTCGTGACACCGTCGAGCTTGATGTTCGCCGCGATGAACTCCACGGCCCGGTAGGCGCCGGTGGTGACCGCCTGCGTCGAGGCCCCGGTGAACCAGTAGATCACCGCGCCGCCGACGAGCAGGCCGAGCAGGAAGGGTGCGTGCAGCAGCGACAGCTTCTCGACGTCGTGCTCCAGCCCGCCCGTCAGGCCCATCATGATCGAGAAGATCATCGTGGTGGCCCCGACGACGGCCGTGCCGATGAGGACCGGCTTGGCGGTGGCCTTGAACGTGTTGCCGGCACCGTCGTTGGCCTCGAGGAGGTACTTGGCGCGCTCGAAGTCCGGCTTCTGGCCGAGGTCGCGCTCGAGCTCCTCATGGATGCCGGGGATCTCCTCGATGGTCGACAGCTCGAACACCGACTGCGCGTTGTCCGTGACCGGCCCGTAGGAGTCGACCGCGATCGTGACCGGCCCCATGCCGAGGAAGCCGAACGCGACCAGACCGAAGGCGAACACGGCCGGCGCCAGCATCAGAGCGGCCAGGCCCATGGTGGAGATCCAGTAGGCGATGGCCATGAGCCCGGCGATCGCCAGCCCCAGCCAGTAGGCGGAGAAGTTGCCGGCGACGAACCCGGACAGGATGCCCAGCGAGGCTCCGCCCTTGTTCGCCGAGATGACGACCTCGCGGGTGTGCTTGGCGTTGGTCGAGGTGAACACCTTGACCAGCTCGGGGATCAGCGCGCCGGCCAGGGTGCCGCAGGACACGATGAGCGACAGCTTCCACCACAGGCCGTCCGATTGGCCGCCCAGCAGCAGCGCCGAGGTGAGGAACGTCAGGCCCAGCGAGACCAGGGAGGTGAGCCACACCAAGCTGGTGAGCGGGCGCTCGAAGTCCATCTCGTCGGCATTGCCGTAGCGGGCGCGGGTGAGGGCGCCGTTGATGAAGTACGAGGCGCCGGAGGCGATGACCATGATGGTGCGGATGACGAACAGCCACACCAGCAGCGTGATCTGCATCGTCTGGTCGGGGACGCCCAGCAGGATGAAGGTGATGAGCGCGACGCCCGTGACGCCGTAGGTCTCGAACCCGTCGGCGGAGGGGCCGACGGAGTCGCCGGCGTTGTCACCGGTGCAGTCGGCGATCACGCCGGGGTTGCGGGCGTCGTCTTCCTTGATCTTGAACGCGATCTTCATGAGGTCGGCGCCGATGTCGGCGATCTTGGTGAAGATGCCGCCGGCGATGCGCAGCGCCGACGCGCCGAGCGACTCACCGATCGCGAACCCGATGAAGCACGCGCCGGCGATCTCGCCGGGCAGGAACACCAGGATGATGAGCATCATCGCCAGTTCGACGGAGATGAGCACCATGCCGATGCTCATGCCGGACCGCAGCGGGATGTCGTGCGCGGGGTAGGGCTTGCCGGTCAGGGCGCCGTAGGCGGTGCGGGAGTTGGCGAGCGTGTTGACGCGGATGCCATACCACGCGACGCCGTAGCTGCCGGCCATGCCGATGAGCGAGAACAGGATGACCACCGCGGTCTTCCCGACGCTGAACCCCACCAGGAACAGGTAGTAGATGACGATGATCGTCGCGATGAAGGCCCACAGCAGCAGGAGGAATCGGCCCTGCTGCTTGAGGTAGGTCTTGCAGGTGGTGTAGATGAGCTCGGCGATCTCGCGCATGGCCGCGTGCGCCGGCATGCGGCGCAGCTGCGTGTAGGTCATGACGCCGAACGCCAGGCCGAGCGCGCAGACGATCAACCCGAGTCCGAGCAGGACGTCGCCGGGGAGCCCGAAGAAGGTGACGCTGCCGAGATCCGGCAGCTGGAGGTTGGCCTCGCCGCCCACCTGGTGTTCGCCCGGGGCCGGGCCGTCGTTCTGGCACGCGGTGAGCCAGAGTGCTGTCATGGATGCCAGCGCCACCCCGCCCCACCGGGGCAGGCGGCGTGTGGCCCTACGTTCGGATGCTGTCAACTGCATCTCGACCTCTTCTCCTCTGAAACAGGTCAGCGGTAAGCCGCCGTCACCGGTCATCCTACGCACGGTAGTAGGTGGATCGTCCGGGGGTTGGTTAGAACAAAGTCAGGCGGCCACGGTGCCGGCCCGGGTCACGACAAGGAGCTGGCCCGGGAGGTCTCCCGGGCCAGTGGAACATGTCAGGATGCGGCGCTCTCGATGCGTTCGAGGGCCGACAGCCAGCGTTGCGCGAGCGCGTCGGTGTCGGCGTCCTGAGGCAGGTGGTCGTGCACCAGTTCCAGCTCGGTGGCGGCGCCGATCGGGCGCATGTGCAGGTCCACGAGGGTCCGCGGCGCGCCGTCGCTGGCGTGCCAGGAGAAGCGGATCTGTTCCTTGGGGTGGAAGCTCCGGGTGACCCCGTAGGTGCCATCGGCGGCCCGCCAGTCCTCGCCCTTGTTGCCCAGATTGCCGCCCTCGCCGAGCAGCGCCTCTGCTCCGTGGGGTTTCATGAGGACCGCCCAGACGCTGTCGAGCGGATGGTCGACCACGCGGGTCACCTTCACGCTTCTCGGTTCGGTGGTTTCCTCCATGGTGTCCATGACTGACCTCCTGATCGACCGGGCAACGCCTGCGGTGCCCTGGTGCGACCCAGCGTAGTACCGCGGGCACGGGCCCGACAGGGGGGAGGGGGAGTTCGTGGTCGATGGAGTCGCTGGTAGGGGTTTCGCCCCGCGTGGCCCCGTTCACGCTATACGCTGCGAGCCATCAGACGGTCTCGCCGGCGAGCTCGATCCCCGGTCCCTCCGGCGTGGCTGAAGGGGGCAGGCATGAGTGCAAACCCGATCACGACGCTGTCGCTCGTGGCTCCGCTCACCGGCGTGTTGGTGCCGCTGGACCAGGTGCCCGACCCGGTGTTCGCCCGCAAGATGGTGGGCGACGGGATCTCCATCGACCCGCTCAGCAACGTGCTGCTCTCGCCGGTCTTCGGCGAGGTGGTCGACGTACAGCCGTCCGGGCACGCGGTCACGGTCCGCAGCGACGACGGCCTCGAGATCCTCATGCACATCGGCCTCGACACCGTCCGGCTCGTCGGGGAGGGATTCCACCCCCGGGTGAGGGAGGGCGCCCGGGTCGCCGCCGGTGACCCGCTCATCGAGTTCGACCTCGACGAGGTGGGCCGCAAGGCCAAGAGTCTGCTCACGCAGATCGTCATCACCAACTCGGAGGTCGTGGCCCGCATCGACGCGGCGACGGGGCTGGTCACGGCAGGTATCGACGTCGTCGCCACCGTTGTGCTGGCCGACCCCGCCGACGGCGCCGGCGAGTCCTCCGGGGCGGCCCGGGCCGCCGCCTCGGACGCAGTCCTCGTCCCGAACCCCACCGGCATCCACGCGCGCCCGGCGGCCACGCTGGCCGCGCTGGCGAAGCAGTTCCACTCCGACGTGCGGTTGAGGCGCGGGGACGACTCCGCCAACGCCAAATCGATCGTCTCGGTCATGGGCATGGCCGTCGGCTACCGCGAGAAGGTGACGTTCACCGCCCACGGCCCGGACGCGGAGGAGGCCGTCTCCGCGCTCGCGCAGGCGGTGCGCGACGGGCTCGGCGAGGACTGCCCCCCGTTGCCCACCGAGGAGGCGACGGCCCGCCGCGGCGTCGTGGAGCCGGAACCCGATGCCGTGGCAGCCGTACCGGAGCCGGCGGGGCCCCGGTCCGGGGACTGGAACCTCCTGCTGGGGGTCGCGGCCTCGCCCGGCCTGGGGATCGGCCGGGTCGTACAGCTGCGCCGCGACGACATCGAGGTCGACGAGGTGGCCGACGACCACCACATCGAGCGCCGCAAGCTCAACGCGGCCATCGACCGGGCGCTGCTGGACCTGTCCGCGCTGGAGAGGCGGCTGCAGGACGAGTCGTCACCCGACAAGGCCGCCATCTTCGCGGCGCACCAGGAGATCCTCGCCGACCCGGACCTGCTCGACCTGGCCGCTAGCGCCATCGACAAGGGCAAGTCCGCCCCCTTCGCCTGGCGCGGTGCGTTCACGACGTTCGCCGAGCAACTGTCGGGGCTGAGCAACGAGGTATTGGCGGGTCGCGCGAACGACGTCCGCGACGTCGGCCAGCGCGTGCTCGAGGAGCTCACCGGCCAGCGCGCCGAGCGGGCGGAGCTGCCCGATAACTGCATCCTCATCGCCGAGGACCTCACCCCGTCGGACACCGCCCAGCTGGACCGCAGCCGGGTGGTCGGGTTCGCCACCACGAGCGGCGGCGCGTCGAGCCACGTGGCCATCATCGCCCGCTCGCTCGACATCCCGGCGGTGGCCGGCATCGAGGAGCGGGCCACGGACATCCCCGACGGCGCCCTGGTGGTGCTCGACGGGGCCGCCGGGTCGCTGCGGATGAACGTCACCGACGACGACGTGGCGCAGATCCGGGTCCGTCAGGAGCGGCTGGCGCAGCGCAAGGCCGAGGAGGAGGCCCGCCAGGACGAGCCCGCGGTGACCCGGGACGGTCATCAGGTCGCGGTCGTCGCCAACATCGGCGGCGTCGAGGACGCGCGCCGGGCCATGGCCACGGGCGCGGAGGGCGTCGGCCTCCTGCGCAGCGAGTTCGTGTTCATGGGCCGCGCCACCGCACCCACGGAGGAGGAGCAGGCCGCGGTCTACGCCGACTGCGCGCGGGCGCTGCGGCCCGGGCAGCCCCTGGTCATCCGCACTCTCGACGTCGGAGGCGACAAGCCGCTCGCCTACCTGCCGATCCCGAAGGAGGAGAACCCGTTCCTCGGGGTGCGCGGCGTCCGCGTCGGGCTCGAACAGCCGGAGGTCCTGCGCACACAGCTGCGCGCCATCCTCGCCGCGGCGGACGAAGGCGCCGCGCTGCATGTCATGTTCCCGATGATCGCCACGATCGACGACTGGCGCCGCACGAAGGCCATCGTCGACGAGGAGCGCGCGGCCCACGCGCCGGACGCACACGTCAGCGTCGGGATCATGATGGAGGTGCCGTCCGTGGCCGTCATGGCGAAGCAGTTCGCCGCGGAGGACGGCTGCGACTTCTTCAGCGTCGGGACCAACGACCTCACGAGCTACACCCTCGCCATGGACCGGGGGCATCCCAAGCTCGCGGCCCAGGTCGACCCCTGCAACCCGGCGATCCTCACCCTCATCGGCGGTGCCGCCGAGGCGCTGCACGCCCGGGGCAAGTGGCTGGGGGTCTGCGGGTCCGTCGCATCGGATCCCCAGGCCGTGCCGATCCTCGTCGGCCTGGGGGTGGACGAGTTGAGCTGTTCCATCCCGGCCATCCCCGCCGTCAAGGCCATGGTCCGCGCCTACGACCTCGCTACCTGTCGAGACCTGGCCGCCCGCGCGGTCTCCTGCTCCACCCCGCAAGAAGTCCGGGCCCTCGTGCCCATGGACTAGAGCTGAGAGGGATCCGGTCATGAGCACCGCACACGACATCGTCCAGGCCGTCGGGGGGGCGGGCAACATCGTCTCGCTCAGCCACTGCGCCACCCGGCTGCGCTTCCAGCTGCGCGACGCCTCGGGGGTCGACGTGCCCACCGTCGAGTCCATCAAGGGCGTCATGGGCGCGGTCCCGCAGTCCGGCGAACGCTTCCAGGTGATCATCGGCGGCGCCGTGCAGAACGTCTACAACGAGATCAACTCCCTGCCGGAGATGGCCGACCAGAAGCCGCTCAGCGACGAGGAGATCAAGGCCGCGGCGCGGGCGGGCGGCGTCCGGGGCCGGTTCGACTGGATCGACTCGTTCTTCGAGTTCTTGTCGGACTCCTTCCGCCCGATCCTCGGGGCCCTGCTCGGCGCCTCGCTGTTCATCACGTTCATGTCGCTGATGAGCACCCTGGGCGTGATCGGGAACTGGGCCGACCCGCGGGTCACGCTCCCGGCGTCGTGGCAGTTCATGAACCTGCTGTGGCAGTCGGTGTTCGTGTTCCTGCCCCTGATGGTGGCGTACAACGCGTCCAAGAAGCTCGGCGCGGATCCGTGGGTGGGCTTCGCCATCATGGGCCTGGTGATGCTGCCGGGGTTCACGGCGCTGGGCGGGATCGGGGAGGCCTACCAGGCGACGGTCGCCGGCAGCGAGGTCACGCTCATCGACATCTTCGGCGTGCCGCTGACCATCTTCAACTACTCGTCGCAGGTCTTCCCGCCGCTGCTGATGGCGGCCGTCCTCGGCCCCCTCTACCGCATCCTCAAGCGGATCATCCCCGAGAACCTGCATCTCATCTTCGTGCCGTTCCTGTCGATGCTGATCATGCTGCCGCTGACGGCTTTCCTCATCGGCCCCATCGGCGTGTACGTCGGCGCGGGGCTGGCCTCGGTGCTGCAGGCGATCAACAGCTTCTCGCCGTTCATCTTCGCCATCGTCATCCCGCTGGCGTACCCGTTCATGGTGCCGCTGGGCCTGCACTGGCCCATCAACGCCATCATGCTGCTCAACATCTCCCAGAACGGCTTCGACTACATCCAGGGCCCCATGGGCGCCTGGAACTTCGCGTGCTTCGGCGCCACCGCGGGCGTCCTGTTCCTTGCCTGGCGGGACCGCGACATCCAGATGCGGCAGACGGCCACCGGCGCGCTGGCGGCCGGTCTCCTCGGCGGCATCTCGGAGCCGAGCCTCTACGGCATCCACCTGCGGTTCAAGAAGATCTACCCGCGCCTGCTGGCCGGCTGCCTGGTCGGCGGCGTCATCATCGGCTTCGGCGGTGGCCTGAAGACCAGCGCTTTCGTCTTCACGTCCCTGCTCACCATCCCGGCCTTCGACAATATCGGGCTCTACGCGCTGGCGATCGGCGCGGCGTTCCTCACGTCGATGCTGCTGGTGATCTTCACCGACTACCGCACGGCTGAGCAGAAGGCCGCGGCCCGTCGCGGCGGCGTCGACGCCGTCGCGGAGCCGACGCCCGAGCCGCGGGTCATCGTCGTCGACGACGTGCAGGTCAACCAGGCCCGCCAGTGGGTGACCGCACTGGGGGGCGAGGAGAACATCGACGGCGTCGAGTGGATCGCGGAGACGCGCGTGCGTGTCGGGGTGAAGGACGACTCGCTCGTCGACGTCGAGGCGCTGCAGCGAGCCGGACTCGCGGGCGCGGTCCGCGTGACGCCGAACGTCTGGCACCTCGTGGCCGGGCTCGAGGCGGAGCAATACGCCGAGGGGATACGCCGCCGCGTCGCCTCCGCCTGACCCGGGGCCTAGAGTGTGGACCATGTCAGCAGAGCCGCTGGAGATCCACATCATCGCCGACTCGACCGGGGAGACCGCTGCCCGCATCGCGCGAGCCGCGATCACCCAGTTCCCCACCCGCGAGTTCACCATCGTGCGCCACCGCAAGATGAACTCGACGGCGGCCCTCCTGCGCGCCCTGGAGGCCGTCCGCGACAGCGCGGCCCCGGCCGCGGTCTTCTTCACGCTGGTCAACGAGGAACTGGCCGATCTCGTGCGCAACTTCTGCCGCGACGCCGACATCCCCTTCGCCGACCTCATGACCGACGCCATGCACGCGCTCGAGCGGATCACCGGCATCGAGGCGGATCAAGTGGCGATGCGGCCGCCGGGTGTGGAGGCCGAGTACTTCGTCCGGATGGCGGCCATTGACTTTGCCGTCCGCATGGACGACGGCTCCATCCCGGCGGCGCTCAAGGAGTGCGACATCTGCCTGGTCGGGCCGTCGCGCTCGGGGAAGACGCCACTGTCGATCTACCTGGCCTACCTGGGGTACAAGGCGGTCAACGTGCCGCTCGTGCCGGGGATCCAGCCCCCGTCGGAACTCTTCGAGCTCGAACGCTGGCGCATCGTCGGCCTCACGATGGACGCCGAGCGCCTGCTGCTGATCCGCGGACAGCGGGTCAAGGGCATGGGAGGCTTCGGCACCAAGGACGGCTACGCGGACCTCGTCAAGATCTACGACGAGCTGGACGAGATCGGCCGCTGGCACCGCAAGCTCGGCTGCCCGGTCATCGACACCACGGGAGTGGCGATCGAGGAGGCGGCCTCGCGGATCACCGACATCGTCGACGAGCGGGCGCGGAAAGTGGGGGCGCGCCTGCGCCGCCCGCCGGGCACCGTCCGGGCGGGATCGCACTACCGGCCGTGAACTTCACCCCTAGCCCGCGCGTGTTCTGTGGCGGGTCTAGTCTGGTCCGCGGAAGGGGACATCGAGGTCCCCAGGGTGTTGTCGAAGGAGATATCCCCAGCATGAGTGACGATCGTTACATCTACGACCTCTCGGAAGGGGACGCCACGATGCGTCACCTTCTCGGCGGTAAGGGCGCCGGCGTCGCCGAGATGAATCGCGTCGGGGTCCCGGTCCCCGACGCGTTCACGGTGACGACGACGGCGTGCGTCCAGACCATGAAGCGCCGCGGCGAGTGGCCCGAGGGCCTGGCCGATCAGGTGGCCGAGGGTCTCCGGCGCCTCGAGGAGCGCACGGGCCGCACGCTCGGCGGCACCGAGAAGCCACTGCTCGTGTCCGTCCGCTCCGGCGCGGTCCACTCCATGCCCGGCATGATGGACACCATCCTCAACCTCGGCATCTCCGACGAGTCCGTCGAGGCGGTCGCGGCCGAGTCCGGCAACGAGCGCTTCGCGTGGGACTGCTACCGCCGCTTCATCCAGATGTACGGCGAGGTCGTTGAGGGCGTGCCGCAGCACCTCTACGAGGACGCGCTCAGCGAGCTCAAGCACGCGCGCGGCGTCGCGCAGGACACGGACCTGAGCGCCGAGGACCTCAAGCAGCTCGTCGGGACGTTCAAGGAGATCTCCAACGAGCATCTGGGCGGCGAGTGGACGTCGGACCCCGTCGAGCAGCTGAACCGCGCCATCGACGCCGTGTTCAAGTCGTGGCTGAACCCCCGCGCCGAGGTGTACCGCCGCGCGAACAACATCCCGGCCGACCTCGGCACCGCCGTCAACATCATGCAGATGGTGTTCGGCAACCGCGGCGACACCTCCGCCACGGGCGTGTGCTTCACCCGCAACCCCTCCACCGGGGAGAAGGCGCTGTACGGCGAGTTCCTCGTCAACGCGCAGGGCGAGGACGTCGTGGCCGGCATCCGCACCCCGCGGCCGCTGGAGGAGATGAAGGAGGTGCTGCCGGAGGCCTACGACGAGCTCATCGCGACGATGCACAAGATGGAGCAGCACTACAAGGACATGCAGGACATGGAGTTCACCGTCGAGAACGGCAAGCTCTACCTGCTGCAAACCCGCAACGGGAAGCGCACGGCAGCCGCGGCCCTCAAGGTGGCGTCGGACCTCGTCGACGAGGGCGTCATCTCCCAGGAGGAGGCGCTGCTGCGCATCGAGCCCGGACAGCTCGATCAGCTGCTCCACCCGGCCATCGACCCCAGCCACGGCAAGGACGCCATCGCGCAGGGCCTGCCCGCCTCGCCCGGCGCGGCGGTCGGTGAGGTCGTCTTCGACGCCGACACCGCAGCCGAGCGCGGCGGCCGCGGCGAGCCGGTCGTGCTCGTGCGGTTCGAGACCACGCCGGACGACATCCACGGCGTCATCGTCGCCCAGGGCATCCTCACGGCGCACGGCGGCATGACGTCGCACGCGGCGGTCGTCGCCCGCGGCATGGGCAAGCCCTGCGTCGCGGGCGCCCAGGGCATCCGGATCGACCCCGTGGGCAAGACGCTCACCATCGGCGACCGGGTGATCCGCGAGGGCGACATCATCACCCTCGACGGCACCGAGGGCCTCGTCTACGGTGAGGCGCTCGACCTCATCCCGCCGCAGATCAACGAGGACTTCCAGCGGGTCGTGCAGTGGGCCGACGAGGTCCGCAACCTCGGAGTGCGGGCCAACGCCGACAACTTCGAGGACGCCTCGAAGGCGCGCGAGCTCGGCGCCGAGGGCATCGGGCTGTGCCGCACCGAGCACATGTTCATGGCGCAGGACCGCCTCCCGGCCGTGCGGAAGATGATCCTCGCCGAGACGCCGGAGCAGCGTTCCGCCGCCCTGGCCGAGATCCTGCCGATGCAGCAGACGGACTTCGAGAGCATCTTCACCGCCATGAAGGGCCTGCCGGTCACCGTCCGCCTGCTCGATCCCCCGCTGCACGAGTTCCTGCCCAACCTCGTCGAACAGTCGCTGCTGGTGCAGCGGCTGGAGCTCCAGGGCGGAGACGAGCAGGAGCTGGGCGAGGCCCGCGCGACCCTGGCGCAGGTCAAGCGGCTGCACGAGCAGAACCCGATGCTCGGCACCCGCGGCTGCCGGCTGGCCATGCTCTACCCCGAGATCCCGGACATGCAGGCCCGCGCCATCGTGCGCGCCGCGCTGGCCGTCCTGGACCGCGAGGGTGAGACGGTCGGCGTCGAGATCATGATCCCGCTCGTGGCCCTGACCCAGGAGCTGGACGCCCAGCGGGCGGTCGTGGTCGCGGCCGTCGAGGACGAGCTGGCGAAGGCAGGCCGGACGCTCGAGTACACGGTCGGCACCATGATCGAGCTGCCGCGCGCGGCGCTGGTGGCGGACAAGATCGCCGAGCATGCCGACTTCTTCTCGTTCGGCACCAACGACCTCACCCAGACCACCATCGGCATCTCGCGGGACGACGCCGAGAACGGCTTCCTCACGCAGTACGTGATGGACCGGGTGCTCGAGCGCAACCCGTTCGAGTCGATCGACGTCGAGGGCGTCGGCCAGCTCGTGCGAATGGGTGTGGAGAAGGGCCGGTCGGTCAAGCCAACGCTCAAGACCGGCGTGTGCGGTGAGCACGGCGGCGACCCGGATTCGATCGAGTTCTTCAACTCGGTCGGGCTCAACTACGTCAGCTGCTCCCCGTTCCGCGTGCCGATCGCCCGGTTCGCGGCGGCGAAGGCGGTGCTCAAGCAGCGCTGACGGGACCATCGACGCCGGGCCGGGTGGACGACCGGCCCGGCGTCGTCGCGTCCGGCTGCTTCGGCCTGTCGCGGCAGGATGCGTGACGGATGGACCCCCCATCCGCGACAATCGTGGACGAGCCGATTCTCAGGAGGAACCATGTCCGAGCAGCCCGGATTCCGGCAGCCCGACTCCCAACCGACGCCGGAGCCGCAGGCCTCGGATCCCTACGCCACGCCGGCGCAGCCCGGCTACGTTCAGCCTGAACAGCCGGGGTACGGCCAGCCGGCGCAGCCCGGCTACGGTCAGCCTGAGCAGCCGGGGTACGGCCAGCCGGCGCAGCCGGGATACGCGCAGCCCTACGGTGCGTCGCCCGCCTATCCTTCCAGCGCCCCCGATGCCCCGCAGTACGGGCAGTACCCCACCGAGCCGGGTCAGGCACCCTACGGCCAGGGCCCCTACGGCGCCTCGTACGGGCAGGATCCCTACGCGCAGAGCCCCGCGCCGTACGGCGGCTATGGCCAGCCCGCGTACGGCTACGGTCAGCTCCAGCCCGAGCATCCGCAGGCCACGACGGTCCTGATCCTGGCCATCCTCGGCTTCTTCGTCCCCGTCGTGCCGTTCGTCGCGTGGTACATGGGCGGGCAGGCCAAGAAGGACATCGAGGCCGGCGCCCCCTACCAGTGGGACGGACAGCTGAAGATCGGTTACCTCATCGGCAAGATTCTCAGCATCCTGCAGATCGTGTCGGTCGTGCTGATCGTCGTATGGTTCGTGTTCATGATCGGCCTGTTCGCCACCACCGGCTACTGACCGACATGCAACGGGGCCGGGGCGACTCATCGGTCGCCCCGGCCCCGTCGTGTGTGGGTACCGGTGTCAGTCGTCGCCCTCGTCGACGATCACCTCAGGGGAGCGCACCAGGTGCACGATCGCGGCGGCCAGGCCGCCCCAGAGCGTGAGCATCGCGACGATCATCATGATCAGAGCAGTAGCCGTCATTTCGCCATGATCTCCTCGTACTTGGTGTCGAGAGCGTCCTCGTCGACATGCGTGATGGTGGCCCGCTTCCACGGCGTGGCGGCGAGCGCGATCGCGCCGATGATCGTCAACACGACCATGCCCCAGCCGAACCCGGCCAGCAGGCCGGTCGGGTAGCCGCCGTAGGGCGTCGTCACCTTGGTGATGATCTCGGTGATAAGGATGTAGCCGAGGACGACCGGCACGACGATGCCCATGAGGACCAGCCAGACGCGGCCGAACCGGACGCTGGAGACGCGGTCGACGTGGCTCTGCAGCAGCGGGAGCTTCCGCAGGACCCAGGCCACGGCCACGACCATGGCGAACGCGCCGGCGAGGATGCCGAACTTGTTGATGAACTCGTCGGTGATGTCGAGGAAGTACAGCCCGGTGGTGGTGGGCAGCAGCAGCATCGACACGGCGGCCATCGGCAGACCGACGACGAGCGTCGACTGGAGACGGCCCAGGCCCAGCTTGTCCTGGATCGCGGCGACGACCACCTCGACGATCGAGATCATCGACGTGAACCCCGCGAAGACCAGCGACGCGAAGAACAGCACGCCCAGCAGGGGCCCGATGCCCGTCGACGACACGATGCTCGGGAAGGCGACGAACGCCAGGCCGATGCCGCCGGCGGCGACGTCCTCCATGCTCTGCCCCGTGGACTGCATGAGGAAGCCCAGGGTGGCGAACACGCCGATGCCGGCAAGGAGTTCGAACCCGGAGTTCGCGAAGCCGACCACGAGGCCCGAGCCGGCCAGGTTGGTGCGCCGGCGCAGGTACGACGAGTAGGTGATCATGATGCCGAAGCCGACCGACAGCGAGAAGAAGATCTGGCCGTAGGCCGCGGCCCACACCGCCGGATCGCCGAGCGCCGCCCAGTTGGGCGTGAAGAAGGCGTTGAGGCCGTCGACGGCGCCGGGCAGGGTCACCGCCTGGACGACGAGGATGAGGAACATCACGAGCAGCAGCGGGATCATGACGACGTTGGCGCGCGAGATGCCGCGCTTCACGCCGAGCGCGATGACGCCGATCGTGAGGATCCACACGACGAGCATGGGGATCGCGACCTGGGGCACGAAGTCGAAGCCGACGCCCGGGGTCTCAGCCACCTGGAGGAACTCGCCCATGAGGAAGGCCCCGGGGTCGGCGCCCCAGGCCTCGGTGAAGGAGAAGAAGAAGTACATGGCGGCCCACGCCAGGATCGCGGCGTAGTAGACGCCGATGACGAAGCAGACCAGCACCTGCCACCAGCCGAGGGCCTCGGTCCACTTCTTCCCGGCGCGGCGCAGCGCCAGCGGCGGGGCGGAGCGGTAGCGGTGCCCCAGCGCGTAGTCGAAGAACAGCAGCGGGATACCGGCGGTCAGTAGGGCGACCAGGTAGGGGATGACGAACGCGCCGCCGCCGTTGGTGTAGGCGACGTACGGGAACCGCCAGATGTTGCCCAGGCCGACGGCGGAGCCGATCGCGGCGAGGATGAAGACGTTGCGCGAGCTGAAGACCTCTCGCGTCGCGAGCTTCGGTTCAGACATGTGCCTCCCTTCAGGGAGCGAGGTTGATGTGACCCGCGTAGCGTAGAACACCCCCGCACCGGCCGGTGGGAGGGGTCAGCATGCGGCGAGCCTCAGCGCACGAACACCGGGTGGTCCGGGGTCGAGCGGGCCTCGTCGTAGGTGTAGCCGTCGACGGCGAAGTCGACGATGCGCCCGGGGGTGCGCACCCGGTGCCGCACGAGCCACGCCGCCATGCTGCCGCGCGCCCGCTTCGCGTAGAAGCTCACCACGCGCGCCGTGCCCTGCCGGTCGCGGTCCTCGAAGCGGGGGGTGATGACGCGGGCGTCGAGCGCGTCGGTGTCCACCACGCCGAAGTACTCCTGCGAGGCAAGGTTGACCAGCACCGGGGAACCGGGGGAGTCGTCGAGGTCGCGGCGCAGCAGGTCCGTCACCCTCCCGCCCCACCAGTCGTAGAGGCTGCGGCCGCGCGCGGTGGCCAGCCGCGTGCCCATCTCCAGGCGGTGCGGCTGGATGAGGTCGAGGGGGCGCAGGACGCCGTAGAGCCCCGACAGGATGCGCAGGGTCTTCTGGGCCTCAGTGAAGTCGCGCTCCCCGAACGTACCGGCGGCCATCCCCTGGTAGACGTCCCCGTTGAACGCCAGCACCGCCGGACGCGCGGTGGCGGCGGTGTGCTCGGGCGTGAACTCGGCGTACCGGGTGGCGTTGAGGTGGGCCAACTCGTCGGAGATGTGCATGAGCGCGGCGATGTCGGCCGGCGACTTGCCCCGCATGACGTCGATGAGGGCCGTCGTCTCGTCCAGCAGCCGCGGCTCGCTGTGCTTGCGGGTGGGGAGCCTGGACTCGAAGTCGAGCGACTTCGCCGGCGACAGCACGGTCAGCATGCGCCGAGTCTAGCGACGCACTGGAGGGGGCAGACCGCGCGATCCGGTGCCCGGCGCCCGGGTGCGGGCGCTCAGGCCTCCGTGGAGTTCGTCGAGATGCCCGGGGCTCCCTCGTGGATGATCTTGCCCGGGTTGAGGTTGCGGCCCGGGTCCACGCCGTCGAACAGCGCCTGCTGGATGAACACGCCCGCCGGCGAGATGTCCTGGTCCATCCAGGGGCTGTGCTCCTCGCCGACGCCGTGGTGGTGCGACACCGTGCCGTGGTTGTCCATGAACGACTGCTGGATGACGCGCTTGGCGTGGTCGTAGGTCTTCTCCGCGTCCGGGGAGGAATCGGCGATCGCGAACGTGAAGTACTGGCAGGCGCCCGAGTGGTAGGAGTGGCTGAGGTGGCAGAACACCACGCCCCGCACACCGATCTCGTCCATCGCCCGCTGGAAGGCCGCCACGGTGTTCGTGTGGATCTGCTCGGCATACGCCCACGGCGTCGACGTCTCCGACACGTCCGCGACGAGGCCGCGATCCAACATGAAGTCCCGGATGTAGGGGGTGTCGTACTTCTTCTGGTCGTACAGCGACCCGGGGCCCTTGCCGACGCCCATGCCGCCGTGGCGGCGCACGATCTTGGACACGAGGCCCTTCTCGTAGCGCACGTGCGTGGGCGAACCCTCGAAGCCCACGAAGCTCATGGCGATCTTCTCCAGATCCCAGCCCTTCTGGAGCATGATCTTCTGGATGGCCTTGCTCGACAGCGATCCGAGGCGGCTCGACTTCTTGCCGTTGGCCATGATGTATTGCGTCTCGATGGCGTCGGAGACGCGCGCCATCATGACGGCGGCGTCCGACTCGACGATCTCCTGGCAGGCCTTCAGCCCGTCCTCGTACGTCGGGAAGAAGTACGCCTGGAGCTCGCGCACCTCGGGGATGCGGTGCACGTTGACCCACGCGGACGTGATGATGCCCAGGCGCCCCTCGGAGCCCAGGACCATCTCGCGCACGCTGGGCCCCGACGACGTCGACGGCAGTGGCCGCAGCGTGAGCACGCGCCCCGGCATCACCATGGTGAGGCCGCGGCAGATGTCGGCGATGTCGCCGTACTTGTCCGACTGCATGCCCGACGACCGGGTGGCGATCCAGCCGCCCAGCGTCGACCACACGAACGAGTCCGGGTGGTGGCCCATGGTCCAGCCGCGCGCGCGCAGCTGATCCTCCATGTCGGGGCCGAAGACGCCCGCCTCGATGTGCGCCAGGCCGGACACCTCGTCGATCTCCAGCACCTTGTTCATGCGCCCGAGGTTCACGCTGACCACCTGGCGGTGCTCGTCGGGCTTGGCCTCCAGGGCCGCCACGATGTTCGAGCCGCCGCCGAAGGGGATGAGCACGCCGTCGGCGGCGACGACGGCGTCGACCAGGCGCTCGACCTCCTGCTGCGTGCCGGGGTAGACGACGACGTCGGGCAGCCGGCTCAGCCGGCCGGAGCGCACGCGGAGCAGGTCGCGGACGCCCTTGCCGAAGCCGTGCACCACGCGGGTCTCGTCGTCGGTCTGCACGAACCCGGCGCCGAGGACGGACTCCAGGTCGGCGCGCAGCGCGTCGCTGAGGCGCGACGCCGGGACGTCGAGCGACGAGAACGGCGGCACGGGGGCCACGGGCGCCGTGATGTCGACGCCCACCATCTTCTTCACGAACGGCGCGAACTTCGGCTTGTCCTCGTGGTGGTAGGCCTTGCCCTCCTCGCCCCAGCCCCACCACTTCTGCTGCTTCACGCCGTCGATCATCGGTCCTCCTGCTTGTCTGCCTGCTGTTTGGCGTCGTCCTCCAAGGCCGCGATCGGGGTCTTCCCCGCGCTCTCGAGGGCCACGGTGCGCTCGAACTCGGCCAGGGTCTTCCTGCCGTAGGCGCGCGCGGTGGTGTCGTGGAGTTCCAGCACCTGACGACGCATGCGCTCGTTGAACTCGTGGGCGATCTCGCCCGGGTAGGGGACCATGGGGCGGCCGAAGACGACGTGCACCTCGGGGCGGCCCTTGGGCAGGTGCCGTTGCCGCGACGGCCAGGCGTCGTAGGCGCCGACCAGCGCGACGGGTAGCGCGGGCACGCCGCGGGAGATGCACAGCGACGCCACCCCCGGCAGGAAGGGCCCCATCGCGCCGGTGCGCGATCTGGTGCCCTCAGGGAACAGCAGCAAGGGGACGCCCTCGCTGAGCAGCTGCGCCGACATGCCGCGCTTGCCCTTGCCGCCCTTACCCCGGTCGACGGCGAAGGCGTTCATGAACAACGACATCGACATCGATTTCACCCAGTTGTCGAAGAAAAAGTCCCCGGCGGCCCCGGTGGCGACGAACTTCGACAGCCGGCCGGGCATCGAGCTGAGGATGAGGGGGGCGTCGAGGTGGGAGGAGTGGTTGCCGAAGACGACGAAGGCGCCGTCGAGGCTGTCAAGGTTCGCCAGGCCGTGGACATGGATCCGCAGCAGTCTCAGCAGCGCAGGCTTGAGCAGCAGCATCTGCGCGGTCTGTCGGGTGGTGGCCTGCAGCCGCGACGTGTACCGGGAGTTGTCCGGCTCGACGTCTCGGGCCACGTCAGTGCCGCTTCCGCGAGGCGCTCAGCTTGCGGGAGAACCACCGGGTGAACGCCCGCGGGCCGTACTCGGCGATGAAGTACGCGATCTTCCACTTCAGCGTCGGCACCGAGATGTAGCGGCCCTTCTCGGCGTCCGCCAGGGCGCCGCGGACCAGCGTCTCGGCGTCGATCCACACGATGCTGGGCAGCGACGTGGCCTTGATTCCGGCGCGCTCGTGGAACTCGGTGCGTACCCAGCCCGGGCACAGGGCCGTGGACGTCACGCCCGTGCCGCGCAGTTCCACGCCGAGCGCCTGCGAGTAGGTGGTGGCCCAGGCTTTCACGGCGGAGTAGTTGCCCGTGAAGATGGTGCCGGCGGTCGAGGACACGGTGATGATCCGGCCGTGCCCCCGGGCCTTCATGGAGCGGGCGGCGGCGCCGCCGAGGATGAGGACCGCCAGGCACATGACGTCGAGGGCGCGGGCATGCACGTCGATGTCGGCCGGGTCGAGCAGGGTGGTGTGCAGGCCGAAGCCGGCGTTGTTGACCAGTAGGTCCACCGGGCGGGAGGGATCCTCGAGGCGCGCGGCGACCCGGAGCGCGTCCTCGCGGACTGCCAGATCGGCCGTGATGATCTCGACGTCGACGCCGTGGGCCTCGGTCAGTTCGGCCGCCACGGAGCGCAGGCGATCGGTGTCGCGCGCGACCAGGATCAGGTCGGTGCCGCGCCCGGCGAGCTCGCGCGCGAACGCGTGCCCGATGCCGGAGGTACCGCCCGTGATCAGTGCAGATGCCATGAGTAGTACCGTACGCCACCCGCGCGGGTCCCCGCGATGCGGCCGTCACGGTGGTGCCGGGAGTCGTCCGATCCCGACAACGAGAAGCCCCGGCGATTGTGGGGGTGCCACAACCGCCGGGGCGTCGCTCAAGGGCTCAGCGGCCGATGATCTCCACGGTCTGCCGGGCCATCGCCAGCTCCTCGTTGGTCGGGATCACGAGCACCTTCACCGCCGAGTCCGGCGTGGAGATCTCCCGCGCCTCGCGGGACCGCACCTCGTTGGCGGCGGGGTCCAGCGTGAGGCCCATGCCGGCGAGGCGCTCCACGACGGGCCCGCGGATGTGGGCCGCGTTCTCGCCGACGCCCGCGGTGAACACCAGCGCGTCGAGGCCGCCGAGGAGGGCCATGTAGGCGCCGATGTAGAACACGAGGCGGTGCACGTACACGTCGCGCGCGAGGATCGCGGCCTCGTTGCCCGCCTCGATCTGGGCGCCCACGTCACGCATGTCGGTGTAGCCGCACAGCCCGAGCATGCCGGAGTGCTTGTTGAGGAGCGTGTCGACCTCGTCGGGCGTCATGCCGTGCGACGACAGGAACTTGTGCAGGCCGGGGTCGACGTCGCCCGAGCGGGTGCCCATGACCAGGCCCTGCAGCGGCGTGAGACCCATAGACGTCTCGACGGCCGTCCCCCCGTGGACCGCGGAGATCGACGCGCCGTTGCCGAGGTGGCAGACGATCACCTTGAGGTCGGGGTCGCCCTTGCGGCCCAGGTAGTCGGCCGCCTTCTCCGACACGTAGGCGTGGGACGTGCCGTGGAAGCCGTACTTGCGGATCCCGTGCTCCTTGGCCAGCTCCTGGTCGATCGCGTAGGTGTAGGCCTCGGGCGGGAGCGTCGTGAAGAACGCGGTGTCGAAGATGCCCACGTGCGGGATCTCCGGCAGCAGGTCCATGGCAGCACGGATGCCGGCCAGCGCGGGCGGGTTGTGCAGGGGCGCCAGCTGCGAGAGCCGCTTCAGCTCGGCGATGACGTCGGCGTCGATGCGCACCGCCTCGCGGAACCGGTCCCCGCCGTGCACCACGCGGTGCCCGACGGCGACGACGCCCTGCAGGCCGGGGCCGAACTCCTCGAAGGCCGCGACGACGGCACCGAAGGCGACGGTGTGGTTGGGGAACCAGCCCTCGCGCACCGTCTCCTCGTCACCGTGGCGGTGCTTGAGCTCGCCGGACGCCTGTCCGATACGTTCCACCAGCCCGGACGCGTGGGACTCGTGCGTCTCGGCGTCGATCACCTGGTACTTCATGGACGACGAGCCGCAGTTCAGCAGCAGGATCGGTGTGGGCACGGTCGGTCAGGGCTCCTTGATGTCGTTGAGGGGTCAGTGCTTCTGCGCCTGGATGGCGGTGATGACGATGGTCGAGACGATGTCGTCGACGAGGGCGCCGCGCGACAGGTCGTTGACGGGCTTGTTGAGGCCCTGGAGGACGGGGCCGATGGCCACGGCGCCGGAGGTCCGCTGCACCGCCTTGTACGTGTTGTTGCCCGTGTTGAGGTCCGGGAAGATGAACACGGTGGCGCGGCCCGCGACCTCGGAGCCGGGCATCTTCTTCTTCGCGACCACCTCGTCGACGGCGGCGTCGAACTGGATGGGGCCCTCGACCTTGAGCTCGGGCGCACGCTCGCGCACCAGCTGGGTGGCCTCGCGCACCTTGTCGACGTCCGCGCCGAAGCCCGAGTCGCCCGTCGAGTACGACAGCATCGCGATGCGCGGCTCGATGCCGAAGCTCTCGGCCGTGCGCGCCGACGAGATCGCGATGTCGGCCAACTGGCTGGGCGACGGGTCGGGGTTGACTGCGCAGTCCGCGTAGACGAGCACGCGGTCGCTCATCGCCATGAGGAACGAGCCGGACACCACGGACACGCCGGGCGTGGTCTTGATGAACTCCAGAGACGGCCGGATGGTGTTGGCGGTCGTGTTGACGGCGCCGGAGACCATGCCGTCGGCCATGCCGAAGTGCACCATCATCGTCGCGAAGTAGGACAGATCCGTGAGGGTCTCGCGGGCCTTCTCCAGCGTCATGCCCTTGTGGGCGCGCAGCCGGGCGTACTCGGCGGCAAACTTCTCGATCAGCTCGGGGTCCTCCGGGTTGACGACCGAGGCGGCGGCCAGGTTCAGGCCCAGCTCCGAGGCGCGACGGCTGATGCGGGCCGAGTCGCCCAAGAGGATGATGTCGGCCACCTGGCGCTGGAGGACGACGTCGGCGGCGCTGAGCACGCGGTCGTCGGCGGCCTCCGGCAGAACGATGCGCTGCTTGGCCGAGCGGGCCATCTGCATGATCTGGTGCTCGAACATCGTCGGCGTCCGGATCTCGGTGCGCGGCAGGTCGATGGCGGCGAGCAGGGCCGCCTCGTCGACGTGCTGCTGGAACAGCGCCCGCGAGGCCTCGATCTTGCGCAGCGAGCTCGTGGAGGTCCCGCGGATGCCCTGCAGCGCGACGGCTGTCGGGAAGGTGTCGCCCTGCGTCACGGCGATGGGGAGGTCGATCTCGGAGTCCACGAACAGCTTCGACACCGACTCGGGCACCTCGAAGCCGCCCGTGAGGATCAGGGCGGCCAGCGGCCCGTAGTCGGGCGAGCGGTGGGCCATGAGCAGGCCGGGAAGCAGGTCGAGGCGGTCCGCCGGCACGATGACGGTCGCCTCGCGCTTCAGCCGCGTCAGGAGGTTGGGCAGCGTCATGCCCGCGACGATCGTGTGCAGCGACTCGTGTGTGCGGAAGTCCTGGTTGCCGAGCCAGTGCGTGGCGCCGACGGCGTCGAACTGGGCCCCGACCGACGGTGCGGTGAGCACCGGGTCCTCCGGCAGCACCGAGACCGCGACGTCGCGGACACCGCGAACCGCCTCGCGGAGCGCGTCGATCTGGTCCGGCGCGGCGTGCGTGACGATGATGCCGATGACCGTGTTGTGCTTGGCTTCGAACGCCTCGACGGCCGACTCCGCGGTGCGGGCGACCTGCTCGGCGGTGCGGCCCTGCGCCTTGACGACGTACAGCACCGGCGCGTTGAGGTTCGCGGCGATGACCGCGTTGTGCTCGAGCTCCATGGCGGTCTCGATGTCCTCGTAGTCGGAGCCGAGGACGACGACGGCGTCGTGGGACTCGGCCAGCGCTGAGTAGCGGGCGACGATGGTGTCGATCGCACGGCCGGAGTCGGCGGCGTAGTCGGCGTACGTGACCCCGACCGCGTTCTCGCGGGCCTGCCGGACGCCCTTGATGGACAACAGTGCGTCGATCACCGCGTCGTCGGCGGTGTTGAGGACCAGGGGCCGGTAGACGGCGATGGATCGCACCTGGCGCGCGAAGAGATCGATGAGGCCGAGCGCGATCGACGACTTGCTGACCTGCCGCTCCGATGAGGCAATGTAAACGCTTTTCGTCACAGTGGTCACCTTATCGCCCTTTTCGGGGCGCAGGCGCGCCGCCCGGCGTCCCTGGGCAGTCCCCGGACAAGGTGAGGGGCCCGCCCTGACGGACGGGCCCCTCGGTTGGGGGGACTACTTGACGGGGACCAGGACGGCCTCCGAGCCGGCCGGGTTGTCGTAGGCGACGGCCATGAAGCCGAGCGGCTTCTGGGTCTCGACCTGACCCGGAGTGACCGTCACCGGGAGAGCGACGGTGGCGTCCGGTGCCACGGTTGCGGCCAGGCCGTTGCTCAGAGCCGGGGAGGAGACCTGGTAGGCGGCGGAGCCGTCGAACATGTCCCACTCCGAGCCGTAGAAGGACACGACGGAGTAGCTGAACTGGTTCGTCAGACCCAGCAGGCTGGCCGGCACGGGCAGGAGCACGGTGCTCGAGTCCGTCGGGGAGGAGGCCAGGAAGCCGGCGGCGTACAGACCGCCCGTCGCGTGGTCGTAGACGAACACTTCGTTGACCCCGTCGTGGTCGCCTGCGCGGATCGCGCCGGAGTCGTAGCTGAAGACCGTCACGTCCGTGGCGCCGTCGCCGTTGTTGTCGATCGGGATGTCGAACTCGATCGACGCGGCGTTGCTGAACCGGTCGTGCATGGACACGGCGAACACCAGGTAGTCGCGGCCCTTGGAGCGGAAGGACTGGATGCCCGCCGCCTTGAGGTCGAACCCGGCAGCCGTGGGCTGGTCGTCGGCGTCCTCGAGCCCCCAGACGAACACGTCCGCCCGGGCGGCCGTCGCGGCGCCCTCGTTGGTGAGGGTGAGCGTCCCCTTGGGCTCCGTGGCCGAACCCTCGAACGAGGCCGCCACGTTGGTGGCGCGCCGGGGCACCAGGAGGGCCCCGATCCGGTGGGTGGCGGTGCCACTGGCCAGTACCACGTGACCGGACACCTCGGCGAACGCGTGCTGCGTGCTGCCGAGCGACGAGGCGACGTCAGCGGCCCTGACGGTCATGGTGACGGCCACGGTCGCGGTCTTGCCTGCCCTCACGGTCACCGACCGCTTGTTCAGGCTCACGGTCGCCGGCAGCGAGGCATCGGTGGGCTCGTAGGACACTGTGAAGGTCTGGGTGGTCTTGCCCCGGTTGACCACGGTCACCGTCTTCGTGGCGGTGGTGTCGCGGCCCAGCTCGGCGAACCCGAAGCTCAGGGTGGCCTCGCGGAAGGCAGCCTTGCCGCGGGCGGTGTCGCCGTAGGCGAAGGTGCTGGTCTCCACCAGTTCAGCCGTGTCGACCAGGCCGCCGCCGCGGGTGAGGCGGTAGCCCGCCACCGCGGCGGGGTCGGCGGTCGACACCAGCGCTGCGCTGACGTCCTGGCCGCTCCACTTCGGGTGCGCCTGGACGCCGAGGGCGGCGACGCCCGCCACGTGCGGTGCGGCCATCGAGGTGCCCGAGAGGAACATCGCGCCAGTACCGGAACCGACGGCTGCCGATGCGACGGACACACCGGGCGCCGTCACCGACGGCTTGAGACCGGAGTCCCCGGACCGTGGGCCGGCCGACGTGAACGATCCGAAGCCCTCGAAGCCGGGGTTGGGGAGCGACAGCTCGGACAGTGACAGCGTGGCTCCACTGGTGAGCGCGGCGCCATCGCTGCTGCGCACGCCCAGGAACGGGATCGTGACGACTGCCGGAGTGCCGTCGTCCGGGTTCTCCGTGATGGGCCCCTCGAAGGGCGGCAGGGTGTCGGCCGAGTTCACCATAACGACGGCCACCGCGCCGGCGGCCTGCCCGTGGATGGCGCGGGCGACGCGGGCGCAGGTGCCGCGGACGCTCACGGCGATCTGGTTCGCGCCGGTAGTGATCCCCGCCTTGAGGAAGGCGTCCGGCGAACAACCGAGGCTCTCGTCCTCGGCGGTGGCCGGGTCGTCCGTGAGCCGGACCACGGTCAGTTCCTTGCTCGGCAGAGCCGCGCCGTTGGCGTTGATGGCCTCGATGTTCTTGCCCGCAACGCTCAGCGTTGCGCCGGGGAAGGACGCCGTGGCGTCGGATGCGGCGACGCTGATGACGCCGTCGCCGGTGCCGGGGGACCCGGTGAGGTAGGGGCTGGGTCCGGAGTTGCCCGCCGAGGCGACGACGACGACGCCGGCAGCCGTGGCGTTCGTGGCGGCCACGGCGCTCGGGTCGTCCTTGGTGCCGTAGCTCGACCCGAGCGACATGTTGATGACGTCCATCCCCTGCTCGACGGCCCAGTCGATGGCCTCGACCGTGACGTCGGTGGACCCGCCACAGCCGAAGACGCGCAGCGCGTAGAGGTCGACCTGCGGCGCGACACCCGGGCCGACCAGGAAGTCGGCCTCGGACGTGGTGGCGTCATAGGGGCCGGCGTACGGCTCGCCCTCGAGGGTGACGCCGCCGCCGCCGGTGGTGCCGGCGACGTGGGTGCCGTGGCCGTTGCAGTCGAGCGGGTTGGGGTCGGGCTGAGGGACGGAGCCCGCGGTCGAGGCGTCGTAGTCGTCGCCCACGAAGTCCCACCCGCCCTTGATCCGGGGAGCCTTGGGGCCGAACAGGGCCGGATCCGCGGCCTGGTCAGACGTCGCGGCGGCGGCACGGAAAGCCTCCCGGGTGCCGGGGCCACCGAAGGTCGCGTGTGTGTAGTCGATGCCGGTGTCGATGATGGCGACCTTGACGTCCTCGCCGGTGTAGCCGGAGTCCTGCCACACCTGGTCGACGCCGAGGTAGGGGATCGTCGTGGCGTTGGTGGGCTCAACGATCTGGACGGAGTGCACTGCCTTGACGCCGGGGAGATCGGCCAGCGCCGCCACATCCTTGCGCGCGATCGACACCTTCACGCCGTTGTAGGCCGTCTGCACCTGCGACCGGACCTCGCCGCCGAGCTTCGCGATGGCCGGCTTGAGCGAGTCCTGCGCCGCCTTGCGCTCCGCCTTCAGGCGCTGCTTCTCCTGAGCGGTCAGTGAGCCGCGCTGCGCCTGGACCGAGGCCACGGGCTCAGCCGCCAACTCGACCATGACGGTGACCCGACTCTCGTCGACGGTCGCGGGCAGCTGACGGCTGGAAATCCGACCGCCTTCGACGGCCTCGAACCGGTCGAGCGGGTCTTCGGGGGCGGCCTGGGCGGCCACGGGGGCTGCGATGGCCAGCAATGCGGTGAGGGCTACGGTGCCGACTCTCTTCATGCGATCCGCCGTTCACTAGGGGGCATGCGGGATGCGGTCACCCTATTGACGCCCCCCGGCTCGGTCAATGGCCGAAAGTGGGGGTCTCGAGGACAGGTTGAGGGTGCGACCGAACCACCCGTCAGTCTGGCAGCCGGCCGGGGCCCCCGGAGGCGTTGCATGAACGTGCATGTCATTAGGTGTGCTGTGAGCGGATGTGCATCATCGCGCCCGCCTAAGCTCGGGAGTCATGCGACTGTCCGTACTCGACCTCATCCCCGTCCGCCGCGGCCAGACCACCGCCCAGGCGCTGCGCGCCAGCCGGGCCCTGGTAGAGGCCGCGGACCGGCTCGGCTACGACCGCTACTGGGTGGCCGAGCATCACAACGCGGCGTCGGTGGCATCCACGTCGCCGGCCGTCGAGCTCATGTACCTGGGCCAGAACACTTCACGGATCCGCCTCGGATCCGGCGGCGTGATGCTGCCCAACCACTCGCCACTGGCCGTGGCCGAGCAGTTCGCACTGCTGGCCGCCGCCTACGGCGACCGGATCGACCTCGGTATCGGCCGCGCGCCCGGCACGGACCCCGTCACGTCGGCCGCCATCCGGGGGCAGCTTCGCGGGGGCCACATGGTCGACGCGAGCGGGCGCCCCACCGACCCTGTCGAGGAGTTCCCCACCAACATCCGCGACATTCTCGCGCTGCTCGGCCCGGAGGGGGCCGAGATCCGCTTGCGGCACGGCCGCACCTACCAACTGCGGGCCACCCCCGCCGCCGAGCACGCCCCGGAGCTGTGGCTCCTGGGGTCCAGTGACTACTCCGCCGAGTTGGCCGCCACGCTGGGCCTGCCCTACGTCTTCGCGCACCACTTCTCCGGGCGCGGTACCCACCGCGCGCTCGACCTGTACCGCGGTGGGTTCCTGCCCAGTGGCCATGCGGAGGCTCCGCGCACCTTCGTGACGGTCAACGTCTCGGTCGCGGAGACGGCGGACGAGGCCTGGGAGTTCTCCGAGCCGCACCAGTTCCTCATGGCCTCCCTGGCCACCCGGGGCACCATGGACCCCCAACCTCACGTCGGGGCCGAGGCGCGGGCGCTGTTGACCGACGACCTGCGCGCCGTGGTCGCCCCCAGCGTCGCGACCTGGGCAGTCGGCGATGTCGGCCAGGTCCGCGACGCCCTCCTCCGCACCGCCGAGGACTTCGGCGTGGACGAGATCATGGTCCACCTGGTGGCGGGGGCCCGGGAGACGGACGACGCCGACGCGTGGCCGGCGAAGCTGCGGGGGCTCGACCTGCTGGCCGAGGCGCTGCTGGACTGAGGTCAGAGGTCCAGGTGCCCGGCCTCGGTGCCCACGGGGCGGGAGTATCCGGCAGCCCGCAGGTCCTCGGTCAGGTGGTCGATCCGGAGCAGGTCGTCGCGGGCCAGTCCCGCGCGGTAGGCGCCCCGCGCCACCAGAGTGGCCGCCACGGGCGCGGTGAGGAGCTGCAGGGCGACGATGAGCAGCGCGAGACCCGCCGCCCACCAGGTGCGCAGGCTGACCGCGATGCCGGCGGCGACGCAGATCAGCCCCAACACCTGCGGCTTGCTGACGGCGTGCAGCTTGCCGATGACGTCGGGGAACCTGACGAGCGACACGGCCGCGCCGAAGCAGAGGACGGCACCCGCCAGCACCAGCAGGGCACCGGCGAGATCGAACACCTGATCAATCACTGGCCCTTCCCCTCTCCGGAGCTGCGGTACTGGCGCCGGGTGGCCATGCGGTCGGCGACGAGGCGGGCCACGGACACGGCTCCCGTGAAGCCCAGCAGCGACAGGAGCAGGAGGATGAGGACCTCAGTGGGGCCGTCCGACCAGACGGTCCAAGCGCCGAGCGAGGCCACCGCGACGGCGACGATGAGGTCGGCCGCCACGGAGCGGTCCAGCTGCGTGGGCCCCTCGGCGATCCGGTTCACCCCGATGATGCCCGCGACGGCCAGCAGGACCGCGGCGACGCCCAGAACGATGTCGGTGGCCAGGTCCATGGGTCACTCCTCCATCTGGGGGGTCAGTGCGGCCGGGTGGGCGAGACAGGCGAGGTCGAAGGCGTGGATCTGCTCCGCGGACCCGAACGCCCGCACCACGCCGGACTCGACGGCCATCACCATCCGCTGGACCTTGTCGACGGACTCGGCGTCGTGAAGCTCCAGGGCGTGGAGGTACAGCCGACGGGGGTGCCGGACCACCTCGACGACCACCGTGCCCGGGACCAGCGACAGCAGTTCGGCGACGGCCACCTGATAGAGGTCGTCGTCGGTGTGCAGGTCGACCCGCACGATCCCCGCGTCGAGCTTCACCTCCCGGAGGAACGCCAGCCGGAGGATGCGCAACGAGGAGACCACCAGGTCCAGCAGCAGGTGTCCCAGCAGGCGCAGGAAGCCCAGCGGGCGGAACCGGCCCGTCCAGTGGATCGGCGGCAGCGGGAACACGACGTCGACCACCCAGGCGATGAGGATCCCGGACAGGACGATCAGCGGCGACGCGCTGCCCCACAGCAGCGCCCACACCAGGGTCATCCCGAGGATCGAGAGGGGACGGACTCGCATCCGGTCGCGCCACGGCGTCGTCGATCTCATCGCAGCCCCTCGGGAAGCACGGCCGCGATGTAGGAGCCGTCGCGCAGCGCGGCCGCCGCCGCGTGCGTGTACTCGTAGAGCGGCCCGGCGAACACGGTCAGGCCCAGGCCGAAGACGACCAGTGCCATCGTCGCGCCGACCTGCAGCGGGGGCATGGGGCGCGTGTCGTCGTCCTCGTGGCCGTCGCCGTCGATGTCGATGACACGCGCCGCGCGTCGCTCCTCGGCGGGCGTGATGCCCCAGAAGGCGCGGTTCCAGACTTTGGCCATCGCGATGAGCGTGAGGAGGCTGGTGGCGACCCCGCCGGCCACGACCGCCCACGCGAGCGGTGTCCCGGCGGCGGCGCCAGCCTGCAGCAGCCCCAGTTTGCCGATGAACCCCGACAACGGCGGGATGCCGGCCAGGTTCATCGCGGGGACGAAGAACAGGACGGCCAGCAGCGGGGCGACGCCGAGCAGGCCGCCGAGGCCGTCGAGCGACGACGTGCCTCCGCGACGTTCGATGAGGCCGGTCACGAGGAACAGCGTGGCCTGGATGGTGATGTGGTGGGCCGTGTAGAAGATGGTCGCGGCCATGCCGGCCTCGCTGGCCAGCGAGATGCCGAACACCATGTAGCCGATGTGGCTGATGAGCGTGAACGACAGCATGCGCTTGATCTCCACCTGCGCGATCGCGCCCAGGATGCCCACCACCATGGTGAACAACGACGCCACCATGAGCACGTCGTTGACCGGAGAGGTCGGGAACAGCAACGTCTCGGTGCGGATGATCGCGTACACGCCGACCTTGGTGAGCAGGCCCGCGAACACGGCCGTGACGGGTGCCGGCGCCGTCGGATACGAGTCGGGCAGCCACGACGCCAGGGGGAACATGGCCGCCTTGATGGCGAACGTGACGATGAGCAGCACCTCGAGGAGCAGTTGCACCGGCTCCGTGAGGTCCCGCAGCCTCACGGCGAGGTGGGCCAGGTTGACGGTGCCGGTGGCGGCGTAGACGCTTGAGATGGAGATGAGGAACAGCGCGGAGCTGAGCAGGGACACGATGATGTAGGTGGTGCCGGCGCGGATCCGGTCGGCGGTGCCGCCCAGCGTCAGCAGCACGTAGGACGAGAACAGCAGCATCTCGAACCCGACGAACAGGTTGAACAGGTCCCCGGCCAGGAAGGCGTTGGAGACGCCCGCCATGAGCAGCAGGAAGGTGGGGTGGAAGATCGACACCGGGGTCTCGCGGCGCTGCTCGTCGCTGTCCTGGCCGGTGGCGAACAGCAGCACGCAGAGGGCCACCACGGAGGCGACGAACAGCATGAGGGAGCTCAGCCGGTCGGCCACCAGCGCGATGCCGAGCGGCTCGGCCCACGCGCCCAGCCAGAGCGCGACCGGCCCCACCTGGTGCGTGTGCCACATCAGGACGCCGGCCACGCCCATGATGCCGGTGAGGCTGACGACAGACACGGCGCGCTGCACGCCGGGACGGCCAGGGAGCGCCAGCGCGACGGCGGCGCCGAAGACGGCCAGGAGCATGGGCGCGGCCAGCAGGTCGGACATCATTCGCTCACCACATCCTCTCCGCTGTCGGAGAACGTGGTGTCCTCGTAGGACTCCGAGGCCGCGTCCGCCTCCGCAAGGCGGCGGATCCGGGCGTCCTCGACGTCGTCGGCGACCTCGTCGTGGCCGTGCAACTGGAAGCTGCGGTAGGCGACCGTCAGCACGAAGGCCGCCACGGCCATGGTGATGACGATCGCGGTGAGCACCATGACCTGAGGCAGCGGGTCCGATGTGGTCTCCGGGTCCCCGAGCCCGACGATGGGCGGGGTGCCGGGCCGGCCGGCGGCGACGACGAACAGCAGGTTCACGCCGTTGCTGATGACCAGGACGCCGAGCAGGATGCGGGTGAGCGAGCGCTCGAGCAGCAGGTAGACGCCGCTGGCGACGAGGACGCCGGCGGTGATGGCGAGGAGGAGGTTCGCGGTCATCGCCGTCCCCCTCCGCGTCCGGGCGCGTCGTCGTGGGCCTCACCGGTGCCCCGGTCCGCGACCTGGCCGCGGTGCCGGGCGGGCAGGGCGATCGTCGAGTCGGGCAGCGGCATGGGGGCGATCTCGTCGGTGGCGTGCTGGTCGACGCCGGAGCCGAGGCTGCGCGCGATGTCGAGGAGCATGCCTACGACGATGAGGTAGACGCCGATGTCGAACACCGTGGAACTCACGAGGTGGATCTCGCCGAACAGGGGGAGCTCGCCCCAGAGGGTGGCGACGGAGTCGGGTCCGGGCACGTTGAGGTAGAAGTCGTAGCTCTGCAGGATCCGACCGCCCGCGAGCAGGGGTGCGACGGCCGTGCCGAGGGCGAGGGCGAGTCCGCCGCCGAGCAGCCGGCCGGCGTCGAGCGGGGCGGCCTCGTCGAGTTCGTGACGGCCCGCCGCGAGGTAGCGGATGATCAGCGCCATCCCGGCCACCAGGCCGCCCGCGAACCCGCCGCCGGGGGAGTTGTGCCCCGCCAGCAGCAGGTACACGGACACGACGATCATGACGCCGAACAGGAGCCGGGTCACGACCTCGAACACGAGCGACCGCACCAGCGGGGACAGGGTCTGGCCGCCGCGCAGCCACACCCCGGGCGCGGTGTCGGCCATCGGGGCGTCCTCACGGTCCGCGAACACGTCCTCGGTGGTCGTCACCCCGCCGACGCGCGAGCGGAGGAAGATCAGCGACGCCACGCCCGTTGCGGCGATGACCAGGACCGCGATCTCGCCGAAGGTGTCCCAGGCGCGGATGTCGACGAGCGCGACGTTGACGATGTTCTTCCCGTAGCCGAACTCGTAGGCCGCCTCGTACCAGGCCTCCGACACCGGGTCGGCCACCCGGGCGCCGGCGCTGACCAGCGCCACCAGAGTCACCGTCGTCCCGACCGCGACCGCGACCAGGATGCGCCACCACCGGCTGGAACTGAGCGGCCGGTTGGTGAAGTAGCGGGGCAGCTTGCGCACCACCAGCACGAAGACCACCAACATGGCGGTCTCGACGAGGACCTGCGTGAGCGCCAGGTCCGGGGCCCCCGCCATGGCGAACATGAGCGCCAGACCGTATCCGGTGACGCCGACCAGGAGGATGGCGCGGATCCGTCCGCGCGACCATGCGGCCAGGACCGCGGCCGTGGCCATGACCGCCGCCACCAGCAGCTGTGGCCAGTGGTCGAACGCCCGGTACTCCGGCCAGATCCGGATCCGCAGCATCGCGAAGGTGGCCAGGCCGACGAGGGTGACGAGGATCGTGCCCAGGTAGATCGAGAGCGAGCCGCGCTGCGATCGGGCCGTCACCTCGACGGCCACCCGGTCCAGCCTCTGCATCGAGCGGTGGTAGACCTCCTCCGCGGTGACCGTGGAGGGGAACGTCGCTTGGACGGCCGAGATGCGGGTGCGGAAGACGAACAGCGCGATGCCGCCGGCCACGGCGGCGATCGACATGATCAGCGGCCACGTGAACCCGTGCCACAGGGCCAGCCCATGGCTCGCCTCCCCGGCCGAGACGGTGCGGGCGTACACGTCCAGCACGGCGGTGAGCTGCGGGCCCAGGAAGCCGCCGGCGAGCGAGGCGACGGCGAGCACGGCCGGCACGGCGACGATCCCGACGGCCGGCCGGTGCCAGGAGAGGACGGGACCGCCGTCCTTCGGGGCGAACGCGCCCCACCACCAGCGCAACGAGTAGGCGACTGTCAGGGCGGAGCCGAAGACCAGCGCGGCGGCCAGCGCCGCGGCGGCGAGCGGCGTCACCGGCGCCAGGTCACCGCGCACCAGGTACTCGACGGACTCGAAGGCCGCCTCCTTGGTGAGGAAGCCGATCAGCGGGGGGAACCCGGCCATGGACAGGGCGGCGAACCCGCCCAGGGCGGCCAGCCAGGGCACGCGATAGGCCACGCCGTTCAGCTCGCGCAGGTCCCTCGTCCCGGCCGAGTGGTCGATGACGCCGACGGTCATGAACAGCGTCGACTTGAACAGCGCGTGGGCGACCACCGTGGCCAGCCCTGCCAGCGCTGCCGCCTCCGTCCCGAGCCCCACGAGCAGCACCATGAAGCCCAACTGGCTCACGGTGCCGTAGGCGAGGAGCAGCTTGAGGTCGGTCTGGCGCAACGCCCGCCAGCCGCCCAGGATCATCGTCGTGGCGCCCAGGATCATCACGGTCCCGCGCCAGAACGGGACGGTCGCGAACGCGGGCGCCAGCGCGGCGACCAGGTAGACGCCGGCCTTCACCATCGCGGCAGCGTGCAGGTAGGCCGAGATGGGAGTGGGGGCCGCCATCGCGCCCGGGAGCCAGAAGTGGAAGGGGACCAGTGCGGATTTGCTGAGCGCCCCTACCAGCATCAGCAGGGCCCCGACCGTGGCGAGCGTCCCCGACGGCGGATCGGCGACCAGCTCGGCCAGCGACAGCGTGCCCGAGGTCTGCCAGAGCGCGACGATGCCCACCAGCATGGCCAGTCCACCGGTGGTGGTGACGATGAGCGCGGTCTGGGCCGCGCCGCGGTTGGCCCGGCGGGAGGGCTCGTGGCCGATCAACAGGTACGAGAAGACGGTCGTCAGCTCCCAGAACACGTAGAGCAGGACGAGGTTGTCGGCCGTGACGAGGCCCAGCATGGCCCCGGCGAAGAGCGTCAGCACCGCAGGGGAGCGGCCCGAGTGCGTGCCGTCGAAGTACCAGCGGCTGTAGAGCATCACCGCGGCGCCGACCCAGGTGACGACGAGCGCGAGTACCCACTGCAGCAACCCGATGCGCAGGCTGACGGCCACGTCGAGTTGCCGGATCCACGTGTGGTGCTCGACGTAAGCCTCCCCGCCCAGGACGGTGGGGGCCAACGTCACGAGCCACGCCCCGGCCGCCGCGGGGACGAGGGCCAGCAGGTAGAAGGTGCGGGCCCCCCAGCGCGACACCAGAGCGGGAGTGAGCGCGCCGATCACCGCATGCGCGGCGATCAGGGCTACGAGCACGCCAGAACTCCTGTCCGGTCCGGGTCCGTGGTGGCGGGGGCCAGTCTAGCGGGGCCGACGTCGGCCAGGGGCGCTGTGGCTGGCGCTACACGGCGGACTGGAGCCACGCCAGGTCCGCGGTGCGCTCCGGCACCCCGCCCGGCGTCTCCAGCAGCGTGATGGTGGCGGCGTCCCGGACCACGCAGGCCAGGAGGTCGCCGTCGATGAGGCCCTGGCCGAGGTTGGTGTGCCGGTCCGCGCCGCTGCCTGGGAGGTCGCGCGAGTCGTTGCAGTGCACGACGTCGACGCGACCCGTGATGCCCCTGACGCGCCCGACCAGGCCGTCGAGGTCGAGGCCGGCCGCGTGCGCGTGGCACGTGTCGAGGCAGAAGCCCACCCGGTCAGCGTTGGGCGACGACTCGAGCGCGGACCACAGCCGGTCGATCGCCTCGAGCTCACGGGTCATGGCGTTGGTGCCGCCGGCGGTGTTCTCGATGAAGATGGGGACCGGCAGGTCCAGGCCGTCGACCGCCTTGCGCCAGTTCGCGAAGCCGACCGCGGGGTCCTCCGACTGCGTGACGTGCCCGCCGTGCACCACCACACCCAGCGCCCCGACGGCGGCCGCCTCGGTGACGGTCTGTTGGAGCAGTTTCCGGGAGGGGAGGCGGATGCGGTTGTTGGTCGAGGCGACGTTGAGCGCGTACGGCGCGTGGACGACGACGCCGATGCCGGCGTCCTCGGCCGCGGCACGCAGCGCGGGGGCGCCCCCCTCGACCAGCGTCGTCGGCTTCTTCCAGCTCTGTGGGTCACCCAGGAAGATCTGGACGGCCCCGATGCTGAGAGCGGCGGCCTCGGCCAGGGGGTCGGTGGAATCGACGTGGGCACCGAGTCGAAGCGTCATAGGCGCCACCCTAGTCGCGGCCGCCGACAGTTCCCGGGCGCGGACCGGCAGTGGAGGCGCGGTCGATGAGCCGGGCGGGCACCACGACGTCGGCATGCGTGGCGCGTCCCTGGACCCGTTCATCGAGCAGTTCGACGGCGGTCCTGGCCAGCGTGGTCGCGTCCAGGTCCACGCTGGTCAGCGATGCGCCCGGCAGGTGAGTCAGGGACGTGTTGTCGAAGCCGGACAGGCCGATGTCCGCGCCGGTGCGCAGCCCGAGCGCCTCGACGTGACTGGCGACCGCCGTCGCGACGCGGTCGTTGTGGCACACCACGCCGGTACCGGGTAGGAGGAGCTCGTCGAGGCCGTCGATGCGTTCGCCCGCGACGCCGTGGTGGCGGGCGGTGAGTGTGACGGGCGGCCGGCCGCCGGCCTGCTGGGCGTCCAGGTAGCCGAGCCGGCGTTCGCGGGACGAGTCGCCCTCCGCGGGCCGGTCGTAGCCGACGTAGATGACGGGGTCATAGCCCCGCGTCCACAGGTGCTCGGTCACCAGCCGTGCGTTGGCCCGGTCATCTGAGCGGACGAGGTCCACCGTGGCGGGGGCCCGGTTGCGGGTGAGGACGACGGTGGGGGTCAGGGCGCCGTAGGCCCCCAGAGCCGCCATGTCCAGCAGTGGGGACACGAGGACCAGGCCGGCCACGCGCAGCTCGAGGAACCGCTCGATGGCGTTGACCTCGCGTTCGGCGTCCTCGGCGATGGTGGCCAAGAGGGGGACGTAGTCGTGCGCGTCGCCCGCCGCGCGCAGGGCCTCGGCCAGCTCGCCGTGGAAGAGGTTGCCGAACCCCGGAAGCACGACGCCGATGAGGTCGGACCGGTTGCGGGCCAGGGCGCGGGCGGCGGCGTTGGCGCGGTAGCCGAGTTCGGCCATGGCGGTCTCCACGGCGGCACGCCGCTCGGCCGACACCCGGGGATCACCGCGGACGACCAGCGACACCAACGGGCGCGACACCCCAGCCAGGCGCGCGACGTCGGCCTGGGTAGGTCGGCGTCGCTGCGGCATCCTCGTCCTCCTCGCTCGGGTGGTGAGTCTATGGCCCCGCTGGGGCTGGGTGGGTTGAGCCTGACTCGCGGTCTGTGGGGAGGGGTTGAGCCTGATCCATGTCTCGATGGCGTTGGCAGCGTCATCACCGCAGATTCCGCCGTCGAGCCGCGGACCAGGCTCAACGGGGTGCGACGGACCGCGTGTCAGGCTCAACGCGACCCGGGGTGCGGAGCGCCGCAGCGCCCCACACCCCGTCCCCATCACCATGAGGTTTCTGGCCGGCCCGTCAGTTGTAGAACGCGGGCTTGGCGATCATCTCCACGGGCACCTCGACGCCACCCGACTCCAGCGACCGGACCGCCGCGTCGACGACGACGCCCGCCGCGTACCCGTCCCAGGCGCTGGATCCGGTGTGCTCGTCACGCTCGACGGCGCGGATCCACTGCTGGACCTCGGCGTTGAACGCGTCGTGGAAGCGGTCGATGTGGCTGCGGCAGATGGGGTTGCGCTCGCCCTCGCCGTCGCGGACGACCGTGCGGTGCTGGTCGCTCAGCCGGATCGTGCCCTGCTCCATGACGAGCTCACACTCGATGGAGTAGCCGAAGCCGATGTTGACGTTGACCTCGTCGTCGATGCGGACGCCGGACTCGGTGTACGCGACGAGCACCAGCGGGTCGGCGAGGTGCTCGAACCGGTGGCTGGTCGAGCGCGGGGTGTCGATGCGGACCCGCACGATCTCCTCGCCGAGCAGGTAGCGGCACGTGTCGATCTCGTGGATGGCCGTGTCGTCGATCATGTTGCGGGTCGTGTAGCCCTCTGGGACCGAGGGGTTGCGGTGCCGGCAGTGCACCAGCGTGGCGTAGCCGTGGTCGCCGGCGACGAGCGCCTCGCGCATCTCCTGGTAGCCCTTGTCGAAGCGGCGCATGAACCCCACCGTGATGAGCTTCTTGCCGGCCGCCTGTTCGGCCTCGAGGATCCGCAGCGAATCCTCGGTGAGGGTGGCCAGCGGCTTCTCCACCAGGACGTACTTGCCGGCCTGGACCGCCGCGATGACGTCGGGGGCGTGGACGCTGCCGAAGGTCGCGATGAGGACGGCGTCGACGTCCGGGTCGGCGATCAGCTCGGCGCCGGTGCCGTAGGCCTTGGCGCCCAGCGGCTCGGCGACGGCGCGGGCGCCGTCGAGGTTGAGGTCGGCCACCGCGACGACCCGGCCGCCGGCCAGTTCGGTCTCGATGCGCTCGATGTGGGCGCGGCCCATGCCGCCGGCGCCGATGACTCCGATGCGTACGGTCATTGTGATTCTCCTTCTCCGCCGGTGCGGGTCACTTGAGGCCGAGGCCGCACTCGGCCAGGTACTCGCGCATGAGGATGGCGTTGGGCTTGGGGAAGTCGGTCGGGCAGGGGTAGCAGTCCTGCTCGCAGATCGCGTAGATCTCCTTGTCGAGCTCCGCGAGGGCGTCGACGAAGGCGTGCATCTCGGGCAGCCCGGCCGGCGGGCGCACCGAGGCGCCCTTGGTGACGGCCTCGCCGAACGGCCAGTCCTCCTCGTGCGCCTGGCGGGTGATGTCCTCGTCGAACGCCTTGATGTGGACGTAGGTGATGCGCTCGGGGAACTTCTTCACCAGCTCGACGGGGTCGCCGCCGCCGTAGACGACGTGGCCCGAGTCGAGGCACAGGTTGACGTACGTGGGGTCCGTCGCCTCGAAGATGCGCGCGATCTCGTCGGGGGTCTCGATGTGCGAGTCGCCGTGGGGGTGCAGCACCATCTTGAGGCCGTAGTCGTCGAGGAGCAGCTTGCCGAGGCGGTTGGCGTTGTCGACGTAGAGGTTCCAGGCGCGGTCGCTGAGGACGCGGTCGTCGGTGAATTCCCAGGTCTTGTCGTCGCGGTAGAGCGGCGGCAGGTGGACGATGTACTCGGCGCCGACGGCGGCGTGCGTCTCGGCGATGGCGCGGAAGGTCCGCTCGGTCTCGGCCCAGGCCTCCTCCTTGTGGAGGATGCCCCAGCCGGTGCCGGCGACGACGCGCAGGCCGAACTCGTCGGTCCACTTCTTGAGTTCCTTGGGGTCCTTCGGGAAGTAGCCGAAGGGGCCGGTCTCGATGACCTCGAAGCCCGCCTCGGCCATCTCCTGCATGGCGCGGCGGGGGTCCATCTGCTTCTCGTCCTCGGGGAACCAGACGCCCCACTGGTCCGGGCAGACGCCGATGGTCAGCTTCGAGTACTTCGGATCAAGGGTGTTGCGGGCCTTGGAGGTCATGGTGTGCCTTCTCTCGTCGGTGAGGGTCCTGCGTGGTTAGCACGCGCTAATGGAACGTTAGCACGCTCTAACGGGGGTGTGCCAGGGGGGTGCGCTAACGGCCCCGAGCCTGGTCGGCGCTGGGTAGGCTTACTGCACCGTCGACACCAGGAGCCAGCAATGTCGCAGACCCAGCACGTCGTCACCCGCCTGCGGGAGGTCATTGCCCGCCACGGGTCGCGTCCAGCCACCCGCATCCGCGAGGGCGACCGGTGGGTGACCCAGAGCTACGACGAGTTCGGTGCGCGCGTGCTCGCCGTGGCGCAGGGTCTCCTCGACCTCGACGTCGAGGTCGGCGGTCGCGTCGGACTGTTCCTCGGCAACCGGCCCGAGTGGTCCGAGGTCGACTTCGGCGCGGCGACGGTCCGCGCCGTGCCGGTGCCGCTCTACGCCACGTCGACCCCCGAGCAGATCGAGCACATCGCGCGGGACTCCGGGCTCACCGTCATGGTGGTCGGGAACCAGAGCGAGTGTGAGCGCGTGCTGAGTGTCGCGGACCGGCTGCCCGACCTGCGGCACATCGTCATCGTCAAGCCGTACGCGGACATGCCCGACCGGGTCATGCCCTACCGCGACCTGCTGCGCGCACCCGAGGGCGACGCCGTCGAGGAGCGCTTCTCGGGGGCCCTCGGCGACGACCTCGCCTCGATCATCTACACCTCCGGCACCACGGGCGAGCCGAAGGGCGTCATGCTCCAGCACAGCGCATTCGTGACGCAGAGCGACGCGCTGGACCAGTTCTTCGACATCACGCCCGAGGACCACTCGCTGTCGTTCCTGCCGCTGTCGCACGCCTTGGAGCGCGCCTGGACCTTCGTCGTCCTCATGCACGGCTGCATGAACACCTACGTGGAGAACGCGCGCACGGTCGCGGAACAGATGGTGCTGGCCCAGCCCACCATGATGGTCAGCGTCCCGAAGCTGTTCGAGACCGTCTACGCCACGGCGCACCAGCGAGCGTCTGACTCCCCGGTGAAGCGGCAGATCTTCGCGTGGGCCCTCAAGGTCGGCCGGCACAACCAGTACGCCTACCGCTCGGGACGGCAGCCCGGCGCGGCGTTGCGGGCCCAGTTGGCCTTGGCGGACAAGCTCGTGCTCGGCAACGTGCGCGCGGCCATCGGAGGCCCCAAGAAGGTGCTGGCCTGCGGTGGCGCCCCGCTGCGCGCCGAGATCGAGGAGTTCTTCTCCGCCGTCGGCGTCCCAATCATGCAGGGCTACGGGCTGACGGAGGCCTCGCCGCTGATCACATTCAACGCGCCCGACGACTTCAAGCAGGGGACGGTGGGCAAGGTGCTGCCCGGCGGCGAGCTGCGGATCGGGGACCTCGGCGAGATCCTCTACAAGGGGCCCAACGTCATGAAGGGGTACTGGCAGCACGAGGAGGCGACCGCCGAGACCGTGATCGACGGCTGGCTGCACACCGGCGACGTCGGCTACGTCGACACCGACGGATTCCTCACCATCACCGACCGGCTCAAGGACATCATCGTCACGCTCGGGGGCAAGAACGTCGCCCCGCAGCCCATCGAGGGCCTCATCCTCTCCGATCCGCTGTTCGAGCACGCGGTGCTGCTGGGTGACAACCGACCCTTCGTCACCTTGCTGGTCAAGCCGTCGCTGCCGCACGTCGAGGCGCTCGCCAAGGCGCGCGCGTGGCCGGGCGAGCTGCACGACTGGTTGGCCAGCGGCGAACTGCGCGAGGAGCTGAAGAAGCGGGTGGACGAGCTGACGGCGAAGCTCCCCAGCCAGGAGCGCCCGAAGGACACCGAGGTGCTCCAGGAGGAGTTCACCATGGACAACGGCCTCCTGACCCCGACGCTGAAGGTCCGGCGCCGCGAGGTCGAGGCCAGGTTCAAGGCGCTCGTCGACGACATGTACGCCCGCCTGGAGCGGCTGAAGGAGCAGGGGCGCGGCGGAGCCGGCGGCGCGTGAGCCGCGCGGGTTGAGCGGGCGCCGCGGAGAGAGCACGATGGCCCCATGGGACTGATGGACTTCCTCGGGAAGCGGTCGCCCGGTCTGACGATCGAGGAGACCCTGACGGCGCTCAGCAAGGGTGCGGTGCTCATCGACGTGCGCACGCCGGGGGAGTACGAGGCCGGGCACGCGCCCGGCGCTCGCCCCGTGGACCCCAAGAGCCTGCACGCCGATCCGCTGGACGCCATCCACGGCGACGACCCCCTCGCCGAGCGTGACGCCGCCATCGTCGTCATGTGCGACAACGGGCTGCGGTCGTCGATCGCGGCCGCGGAGCTGCGGGGTCGCGGGCTCCTGGCCGAATCCGTCGCCGGCGGGCTGCGGGCGTGGGCCAAGGACGGCAACCCCGTGCTGCCAGGCCCCTACCGGCGGCGGCGCTGAGGAGCCGGCCATGCGTCGGCTTCCGGTGTTCCTGGGCGGGGCCGCCGTCGGCCTCGGACTCGGCGCGAGCGTCTCCGCCGCCACGACGGTGTGGCTGGAGGGCCGGCGCACCGTCAATCGTCATGTCGAGGACTACCGGTCGCACTGGGCCGCCCTGCACCACGCACCCCGCGAGGGCCTGCGGTACGTGGCCCTCGGCGACTCCGCCGCACAGGGGGTCGGCGCGACGTCGGTCACCCGCGGCTACGTGCCGCTGCTGGCCGAGCGCATCCGGCGCGCGTCCGGGCGTGACGTCGCGGTGACCAACCTGTCGGTGTCCGGCGCCACCAGCGCCGACGTCGTGCGCGAGCAGCTGCCCCGGCTGGCGGACCTGCCGTTCGAGCCTGACGTCGTGACTCTGGACATCGGCGGCAACGACGTCGTGTTCCCCGGCCACACCCCGGCCACGTTCGAGCGGAACCTCGACGAGATCCTGGCCGCGCTCCCGCCGGCGAGCTACGTGGCCGACGTGCCGTGGTTCATGCTGCCGGTGCTCGGGCGGCGCTCGCAGCGCATGTCGGTCCTGACGGCGGCGCTGGTCGAGCGCCACGGCCACCATCTGGTTCCGCTGCACCGGGTGTCGCGGGAGACCGGGCGGCTGCGCTACCACCGCTACACCGCGGGCGACTTCTTCCATCCCAACGATCTGGGATACGAGGGCTGGGCCGACGCGTTCTGGGGGACCATCGTGGCGAGCGGGCGCCTCGAGGAGCTGCGGGACTGATTTCCCCGGCGGCTCGGGGACCGGTAACCTTGGCGCTCGGTCGACTGCGGTCGGCCATGCCCTCCTGCCGCGGGAACGACCCGCGGCCGCTAGTCCGAAGGAGGTGGGGCTGAGCATGCGCAAGTACGAAGTCATGGTTCTCATCGATTCCGATGTCGATGAACGCCAGGTTCCCGCGCTCGTCGAGAAGCATCTCGAAGTCATCACCAACGGTGGTGGCACCGTCGACAACACCGACATCTGGGGTCGTCGTCGTCTTGCTTACGACATCAACAAGAAGTCCGAGGCGTACTACGCCGTCCTGCAGGTGACCGCGGAGCCCGCGACCGTCTCCGAGATGGATCGTCTGATGACCATCGACGAGAAGATCGTGCGTACCAAGGTGCTGCGGCGCGAGGACTGACTTTTCCACAGCCTCGACGTCGCGCGGCAAACCGGTGGGCGGCCCGCCCATCGTGACAGAGTCGGCGGCGGCGGATCGACGGTGAATCGTCAGATCCTCGTCGTACAGTGACGTTGAGGCCACTCCCAAGTCCGATTCCGGAAGGCATAACACATGGCAGGCGAAACCCCCATCACGCTCATCGGCAACCTCACCGCCGACCCCGAGCTGCGCTTCACGCCCAACGGGGCGGCCGTCGCGAACTTCACGGTCGCGTCCACCCCCCGCACGTTCGATCGTCAGACGAACGAGTGGAAGGACGGCGATGCCATGTTCCTCAACTGTTCGGTGTGGCGTCAGTACGCCGAGAACGTGGCCGAGTCCCTCACCAAGGGCATGCGCGTCATCGTCTCGGGCCGGCTGAAGTCCCGCAGCTACGAGACCCGCGAGGGTGAGAAGCGCACCGTCTTCGAGGTGGATGTCGACGAGGTCGGTCCGGCCCTCCGCTACGCAACCGCGAAGGTCACCCGCACGCAGGGTGGCGGCGGCGGTGGCGGCAGCTGGCAGGGCAACCAGGGCGGCGGCGGCAACCAGGGTGGCGGACAGCAGTCCGATCCGTGGGCCAGCTCCGGCCAGGCAGGTGGCAACCGCGGCGGCAACGACCCGTGGGCGCAGACCCAGCCGGAAGAACCCCCGTTCTGATCAACCCGCTTATCTAGCCCGGTCGGGCTAGCTGGCACATTCCGTCGCGAGACGGGCTTTCACGGGCGAGGAGCCCGAGAGACAAGGAGAGCACCACAATGGCCGGTCCACAGCGCAAGCCTGTGAACAAGAAGAAGGTCCTGCCGGTGAAGACGACGCGAGTCGCCAACATCGACTACAAGGACATCAACACCCTGAAGAAGTTCATCTCCGAGCGGGGCAAGATCCGCGCGCGTCGCGTCACCGGACTGTCGGTCCAGGACCAGCGCAAGATCGCCCTCGCCGTCAAGAACGCGCGTGAGGTGGCCCTGCTGCCCTACGCGTCGACCGCTCGCTGATCAGAAGGGACTGACACACTCATGAAGCTCATTCTGACCAGCACCGTCGACAAGCTCGGCATCGCCGGCGACGTCGTTGAGGTCAAGGACGGCTACGGCCGTAACTTCCTCCTGCCCCAGGGCAAGGCGATCCGCTGGACCCGCGGCACCGAGAAGCAGATCGAGGGCATCAAGCGTGCCCGCGATGCGCGCGAGGTCCGGGGCGTCGAGCACGCCCAGGAGATCCGCACCCAGCTCGAGGGCCTGACCGTCTCGGTCGCGGCCCGCGTGTCGGACCAGGGCCACCTGTTCGGCTCCGTCACCGCCAACGACCTCGCGGTCGCGGTGAAGAAGGCCGGCGGCCCCACGATCGACAAGCGCGCCGTCTCGTTCCCGAAGGCCGTCAAGTCGCTGGGCAGCCACATCGCTGCGGTGAAGCTGCACCCGGCCGTGACCGCTCGCGTCCCCTTCGAGGTCGTCGCGGGCTGACACCCGAAGGGCCACATCGGTTCGCCGAGGCGCCGGGGTCTCCGACATGGTCGGGGCCCCGGCGCTTCGCGTCTACTCTGGTCCGCATGCCCACCACATCGCACACCCCCAGTGCCGCCGGAGGCGGCCGATGAGCGTACGCTTTCTCACCACCTGGCCGTGCCAGAACGAGTGCGGCACCATCCGCACCGACGAGCGCGTCGAGGGCGCACCCGTCTACCGGTGCCCCGGCTGCGACAGCACCTGGATCGAGCTGGGTGAACGCACCGAGCCCGCCGAGGCTGCGGGCACCGAGGAGGGCCGGCGCTGACTCTGGTCCGCGCGCCGCGAGGCGCGTAGCGTGGAGGGATCTCGTGAGAAGGAGGTCGGACGATGCCACAGGAGGCATGGAGCGCCAAGCGCGAACGCCAGTACGAACACATCAAGGAAGGTCTCCTCGACCGCGGCGAGGACGAGGACACCGCCGAGGAGATCGCCGCCCGCACCGTCAACAAGGAGCGAGCCAGGGCCGGTGAGGCCAGCGAGTCCAGCCGTCTCTCGCGCGAGGACATCTCGTCCGGACGCCGTGGCGGGCTGCGCTCGCACAAGGGCGCCGGTGGCCGTACCAAGGCTCAGCTCTACAACGAGGCCAAGGCCAAGGGCATCAAGGGCCGCTCGCGCATGACGAAGGCCGAGCTTGAACGCGCGGTCGACTGAGGCCCCGGCCGCCCGACGCCGGATCTCCTCGCCACTCGAGCGAGTCCGGCGTGCCGTGGGGCGGACGCTGCGCAGCCGCGTGGCGGGGGAGGACGCCGACGCCAAGGCGCACCTCATCTGGCAGGTCGACGGTGAGCGCTGGCACAGCCCTGACGACGTCATCTGGCACGTGAACGGCGATGCCGCGATGTACGCGGGCGGCATCCGGGCCCTGCTGCTGCAGGCCCTGCACCCCGCGGCCATGGCCGGCGTCGCCGGGCACTCCGGCTATCGCTCGGACCCGTGGGGGCGCCTGCAGCGCACCTCGGAGTTCATCGCCATGACGACCTACGGCCCCATCCCGTCGGCGCTCGCCCTCATCGAACGGGTCAGGACGGTGCACGACCGGGTGCGGGGCAAGACCGACGACGGGACCCCCTATCGCGCCTCCGACCCGCACCTGCTGGCGTGGGTGCACATCGCGGAGACCGAGAGCTTCCTCACCAGCTTCCAGCACTTCGGCGACCGTCGCCTGACGCCCGAGGAGGCGGACCGGTACGTGGAGGAGGCCGCCCCCGTCGGGGAGTTGCTCGGCGCCCGGACTCTCCCCCTCACGGAGTCGGATCTGCGGTCCGCGCTGGAGGCCTACCGGCCTGAGCTGCGCGCGTCGCCGGCGGCGCTGGACACCGTCGAGTTCCTGCTGCGGCGACCCCCCATCCCGTGGTTGGCCCGCCCCGGCTACTGGATGCTGGCGGCGGGGGCGATCGCCACCCTCCCGACGTGGGCGCGCACCGAGCTCCGGCTGCCGACGAGCCGATTCTTCGACCGCGTCGTCGGGATCCCGCTCGGCCGGCTCGCGACCGCCGTCGTCCGCTGGTCGCTGGAGCCCGAGAGCCGCAAGGGCCGCTGGGCCCGCTGACTGCGCTGTCGTGTGAGGGGCAGAATGGCCCTCATGAGAATCGGTGTGGTCGGCTACGGCATGGGCGGCAGGATCTTCCACGCGCCTTTCATCCAGGCCGCGGACGGGCTCGAGCTGGCCGGTATCGTGACGCGGTCGGCGACGCGCCGGGCCGAGGCGGCGGCTGACCTGCCGGGGGTCCCGGTCTTCGACTCCCTGACAGCGCTGCTCGACTCGGGCGTCGACGCCGTCACCATCACCACCCCGCCCGAGACCCGCCGCGAGCTGGTCCTGGAAGCCGCCCGCAGGGGCGTGGCGATCGTGGCGGACAAGCCCTTCGCTCCGTCGGCGCAGGACGCCCGGGATCTCGTCGCCGAGGTCGAGCGGCTGGGGTCGCCGCTGTCCGTGTTCCACAACCGGCGCTGGGACACAGACATCCGGACGCTGAAGGCCGTCCTCGACGGCGGCGCGGTCGGTACGCCGTGGCGCGTCGAGTCGCGCTTCGACCTGGACGAACCGGGCACGCTCGATCCCGGACCGTCGGGCGGGCTCCTGCGGGACCTGGGCACGCACCTGGCGGACCAGCTGCTGTGGCTCTTCGGCCCGGTGCGTCAGGTGTACGCCCACCTGGACTGGGTCGACCTGCCCGAGGGCCGCACGGACGCCGGCTTCTCGGTGGTGCTGCGGCACTCCTCGGGGGTGAGTTCCACGATGCGTGCGAGCAAGGTCAACCACGTCGTCGCGCGGGAGCTGCGGGTGTACGGCAGCGCCGGCAGTTACGAGTCGCGGATGAGCGACGTGCAGGCCCAGGCCGTGTTCGCCGGCCGGCGCCCCGCCGACGAGGGGGACCGCTGGGGCTACGAGCAGCGTGAGCGCTGGGGCGTGCTGCGGACCGCCGACGGAGACAGCGAGGTGCCCTCGCAGCGAGGCGCCTACCAGGACTTCTATGCGGCGTTCGCGCGCGCGGTCGCCGGGACCGGCCCGATGCCGGTCACGGGCGAGGACGCCGTCCGTCTGCTCGAGGTGCTCGACGCCGCCCGCACCAGCGCGCTCGAGGGCCGCGCCGTCGACCTCTGAGCCCCGAAGCTCAGGCGCCGATGTACTCGGCGAGATGGCGTCCCGTCAGGGTCGACCCGGCCGCGACAAGGTCCGCGGGGGTGCCCTCGAACACCACCCGGCCGCCGTCGTGACCGGCGCCGGGGCCGAGATCGATGATCCAGTCGGCGTGCGCCATCACCGCCTGGTGGTGTTCGATGACGATCACGGACTTGCCCGAGTCCACGAGCCGGTCCAGCAGCGCGAGCAGCTGTGCGACGTCGGCCAGGTGGAGCCCGGTGGTGGGCTCGTCCAGAACGTAGAGGTCGCCCTTGTCTGCCATCGCGACCGCGAGCTTGAGCCGCTGCCGCTCGCCGCCGGACAGCGTCGTCAGGGGCTGGCCCAGGCTGAGGTAGCCCAGGCCGACGTCGCTCAGCCGTGCGAGGATCGCGTGTGCCGCCGGCGTGCGGGTCTCGCCGTCGCCGAAGAACGCCAGCGCCTCGGTCACGGGCATGTCGAGCACGTCCGCGATGTTCCGGCCGCCCCACCGGTACTCCAGCACGGCCGGCTGGAAGCGGCGGCCCTCACACTCCTCGCACGGGCTCGCGACCGTCTCCATGAAGCCCAGCTCGGTGTAGATGACGCCCGCGCCGTTGCAGGCGGGGCAGGCCCCCTCGGAGTTGGCGCTGAACAGGGCCGGCTTGGTGCCGGTGGCCTTCGCGAACCCCTTGCGGATGGGCTCCAGCAGCCCGGTGTACGTGGCCGGGTTGCTGCGCCGTGACCCCTTGATGGCCGTCTGGTCGATCGAGATGGCGCCGGCGTCCGCCGGCATCGAGCCGTGGATCAGCGAGCTCTTGCCCGATCCCGCGACACCGGTCAGCACCGTGAGCACGCCGAGCGGGATGTCGACGTCGACGCCCTTGAGATTGTTGGTCGACGCCCCGCGGATGGGCAGGACGCCGCTGGGGGAGCGGACGGCGTCCTTGAGGCGGGCGCGGTCGTCGAGGTGCCGCCCCGTCAGCGTGTCGCTGCGCCGGAGGTCCTCGACGGTGCCCTCGAAGCAGATCTCCCCGCCCGCGGTGCCCGCCCCGGGACCGAGGTCGACGACGTGGTCCGCGATGGCGATGGTCTCCGGCTTGTGCTCGACCACGAGCACGGTGTTGCCCTTGTCCCGCAGGGAGATGAGCAGCGAGTTCATCCGCTGGATGTCGTGGGGGTGCAGCCCGATGGTGGGCTCGTCGAAGACGTAGGTGACGTCGGTCAGGGACGAGCCGAGGTGGCGGATCATCTTCACGCGCTGTGCCTCGCCGCCGGACAGCGTGCCCGAGGGCCGGTCGAGCGACAGGTAGCCGAGCCCGATCTCGACGAACGAGTCGAGCAGGTGCCCGAGGTTGCGCAGCAGCGGGGCGGCGGCCGGCCGCTCCAGCCCTCTGATCCACGCGGCCAGGTCCGTGAGCTGCATGGCGCAGGCGTCCGCGATGCTGACCCCGTCGATCTTCGACGCCCGCGCACCCTCGGACAGCCGGGTGCCGCCGCACTCGGGGCAGGTGTCGAACGTGACCGCCCGCTCCACGAACGCCCGGATGTGCGGCTGCATCGCCTCCGGATCCTTCGCCAGGAACGACTTCTGGATCTTCGGCACGAGCCCCTCGTACGTGAGGTTGATGTTGTCGACCTTGACCTTGGTGGGGGCCTTGTAGAGGAGGTCCTCGAGCTCGCGCTTCGAGTAGTCCCGGATGGGCTTGTCCGGGTCGAAGAAGCCGGATCCGGTGAAGATCCGCACGTACCAGCCGTCACCGGTGTAGCCGGGGATCGTCAGCGCGCCGTCGTTGAGCGACTTCGTCTCGTCGTAGAGCTGGGTGAGGTCGATGTCGGAGACGGTGCCCTTGCCCTCGCAGCGCGGGCACATGCCTCCGACGAGGGTGTAGGTCTTGGCCTCCTTCTGGACGCGGCCGGCCTTCTCGGTCTTGAGCATCCCGGACCCGGTGACGGAGGGGACGTTGAACGAGTAGGCCTGCGGGGAGCCGATGTGCGGTTGGCCGAGCTTGCTGAACAGGACACGCAACAGGGCGTTGGCGTCGGTGACGGTGCCGACGGTGGAGCGCACGTTGGCGCCGAGACGCTCCTGGTCGACGATGATCGCCGTCGTCAGACCGTCCAGATGGTCCACGTCGGGGCGAGACAGCGTGGGCATGAACCCCTGGATGAAGGCGCTGTAGGTCTCGTTGATCATGCGCTGCGACTCGGCGGCGATGGTCTCGAAGACCAGCGAGCTCTTGCCGGAGCCGGACACGCCCGTGAAGACAGTCAGCCGGCGTTTCGGCAGCTCGACGTCGAGGCCCTTGAGGTTGTTCTCGCGCGCCCCTTGGACGCGGATCATGTCGTGGCGGTCGGCCGGATGCGCTGCTGTGCTCACCGCGCTACCGTGCCATCCCGCCGCGACATTATCCAGAGCCTTCTGTCGATCAGCCCTCGGCCAGCGCCGCGTCGATCTGGTTGATCGCCGCTGTGGCGCCCTCGATGACGCCCATGTCGAGCACCTGCTGCAGGGCCTCCACGGTCGGGTACTCGCTCTCGAACACCGCCCTGGTCCCGCCGTCGTGGCTGGCGAACGTGTACACGTTGCGCCCGACGGGCAGCGCCGGGTCCGCCGCGAAGTTCTCGTCGGCGAAGCCGTCGTCGAAGGCGAAGCGGTGCGGCTCGTCGACCTCGGTCACGGCCCAGAACCCGTAGTAGCGCTCACCGTCGGGGCCGGTCATGTAGTAGTGCATGCGGCCGCCGGGCCTGAGGTCGTGGTCGACGAAGGTGGCGGGGTGCGTGGGCGGCCCCCACACCCGCTCGAGCTGCCGGGGATCCGCGTAGAGCTGCCAGAGGCGCTCTACGGGGGCCGCGAACTGTGCGGTCATGACGAGACGACGGTTGTCCAGGTCCTTCTGGACATCGATGACTGGCATGGTCAACCCTCCTGGGGTGTGTCGAGGAGTTCGTCGATGCGCGACACGCGGCCGCGCCAGATGCCTTCGAGTTCGGCGAGCATGCTGCCCACCGACCGCACCGCCTCGACGTTGCCGCTGGCCAGGGACTCCCGCCCCTGACGCCGGCGCGAGACCAGGGCGGATCTCTCGAGCACCGTGATGTGCTTGTGGACGGCGGCGAAGCTCATGTCGTAGTGCGCCGCCAGGGCCGTGATCGACTGCTCCCCGGCCAGGACCCGGCGCAGGATGTCCCGCCGTGTTCGGTCCGAGAGGGCATGGAACAGGGCGTCGGCGCGTTCCTCCTCGATCACGGTCATGCATCCATGTTCAACCATTCGGTTATACATTGTCAAGGGTGGCGCTCACGAGAGTGATGCGCCATGCTGCGGCCAGGGAGGATGAGATGTCGGTGGTGCTGATCGGCCTCGGGTCGCGGGGGGATGTGCAGCCTCTGGCAGTCCTGGGCGGGGAGCTTGTCCGGCGCGGCGTGCCCGCGCGCGTCGTGGCGCTGGCCGAGTACGCCGAGTTGGCGGGGCGCTACGGAGCTGCCGTGGAGCCGGTCGACGCGGAGCTGGCCCCGGCGCTCGCGATGGCGCGGCGGTACCGGTGGGTCGCCGGGACCCTGACCGGGCAGGGTTGGCTGCTGCGGCACTGGGTGCGTGCCGTGTCGGAGCCGTTCGCGGACGCGATCCTGCGGGCCGTCCGTCCGGGTGATGCGGTGGTGGGTGGGGTGCTCGCGGCCGAGGCTGCGGTGGCCGTCGCTCAAGCCGTCCGCGGCAGGGCCGCGACGATGCTGTTCACGGGCCAGTTGCCGACGTCCCAGCCCGAGAGCCATTGCTTCTCGCGGTGGTTCACGCCCTGGGCCACCGTGAACCGCTGGGCGACAGCCGCGAGCTGGCGGGCGGCGACCGGGTTGGGGGCGCCGCTGGCCGGGATCATCCGCGAGAAGCTGGGGTCGGGGGAACCGCGACGTGGGGCGGCGACGGCGCCCGGGCGTCACCCCATCATCGTCGCCGCGAGCCCCACGCTCGTCCCCCCGCCGCGACGCCTGCCGCCACTCGCCCGGCAGACTGGCTACCTGGCCGCCCCGGCCGAGGAGCTTCCGGCCGATCTCGCGGCATACCTGGCGGGCGGCGCCGAGCCGGTGTTCGTCGGGGTGGGCAGTTTCACGCCGACGACCGGCGCCGAGGGGCTCGCGCTCCTCCGGGACGTTGCCGTGCGGAGCGGCCGGCGCCTGGTGACGATGGCCCCGACGGCGGCGGACGTCGGCGAGCTGGACGACGGTCTCTTCGCCGTCGGCGACGTGTCCTTCGAGGCGCTGTTTCCCCGAATGGCAGGCCTCGTGCATCACGGCGGGGCGGGCAGCTCGCAGACCGGTCTGCGGTCCGGCCGCCCCTCGGTGGCGGTGCCGTTCGGCGTCGATCAGCCGTACCACGCCGCCCGGCTGGCGGCGCTGGGCGTCGGGCCGGAGCCCGTGCCGTTCCCCCGTCTCGACGCGCCCCGGCTGACGCGGCTGATCGGTGACCTGGTGGACGGGCCTGCGGCGCCGGGGTTCGCCGCCCGGGCCCGGGACGTGGGGGAGCTCGTCCGGGCGGAGGACGGGGTCGGCGACACCGTGCGTGCCATGCGCGACCTGGGTCTCCTCCCCGGCTGACGGTGCTAGGTGAGGTGGAGGCGGACGGTCACGTCCGCGGCGGCGCCGACGGCCAGCGCCGCCGCGTACCCCGGGAGGGGCGGCGCGAGGGCGAGCTCGGTGCCCTCCCCGGCGGCCAGCCCGGCCTTGATCCGTGCCTCCAGGGCCACCCACGCCGCGACGTCCGGCGCGTCGCCGATCCGCTGCACGTCGATGCCGACCGGTGCCGTCGCGCAGGCGGCCACCGCGATCAGCAGGCCGGAGTGGCTGACGGTCAGGTGGGGTCCCGCTCCATCCGCCGCGACGGGGCGGCCGTGCTGGGCGCCACACGCGTCGCAGGTGCGGTCGATGCCGACGGTGGCCTCGGAGGGAAGCCCTCGGGCCACCCGCAGCGCTGACTGCAGCAGAAGCGCTCCGACGAGGCGGCGGCCCTGATCGGCGGGTGTCGTCAGCTCCGCCACCCGGGCGCGCTCCGGGGGCGGGAGCTGGTCCGCCCGGCGCAGGTCGGCGGAGCGCAGGTCGGCCCACCACACGTCCACGATCGACACCACGATTTTGGCAACCTCTGCTTTGTTGAAATCCGTCTCCTGAGGTTACCCTAAGCCGGTGCAGGAACTTCGGACACTGACCAGGCGCGGGGCGCCCAGCCCTCTCCCCGCCGCGGGTCGGGTCGACCCCGCGCGGCCCGCGCTGATCGCGCCCGACGGCGCAGTCGTCGACCACGGCACCCTGCGCAGCCGGGTGGACGCCGTCGCGTCCGGGCTGCGAACCGGTGACCGCCGGCTCGCCCACATCGAACTCGGCGCCACCGTGGACGACATCGTCGCCTACCTCGCCGTCCTCGAGGCCGGGCATGTGGCGCTCCTGCTGCCCCCTGGACACGCCGCCGACGCAGTCCGCCGCGCCTGGCCGGCGGACCTCGACGTCCGCGCCGGCCGCATCGACCCCCTCCACGACGGCGATGCGCCCCGACACCTCCTGCACCCCGATCTCGCGCTCCTGCTCAGCACCTCGGGCAGCACGGGATCCCCGAAGCTGGTGCGCCTGTCCCACGCGAACCTGACGTCGAACGCGCACGCCATCGCGGCGGCCCTCGGCCTCTCCGCGGGGGACCGCGGCGTCACCAGCCTTCCCCTCCACTACTGCTTCGGCCTGTCCGTCCTGCACAGCCACCTCGCGATCGGCGCCTCGGTCGCGCTCACGGACCGCTCGATACTCGACGCCGGATTCTGGGACACCGTCGACGACGGCGTGACCACGCTGGCCGTGGTGCCGCACATGATCGAACTCGCCGAGACCACCGGCGTGCTGGAGCGCCCGCACCCCTCACTGCGGCTGATCACGCAGGCCGGGGGCCGCATGGCCGAGGACCGGGTGCGCCGGACGGCGGAGCTGGGCGCGGCACACGGCTGGGGCCTGTCCGTCATGTACGGCCAGAGCGAGGCCACCGCCCGCATCGCGGTCCAGGACCCCGGCGCGACCCTGACCTCGCCGTCGACGGTCGGCCGCCCCGTCCCGGGCACCCAGCTGCGTCTCGACCGCGACGTGCCGGAGTCCGACGGCATCAGCGGCGAGATCGTGGTGACCGGGCCGGGCGTCATGCTGGGCTACGCCGAGCATCCCGACGACCTGGCGCTCGGGCGCATGGTGACCGAGCTGCGCACCGGCGACCTCGGGGTACTCGACGGCGACCGGCTGCGGATCGTCGGACGGCGCGCCGGCTTCGTCAAGGTCCTCGGCCTGCGCATCGACCTCGCCCGTGTCGAGGCAGCCCTGGAGCGACAGGGCCTCGTGGCCTGTGTGACCGGCGACGACGGGGGCCTGCGCGTCGCGGCCGAGCCAGTCCCCGGCGAACCTCGCGACACCACGGCGAGCCGGGTCCGGCGCCTCGCGGCCGAGGCTGCGGGCCTGGGCGTCGGGCACGTGCGCGTCGCCGTCGCCCCGCTCGCGCGGCTCGCCAACGGCAAGGTGGACCGCGCCGGGTGCGACGTGCTGGTCCGCGCCACCGATCCCGAGGAGTGCGCCGACTCCCGACAGCGGATCGACTCCCCGGGTGCCGCGGTCCGGGTCGCGGCGGCGCTGCGCGACGTGCTCGGCGTCGGGGACGTCGACCTCGACCGATCCTTCGTGGCGCTCGGCGGGGACTCGCTCACGCATGTGCAGGCGGCGGCGCGGCTGTCAGCCGTGCTCGGGGACCTGCCCGCCGACTGGCACCACCGCCCCCTGCGCGAGCTGATCGACTCCGCGCCCACCGCGCCGGCCTCGACGACCTCCCGGCCGCGCCGCTGGCAGCGGCTGGAGGCCTCGGTCATCCTCCGGGCCATCGCGGCCGTCATCATCTGCGGCTCGCACGCCGAGCTGTTCCGGATCCTCGGCGGGGCGCACACCCTCATGGCGGTCGCGGGCTACAGCACGGCGCTCTTCGGACTCTCGGCGGCCGGCGTCGCCGCCCGATGGCGATCCGGCACGCGGCTCCTCATCGGCGTTGCGGTCCCCACCGCCGTCACGGCCCTCATCGGCATGACGTACGGGCGCTACGGCTGGGGCAACGTGTTCCTCGTCAACTGGGCCACGGGCAACATCGCCACGGCCCGGCGCAACGAGCTGTGGTTCGTCGACGTGCTGGTCCTGTGCGTGCTGCTGGCCACCGCGCTGCTGTCCGTGCCGGCACTGGCGCGCCGTTGGCTCGCGGACCCGTGGCGGGTGGCGGTGGCGCTGCTGGTCGCGGGCCTGGTGTCGCGGTTCGCGATCCTGAGCGTCGACCACGACAGCCCGATGCGCGGGATCATGCCCACGGTCTTCTGGCTGTTCGCCGCGGGCATGGCGCTGGCGGTGGCCCGGACCCGGCGGCGCACCGAGCTCACCCTGGCCCTCGCCCTCCTCGGCACGCTCGGCTACTTCCCCGACGATCCGGCGCGCAACGCCGTCATCGCGGGCGGGATCGCGGTGCTGGCGCTCGTGCGCAGCGTGCCGCTGCCGTCGCTCGTCGTGCCGCTCGTCACCGTGCTGGCCGCGGCGAGCCTCCACATCTACCTCATCCAGTTTCACGTCCTGACCCTGATGAGCCGCACGGTCACCGACGACTCACTCGCCCGCACGCTCGCGGCCCTCGCCGCGGGAGTGATCCTCTGGCGGCTCACCGCCGGCCCCATCTCCCGGCTCCAGGACCTCCTCGTGCCACTCCGTTCCCCGCACCCCACCCCCGAGAGGATCGCCCCGTGACCCCGAAGTTCAGCCGACGCCTCCTGCTCACCGGATTGGCCGCCGCCCCGCTGGCCGCCACCGCGTGTGGCAGCGACGGCGGAGACGAGTTCGTCGCCGACCCGGAGGCGCTGCTCATCTACTCCTCGCAGCACGAGAACGTGACGGCCGCGTGGGCGGAGGCGTTCACCGCCGCCACGGGCGTCAAGACCCAGGTGCGCCGCGGATCCGACTCGTCAATGGGACATCAGATCGTCCAGGAGGGCGACCGCAGCCCCGCCGACGTCTTCCTGACGGAGAACTCACCGGCCATGACGGTCGTGCAGCGCGCCGGGTTGCTGGCCCCGGTCGATCCCGCGACGCTGGCGCAGGTGCCCACCGACATGGCACCCTCCAGCGCCGACTGGATCGCCATCGCCGCCCGCTCGACGGTGCTGGCCTGGAACCCCGACCAGATCAGCGAGGCCGAGCTGCCCGTGTCGATGATGGACCTTGCCGATCCCTCCTGGAAGGGCCGCTGGGGTTGCGCCCCGGGTGGGGCCGACTTCCAGGCCATCGCCGCCGGGATGCTCGCCGACCGCGGCGAGGAGGAGACGGGGGCGTGGCTGGCGGCGCTGCAGGACGGCGCCAACGCCTACCAGAACAACATCGCGACCATGAAGGCCGTCAACGCGGGCGAGGTTCCCGTCGGGATCATGTACCACTACTACTGGTACCGCGATCAGGCCGGCTCCAAGGAGGGGTCGGCCAACACCCGGCTCCACTACTTCGGCAACCAGGACCCCGGCGCCTTCGTGTCGCTGTCGGCCGGCGGCGTCCTGGCGAGCAGCGACAAGGCCGAGCTCGCGCAGCAGTTCCTCGCCTACATCACCTCGCCCGAGGGACAGCAGGTGCTGGTCGACTCGAAGTCCATGGAGTACGCCGTCGGGATCGACGTGCCGTCGGACCCCGCGCTGCCGCCGCTGGACAGCCTCGACAACCCGCCGGTCGACCCCTTCACGTTGAACTCCGACGAGGTCACCCGGCTGATGACCGATGCCGGGATCCTCTAGCCGCCCTGGGCTCCACGTGGCCGCCGCCGTCGTGGCGGCGATGGTTCTGCTGCCCATCGTCGTGACGGTCGGGCGGGGCGCCGCGGTGGGGTGGTCCGAGGCGGTCGCCTACCTCGTGCGGCCCCGCATCGGCATGCTGCTGGCCAACACAGCCGTGCTCACGGCCATCACGGTGCCGCTGTCGGTGGCCCTCGGCACCGGGGCGGCCTGGCTGGTCGAGCGGACCGACCTGCCCGGCGCGGGCATCTGGCGCGCCCTGATGTTGGCGCCGCTGGCGGTGCCGGCCTTCGTGTCGAGTTACGCCTGGGTGTCCTGGCAGCCCGGCCTCGTGGGGCTGGGCGGTGCGGCCCTCGTCACCACGCTGGCGTACTTCCCGTTCGTGTTCCTGCCCGTGGCGGCCCTGCTGCGCGCCCTCGACGAGGGCGAGGAGGAGGCGGCGCGCTCGCTCGGCCTGGGCCCGTTCGCGGCCTTCCGCCGCGCGGTGCTGCCGCGCCTGCGTCCGGCGGTGAGCGGCGGCGCGCTGCTCGTGGCGCTACACCTGCTGGCCGAGTACGGCGTCCTGGCCATGATGCGCTACCAGACCTTCACCACCGCCATCCTCCAGCAGTACGCCGTCGGCTTCAGCGACGCCCAGGGCTCCCTCCTCGCCTCCGTCCTCCTCCTGCTGTGCCTCGGCGTCCTCACGCTCGAGGTGGTGGCCCGCGGGCGTCGCCGGGTGGCCCGCATCGGCTCCGGCAGCATGCGTCCCCCGTCACGGGTCCCGCTCGGCTCGTGGCGCTGGCCCGCGCTGGCCGGGCTGGCGGCGTTGGCGGCGCTCTCGACGGCGGTGCCCGTCATCCTGGTGCTCCGCTGGCTCGTGGTGGGGACCAGCCAGTCCGGCGCGGTCGCCGACGACCTGATGCGTGTGACGGCCTCGACGCTGGGCCTCGCGGTGCTGGGCGGGCTGACCGCCGTCGTTCTCGCCCTGCCCGGTGCGCTGCTCCTGAGCCGCGGCGGGGGCTGGATCGCGACAATGCTGGAGCGGGCGACGTTCGTCGGCAGCGCCCTCCCGGGCGTCGTCGTGGCGCTGGCGCTGGTCGGCCTGGCGGTGTCCTGGGCGCCCGGGTTGTATCAGACGGTGGCCCTGGTCGTCGTCGCGTACGCGGTGCTGTTCCTGCCGCGCGCCATGGTGTCCCTGCGCTCCGGCCTGGCCGCCGCCCCGCCCGAGCTGTCTGAGGCCGCACGCTCGCTGGGACAGGGCGGCGCCGGCGTCCTGCGCCGCGTGGTGCTCCCGCTGGCCGCGCCGTCGGTGCTGGCCGGATTCGTGCTCGTGGCCCTGGCCATCTCCACGGAGCTCACCGCGACGCTGCTGCTCGCGCCCACCGGCACCGACACGCTGGCGCTGTCGTTCTGGGCGGCCAGCGACGAACTCGACTACGCGGCCGCCGCGCCGTACGCGGCGGTGATGATCGTGCTGTCCATCCCCCTGACGGTGGTGCTCCGCCGCCAGATCACGCATGACAGGAGGGCCACGCGATGAGCGAGGTGGTGGTGCGCGAGCTGCGCGCCGGCTACGGGACCACGGAGATCCTGCACGGGGTCAGCCTCGCGGTCGCCGAGGGCGCGACGACGGCGATCCTCGGGGACTCCGGGTCCGGCAAGACGACGCTGCTGCGCGCGATCGCGGGCTTCCTCCGCCCGACGGCGGGCGAGATCTCCGTCGCGGGCCGGGTCGTCGCGGGGCCGCGGACCTGGGTCGCGTCCGAGCGGCGGGGCGTGGGCTACGTGCGCCAGGAGGGCGCGCTGTTCCCGCACCTGAGCGTCGCGGGCAACGTCGCCTTCGGCCTGCCGCGCCACGGGCTGCGCGGCCGGGACCGGGCCCACCGCGACCGCGTCATGGAGTTGTTGGAGCTGGTCGAGCTCCCGGCGGACCTGGCCGACCGGTACCCCGCGCAGCTCTCCGGCGGCCAGCAGCAGCGCGTCGCCCTGGCGCGCGCGCTCGCTCCTCGCCCGAGCGTGGTCCTGCTCGACGAGCCCTTCTCCTCCCTCGACACCGCGCTGCGCCACGCCACCCGCGAGGCCACGGCCCGGGCCCTGCGCGCCGCTGGGGCCACCGTCGTCCTCGTCACACACGACCAGGGGGAGGCGCTGTCGTTCGCCGACGAGGTCGCGGTGCTGCGCGGAGGTCACGTCCGTCAGGTCGCGGCGCCGCGCATCATCTACGGCGAGCCGATCGACCCGCAGGTCGCCGCGTTCATGGGCGACGCGGTCATGGTCCGCGGCGAGGGCGTCGGACCCGAGGTCCGCTCGGGTCTGGGCACGCTGTCGGTCGTGGGGTTCGTGCCCCGCGGACCCGTCGACGTCCTGCTCCGCCCGGAACAGATCCGGCTCACCGCCCCGGAGCAGGGCGCCGTCACCGGCGTCGTGACGACGGTGCGGTTCTTCGGGCACGACGCCGTCGTCGACCTCGATGTCGCGGGCGACGCTCAGGGCTGGGCGGGCGGTCCGCTGTCGGTGCGGGCCCGCGTCCACGGCAACGAAACGCCCGTGCTCGGGGCGCGCGTCGGGTTGCGCGTCGTCGGGCCGGTCAGGGTGTTCAAGCACTGACGCGGGCGTCCGCCGCCACGGGGCGATCGTCCGCTCCGCGCGCCGTCAGCGCGAGGTAGGCGAGCAGCGCCACACCCCACAGCAGCTGAGCGTTGGCGACCAGTTGCTGCTGCCACGTCAGGCTCAGGCCGTCGAGCGCGGCGTCCGGGAGGTCCCAGATCAGGCGCCCCACGAACAGCCCCAGCCCCACCGCGGCCATCGCCGCCGCCGTCAGGCTGAGCCGTCGCCGTGCCCGAACGACCAGGAGGAGCAGCGCCGGCCCGGCCCACACCCAGTGGTGCGACCACGACACGGGCGAGGCCAACAGCGCGTAGACGCCCATGGTGAGCAGCGCGGCCAGATCCTGCCCGGACCGGAACAGGTGGTGCATGACGACGAGCAACGACAAGCCCAGGACGGCGCACGTCACGAACCAGATGAGCGTGGCGGTGTCGCCCAGGCCCAGCCGGTGCAGCGCCCCGGTGAGCGACTGGTTCGACACGTAGGCCGGGCTTCCGATGCGTGTGGGGTCCGTGATCGTGCGGGTCCAGTACGTGATGGAGTCCTGCCAGGCGACCGCGAAGCCCAGCAGGGTGAAGCCGATCGCGGCGACGATCGCCGTGGCGAGGGCGCGCCAGTCGCGCCGGACCAGGAAGTACGCCAGGAACACCGCAGGCGTGAGCTTGATGGCCATGGCCAGCCCCGTGAGGACGCCCTGCCACGGCTTCCCGCGGCCCGCCACGACGTCGACCAGCACCAGCGCCATGAGCGCCACGTTCACCTGACCGAACTCCACCGTCTCGCGAACCGGGCCCAGCCACAGCGCCGCGGTCCCGGCCACCAGGCCCGCCACCACGAGGTGGCGCCCCCGCAGCCGCGTGACCTCCCGGACGGCCAGTGTCATCGCGACCAGCGTGAGGGCGACCGTGACCAGGGAGAAGACGAGGTTGGCGTGGTCGAGCGACAGCCACGCCAGCGGGGCGAACAGCAGCGCCGCCAGCGGCGGGTACGTGAAGGGTAGGTTGGCGCCGATCGCCGTGTCGGGGAGCCGGCCGTAGAGGTCGCCGCCGCTGAGCAGCATCTGCCCGCCGAGCCGGTAGACGTCCAGGTCGATCCGGTAGGGCGGGTCCAGGTCGAACCGCTGCGGGAGGAACGGCTCCTCGCTCCATCGGCCGTAGATCACCGCGTACATGCTGAGCGCGAGCGCAGCGAGGATGAGGATCAGCCCCGCCCAGGCGGTGACGGAGGACGACGGCAGACGGCGGGTCACCGCCTCATCGTAGGTCCCGCGGAGGGGGCGTGTCCGCTCCGGCCGGGCGACCGGGCCGGACACACCCCTGCACCCGTCAGCCCAGGGTCAGCTCCAGCGTGACGAAGCTGTGCGCGGGCAGGTCGACGGTCAGGGTGCCGTCGGTGACAGCGGGAACGTCGAAGGGCTGCGGGGCCACGATGTCGGGCTGGTCCGCGGTGTTGTGGGCGTTGACGGCGCCCGCGGTGAGGATGCGGCCGGTGATGCCGGTGACCCGGTGCCCGCGGAGGTCGAGAGTGACGAGGTGGGCGGCTTCGAGGTCGAGGTTGGTGAGCGACACCATTGCCGTGCCGTTCTTCGTGGAGGCCGACGCGGAGACCAGCGCGATCTCCCGGTTCCCGACGGTGCGGGTGGGCAGAGCCTGGCCGGTCCAGTTGAGGGGGAGCAGGTCGGCGTCGTGGTGGCCCTTGTTCATCTCGAACACGTGATAGGTGGGCGTCTTGATCAGCGTGTCGCCGTCGGTGAGGAGCATGGCCTGCAGCACGTTGACGGTCTGCGCGATGTTGGCCATGACGAGGCGGTCGGCGTGGCGATGGAACGAATCGAAGTGCACGGAGGCCACCAGCGCGTCGCGCATGGTGTTCTGCTGGTACAGGAAGCCGGGGTTGGTGCCGGGCTCGACGGCGAACCAGGTGCCCCATTCGTCGAGGACCAGGCCGATGCGCTTGGCGGGGTCGTAGACGTCCATCACGTTGCCGTGGCGCGTGAGCAGCTCGTCGATGCGCCAGGCCGCGGCCATGGTCAGGTAGTAGGTGGCATCGTCGAACTCGGTGGCCGACAGCTTGTCCTCGAAGCCCGTCGGCATCGTGTAGTAGTGCAGGGAGATCGCGTCGAAGAAGTGGCGGGGGTTGCAGCCGCAGCCCAGGTCGCCGAGGGTCTTCATGAGCGTCTCGGTCCAGTGGTAGTCGTCGACGTTGGCGCCGCCGGCGATCTTGTACAGCTGGTTGCCGTCGTGCTCGCGGCAGTAGGTCGAGTACTGGCGGGCGAGGTCGGCGTAGTACTCGGCGCGCATGTTGCCGCCACAGCCCCAGGACTCGTTGCCGATGCCCCAGTACTTCACCTGCCACGGCTCGTCGCGGCCGTTGGCGCGGCGCAGCTCCGACATGGGTGCCTCGCCGGAGCGGGTGAGGTACTCGACCCAGTCGGCCATCTCGCGGACGGTGCCGGAGCCGACGTTGCCGCAGATGTAGGGCTCGCAGCCGAGCTGGTCGACCAGGTCCATGAACTCGTGGGTGCCGAACGAGTTGTCCTCGACGACGTTGCCCCAGTGGGTGTTGACGACGGTGGGGCGCTGCTCGACCGGGCCGACGCCGTCGCGCCAGTGGTACTCGTCGGCGAAACAGCCGCCGGGCCAGCGCAGGTTCGGGATGTCGATGGCCTTGAGAGCCTCGACGACGTCGGTGCGCATGCCGCGCACGTTGGGGATGTCGGAGTCCGCGCCGACGAAGAAGCCGCCGTAGATGCAGGCGCCCAGGTGCTCGGCGAAATGGCCGTACAGGTGCCTGGAGATGGTCGGGCCGGTCACGTCGAGATTGATCACGGCTCTGGTGGGGGTGCTCATGGGCGGGCTCCTTTGCGCTCCGGTGCAACGATGAACCAGAGGATGCCACGCGGGAGGCGGGCGCGTCAATGCAACCTCAATGCAGGACCTTTGGAGCGATTGGCATGCTTGACAGCCCGTGTGCGTCGTGTCACTCTTCTGGCACGGTCCATCGATGAAGCACCGATTGCCTAGGAGCAGGAGTGAAGTCTCGACGTGGTGTGGTCCCCGCAGTGTGGCCGCGGCTCATCGCGAGTCTGAGGGACGCGGAGCCGCCCGCGCGACGGTCGATCTGTTGATGAAGACCGCCGGTGCCCGGCGAGTGACGATGCAAGACGTCGCCCGGCTGGCGAATGTGTCGACCAAGACTGTCTCCAATGTGATCAACGGCAATCCGAAAGCGACCGAGGAGACAAAGCAGCGCGTCCTGGAGGCAATAGACCTGCTGGGCTACCGGCTCAATGTCACGGCCAGGAATCTCCGGCAGGGGCGCACCGGCCAGATCAGCCTGGCTATTCCGGAACTGAAGAACCCATACTTCGGCGAGCTGGCGGACCTGGTGCTCGAGGAGGCCAAGAGCTACGGGCTCAAGGTCCTGGTCCAGCAGACCAACTTCGACCGGGAGGCCGAACTCGCCATCCTCGAGGGCGCACAGGCACTCGGGGTCGACGGGGTGATCTTCTCGCCGCTGCTGCTCGGCCCGGCTGATGCGCGGTACTTCCACGTCGACTTCCCCCTGGTCCTCATCGGGGAGAGCGTCTTCGACGTGGGGCTCGATCACGTCAGCATGAGCAATGTCGAAGCGGCACGGGCCGCCACCGAGCACCTGATCGACATCGGCTGCCGGAAGATCGCCCTCATCGGCTCGGATCCCGACGAGGAGCGGGGCGCATCGGGGCTGCGGCTCCGCGGATACAAGGAGGCGCTCACGGCCCACGGGCTGCCCGTCGACCGGACCCTGATCGCTGGGACGGACCGGTGGCACAGCGACAAGGGGGCGGCGGCCGTCTCGACGCTCCTGGCCAAGGACGCCGGGATCGACGGCATCGTCGCCCTGAACGACCTGCTGGCCTTCGGCGCCATCCACGAGCTCAGCAGGCACGGGCGCAGAGTTCCGCAGGACGTCGCCGTCGTCGGTTTCGACGACACCGAGGCCGCGGGCTATTCGCTGCCCTCGCTGTCCAGCGTCAACCCCGGGCGGGCCGACATCGCCCGCAACAGCGTCCGGTTCCTGCACGAGCGGATCACGCAGTCGTCGGGCGCCCACGCCGCGGAGCCGCCGCGCCTGTACATGGCGCCGTTCGAGGTGATCCAGCGCGACACCACCACACCTGAGGGAGCACAGCCACGGGCATAGGTCGGAAATTACAGCGGCGTAGTTCTCCCCAGCTGTGGACGGTGCTGTGGATAACTCGGGCGGGTTAGGATCGGGGCCATGGCTCGACTCGACTCCTGGCTGTGGGCGGTGCGCATGTACAAGACCCGGTCGGCCGCCACGGCGGCGGTCCGGGGCGGACACGTGCGCGTCGACGACAAGCTGGCCAAGGCGTCGCAGCAGGTGGTGCCCGGCCAGGTCATCCGCGTCCGGCGCGAGCAGCAGGAGAAGCTCATCGAGGTCGTGGATCCGGACCTGGACAAGCGGGTCGGGGCGCCGCTGGCCCAGGCGGCCTACCTGGATCGCACCCCCGAGCTGCCGCCGCCCATCGTGGGGATGAGGGGGCGCGTCGCGGTGCGGGACCGGGGGACCGGGCGGCCCACCAAGCGGGAGCGCAGGGACCTGGAGCGGCTCCGCGGCCGCTGACTCAGGGGCGCTCGACGGGGAGCCGGAGGCGGAACGTCGAGCCGGCTCCGGGACCGGGGCTCGACGCCGTCAGCGAGCCGCCATGGGCCTCCGCGAACGCGCGCGCGATCGTGAGGCCGATGCCGGACCCGCCGTGTTCCCGGTCGCGGGCGGTGTCGCCACGGTAGAACCGCTCGAAGCAGTGCCCGAGCTGCTCGGCGGTCATGCCGTCGCCGTCGTCGGTGACCTCGACGACCGCATCGCGTCCCACGGCCGACGTGACCCGCACCCGCCCGCCCGGCGGGGTGTGCCGCAGGGCGTTGGTCAGTAGGTTCGTCAGGAGCTGGCCGACGCGCTGGGCGTCGACCGTGACTGGCCCATCGGCCAGGTCGACCTCCAGCGCGACCCCCTTTGTGGCGAAGCGCGGCGCGAGCGCCTCGACGGCGCTGCGCACGAGCGGGGCCAGTCCTGACTCGACCAGCTCCAGCGGGATGCGACCCTCCTCCGCGCGGGAGACCTCGTCGAGGTCCCTCGCCAGCCTGGTGAGCCGCTCGGCCTGGTCCTCGAGCACATGGCGGGTGTCGTCGTCCCAGGCGGTGACCCCGTCCTCCAGTGCCTCCAGGTGCGCGTTGAGGGTGGCCAATGGGGTGCGCATCTCGTGCGCGACGTCTGACAGCAGCCGGCGCCGGGTGACCTCGATCGAGTCGAGACGGCCGGCCATCGCGTTGAACGTCTCGCCGAGGGTCGCGAGCTCGGGCCCCGCCCCGGCGGCGTCCACACGGGCCGTGTAGTCGCCGCGGCTCATCTGCACGGCCGCCGCCGTCAGGTGGTCGAGCGGCGTGCGGATCCGCCGCGTCACGTACCAGGAGACCCCCAGCGCCAGCAGCAGGGCGATGACCAAACCGACCCCCAGCGAGACGAGTCCCGCATCGACGAACGCCTCCTCGATGTGAGCCATGTCCGTGACCGCCGTCGGGCGACTGGCCTCCATGAGGTGAGCGTGGAACAGCGGGGGGCCGATGACGACGGCCACGGCCGCCGCGGTCACCGCCCCGGCCGCCAGCGCCACGGCCTGCGCCGCGAAGAGCCGCGAGCCGAGGCCCCACCCGTGCGCCCGGGGCCTCATCCGCGGCCCATCCGGTAGCCGATGCCGCGCACCGTCAGGATGTAGCGGGGCTCGGCGGGGTCCTCGCCCAGCTTCCGCCGGATGTTGGCCACGTGGACGTCGACGACGTGATCGTCGCCCACCCAGGCCTCGTCCCACACCCGGTCGATGATCTGGCGTCGGCTGAGCGCCGACTTCGGCGTGGCGGAGATGGCCTCGAGCACGTCGAACTCGGTCCTCGTGAGGGACAGGGACTCGCCGTGCAGCCACACCTCGCGGCCGTCGGCGTCGATGACGAGGTCGCCCACCACTCGGGGCTCATCCGGTCCCCGCTCCGGCTCGGGTCGCCTGGGACGGCGGAGCACCGCGTGGATGCGCGCCACCAGTTCCCGAGCGGAGAATGGCTTGGTGATGTAGTCGTCGGCGCCCACGGACAGGCCGACGAGTCGGTCGACCTCGTCTCCGCGGGCGGTCAGCATGAGGATGTAGCAGTCCGAGAAGGTGCGTACCCGCCGGCAGACCTCCACGCCGTCCACGCCGGGGAGCCCGAGGTCGAGGACGATGACGTCGGGCTCCTGCGTCTCCGCGGCCGCCAACGCCTCCGGCCCGGTGTGGGCCAGGGTCACGTCGAAGCCGGCCCGTTCGATGTAGGAGGCGACGACGGAGGCCAGCGCCTTCTCGTCGTCGACGACCAGGACTCGGGACCGGGTGGGGGTATCGGCTGCCATGTCACCCAGTATCCAGCAGGAGCCCCGGCCGCCGGCTCGGGGGGCGCGGGCCCCTCACGGGCCGAGGATCTCCCTGGGCAGCCCGTCGGGGGTGCCGCCCAGATGCTCCCGGTGCCAGGCGGCATACGCCCGCACCGCCGTCGGGAGGGTGGCGAAGATCCGGTCCTCGCCGACGCGGTCCACGAAGCCGGCAGCCGCCAGCTGATCGTGCAGGTCCTGCTTGACCCGCGCCATCGTGAACTCGACGCCGCGCGCGGCCAGTCGGTCGCGGAGCAGGTCGAGCGTGTCGACCGCCGTCAGATCCACTTCGACGTTGGCCTCCGCGTTGAGGAGGAACCAGTGGACGGGGTGGTGCGCCGCGGCGACGGCCGCCTCCGCGCGGCGCAGGAAGTCCTCGGCGTTGGCGAAGAAGAGCGGGGAGTCGTACCGGTAGACGACGAGCCCGGGGACCTGGGTGGCGTCGGGGTAGTCATCGACGTCGTGCATGCCCGGCAGCCCGGGGGCGTAGCCGAGGACGCCGTCGTGTGCGTGCGCCATGCGCCGGATGAGGTCCAGCAGGGAGAGGGCGATCGCGATCCCGATGCCGGCCAGCACCCCGAACCCGATCACCGCGCCCGCCGTGACGAGGGTGAGGATGAGTTCGCTCCATCGGAACCGGGCGATGCGCCGGATCTCCGCGACGTCCACGAGCCGGGTTGCGGCGAAGATGACCAGGGCGCCGAGGGCCGCGGTGGGGAACGACGCCAGCACGGGACCGGCGAACAGCAGCGTCGCGACGACGCACGCGAGCGCGACGAGCGAGTGGAGCTGCGTGCGGGAGCCGACGGCGTCGCCGAGGACGGTTCGCGACCCGCTGGACGACACGGGGAAGCCCTGGGTCACGCCGGCCGCGATGTTGACCGCGCCGAGCGCCAGCAGCTCTTGGCGCGAGTCGACGTCCTGGCGGCGCTTCGCGGCGAACGCCCGGGCGGTCAGGACGTTGTCCGAGTAGCCGACCACGGCGATGCCGGCCGCGAACGGCAGGAGCGACGCGAGGCTGACTCCGCTGGGGGTGGGGATGTCGGGCATGGGCAGCCCGGCGGGGACCTCGCCGACGACCTCCAAGCCGAAGCGCTCCAGGCCGAGCACCGCCACGATGCCCGCCGCGAGCAGGAGCACCAGCAGGGGGCTGGGGGCCTTCGGCACCGCCCACCTGGCCAGGAGGAGCAGCGCCAGCACCGTGCCCGCCACCAGCACGGTCGGGAGATGCGCCTCGGGCAGCCGGGTCACGAACTCCCACGCAGTGCCCAGAGTGGACTCGGCCGCGATGTCCAGCTGGGCCACCTTCCCGGCCTGGCTGACGATCATCAGCACGGCGATGCCCACCATGTACCCCACCAGGACCGGGCGGGACAGCAGCGTGGCGAGGAACGACAGCCGGAGCGCCCAGCCGGCCAGGCAGACGAGGCCGACCGCGATGGCCATCAGCGCGGCCACCTCCGCGTAGTGGTCCGGGCCGCCGGCCGCGGCGGCGAGCGCCCCGACGCCGGCGGCCGTCATCAGGGCCGTCGTCGACTCCGGGCCCACCGACAGCTGTCGCGAGGATCCGAGCAGGGCGTAGAGCGCGAGCGGGGCCAGGATCGCCCACAGCCCGGCGACGGGCCGCACGCCCGCGATCGCCGCGTACGCCATCACCTGGGGCACCAGGTAGGCCGCGACGGTCACGCCGGAGACGGCGTCGCCCCGCAGCCAGCGACGCTCGTAGCGGCGCAGCACTGCGGCCCCGGGGAGGTACCGCTCCCACGCCGCGGTCGTCGCCGTCGACGGGTCCATGGCCTGAATCTACAAGCCACTGCTCCCCGGTGGCGTCAGTCCTCGGGGTCCTGCGCGCGGTCGACGAAGTAGGAGTCGTCCATCGCAGGGTCAGGCGCGATCGGGATGTACTGGCGGCGAACGCGCGCCAGGTCCCACTGCCGACCCTCGACGGCCTCGCGCGCGGCGTTGACGGCGTCGCACTGGTCCTGGTTGAGGTAGAACTCGATGGCCTCGACAGCCTTGTCGGCTCGCAGGAAGCGGTCCGGGTCCTCACCCTCGGCGGACGCGGTCACCAGCCGGTCGACCGCCCGCTGGACCGTCGCGCGGCGCACGCGCCGCTTGGTCTTGGGCAGGAGGTCGATCTTGCCGTCCTCCGAGACGATGATGACCATCGCGCCCTTGCCGGCGCCGGCGAGGTAGCGGATCGCGGAGCTGAAGCGGGCGCCCCGCGACGGGTCGCCGGTGCCGGTGGCCAACCCGTCGAGGATGACACCGACGGCGTGGCACTTGCCGTCCGGCGACACCAGCACGGCGCCGTCGATGCCGGTGGCCGCGGCCAGCGCCTCGGGCCCCAGCCGCGCGGGCGTGATCGCGTACGCCTGGGGGAGGAGCCGCTGCGCCTCCGATTCGGCCTCGGGGTGCACGACGAGCATCGTGCCGTGCGGCTGCTGCGAGCAGGCCTTGGCGATCTGCCACAGGTAGCGGGCGTTGCGGGCCGACACCTCGGGGAAGACGCGGTCCACCGTGACGGAGAACTCGTCCTCGTCGAGCAGTTCCCGCGGCATGGCGGCGACGCCGTTGTCGACGCGCAGATAGGGCACGTCGCCGTCCCACAGCTCCCAGGAACCGTTGCCGGCGATGCGCGCCTCGAACGTGTGCTCGCGGGGGGTGTCCGGGTCGAGCTTGCCGACCCCGTACACCTCGCGCCCGTCGCAGAGCAGGTGCAGATCGCCGACGGAGAGCTCCAGCACCTTGCGCAGGGACCGCGCGCGCCCGATGGGCACGGGATGTTCGAGGTGCATGACGGTCTGGACCCCGGCGTCGCCGCGGGGGGCCAGCAGGATCGAGCCCTTGCCCGCACGACCCTCGTACGGCTGAGCCGAGACGGCGTCGAAGGCCTGGAGGGCGCCGAACGCCAGCTCCTGGCCCGTGCGGGCGACGACGGCGGAGACGAACAGGTCGGCGGCCGACCGCAGAACTGCCTCCGGGTCCACGCGGACGATCGATCCCGGGACCTGACGGTCGAGCTCGCGCGACGCCACGTCGAGGACCGTGCCGACGACGGCCTCTTGGAAGGACCGTGCGGTGAGGAAGTCGTCCTCGGCGTCGTCGGGCAACTGGGGGAGTTCCCGCCATTGGTCCTCCTGCAGGGCGAGGACCGGGAACACGGTGTGGTCGCCGATCGTCACTCCCACGCCGACGACGTGGATGCGGCCCGAGGCGCGGGAGGCGGCGTCCAGCTTGTCCGCCACGGCGCGCCGGCGGGTCCGGGCCTCCAGCGCCGCCAGGTACGTGGGGGAGTTCTCGGCCGCCTCCTCCTCGCGCAGGAGCCGGTTGAAGCGTCGGGTGCCCAGGTACGTGGATTGGGCCACCACCGAGCGGTCGAAGTGCCCGCGTGCGGGCTCCACCACGACGTCGGCGTCGCGGTCCAGGGGGATGCCGACGACGAAGGCCCGCGCGTCGAGCCCCGTGCCGGCGGCGTCGAGGACATCGTTGGCGACGGCCTCGAGGGAGCGGCGGTAGCTGGCCTGCCCCTCCCACAGATCTGCGTTCACGCGGGCATCGTCCCACGTCCAGTCATCGATCAACAATGCGTGTCAGTCCTCCTCTCCCGGCAGCCTGGGCGTCCGATCGCGGTCCGCCCCCAACCTACCCCGGCCCGGGCGTAGTCTGAGGTACAGGAGGCTTGCGATGAAGCACGCAACGAGGAAGTGGGAGAGCCTGCACCCGGTGGTGCGGACGGTGTTGGCGCTAGGTGGCCTGGCCGACATGGGGCTGCGCGTCTACGCCCTGATCGACGTGGCCCGGCGGCCCGACAAGGAGATCAACGGACTCAAGGAGGCGTGGATCCCGGCGTTGGCCGTGGTCAACTCCCTGGGTCTGCTGCCCTGCGCGTATCTACGATGGGGACGGCGGACGCGCTGATACCCCCTGGGGTATAGTGGCCGGCATGACGGAAGCCCTACCCAACTGGAAGCGCGTCCTCGTTGTGGTCGCACATCCCGACGACGAATCCTTCGGCCTCGGAGCGGTGATCGCCCGCCTCGTCGATGACGGCGCTGAGGTCAGCGTCCTGTGCCTGACGGCCGGCGAGGCCTCGACGCTCGGTGCGTCCCCGGACCTGGCAGAGATCCGGGCCGCCGAACTCGATGCCGCCGCGTCCGCGCTGGGATGTCGCACCACTGCCCTGCGCACCCATCCCGACGGCGGGCTGCCCGGGCGCGAGGCCGCGCTCATCGACGACATCGAGGTCGCCGTAGACACCACCCGGCCCGACGGGCTGCTGGTGTTCGCCGTCGAGGGCGGCGTCACGGGCCATCCGGACCACGAGGCCGCCAGCCGGGCCGCGCTGACCGTGGCGGCCGAGCGGGGGCTGCCGGTGCTCGAGTGGGGCCTCCCCGACGAGGTCGCGGCCGTGCTCCGCGGCGAGTTCGGGGCGGGGTTCACCGGACACGCCGCCGACGCGCTGCCGATCGTCATCGACGTCGACCGCGCGCGCCAGATCCAAGCCGCCCATCTCCACGTCACGCAGGCCATCCCCGGCAGCGTGCTGTGGCGTCGGCTGGAACTGCTGGGCACGCGGGAGTACCTGCGGCTCACCCAGCCGGACGGCCGCTGACTTCACGCAAGCTTCACAGTCGGCGACGACATCGCTTCACATCGCCGCGGTGGACTGGAACCAGTCACACGAAGAAGGAGTGAATCATGAACCGCACAGTCAAGATCCTCACTGCGGGTCTGGCCGTCGCCGCGCTCAGCGTGGGCGGGGCCGCCATCGCCACCGCCGACGCGGGCACCCTCGAGTCGGAGGAGTCCACCTCCCTGACGTTCAGCCGCGAGGAGGAGAAGCTCGCCCGCGACCTCTACACCGCGTTCGGTGAGAAGTACGACAGTGTCGTCTGGGACCGCATCGCCGCCAGCGAGCAGCGCCACTTCGACGCCGTCGGCCGCCTGCTGGAGCAGTACGAGCTCAGCGACCCGACCGAGGGCAAGGATGCCGGCGAGTTCGGCGACGCCACCCTCCAGGGGCTGTACGACGACTGGCTGACGGTCGGCTCGACCGAGGACGCCGCCTTCCAGGCGGCCATCGAACTGGAGACCCGCGACATCGCCGACCTCGAGGAGCAGCTGGAGGCCGTCGACGACGAAGCCATCGAGCAGGTCTACCAGTCTCTGTTGCGCGGCTCCGAGCGGCATCTCGCCGCCTTCACCGCGGCCGCGAACGGGGAGACCCTCGAAGGCCAGCCCCCGGCATGGGCCGGGCAGCGCCGTGGCGGCGACGGCACCGGGCCTGCGGGCGCGATGTGCGACGGCACCGGGCAGAACGCCCCCGACGGAGCTCCCATGAACGGCACCGGTGGCCCCGGCCAGCGGCTCCGGGACGGCTCCGGCAACGAGGACGCGCCCCGGCGCGGCATGAATCGCTGACCGATCCGGCCGTGTTCTGGCGTCGCGCCCGTTACGGGCGCGACGTCGCGGCACGTCTCGAAGCCGTCGCCCTCCCCGTTCGCTGAGGTCGCGCCCGGTGCGGAGCACCTGGGCGAGTCTCGAAGCCGACGCCGTAGGCGTCGATCCCTTGACCGCATCCTCTGAGGGTGCGGGGAGCCGTGACCCGTCGCTCGGGCGGCCCTTGTGACCGGGTGCCCTGTTCGGCTGAGCGACTGGCTGGGGGTGAGTAGTCGAGGACGCCCGAGCGTCGGTTCCCGTCTCCCCCCACTGGTCCTGCTCTGGCGTGGCCGGGTCCGGGTGCGTGCCGGTGGGGCGGCCCTGGGTCGGGTTGGTCTGGGCGGGACGCCAGTTGGGTGATCGTCGGGTTGGGCATCACTGCGCGCAGCCGCCCCACCGTCCCACCCCCTCGCGGGAATCCCCATCGACGCTGAGTTCGCGCCACCCGTTCGCTGAGGTCGCGCTGCACCGCTCGCTGAGGTCGCGCCCGGTGCGCAGCATCCGGGCGAGTCTCGAAGCCGACGCCGCAGGCGTCGATCCCCCAACCCCGCTCGCTGTGGTCGTGCCTGTCCGCTCGCTGAGGTCGCTCCCGACGGCGAAGCCGTTCGGGCGAGTCTCGAAGCCGACGCCGCAGGCGTCGATCCCCCTCGGCGCAGGTCAGGTGCCGTCGCCCCGGATGGCGGCGGAGCGGCGGATGAGGTCGTCCAGGTCCGGCCGGTCGGCATCGGACGAGTCCGTCTCGGGCGGGTCGACTTCCGCTGGGTCGGTGTCTGGTGGGTCGCCGTGTGGGCAGGGTCGTGCCCCGGAGCGTATCTGTTGGAGTCGGAAGCGGCGGTGTTGCCGCGGGCGTCGGGCGGGGTCAACATGCTTGGGCGGGGTGAACCATGGCAGGCCGGTGACCGGATCCAGATCCACCCGCCATTGTGATTGCTCGGACTGCAACGGGTCGGGTTCCACCAGGCGGTGGTGGTGCGGGCAGAGCAAGACCCCGTTTCCTAGTTGGGTGTCCCCGCCTTGCCACCAGGGGACGATGTGATGCGCTTCGCAGCACGCGGGGGTGGCGGTGCAGCCGGGGAACGCGCAGCCACCGTCGCGCTGCATCAATGCAGCACGCAGGCCGGGGGTGAAGGTGCGGTAGGTGCGGCCTACGTCCAGCAGTCGGGATGGTCCGCCGAGCACGACGGGGATGATGCCGGCGTCGCACGCGAGTCGGCGCACCTCCCCGGCTGGCAGGCCGTCGACGTCGTCGGCACCGATCAGGCAGGCCTTCCCGAGGCACTGCTTGAGGGTGTCGAGGTCGAGGGTGACGTGCACCTGCGGCCGGTCCCCACCATGCCTGGGCAGCGTTCCGGTGTTGGCGGCTTTCTGGGTGAGCAGAACCAGCGCATCCGCCCGGCGCGCGTCCCGCGACGCGGCCTCACCGACGGCGGTGTAGGTAGAGGCGTCCGGCATCAACGCATCCAACTGCGCGGCCAGCAGTGCCGCGTCCGCGACCGGCAACTGTCCGGTGATCCGCATCGATCCGTGATAGTCCGGCGCCAGCCGCAGGAACCGACCCCGATGCGCCGCCGCCTCCTCCCGCGCCAGCCGCTTCGCATCATCCGCATCCGATGCGTCCGGATCGATCACTTCCACCAGCCGCGCCGCCAACACCCGCAACTCGGACGGGCCCAAGGTATCGACGTGAGCGAGGATCTCCTCCTCGCAACGCGTCAACTCCGCCCGGGTCAGCCGGCCGGGCAGCTTCCGCAAGCCCGTGACGATGGCGTCGGCCTGCGCCAGCGAGATCGAGCCGTCGTTGAGCGCGGCGCCGATCAGCGGGAACCGGTCACACAGATCCTGCGAGAGCCGCAACGATGCGGTGGCCTGCGGGGGGTGGTGCGCACCGACTGCCGCACCCCGTCGATCACATTCTCCGCCGCGGCGAGTTTCGCCTCATGGAGCAGGTGGAGCCGTAGACCGGCGAGCTGGGCCTCGGCTTCGGTGACCGCGGCGACCAGTGTGCCCAGACGCTCGGCCGCGGCGCCCGGATCCTGAGTGAGGGAGCGCGCGGCGTCCCAGAGCGCGGCGAGGTGCCGCTGCCCGAGATCCCGCAAGTCGCTCATGTGACCTATTCTTGCGGGGGGCACTGACAATTTCTGATCGGGGCTGTGGTCCAGGGATCGACGCCTGCGGCGTCGGCTTCGAGACTCGCCCGGACGGCTTCGCCGTCGGGCGCGACCTCAGCGAGCGGGGTGGCGTCGGCTTCGAGACTCGCCCGGACGTCTCCGCCGTCGGGCGCGACCTCAGCGAACGGGCCAGAGCGACCTCAGCGAGCGGGGTGGCGTCGGCCTCGAGACTCGCCCGGACGGCTCCGCCGTCGGGCGCGACCTCAGCCAACGAGGCAGGCTCGCGACCTCAGCGGACCACATCGGCGAACGGTCACGAACCTGCGAGGGCGGACGCCGTCAGCCGGCGGCGGGCAGGGTCAGGGTGAACAACGCACCCTGACCCTGCCCGTTCGACTGTGCGACCAGGTCCCCACCGTGCGCCCGCGCAATCTGCCGGGCGATGGTCAACCCGATGCCCGAGCCCCCGCCACGCCGGTCGGCGTGGCGATGATCGACCCGGTAGAAGCGCTCGAAGATCCGCTCCAGGTCCTCGGCCGCGAGTCCCACGCCGTCGTCCCGGACGTCGACCCGCACCCAGCCGTCGGCCGCGATGGTGTCGACGGTCACCGACCCACCCCGCGACACCGCCCGCAGCGCGTTGCCCACCAGGTTGGTGACGACCTGCGCGAGCCGTTCCGGATCCGCGTGGGCCCAGGCAGGGGCCCCGGCCACGGTCAGCCGCACGCCGGCGTCGTCGGCCTGCGGCCGCAGCCGCTCGGCGGCCTCGGCCACGGTGGCCGCGACGTCGATGCGAGTGCGGCGCAGCTCCACCCCGACTTCCTGCGATCTCGACAGCGAGGCCAGGTCCTCGGCGAGGCGCCGCATCCGCGACACCTCGCGTCCGATGAGGGTCAGATGCTTGGCGTCGGTGGGGACGACGCCGTCGAGCATGCCCTCGACGTAGCCCCCCACGACGGTGAGCGGGGTGCGCAACTCGTGCGCGACGTCGCCCAGCAGCCTGACGCGGCGGGCCTCGGTCCCTGCGAGTGAGGCGCCGAGTGCCTGCAGGTCGACGGCGAGGTCGCCCAGTTCCTGCGACGGCGCGTCCGGGACCTCGACGGCGTAATCGCCGGCGGCCATGCGCCGCGCGGCCTCCTGCAGCTGGTGCACCGGGCGGGTGAACCGCACCGCGATGACGACGCCCAGGACCGTGGCCACGACCACCCCGGCGAGGGCGCCGATGAGCAGCGCCAGGTCGACCGACTCGATGAGCTGCTGCCGGAAGCTCGCCCCCTGCCCGGGCCGTGGGCCGCGCTGCTGCATCTGGTCGTAGAGCGCCGGGGCGAGGGTCCGCGACAGCAGGAAGGCCACCATCGAGCCGACCGCCACGACGAGGATGTGGCTGAGGGCCAGCCTGGTCGCCAGGCGCTTCATGTCCGGTCCGCGGGGGTGCCGATGAACCGGTAGCCGACTCCGCGCACGGTCCCGACGTACCGGGATCCGTCGTCGCCGAGGGCCGCGCGGATCGTGCGGATGTGGACGTCGACCACTCGCTCGTCGCCGTAGAAGGCGTAGCCCCACACCTGCTCGAGGAGCTGGGCGCGGGAGAAGACGCGCCCCGGTTTGCGGGCCAGGGCGAGCAGCAGGTCGAAGTCCAGGGCGCTGAGGGTGACGGCGCGGTCCTCGAGGCTGATCTCCCGCGACGACGGCGAGATCGTCAGTCCGGCGAACCGGAGGGTGTCGTCGGCGGCGACGGAGTCCAGGCGCGGCCGGCGGAGGACCGCGTGCACCCGGGCCACCACCTCGCGGGGGCTGAACGGTTTGACGATGTAGTCGTCGGCGCCGAGGCTGAGGCTCACCAGCTTGTCCACCTCCTCGGCGCGCGCCGTGACGACGATGACGTAGACCGACGAGGTCGCGCGGACGCGCCCGAGCACGTCGAGGCCGGACAGGTCGGGGAGACCGAGGTCGAGCAGGACCACGTCCGGGCTGAGGTCCGCCGTAAGCCGGATCGCCTCCTCCCCGGATCCCGCCTCGTGGACGTCCATGCCTTCTGCTTCGAGGTAGGTGCGCAGGAGGGTGCGGATCTCGGCTGCGTCGTCGACGACGAGGATGGTGGGCGCCACGGTTCCTCCTGCGCTGGCATGTACCCCACAGGGTATCGCGGGCAGGATGGATGCTTGACTCGAGGTGTCCTGGGACGTACCGTGAGCAGTCCTATTCAGTACCGCATAGATAGTCGGAGACCCGATGACGCGCACTCCCTCGCCCGGTAGCCATCACGACGTCCCGGCCGCCAGGCGCTGGCGGCTCGGGGAGGCCCCCTGGCGGGGGGATGACCGGGATGCCGTGCCCCCGAGCATGCGGCTGATCATCGACAACGACTTCTCCGGCGATCCCGACGACCTCTTCCAACTGGTCCACCACCTCCTCTCGCCCAGCGTCGAGATCCGGGCGATCGTCGCGTCGCACCTGAGGCCCGGTGACGGCATGGACCCGTCCGACCACACCGCCACCAACGCCGAACTCGTCGCCCGCGACGTCTTCGCCCGCATGGGCCTGGAGAGCACCGGGATCATCCACCGCGGCTCCGAGGTCGCCCTGGAGGACGACTCGACCCCGCGCGACACACCGGCCGCCCGCGCGATCATCGCCGAGGCCATGCGCGAGGACACCGACCTGCCCCTCGTCGTCGCGGCCGGCGGCGGACTGACGGACGTCGCGTCGGCCTATCTGCTCGAACCCGCAATCGCCTCGCGGATGACGCTGATCTGGATCGGTGGGCCGGAGCACGACGGCCTCGCCGTCCCGCCGCCCAACGCTATGCCGATCGAGTACAACCTGCTCATCGACGTCGTGGCGGCCCAGGTGCTGTTCGACGCCCCGGATCTCGAGATCTGGCAGATCCCGCGCGATGTCTACCGGCAGTGCCTCGTCTCCGAGACCGAGCTGCGGTTCCGCGTCGCCAAGGCCGGGCCGCTCGGCCGGTACCTCTACGACGAGGTGCGCGCCATCATGGGCGTGATCCGGGAACTCGGCATGCCCGCGTTCGAGACCTATGCGCTCGGCGACTCGCCGTTGGTGCTCCTGACGGCGCTGCGTTCCCTGTTCGAGCCCGACTCGAGCTCAAGCGTCTACGTGGAGAAGGCCACCCCGCAGATCACCGACGAAGGCGCCTACCGCCCTGTGCGGGGGACGCGTCCCATGCGCGTCTACACGCATGTCGACGTCCGCCTGATGTTCGAGGACTTCTACCTCAAGCTCCAGGAGTTCGAACAGTGGCGGGGCCGCTGACCCAGCGCGCGCGTCGCCGTCAGAAGGGGACGCCGCAGCTGAGGATCACGTTGGCGTAGGGGGTCGACTCGCCCGTCCGTATGACGAACGAGGCGCCGCGGACCCGCGCCTTGAGGTCCGCGTGGGGCACCCACTCCGGGTCGGCGCCCAGCTGATCGCGGAGGATCTGCTCGACGGGTCCGCCGCGGGCCTCGTCGGCGGCGACCGCGCCCTCGACCACGACCTCGGCGAGGAGCGCGGACAGGGTGTCGACGAACCGGGGGATCCCGAACACGAGGCTCAGGTCGATGATGCGCACCCCCTGCGGGATGGGGAGGCCGCAGTCCGCGATGACGAACGTGTCGGTGTGACCCAGGCGCGCGATCGCCGAGGCGACGTCGGGGTTGAGGAGGCCGCTGCGTTTCATGTGAGCTCCGGTAGTGGGGTGCCTGGTGCCGGGTAGGAGGACTGGGCCCCCTCGAACTGGACGGTGTAGGCCGCGAACCGTGCGGCGTACTCGGCCGCCGCGACGAGATCGACGCCCTCCGACAGTCGCGCGGCCAGGGCGCCGACGAACGCGTCGCCGGCTCCGACGGTGTCCACCGCGCGAACGTGCGGGGTGCCCACCCGGGCAACGCCGGCGTCCCGGGCGACGAGCGCGCCCTGGGCGCCGAGGGTGAGGACCACGGAGGCGACCCCCTGATCCCGCAGCGCGGCGACCAGCGCCTCGGGGCCGGCCGCCTCCGCACCCAACTGCCTCAGGACCGCTTCCGCCTCGTGCTCGTTGACCACCAGCGGATCCGCCCGACGGATCACGTCCGGCGCGAGGTCGATGACCGGTGCCAGGTTGAGCAGCCAGCGGCCCTGGACCATCCGCGCCACCCTCTCGGTGACCTCAGCGGGGATCTCTCCCTGCGACACGACGATGTCGGCGGCCCTGATGAGCGCGGCCCACTGCTCCGCATGCTGCACGGACACCTGCGCGTTCGCGCCCGACACCACCACGACCGTGTTCTCACCGTCGCTCGCCACCGACACCACGGCCAGACCGGTGGGGCCGGGCAGTTGGAGGACGTGGTCGATGTCGACCCCCGCCTCGCTCAGCAGCCGCAGCGCCGTGTGCCGGGAGTCGTCGGACCCCACCGCGCCGAGCATGGCCGTCGGCGCGCCCGCGAGCGCGGCGGCGCAGGCCTGGTTGGCTCCCTTACCTCCGGGGGAGAGGGTTCCGCCCCCGGCCAGCAGCGTCTCGCCGGGGAGCGGGTGGCGTTCGAGCCACAGGTGCAGATCGACGTTGAGCGAGCCGACGACCACCACACCCACGTGAGCCATCCTTCGTCCGGGGCTGCCGCATGCTCGGCAGCGAGCTGTTGATGGGAGCGTAGCGTCCGGGTCGCCGGGGCGGGGCTGAGGGGCCGTTCCGGGGGAGGCCCACGGCATGATCCGACGTTTCGCCGCCCCCGCGTTGACGTGGCCCACCAGATGCGTATACTGAATGTACAGGCATAGTTGAATGGATATGCACACCGGCGGGCCCGCCCCCTCGACCCACTCAAAGGAGACCCAATCATGACGGCACCCGAGTTCGGAGCTGGGCTCTGGAATTTCGCCACCTACGTCGACCGCTACGCCATCGACGGCTACGGCCAGCCGCGCGGAACGCTGGAGCAGATCGACCTCGCCGCTGAGGTCGGTGACATCACCTGGGTCGACCTGAACTTCCCGTTCTCCCCCGGGGTATCCCTCGACGACGTCAAGGCCAAGCTGGCCCAGCACGGGATCAAGGCCATCGGCCTCACGCCCGACATTTACCTGCGCGAGCACTGCAAGGGGGCCTTCACCAACCCGGATCCCGCCAAGCGGGCCTCAGCCATGGCGATCATGAACGACGCCGCCAACGCAGTGCGCGAACTCGGCGCCAAGTACGTCAAGATCTGGCCCGGCCAGGACGGCTTCGACTACCCGTTCCAGGTCGACTACCGCGAGCTCAACCGCCTGGCGGTCGAGGGCATGCGCGAGCTGGCCTCGGGGCACCCGGACCTGAAGTTCGTCATCGAATACAAGCCGCGTGAGCCCCGCACCCACATGTTCTGGAGCTCCGCGCCGAAGACGATCCTCGGCATCCAGCAGATGGGCGTGGACAACGTCGGCGTCCTGCTGGACTTCGGCCACGCGATGTTCGGCGGCGAGCCGCCGGCCGAGGCGGCCCAGATGCTCATCGACCACGGGCTCCTGTGGGGCATGGACGTCAACGACAACTACCGCGGCTGGGACGACGACATGATGGTCGGCTCCATCCACATGGTGGAGATCTTCGAGTTCTTCCACGTCCTCAAGGTCAACAACTGGGAGGGCGTCTGGAACCTCGATCAGTTCCCCTTCCGCGAGGACGCCGTCGAGAACGCCAAGCTGTCGATCCGGTTCCTCAAGGCCGTCCACCGCGCCCTCGAGACGCTGGACGAGGAGGGGCTCGCGGCCGCTCAGGCCAAGCAGGACGCGCTCGGCGCGCAGCGGATCATCCAGGAGGCGCTGCTGAAGTCCATGGCGGTCGATCTGTGAGCGACACCAGCAAGTGGGACTTCGCGACGCCCGTGCTCGGGCGGATCGGGAAGGATGCGCCGCGCGAGGAGGTCGTCGCGCACCTGAAGTCGGCGGCGTACGAACTCCGGCGCAGGGATCCCATCATGATCGCCCACTCCGGCAACGGGCACATCGGCGGCGACTACTCGATCGCGGACGTCCTGGTCACCCTGATGCTGCACGAGCTCAACCTCGACCCGGCCGACCCGCTCGCGCCCGATCGGGATCGCCTGGTGCTGTCCAAGGGGCACACCGCCGGCGCCCTCTACATCGCCATGGCGCTGGCGGGCTACTTCCCCGTCGATGAGCTCATGACCTTCATGGATCCGCAGTCGCGGCTCAACGGCCACCCGAACCGGACCTACATCCCGGGCATCGAGGCCAACACCGGCCCGCTGGGCCACGGCCTCTCCATCGCGGTCGGGTCGGCGCTGGCCGCGCAGCTCGACGGCTCCCCGCGCCGGACCGTGGTGCTGCTCGGCGACGGTGAGCTGCAGGAAGGCTCCAACTGGGAGGCCATGATGACGGCCGCCCACTACAAGCTGGAGAACCTGACCGCCGTCGTGGACCGCAACCACCTGCAGCAGGGCGCCAAGGTCGCTGACACCATGGGCCTCGAGCCGCTCGCCGACAAGTTCCGCGCCTTCGGCTTCACGGTCCGCGAGATGGACGCGCACAACGTCGACGAGATCCTCGACACGTTCGCGCAGGCCCCGGAGCCCGGTAAGCCGACGTTCATCATCTCCCACTCGCACAAGGGCCATCCGATCTCCTTCATGAGCGACAACGTCGCGTGGCACCACCACGTGCCCTCGGAGGCCGAGATCGACGCCATCCTGGCCGAACTGGAGGAAGCCAAGTGAGCACCCCCACCTACGACTGCCGTGAGGCGTACTCCTCGACGCTGCTCGAGCTGGCCCGAGGCGACCGCGACGTCATCGTCGTCGTCAACGACTCCGTCGGATCGTCGAAGCTGGACACGTTCAAGAAGGAACTGCCCGGGCAGATGATCAACGTCGGCATCGCGGAGCAGGACATGGTCGGGACGGCCGCGGGCCTGGAGAACGGCGGAAAGGTGCCGTTCGTGTCAGGCGCTGGCTGCTTCCTCAGCGCCCGCGCGACCGAGCAGATCAAGGCCGACCTCGCCTACAGCAAGCGTCACGTCGTGCTGTGCGCGCAGAGCCCGGGTGTCGCGTACGGCGCGCTCGGCGCGACGCACCACTCCATCGAGGACGTCGCCTGGATGCGCGTTCTTCCGCACATGACCGTCCTCGTGCCGGCCGACCCGGTCGAGACGGAGCAGGCCATCCGTTGGGCTTACACCCACGACGGCCCGGTCTACATCCGCGTCTCGCGTGCCAAGGTGCCGGCGGTGCATCCCGAGGGCTACACGTTCGCGCCCGGCAAGGCGGCCGTCCTGCGTGAGGGTACGGACGTGACCATCGCGGCGAACGGGACGGTGCTCCACCGCGCGCTGGCCGCGGCGGAGCTGCTCGCCGGGCGCGGCATCCAGGCGCGGGTGCTGTCCGTGGCCTCGGTCAAGCCGCTCGACGAAGCGGCGATCATCGCCGCGGCTCAGGAGACCGGCGGCATCGTCACGGTCGAGGAGGGCCTGGCCTCCGGAGGTCTCGGGGGCGCTGTCGCGGAAACCGTCGCGCGCCATCACCCTGTGCGCGTCGCGACGCTGGGCCTGCCCGACACCTTCGCGTCCACCGGCTCCGCCGAATGGATCCTCGACCACTACGGGTTGGACCCGGAGGGAATCGCGAACGCGGCAGCCTCGCTCACCCGGCGTTAGCCCGCGGCCGCCGGGCCGCTCACCAATCACAAGGAAGTGACAATGCAGTCTTCAGCCAGAGTCCCTGGATGGCGCCGTCCTGCCGTCATCCGGGCTGCCCTGGGTCTGGTCATCGTCGCGGTCATCGTGGCCGGGACCAGGTTCTATGCCCCGGGCACCGAGCCCTCCTCGGGCGCCGTCAGCGACGAGAACGTCGTCGCCGATCCGGTGAGCTACGCGCAGAGCGTGTACGAGGCCGACGTCGTCCCGGCCATCACCGACAACGCCATGGAACTCCCCGAGCTCCTGGACGCCCTGGCCGAGGACGAGGCGTCGGCAGACGAGTACGGTTTCCGCAACGGCGGGTCCCCGTACTCCTTCCCGGTCCGGGTGACCGGCACGATCGTTGAGGGCTCCTTCGGCGAGGCGGGGCTCGAGGTCGAGGGGATGCCCTCTGACGTGACGGTGGGGGTGCAGACGGGACCGGCGGTCACGGGCACCGCGATCCGCGATGCCACCGGCCAGATCACGTTCGAGATGTTCCTCAACCAGATCGACTTCGCCTCGGTGGCCACCGAGCTCAACAACCGCGTCAAGGAGAACGTCTTGTCCGTCACGGACTTCGAGGCGCTCCTGGGTGACGAGGTCACCGTGGTGGGAGCCTTCACCCACGATGACCCGGGCCACGTCACCATCACGCCCATCTCCATCGAGGCGGGTTCATGACCTCGGCCCAGGCCGCCGCCGTCGACCAGGTGGTGATGTCGGCCCGGGACGTCTCGAAGGTCTACGGCGGCACGCGGGCGCTGCGCAACGTCGACTTCGACATCCGGGCCGGGAAGGTGACGGTCCTGTTCGGGGAGAACGGGGCGGGCAAGTCGACGCTCATGCGCGTGATGTCGGGGATCGAGACGCCCACGGGCGGCACGCTCATCCTCGACGGCAAGGAGGTGACATTCAGCAGCCCGACCGATGCGGTCTCGCGCGGCGTCGCCATCATCCATCAGGAACTGAACCTGAGCCCCAACCTGACGGTGGCGGAGTCGATCTTCCTGGGGCGCGAGCTCACGCGGGCGGGCATGGTGGACACCTCCGCCCAGCTGAAGCGTGCCACGGCGGCGCTGGACCGTCTCCAGGAGCCGATCGACCCCCGCGCCGTCGTCGGCGACCTCCGACTGGGGCAACAGCAACTCGTCGAGATCGCGCGGGCGCTGGACCAGGAGGCCCGGGTCCTCATCATGGACGAGCCCACCTCCGCGCTGTCGGCCAGCGAAGTCGAAGTCCTGTTCGGCGTCATCCGCGACCTGACGTCGAAGGGGGTCGCCGTCGTCTACATCTCGCATCACCTGGACGAGACCCTCGAGATCGGCGACCACGCCGTGGTCCTGAGGGACGGGGCGGTCGTCGCCACCGAGGAGATCGCCAACATCGACATCGGCTGGGTCGTCTCGGCGATGGTCGGACGCTCCCACGACGACATGTTCACCGAGATCAAGGCCGAGGTGGGCGAGGTCGCGCTGGAGGTCCGCGGGCTGACGCTGGCCGACCCCAGCCAACCCGAGCGCCTGGCCGTCAACAACCTCTCGCTCGAGGTCCGAGCCGGCAAGTCGTGGGCGTCTACGGACTCATGGGCGCCGGTCGGACGGAACTGTTCGAGACCCTGATGGGACGCAACAAGCCGCAGGCGGGCTCGGTCACGCTCCTCGGCCAGGACATCACCCGATGGAGCATCCGGGACAGGATCGAGGCGGGGATGTTCCTCGTCCCTGAGGACCGGCAACGCGACGGCCTCATCCAGGGGCAGTCCGTCGGATCCAACCTCTCGCTGGCCTCCGTACACGAGTTCACCCGGGGCTTCATCACCGACGCGGGACGCGAGCGCACACGCAACGACGAGGTCATCGCATCCGTCCGGGTGAAGTCGTCGGGGCAGGGCGCGCCGATCGGGTCCCTGTCCGGCGGGAACCAGCAGAAGGTCGTCGTGGGCAAGGCACTCCTCACCGAACCCCGGGTGATCCTGCTGGACGAGCCTACGCGCGGCGTCGACGTCGGCGCCAAGGCGGACATCTTCGCCTTCATGGCGGCGCTCGCCGCCGATGGGGTCGCGGTGCTGTTCGCGACCTCCGAGGTCGCCGAGGCCCTCAACTCGACATCCCGCCTCCTCATCATGTCTCGTGGCCGGATCGTGGCCGAGATGTCCCCCGCGACCGCCACCAGAGAGCAGGTGCTCGCCGCCGCTGACGACTCTGAGCTGGTTGCACTGGAGCACACAACGGAAGGACAAACCCGATGAACGCAACCGCTGCCGGGAAGCCCCAGAGCCGCTGGACCCGGGCCGTCATCGGCGACCGGTCCGTCGGCGAGTTCATCCTCGACCAGCGCGCCTTCATCGCGCTGCTCATTCTCATCGTCGTCTTCGCGTTCCTGTCCGACACTTTCCTGTCCGGATCCAACCTCCTGACGATGACTCGGCACGTGGCCTACAACGCGATCCTCGCGCTCGGCATGCTGCTGGTCATCCTCACCGGCGGCATCGACCTGTCGGTCGGCTCGATCGTCGGGCTCTCGGGCATCGTCGCGGGCGTCATGCTCGACGGGGTCGGACTCAGCCTGTTCGATCTCAACGCCTACCCGTCGGTCCTCGTCGTCGTCCTGGTGGCCCTGCTGGTCGGCACGGCCGTCGGCTGGATCAACGGGACGCTCGTGACCAGGTTGGGCGTCGCGCCCTTCATCGCCACACTGGGCTCCCTCTACATGGCCCGCGGCGCGGCGCTGCTGATCTCAAACGGCTCGACGTTTCCCAAGCTGCAGGGAGACCCGGCGCTCGGCAACACCGGCTTCTGGTTCATCGGCACCGGCCGGCCCCTCGGTATCCCGACGCAGATCTGGATCACGGTGCTGGTCGCGATCGCCGTGTGGTTCCTCGTCGCGAAGACCCCTTTCGGGCGCTGGCTGTACGCGACGGGCGGGAACCCGCGGGCCGCCGAACTCTCCGGCGTGCCCGTCAAGAAGGTCACCACCACCGTCTACATGATCTCGGGCGCCTGCGCTGCCATGGCGGGCCTCATCATCGCCTCCGAGCTCACCTCGGCCGCGCCCCAGGCCGGTAACGCGTTCGAGCTCAACGCCATCGCGGCGGTCGTCATCGGCGGTGCGTCGCTGGCCGGCGGCCGGGGCAGCGTCAAGGGCACCCTCATCGGCGCCTTCGTCATCGGATTCCTCTCCGACGGCCTGGTGCTCGTGGGCGTCTCCAGCTTCTGGCAGGTGTTCATCAAGGGCGCCGTCATCGTGCTGGCCGTCATGCTCGACCAGGTCCAACAGCGCCTGCAGGTCTCCCGCGCCGCCGCGGCGGCCGCCGCCAGCGTCCGCAAGGAGAAGGAGGCCGCAGGACTCTCCGCATCCGCCTGACCACCGCCGCGGCCGACTGACGTCGGCCACGCCTGACCCCCACCAATCCGCGCACATTCACCAATGGAGGAAACACATGCGCAGACCACCCCTTCTGTCCCTCGCCGCAGCCTTCTTCGCGGCCACGTTCGCCCTGGCGGGCTGCTCCGGCGGCTCGTCGACCACCCCCTCCGCGGAACCGACGACGGAGTCGACCTCGGCCGCGCCCTCCGAATCCACCGGCGGAACGGGGGAGGCGGGCGGCACGATCGCCGTCATCACCCCGTCGCACTCCAACCCGTTCTTCAAGGCCGAGGCCGACGCAGCCGTCGCCAAGGCCGAGGAGCTGGGCTACGAGACGACGTCGGACTCCCACGACGACGACCCGAACAAGCAGTCGGAGCTGATCGACGCCGCCATCTCCAGTGGCGCGGTGGCCATCGTCCTGGACAACGCCGGTGCTGACGTCACCATCGGCGCGGTCCAGAAGGCTGTCGACGCCGGCATCCCGGTCTTCCTCATCGACCGCGAGATCAACCAGACGGGGCTCGCCACGTCGCAGATCGTGGCGAACAACTCCCAGGGCGCCAGCCTGGTCGCCGAGGCCTTCGGCGCGGCGCTCGAGGGCAAGGGCACGTACGTGGAGCTGCTCGGCCGCGAGACCGACACCAACGCGGCCGTCCGCTCGGAGGCCTACCACAGCGTCCTGGACCAGTACCCGGATCTTGAGATGGTCGCCCAGGAGACCGCCAACTGGGATCAGCAGGAGGCCTTCTCCAAGGTGGAGACCCTGCTGCAGCGGTACCCGGATCTGACCGGCATCATCGCCGGGAACGACACGATGGCGCTCGGCGCCGTGGCCGCGGTCGACGCCGCCGGCAAGACCGATCAGGTGACCATCGCCGGGTTCGACGGCGCGCCCGACGCGGTGCAGGCGATCAAGGACGGCAAGCTCCTGGCGACCGGCCTGCAGCCGGCCGTGGCGATCGCGGAACTGGCCGTCGAGCAGGCCGATGCGTTCATCCGCACGGGGGAGACCGGGCAGCCGGAGAAGCAGTCCATCGACTGCGTCCTGATCGACGAGTCGAACGCCGACGGCTACACGCTGTTCGCCGTTGAGTGATACACCTGGCGCACCGGAGGGCTCCCAGTGTCTGGGGAGCCCTCCGGTGGGCCGACCATGGCCGCCGAGACCCAGAGAGACCCAGATGTCGCACCACGATCCCGTTCGCTCCGACCGCACCGTTGCGCGCCTCAGCGTGGGGGTCACTCCATGATCCTCTCGGTTGACCAGGGGACGAGCAGCACCAAGGCGACGCTCTTCGACCAGTCAGGGACGGCGGTTACGTCCGCGACGGTGCCACTCGGGCAGGCCCACCCCCGACCCGGTTGGGTCGAGCAGGACGCCGGCGAGATCCTGGCCGGCGTGCGCAGCGTCGTCGACCAGATCGCCGCGGCGCATCCCGTCGACGCCGTCGCCCTCAGCACGCAGCGCGAGTCCGCGGTGGTCTGGGACCGCGCCACCGGCGAGCCGGTCGGGCCCATGCTCGGCTGGCAGGACCGCCGCACCGCGCAGCGCGTCGCAGACCTCACGGAGCACGCCGACCGCGTGCGGGCCATCAGCGGCCTCCCGCTGGACCCCATGTTCTCGGCACTGAAACTGCAGTGGCTCCTCGATGACGTGGACCCGGACCGCAGCCGCTCCCGGGCCGGCGAGCTGGCTGTCGGCACCGTCGACTCCTGGCTCGTGACGCGCCTGACGGGGGAGCACCGGATCGAGGCGGGGAACGCGTCTCGGACTCAGCTGCTCGATCTCGCCACCGGGGAGTGGAGCGAGGAGCTCTGCGAGCTGTTCCACATCCCCGCCGCGGTACTGCCACGGGTCGCGGCCTCCGACGAGCCGACGGGGGAGGTGGCCGGACTGCCGGGCCGGCGCGTCCACGCCGTCCTCGGTGACTCGCACGCCGCGCTCTACGGCCACGGTGTCCGGGGCCCTGGTGCGCTGAAGGCGACCTATGGCACGGGCTCGTCCGTGATGGGCCTCGTTGACGACGCAGCGGGCGTCCCGGACGGCCTCGTCGGTACCGTCGCCTGGCGCTTGGGGGCGCGCCTCGTCGTCGGCATCGAGGGCAACATCCTGGCCAGCGGCGCGACCGTGGCCTGGCTGTCGCGCCTGGTGGGGCGCAGCGTCGAAGAGCTGACGGCACTCGCGCGCACCGCCCCCGAGGATCATGGCGTGGTCCTCGTGCCGGCCGTGGCGGGGCTGGGCGCCCCGCACTGGGATCCCGCTGCTCGTGCGATCCTCGTGGGCTTCGACCTGGGCACGGATCCCGGGATCCTGGCCCGGGCGGCGATGGAGGCCATCGCCCACCAGATCACCGATGTCGTGGATGCCGCCGAGGCCGCGGCTCCCGTGCAGGCGATCCTGGCCGACGGCGCCCCCGCGGCCGACGACTTCCTCATGCAGCTGCAGGCCGACCTCGGCGGGCGCAGCGTGCGGCGGCCCCGCTACTCCAGGCTCTCGGCCCGCGGAGCCGCGCAGCTGGCCGCCGACACCCTCGGGGGAGGATTCGCCCCCGTCGAGTCCGACACGTTCACGCCCCGTCACGACAACGCCGAGGCCCGCTCGCAGTGGGCCTCGGCGCTCGCCCTCACCCATGGCTAGGCGGGTCAGCGGCAGCCAGGCAGGGCCTGACCGCGGCGGCCCCAGCTGGGGCTGATCCGTGCGTCCCGTCTGCCACCGCCCCGCGGAGCTCGCGTTCGCGGCCCCCCCGGTCCCGCCCGCACCGGGCCGCGACCCGCTCGTCGTCGATTTCACCCACGAGGGTGACGGCGGCCACCTCCGCGTGCCCGGCTTCTGGGACGGCCGCGACCGTTACCGGGTGCGGTTCTCCGCACCAGTCGCCGGCAGGTGGAACTGGCGGACCCACAGCGACCTGCCGGCACTCCACGGACATGCCGGCGTCGTCGATGTCGGCGCGGCCCCCGAGGGTGAGCACGGGCCGGTGCGCGTCGCTGGCGGCTTCCACTTCGCGCACGCCGACGGGACCCCCTTCCGCCCCGTCGGCGCCACCGTCTACAACTGGCTCCACCAACCCGAGGATCTCCACCGCCAGACGGTGGAGGTCATCGCCGACGCCGGTTTCACCAAGCTGCGCTTCATGGTGTTCCCCCAGGCCGGTGACCACGTCGAGCACCACCCTGAGCTCCTGCCGTTCGAGCACGGTCCAGGCGGCTGGGACCCCGCCCGGCCCGTGCCGGAGTTCTTCGAACGGCTCGACAGCTCGGTGGAGCTCCTGGGTTCCCGGGGCATCCAGGCGGAGGTGCTCCTGCTCAGCACCTACGACGGCGGCCACTTCGGCCTGGACACGCTGACCGAGGAGCAGGACGCCACCTACCTTCGCTATGTCGTCGCCCGGCTGGCGGCCCACCCCGGTGTCTGGTGGTCGCTGGCCAACGAGTACGACATCCTCGCGGCGACCCGCCCCGACGACCGCTGGACCAGGGCGGGGAACCTGGTCGCCGCCTCTGACCCGTACGGGCACCCGCGCTCCATCCACAACTGGCTGCGTCTCTACGACCACAACCAGTCCTGGGTCACCCACGCATCGGTCCAGATCGGACAGGCCGCCCAGGACTTCGGCCGCGCCTCCCTCCTCCGCGACGCCTACTCCAAGCCGGTGGTCCTCGACGAGATCTGTTACGAGGGAGACCTCGACCTGCGCTGGGGGAACCTGGCGGCCGAGGAACTCGTCCACCGATTCTGGATCGCGACGGTGTCGGGCTGCTACGCCTCCCACGGCGAGAGCTTCCTGCTCGACGACGGCAGCCTCCACATCGTCCGTGGTGGCCCCTTCCACGGGGAGTCGCCGTCGCGCTTGGGGTTCCTCCGCCGGATCCTCGACGAGGTGCCCACCCCAGGCCTCGACCCCATCGACCCTTGGTGGGACGGCACGTTCGTCGCGGGCATCCCCACCCGCCACTACCTGCAGTACCTGGGCCGCTCGGCGCCCGACGCGTGGACGTTCCGGCTGCCGCAGGGCCATCGCGGTGATCGACTCGCCCCCGGCCAGCGCTACGAGGTTGACATCATCGACACCTGGGACATGACGGTCACGACGGTGGAGCGCGAATTCGAGCTCGCCGAGGTGCGCCGCAACGAGGCCACCGCCGGCGACGGCGAACCTGTGGCACTGCCCCCCGGCCGGCCGATCGCACTGCGGATCCGCCGGCTCGACTGATCGCGCGAGGAGGCGCCATGACCGAGGACAACGACCGCTATTGGGAGAGCCTGGCCCCAGGGGCGGGCCGACGAGCCCCACGCGCCGACGCGCGGACCGATGCCCGGACGCTGTCCCTCAACGGCACCTGGCGGTTCCGCCTCTGCGCCGACGCCCGAGGCACCGGCTCGGCCTTCCTCGCCCACGGTTTCGACGACACCGCATGGGACGAGATCGCGGTGCCGTCCCACTGGGTCTTGGAGCGGGTGACCACACCCGGCGCCGCAGGTCCCGCCTCTCTGCGGGGCACCGCCGACGGCCCGCTCTACACCAACACCGCCTTCCCCGTCCCCATCGACCCGCCCCGCGTGCCGACCGAGAACCCGACCGGCGACTACCGGCTGGTCTTCGACGCGCCCGACGACTGGGGCCGCTCCGTCCTGCGCTTTCAGGGCGTCGACTCCGCCGCGAAGGTTTGGCTCAACGGGGAGGAGCTCGGCTGGTCCACCGGCAGTCGGCTGCCCGTCGAGTTCGACGCTCCCGTCCGTCCGGGGCGCAACGTGCTCGCTGTCCGCGTGCACCGCTGGTCGGCCGGGACGTACCTGGAGGACCAGGACATGTGGTGGCTCCCCGGCATCTTCCGAGACGTCGAGGTGATCGAGCGGCCCGACGGCGCCGTCGACGACCACCACGTACATGCCGACTACGACCCCGCCACCGGGATGGGCACTCTGCGGGTCGACGCGGACGTTCCCGGCCTCGTCGAGATCCCCGAACTCGGTCTGCGGCTGGAGGCAGGGGAGGAGGCACGAATCGCGGTGGAGCCGTGGAGCGCCGAGACTCCCCGGCTGTACCGCGGCACGCTCACCAGCCGTGGGGAATCCATCGTGCTCGCGGTCGGCTTCCGCCGTGTGGAGATCCAGGGGGGCGTCCTCGAGGTCAACGGGGCGCCCGTCTTCTTCCGCGGCGTGAACCGCCACGAGCACCACTGGGACACCGGCCGGACCCTCGACCGGGAGACGATGGTGGCCGACGTCGTCGCCATGAAGCGGCACAACATCAACGCCGTCCGGACCAGCCACTACCCGCCGCACCCGGAGTTCCTGCGCCTCTGTGACGAGTACGGGCTGTGGGTGGTCGAGGAATGCGACCTCGAAACCCACGGCTTCATCTACGCCGGCTGGGACGGCAACCCCGCGTCCGATCCGCGCTGGGCAGCCGCGATGCTCGATCGGGTGCGTCGCATGGTGGAGCGCGACAAGAACCGGCCCTCGGTGGTGGTGTGGTCGTTGGCCAACGAGTCGTGGGTGGGCGACAACTTCGCCACGCTGGAGGAGTGGGTCCGGAGGCGTGACCCGTCACGCCCGATCCTGTACGAACGCGACCCCAGCTACCGCAACTCCGACTTCTACTCGCTCATGTATCCCGACCTCGAGCGGCTGGACGCGATCGGGAGGCGCGAGGAGGACCGGCCAGAGGGAATCGACGACTCCGCCGACGCCCGGCGGCGCGGGCTGCCGTTCCTCCTGGTCGAGTACGCGCACGCGATGGGCAACGGGCCGGGCTCCCTCGCCGACTACCACGCGGTGATGCGGAACCACGAGCGCATCTGCGGCGGCTTCGTGTGGGAGTGGATCGACCACGGCTTCCGGCAGGTGGACGCCGCGGACCGGGAGTTCGTCATGCACGGCGGAGACGTCGACTACCGACCGAACGGGGGCCGGTACTGCCTCGACGGACTGCTCTTCGCGGATCGGACGCCCAGCCCGGCCCTCGCCGAGTTGGCCGCCGTCCTCCAACCGCTGGAGTTCGAGCACGGCGCCATGGGTCTCACGGTCCGCAACGCCCGCGACCACGCCGACACCGCGGATCTGAGCCTGCGGTGGCGACTCGAGCTCGACGGCCGGACCCTCGACACCGGCTCGTTGGACCTGCCCGTCCTCGGCCCCCGCGACGAAGCGGTCCTGCCTCTCCCGACCTCGGCGGGCGAGGACCCCGGCGAATGGTGGGTGACGGTCGAGGCCGTGCTCCGCGACGGGGCCCTCTGGGCTCCCGCCGGGCACGTCGTCGCCCGCCACCAGGTGCTGCTGGCCGACGTCCCGCGCCGGCAGCGGTCATCCCGCGTGCTGCCCCCGTCGGTCCCGCTCAGCGGCGGGGACATCGAGCTGGGACCCGGCCGGTTCGATTCCGCGACAGGGAGGCTGATCTCGCTCGGCGGCATCCCCGTGGACGGCCCACTGCTCGACCTCTACCGGGCCCCGACGGAGAACGACCGCGGCCAGGGCGGACGGAACAACCTTGCCGCGGTCTGGTCGGCCGTCGGCCTCGACCGCATGCTCCACCGCACCGACGCCGTCGAGGTCGCCGGCGACGCCCTGGTCGTGCGCTCACGGGTGGCGGCGGCCACCCACCCTCACGCCGCCGGCGTGCAGTACCGGTGGTCCGCCGATGACGACGCGCTGCGGCTCGACGTGACCGTCGACTTCCTGGGTCCGTGGACCGATACTCCGTATCAGCAACGCGACATCGCCGTGCCCAGGCTTGGCCTCCGCCTCGGGCTGCCGGGGGATTACGGCGGCCTGGCCTGGTTCGGCCGCGGGCCGGATGAGAGCTACCGGGACTCGCGCTCGGCCGCCCTCGTCGGCCGGTACGAGGCAGCGATCGACGACCTGCAGGTCGGTTATCCCGTCCCGCAGGAGAACGGCAATCACATGGACACCCGCTGGCTGGAGATCACCGGCGCGCCCGGCCTTCCGCGCCTCCGGGTCGAAGGCCTGCCCCGGTTCGACTTCACCGCTCGCCGCTGGACCAGCGAGGACCTGGAAAGGGCCAGGCATCCGCATGACCTCCGCGATACCGGTCGGGTGTGGGTGAACCTCGACCATGCCCAGGCCGGACTGGGATCAGCCTCCGTCGGCCCCGCTCTGCCGGAGCGCTACCGGATCCCGCGGCGCCGGACCGCATGGTCGCTGCGATTCGTTACCACATTGTGACTATTGCGCCACGTATGCATGGCTATGCAAACGGGTGTTGCCGTGCTAGGCTCGCCGTGTAAGTGCATAGATCGTCAATAGTGATTGATTAGGCACCTGCATCGAGAGGCTCACCACACCAGCCGCCCGTGTCAAGGAGGACGCACATGACCATTCTCGGTACCCGCCTCAGCAAGTGGGCCGTCGTCGCCATCGCCGCGACGATCCCGCTCAGCGCCTGCGGCGGCCAGCAGGCCACCGATCCGGAGCCGACGGCGTCCGGCGCCACCAGCAGCTCGGCATCGGCCCCGGCAGAAGGCGGCTCGTCCGCCACCGGCACCGATCCGGAGACCTTCTCCGTCCAGACCGCCAACGAGAACCCGGCCCTTCGCGAACAGCTCGACGCGCTCGCCGCAGACCAGTGCAAGGCCGAGAACGACGCGCTGCCGCTCGAGCACCTCACGGTCGCCCAGGCCGACACCGTGCAGAAGGTCACGCTCCTGGCCAGCCAGGACGCGCTGCCCGCCCACACCATCGCCGGCACCGCCATGGTCCGCCCCGACGGCGACCTCGGCGCGGGTGGCCTCATCGTCAACCTCGAAGAGTCCATGGGCGCGACCGGCGCGCTCGACCACGTGCTCCCCGCCGTCGTCTCTACCGAGAACAACGTGTACGGCGGCCTCGTGTCGATGCCGTACCAGTACAACATCGAGGGCATCTGGTACAACAAGCAGATCTTCGCCGACAACGGCATCGAGGAGCCCGCGACGTGGGACGACCTCATGGCTGCGGGGGAGGCCCTCAAGGCCGCCGGCGTGACCCCGATGACCCAGGCCGGGGCTGCCGGCTGGCCGCTCACCCGACTCATGGGCATGTATATCGTTCGCAACGCCGGGCCCGACGCGATGGTCAAGGTCCGCGACGGCCAGGCCAAGCTGACCGACCCGGAGTACGTCGCCGGTGCCCAGGCGCTCGCAGACCTCGCGTCGGCCGGGTACCTCGGTGAGGGCTTCTCCACGCGTGACATGGACCAGTCGCAGAACCTCTTCCTCACCGGCGAGGCCGCCATGACCTACGACGGCAGCTGGTTCCTCGGCGCCGTCAACGACCCCGACCGCAACACCGTCGGCGCCGAGAATGTGGGCTTCATGCCGTTCCCCGCGGTCGACGGCGGCGCCGGGTCCATTGACCACTACCCGGCCAACGCCGGCGCGCCGATGGTGTTCTCCTCGAAGGCCTACGGCCCGAAGGTCGACGCCTGGGTCAGCTGCATCGCCGAGAACTACGGCCAGCAGGCCATGCAATCCGCGGGCATCATCTCGGGCTTCAAGGTCAACGGCGAGGTCACCGACGTGTCGCCGAACACCCTGGAGATCCAGGAGCGGATCGAGGGCATCGAGGAGACGGTCCTCTGGTTCGAGGCGCTGTTCGATCCCAAGAGCAACTCGCTCGCCTCCAGCAACGTCACCCTGCTCGCCACCGGCCAGATGTCCGCGGAGGACTACATGAAGGCCCTCCAGGACAGCATCGACGCCAACCGCTGACCGCACCGAGGTGAGGGGCCCGGACCGGCCGACGCCGCCGGGCCCCTCGCATCGCGCCCACCGATTCCCGTCTGGAGCGACGCATGAACTCGATCTTCGGAGATCGCAAGACGATCTTCATCCTGCTGGGCCCCGCCCTGCTGCTCTACACCGGGCTCAAGATCGTGCCCGTCCTCTGGTCCTTCGGGTTGTCCTTCTTCGAAGGCAACACGCTGCGGGGCTTCGAGTTCGTCGGCTGGGACAACTTCGCCGCGTTCTTCGCGGACCCTGCCGCGATCCAGTCGGTCAAGGTCAGCGTCGGCTTCGCCGTCGTCGCGACGATCGGACAGGTGACGCTGGGCTACCTGCTGGCGCTGTTGTACGTCTTCGGGCTGCGCCGCGGCTCGTCGCTGGTGCGCACCATCGTGTTCTTCCCGGCCATCCTGCCCACCGTCGCGATCGCCCTGCTGTTCAAGAGCTTCGTCGCCGTCGGCCAGAATCAGGGCCCGGTCAATGACATCATCAACTTCTTCGGCGGCGAGAGCGTGGAGGTGCTCGCCTCCACGAGCGGCACGATGATCACCGCCATCGCCATGACGTTGTGGACGTCGATGGGCTTCTACGCCATCCTGCTCTACGCCGGCCTTCTCGACATCCCCGACGAGGTGCTCGAGTCCGCGCGCATCGACGGCGCCAACGGCTGGCAGCTGGTGCGCTACATCGTGCTGCCGCTGTCGCTGCCGATCCTCATGTCGTCGATCATCTTCAGCCTCAACGCCACCCTCAAGGTCTTCGACAGCCTTCTGGCCCTCAACAACGGCGGCCCCGGCACCTCGACCGCACCGCTGACCCTGTACATGTACCGCACCGCGTTCGAGTACGCCGAGTACGGCTACGGATCGACCATCGCGCTCGTGCTCACCATGCTCAGCCTGGTGTTCACGCTGGCCATCTTCAAGTCGTCGCGCAAGCGCGTGGAGGAGTGACATGACCATCTCGACCCCCGTGCAGCCCGGCGCCGCACCGGCCCCAGCCCTCCCGCGCCGTCGCTCCCCGATGCAACGCGCCGCCCGGCGCGCCCTGCGCCGGCTCCCGATCTGGATCGGCGTGACGATCCTCATGATCGTCGTCCTCTACCCACAGGTCTGGATGATCCTCGGGTCGTTCAAGAGCCAGGCGGAGTTCCTCTCCAACCCGGCGCTCTCCCTCCCCGAGACCTGGCGCTTCGACAACTACGTCACCGCACTCACCAACGGCAACGTCGGCCGCAACTACCTCAACAGCATCATCGTCACGATCCCCTCGGTCATCCTCATCGTCCTCATCGGCGTCGCGGCCGGCTACGCGCTCGAGGTGATGATCTGGAAGGGCCGGGGCGGGGTTCTGCTCTACGTGCTGGCCGGGATCATGGTGCCTGGTCAGATGATCCTGGTTCCCCTGTTCATCGCGTACTTCAAGATCGGCATCACCGACACCCTGCTGCCCCTCATCATCACCTACACCGTGATGGGGCTGCCGCTGACCACGTTCCTCATGGCGACGTACTTCCGGTCCGTGCCCCGGACGATCTTCGAAGCCGCGACCGTCGACGGGTCCGGGCCGCTCAGGTCCTTCTTCGTCATCGGCCTGCCCATGATGAAGAACGCCATCGTCACGATCGGCCTGGTGCAGTTCTTCTCGGTGTGGAACGACCTGCTCATCGCACTGACCTTCACGACGCGCCCCGCGATGGCGACGATCCAGGTCGGTCTGTTGAGCCTCGGTGACGAGTACGGCTCCACGCAGTACGGGCCGCTGTTCGCCGCGGTGAGCATCAACATCATCGTGCTGCTCATCGTCTTCATCGGCTTGAACAAGAAGATCATGGCGGGCATGGCGGCCGGCTCTGTCAAGGGCTGATCCTTCGCGCGCTGTCTCGATGTGTGGAGACCCTGCCTGCCTCGTTCGCTGAGGTCGCGCCTGTCCATTCGCTGAGGTCGCGCCCGACGGCGGAGCCGTCCGGGCGAGTCTCGAAGCCGACGCCACCCCGTTCACTGAGGTCGCGCCCGACGGCGGAGCCGTCCGGGTGAGTCTCGAAGCCGACGCCAACCCCGTTCGCTGAGGTCGCGCCCGACGGCGAAGCCGTCCGGGCGAGTCTCGAAGCCGACGCCGTTGGCGTCGATCCCTTGACCCCATCCGCTGAAGGTGTGGGGAGACGTGACCCGACGCTCGGGCGGCCCTTGTGGACGGGTGGTCTGTTCAGGTGACCGACTGGCTGGGGTTGAGTAGCCGAGGCCGCCCGAGCGTCGGCTCCCGTCTCCCCACACTCGTTCTAGCGGTGGCGTGGCCGGGTCCGGGTGCGTGCCGGTGGGGCGGCCCTTGGGTCGGGTCTGCCCAAGCGGGACGCCAGTGAAGTGATCCTCGGGTTGGGCATCACTGCGCGCAGCCGCCCCCCCGTCCCACCCCCTCGCGGACCACGCACGCTGAGGTCGCGACCACCCGTTCGCTGAGGTCGCGCCTGCACCGTTCGCTGAGGTCGCGCCCGACGGCGGAGCCGTCCGGGCGAGTCTCGAAGCCGACGCCGCAGGCGTCGATCTTCCGGCCTTGGAAATCCGAAATTGTCAGTGGCCTCCGCAAGAATAGTTCACATGAGTGATTCGATGCGCGAGCAGATGCAGCGATCCATCGCTGCACTGTGGGATGCCGCGCTGTCACTCACCACCGAGGACACCCCCGCAGACCGCCTCTCCGGCCTCGTCGCCGCGGTCACGGAAGCCGAGGCGCAACTGGCCGGTCTACGCCTCCACCTGCTGCATGAGGCGAAGCTGGCCGGGGCGGAGGCCGTGATCGACGGGGTGCGGCAGTCGGTGCGCACCACCCCCGCGCAGGCCACCGCATCGTTGCGGCTCTCGCAGGACCTGTGCGACCGCTTCCCGCTGATCGGCGCCGCCTTGAACGACGGCTCGATCTCGCTGCCCCAGGCCGACGCCATCGTCACCGGCCTACGCAAACTCCCCGGGCGATTGACCCGCGCGGAGCTGACCCTCTGTGAGCAGGAGATCCTCGCCCACGTCGACACCCTCGGCCCGTTCGAGCTGCGGGTCCTCGCCGCACGGCTGGCGGAGATCATCGACCCCGATCAGGCCCACGCCGACGATGGAAAGCGTCTCGCCCGGGAGGAAGCCGCAGCTCATCGGGGTCGCTTCCTGCGCCTGACGCCGGACTACCACGGATCGATGCGCATCACCGGACAACTCCCCGTTGCCGACGCAGCCCTCCTCAGCGCGCAACTGGATGCCTTGATGCCCGACGCCTCCACCTACACCGCCACCGGCGAAGCCCCGTCCCGCGACGCCAGGCGTGCCGACGCGCTGGTCCTGCTGACCCAGAAAGCCGCCAACACCGGAACGCTGCCCATCCATGGTGGGGATCGGCCGCAGGTGCACGTCACCCTCGACCTCGACACCCTCACCACCGGCCTGGGGAAGGTCGGGCTGATCGGTGTCAACGACGTCGACGGCCTGACCGCCGGCGAGGTGCGCCGACTCGCGTGCGACGCCGGGATCGTTCCCGTCGTGTTGGGCGGAGCGTCGCGGTTGTTGGATGTGGGCCGCACCTACCGCGCCTTCACTCCCGGCCTGCGGGCCGCTTTGATGCAGCGCGACGGGGGTTGCGCGTTCCCCGGCTGCACCGCCACCCCGGCGTGCTGCGAAGCACACCACATCGTCCCCTGGTGGCAAGGCGGGGACACCCAACTAGGAAACGGGGTCTTGCTCTGCCCGCACCACCACCGCCTGGTGGAGCCCGACCCGTTGCAGTCCGAGGCCTCGCAGTGGCAGGTGGATCTGGATCCGGTGACCGGCCTGCCGTGGTTCACCCCACCACGGCACATCGACCCGGCCAGACGACCACGGCAACACCGCCGCTTCCGACTCCAACAGATCCGCGCCGGGGCACCACCGGACCCAGACGGCGACCCGCCAGACACCGACCCCCCAGACGTCGACCCTCCGGACACGGAGTTGTCCGACGTTGGCCGGCCGGACCTGGACGACCTCATCCGCCGCTCCGCCGCGATCTGGACCTGCGACGGATAGGTCGGAGTCCGCTGTCAGGGCGTGGCGACCCTGGGGTGGTAGACGGTGAGGTGGTGCGTTCCAGGGCCGAGGGTGTCTCCGTCGGCGCCGTCGACGCGGGAGCCGGCGGTGAGCGGGAGGTCGAGGACGGCGGTCGATCCGACGGGGACCGTGAGGTCCAGATCCAGGGTGTCGCCGGACAGCCGCCACGCGATGGCAACCGGGCCGAACGCGGTCTCGATCGATGCCTCGGCCCATGTGATGGCCGCCGTAGGCCGCGGGGCCACGAGCACCGTGCGGTAGCCGGGTTCCGCGGGGGCCAGCCCGGCGAGGGTGCGGTACACCCAGTCGATCATCGCGCCGTAGGCGTAGTGGTTGAACGACAGCATCGAGCCGCCGTCGGCGATGTCCATGTCCCCGCCGTGGATGGAGCCGTCGGGGAGGATGGCGTCCCAACGCTCCCACACCGTCGTTGCACCGCGGTCGACCTGATAGAGCCACGACGGCGCCTCCCGCCGCAGGAGCATGCGATAGGCCTGGTCGACATATCCGGCGTTCGACAGGGCGAACAGCACCAGGGGGGTGCCGAGGAACCCCGTCTGGATGCGGCCGTCGGTGCGGTCCACGCCCTCGGCGAGGGCGGCCGCGACCACCTTCCGCTCGTCCTCAGGGCAGAGCCTGAACTCGAGTGCCAATGCCGCGCCGGTTTGGGTGCGGGCCGCCTCGGCGCCGTAGATCCGCCACGTCTCGGCGGCCACTGCATCAGCCAGAGCAGCCAGCTCTGCCGACCGCTCAGGGTCTCCCACGAGCGTCTCGGTGCGGGCAAGGACTCGGGTCGAGTGCACGTAGAACGCGTTCGCCACGTAGTCCGGAGATGTCTTGCCCTCCCATGGCCTGTCACCCGGGGCGTCGGGATCCAGCCAGTCTCCGTACTGGAACGGCTCGTGTGGGAGCAGCAGCCCGGTCCCGGCCCGACCGCGGAGGTGATCGACCCAGCGGCGCATGCTGGACAGCTGGCGGCGGAGAGCGAGGGGGTCGCCCGTGGCCTCATAACAGCTCCACGGCACGATCGTCGCCGCGTCAGCCCACCCGGCCCGGCCCATCGACTCGACGGGCCCGGCCCCGAACACCAGGTCATCCGGGCCGACGATGTTCGGCACGACAGAGGCGACGGCCCCGTCGTCGGCCTGGTCCAGCTCAACGTCGCGCAACCACGACAACCAGAACGCCTGGGCGTCCACCAGAGTGTTCGCCGTCGCCGCGAACGCCTGCGCGTCGCCGGTCCATCCCAGACGCTCATCGCGCTGCGGGCAGTCCGTCGGCACCGACAGGAAGTTCCCCCGCAACGACCACACGACGTTGCTGTGGAACCGGTTGAGTGCCTCGTGGCTGCAGGCGAAGGTCGACCTGGCCGGCAGGTCGCTGCTGATGGCGACAGCCGTCGCCGACAGCACAGTGCCCGTGGTGACGACGTCGGCGTACCGGAAGCCGTGGAAGGTGAAGGCGGGCTCCAGGACCTGGGGGCCACCGCTGAGGACGTAGGTGTCGGTGGCCCTGGCGGTACGGAGCGCGGCGGTGTGGAGGTCGCCCGACGGCTCAAGGACCTCAGCGTGCCGGATCGTGACCACGGTGCCGGGTTCACCGTCGACCTCCAGCCGCACCCAACCCGACAGGTTCTGGCCCGAGTCGAGAAGCAGGCGGTCAGCCCGCGTCTCGATGGACATGGGCAGCTCGGCGATTGTGCGGATCGGCGCCGAGCGGCGCGGCTCGAAAGTCGCCAGGTCGGCCTCCCACACGCTGCATGGTGTCCACGCGGAGTCGTCGAAGCCGACCTCGGCGAAACCAGCTGCCGCCAGACGCAGGTCGGTGTCGGTTCCGTCGTAGATACCGGCGCTGCGCACGGCCCCGAATCCGCCGCGCCAGGAGGCGTCACTCGCGACGATCCGGCGGCTCCCGTTGGCGAGCTCCAGCTCGAGTTGGACGACGACACCGAGATCGGAGCCGTAGAGGTCGGTCCGGCCGGTCCAACCGATGCGACCGCGGAACCAGCCGTCGGCCACAATGACGCTGATCGCGTTGCGGCCCTGTCGGATGAGGGCCGTCACGTCGTGGGTCGCGATGACGGTGCGGGCCTGGTGCGCGGTCCATCCGGGCGCGAGGTGCTCGTCGTCCGTGCGCAGGCCGTTGATGCGGCACTCGTGGACGCCGTGTCCGGAGATCCTCAGCAGCGCCCGCGTCACGGCAGCGGGCGCGTCGAACTCCGTGCGCAGGTGCGGCGCCGGCCCTCCCGTCTGTGAGGGGATCCCGACCAGGCGGGCCTCCAGCTCGGAGCCGAGCACGCCCGCCTCGATCCTGATCGGCGCCGACCACGGGCCCCATCCGTCGCGGTCACGGAGGCGGACCGAGTACTCGCGGACCTCCCTGACGCCCAAGGCCCCGCCCGGGGCGCGCACGCCGACGCCGCCAGGCCCCTCCTGGGCATCGGCCTCGACCCACCCGGCATCACCGATCCGCGTCCGGAGCTGGTGGGACGTCGCCTCCGTCGTGGCGCGCCAAGTGAGCGTCACCTCCTCCAGAGGGACGCCGAGGAGCCCGGCGGGGAACTGGCTGTGGAGCTGGCTGGCGACCGGAGGCATCGGGGGACCTTTCAGGAGAGGTGGGTGGCGAGCCGGGCAACGCCCAGTTCAGGGCTCGTCAGGACGGGGACGTGGACGCTCACCCGCTCCGCGGCGCCGGCCATGGATGCCTGAGCGAGCACGATGACGTCGGAGTCAGTTGCCGCCGCCGCGATTGCGTCCGACACCAGGGCGTCGTGCCGGTCCCGGTCGCCCTCGACGACGGCGTCAAACGCGCCCTTGACGAGGATCTCAGTGAGCGCCGGCTCGGCCCCGGCAAGCTCGGCCCGCTCGCGGATCAGGCGAACAGTGGGGGCGAGCGTGGTGCTGAGGGTCGCGATGACGACGATCCGCGAGCCGGTCGCCACCGCTCGGTCCGCCATGGCCTCGTCGATGCGGAGCACCGGGATCCCGGCTGTCTCCGACACCTCGCCTGCGAACCCGGAGATCGATGAACAGGTGAGCATCACGACGTCTGCACCGGCCTCCTTCGCGTCGGCCGCGAGGTGGGAGAGGCGCCCGGGGATGGACTCCGCGGCGGCCCCGCCGGCGGCGAGGTCGGCCACGATCCGGTCGTCGAGCAGGTTCAGCACCTCGACGCCGGGCAGGTAGCGAGTGGCGAGGGCGGCCGTCACGGGGATGACGACGGCGCCGGTGTGCAGGAAAGCCACGCGAGTCATGCGAGTTCCGATCTGTCGGGTGCGGTGAACGTACGGATGAACAGGTCGACGGGGCCGACCTGACCGCCCTTGAGGAGGATGCGGAGGCCGTCGGGCCAAGCTCCCGGTGCCGCGAGCCGCGACACCACGACGTTGCCCGTGATGTGCCGGTCGATCTCCAGGCTCTCGGCCTCCATGAGGCGAAGCATGCGGCTGGACGTGTCGCCCCCGCACACGATGACGGTCGGGTCGCGGTCGCCCCGGACGGTGCGGACGAGACCGGTGAAGATCTCTGCCAGCCGGGGCAGCAGGCCGACGACGTCGCCCGGGAGGTCCCGGGAGTGGACGATGGCGCACCCCCCGTGCAGATGACCGCGCGCCCAGGCCGTGACCGCCGTCGCGTCGGTGAGATCGTCGACGGTGAGTGCCCGCACCGGCCAACCGTCCGCGCGGGCCGCCTCGATCTGGAGGCCGGTCTGCGCAGACCGGCTGCCAGACACGACCAGCACTCCATCGCCCGCGGGACCCCCGAGGGGCAGCGCCGCCGCAGGTCCACCGAGGTGGAGCCCCACGGCGCGGCTGAGCCCGCCGGAGCCGATCGCGAACGTGCCCCGGCTCTCCAGAACCAGCTCCCCGGCCGCGGACAGGTGCTCGTCGGTGAGGGCGTCGAGGACCGTGAGACCCGCGGCGTCGGGCAGGGGAGTGCGGTGAGCGTAGGAGGGGAAGGCCATCGACCGCACGGGCAGGCGCGTCTGCCGCGCGAGGAAGACCCGCAGGTCCGCCTCGTCGACGGGAGTGCTGGGATGCGAGCTCATCGTGGGATGGCGGTCCAGGCGGTACACCTCGCCCCGGTCGACGGCGAAGTGCGTGGCGAAGGCGGTGTAGCGGCCGAAGTCAGGCTGCGCCAGCAGTACCGGGACGTCGCCCTGCCCGGTGGCCTCGCGTCCCAGCTCCGCGGCGTGTCCGAGGCTGCCGATGGTGGGCGAGGAGTCCGCAGTGGAGCAGGCCTTGTACTGCAGGAGGCGTGGCCGTAGGTCCTGCAGGGCCGTCAACGCCGGCATGACCTCTGCCCGCATGTCGGGGGTCGCCAGGGACCGGGCGATCCCCGCGACCCCGACGACGGCGCGGTCGCCGTGCTCCCGCACGGCCGCGGGATCGACGCGCAGCAGCAGCACGCCGCGCAGCCCGCAGCGCGCCAGCTGGAACAGCGCGTCGGTGGCGCCGGTGAAGTCGTCGGCGTAGAAGCCGACCGAGGTCGTCATCGCCCGAAGGTCTCGATCGCCCGGCTGAGCGCCGGGACCTTCGACGCCCGCTCCGCCAGCGGCTCGCCGTGCTCGGCCGCGTCCCACGCCTCACGCATGCTGGCGACACCGGCCGCGACGCCGTCGGGATGCCCATGGATGCCTCCGCCGGCCAGCGTGAGCAGGTCCGTCGTGCCGACGGCGGCGTACGTCTCGTGTGCCAGCCCGGCCCACTGCCCCGACGACAGCACGGGGACCACTCCGTATCCGCCCAGGAGCGGCTCCCGGACCGCGGCGATGGCGGCGAGAACCTCGTCGTCGGACTCGTAGAACTTGTTGTGCAGCCCGTTGGTGTGGAGGTGGTCGACGCCGACGAGCCGCGCGAGCTTCTGCCACGCGCGGAAGTGGATGCCCACCTGCGGCGACCGCGACACCGCGCCGAACATGGCGCGATGCCCGTGGATCGGCAGCTGGCTGTGCCGGCGTAGCCAGTCGACGCCCGCCAGGCCGACCATGTTGATGCAGGCCATCACGCAGGTGCCGCCGGCCTCGAGGACGAGGTCGTGGTTGCGGCGCATGATGTCGAGGTCGTCGGTGATGTTGAATGCGTACAACGGCATCCGGCCGGTCCGGTCGGCGTGGGCCTTGAGAACAGGCATGACGGCCGCGACCCGGTCCCGCAGCGGAGAGTGGGGCCCGTTGGCCTGCAGTTCGTCGTCCTTGATGAAGTCGATGCCGGCCTCCACGAGCTCGGCCACCACCTCGGCCAGCTCCTCGGGGCTGAGCCCGATGCTGGGTTTAACGATCGTGCCGATCATGACGCCGGTGTCGCGGCCCATGAGGCGCCTCGTCCCTTCGAGCCCGAACGCAGGGCCGGGATAGCGGTCGGCGAACGGCCGGGGAAGGTCGAGGTCCATCAGCTTGATCGAGGCGAAGTCGCGCATCTCGAAGAGGTTGCCCGCGACGGCGGCCTGGAGGTTGGGGATGGAGGGGCCGAAGTTGTCCAGCGGGAACGCCAAGCGCACGAGGCCGCCGCGGATGGCCGCCGGGTCGCCCGTGGCGCCCGGCAGCGGCTGACGACCGCTCGGTTCGCGTTCCTCGATCGACACCACCTGCGCGGCGAACCGGGCGCGAAGCTCGTCGGTTTCCCGGGCGACGCGGATGAACGTGCCGGTGGACTGCTCGCCCGCCATCTGCTCGGCGGCCCGCTGCAGGGGAAGGGCTGACTCGACCCAGTAGGTCGCGATCACCGTGTCGGTCATGGGACTCTCCTCACCAGTGCAGCGGCAGCCACACGGTCATCTCGGACGGGCCGCGGTTGGCCCAGGCGTGGTAGGGGATGAACGAGGCCGCCACCGACGTCGGATCGGTGTCCGGCAGATCTGCGTAGAGCTCGTCCTGTGCCGGGCGCCGCAAGACGTCGGCGTCGAGGGCGACGACGTCGGTGCCGGCGATGGTCACGCGCCGCTCGGTGAACGCGGCACGCCGGGGGAGGAGGACCTCCGCGGGGCGGGCGCCGCCCTCAAGGTCGTGATGCTCGAGGCAGTAGACGACGGGGCCGCGCTGCAGGGCGACCTGGTTGGTGGCCTCTTCGACGAGGTGGTGCGCTGCCAACCGCCGGACCCGCATCGGCAGGTCGAGCTCGATGGTGTCGCCCACCTGCCACCGCCTGGTCAGCCGGGCGTAGGTGCCGGGCTCGGCCGGGGCGTCCTCGCCCACCACCGTGAGGGTCGCGCCGGTGGCCCAGCCCGGGATTCGCACTCCGATCGAGGCGTCCCCGTCGGGGGCGTCGGTGACCACGACGACCACCCGGCCGTCCCGGGGGTAATCAGTGTGCTGCTCGATCCCGAGCCTGCCCCATGAGGTGTCGGTCGAGACGGTGCCGGCGGCGAACTGATGGACGAGCAGTCCGTCCGGGGTGGCCGACCAGCACAGCTCGGGGAGCCGGGCCAGGGTGCGTGCGATGTTGGGTGGGCAGCAGAAGCAGCTCAGGTAGCGCTGTCGCAGTCGCTCGTCCGACGGCGGTGGAGCGGGCACGGGGTCCAGAGCCGTGTCGCCGGCGCGGCGCAGCGGGTAGGGCAGGCCACGGACCTGGCGCAGGGGGTTGGTGTAGAAGTAGCTGGCCCCGTCGAGCCCGATACTGGCGAGCAGCGTGTTGTTGACGGCGACGTCGATGGCGTCGGCGAACCGGGCGTCGCCCGTGCGCAGCAGCATCCGCCACGCCCAGAGGATGTTGCCGATGGTGGCGCAGGTCTCGTTGTGTGCGGTGGTCTGCGGCAATTGGTAGGGGCGGCCGTAGGACTGATGGACCTTGGTGATCTGGTCCTGCCACGGGAAGCCGTCGGGCGATGCGCCGTCGTACAACGCGCCGTGCCCGCCGGTGAGGTAGACCTTCGAGGTCGCCACGTCCGTCCACAGGCGGTCCAGACGGGCGGCCAGCTCCGGGTCGTCGTCCTCGAGAAGCAGGTCGGCGAGCCCGGCGTAGAGGTAGTTGGCGCGCACGGCGTGGCCGACGACGGCCTCGGTCTCGGTGAGCGGGATCCGGTCCTGGTTGTCGTCGCCGCCCAGCCCGGTCGCGGGAACCAGCTCACGGAGCCGGATGAGATCGTGCGCGAGCTGGCGGTATCGGGGGTCCCCGGTAGTCCGGAACAGTTCGACCGTGCCCATGTAGTGGGAGGGGCAGATCGCGGAGCGGGCGATGACCTCGGGGGTGTTCTCGACCAGGGAGATGAGGAATCCGGCCGCGTTCTCGGCGAGGCTCAGCATGGTCGTCTTGCCCGTGGTCCGGTGGTGCAGACAGCCCGCAGTCATGAGGTGCCCGAGGTTGTACGTCTCGAAGCTCAGCCGGTCCGCCAGGGTGCCGTCCGTCCCGGCGAGCCGCTGCTGGATCTGGGTGGGAGTGTGGACGTAGCCGTCGGCGCGCTGCACTTCCCCGATCAAGGCGATGATCTCGTCGAGGGTCGCCTCCAGCGCGGGGTCAGGGCGGTGCGCCAGCGTCGCGATGGCGGCCTCCATCCACTTGTACAGGTCGCCGTCGAGGAACGGTGGGCCGACGTGGTCTCCGTCGGCGCGGCCGGCTGCGACGCGGAAGTTCTCGACGGCGCCGCTGAGGTCGGCGTCGAGGAGGTCGTCGCGCATGGTGGGCACCGTCACCGCGTGTGTGCGGCTCCAGGTGTCCCCCCACAGTCCGGTGGTCAGATGGGCGTCCCGCAGATCCAGAGGGGTTGAGGGAAGGGCATGGTGCGTCATCGGTGAAGACCTCCTCGGATTATCTAACCATAACCGAATGCTTATGCGGAATCCTCGTCGTGAGTCGGTGGTTCGGACGCGCCGCGGGCGAGGGTCGTGCTAGTTTCCGAGCGTGTCCATGCGCGTTGCCCCCGAACGACTGCCCCTCGTCGTGAAGGTCGCGCGCCTTTACCACGAACACGGACTGCGCCAGCCGGAGATCGCCGCACGCCTCAACATGTCTCAGTCGCGGGTGTCGCGCCTGCTCAAGGAGGGCGTCGAGGCGGGCATCGTGCGGACCATCGTCGTCGAGCCGCCCGGCATGTTCTCCGAACTCGAGGACCGGCTCCGCGACGCGTATGACCTGCGCGACGTCGTGGTGGCCGGCGGCCCTGACGAGTCCGCCGAATCCGACGCCGCGCTGCTCAGCGCCATCGGCAGCGCGGGCGCCCGCTATCTGGAATCGACCATGCTCCCCAGCGACCGGGTGGGCCTGTCGTCGTGGTCCGCGTCGCTGCTGGCCGTCGTCGACGCCATGACGCCGCGCACCACCCGCACCGCCGAGCGCATCGTCCAGGTCATCGGCGGCGTCGGGGACCCACGGGCACAGGTGCAGGCCACCCGGCTGGCGGACCGCCTCGCGCAGGTGACCGGCGCCGAGGTCCACTACTTCAACGCCCCCGGGGTCGTCTCCAGCCAGGAGGTCCGCGACTCCCTGCTGTCCGACCCGCAGATCGCGGCGGTGCGCGGCGAGTGGCGCGACCTCACCATGGCCCTGGTCGGCATCGGCAGCGTGCAGCCGTCGGCGCTGCTCGTCAGTTCGGGCAGCACCCTGCCGGACCGGGACCTCCAGTCCCTGGCGGAGCGGGGCGCCGTCGGGGACGTCTGCCTCAACTTCTTCGACGCCGAGGGCGTGCATGTCGAGTCCGATCTCGTCGGCCGGACGCTGGGCATCGACGAGACGACGCTCAAGACCATCCCGCGCCGGATCGCCGTGGCGGGTGGGCGGCGCAAGCTCGAGGCGATCCGCGGCGCTCTGGTCGGGGGATGGTGCGACGTGCTCATCACGGACTCGGTCACTGCGCGCAACCTGCTGGAGGCGTAGCCGAGGGCAGGTGCCCGAATGGTCCGACCGAGTGCTAGGTTGCTGGTGTTCGACGATGAACGGAGCACACCATGCACTCGCACGTGGCCACCCCTCGGGCCCATTTCGATATCGGCAACCAGCAGGCGGTCGAGGCGCTGCAGGCGCTCCTCGGCCCCGACATGGTCAGCACCCGCGAACTCGACCGCGCAGCCCTCGCGGTCGATGCGTCGCACTATCTCCGCATCCCTGACGCGATCATGCGCGCCCGCTCGGCCGACGACGTCGCGGTGGCGATGTCGGTGGCCGTCCAGGCCGGCTGGCCGCTGACGCTGAGGTCCGGCGGCACCAGCCTGTCCGGGCAGGCGCTGTCGGAGGGCCTGACGGTGGACGTCCGCCGCCATTTCCGCGACATCGAGGTGCTCGACGGCGGACTGCGCGTACGGGTCCAGCCCGGTGCGACGATCCGCGAGGTCAACGCGCGGCTCGGCCGGCTGGGCCGCAAGCTCGGCCCGGACCCGGCGTCGGAGATCGCGTGCACCGTCGGCGGCATGATCGCCAACAACTCATCGGGCATGACGTGCGGGACCGTGGCCAACGCCTACCGCACGCTGGAGTCCATGACAGTCGTGCTGCCGAGCGGGACCGTCATCGACACCGGTGCCGACGACGCCGACGCGCGCCTCGTCCGCCACGAACCGGCCCTGGTCCAGGTCTTGACGACGCTGCGCGACCGGCTCCGCGGCGAGCGGTTCCGGGCGGACCTGGAGCGGCGCTACGCGATCAAGAACACGATGGGCTACGGCCTGAACTCCTTCCTCGACCACGACCGGCCCGTCAAGATCCTCGAGCACCTGATGATCGGCTCCGAGGGCACGCTCGGGTTCGTGGCGGAGGCGGTGTTCCGCACCGTCCCCGTGCCCGCTCGCACCGCGACCGGCCTGCTGATGTTCGACTCGCTCGATGCCGCGACGGCGGCACTCCCGCGTCTGGTCGGCTCCGGCGCCGACGTCGTCGAGCTCATCGACGCCGCCTCGATCAAGGCGATGGGCGACGACGCCGTCGACGTGCTGCCGCCCGGCTTCGTCGTGGACCGGCAGGCGTCGCTGCTCGTGGAGTACCAGGCCGCCGACGACGAGGGCATCGAGCGTGCCTCCGCGACCGGTGGCGAGGTCTTCGCCGGGCTCCAGGGTCTGGCGGCCGATCCGGAACTCACGCGCGACGCGGCCCGCCGCGCCCGCATGTGGGTGATGCGCAAGGGCCTTTACACCAAGGTCGCCCGGAACCGCCCCGCCGGGACGGCCGCGCTGCTGGAGGACGTCGCGGTACCGATGGAGCGCCTCGGCGCCGTCTGCTCCGAGTTGCACGTGCTGTTCGACCGCCATGGCTACCGCGACGGCGTGATCTTCGGCCACGCCAAGGACGGCAACATCCACTTCCTCGTCACCGAGGACTTCGCCGGCGACGCCTCGATGCGCCGGTACGAGGACTTCACCGAGGACATGGTGCAGCTGGTCCTCGGGCAGGAGGGGACGCTCAAGGCCGAGCACGGCACGGGCCGCATCATGGCGCCGTTCGTCCGCCGCCAGTACGGCGACGAGCTGTACACGGCCATGTGGGACGTCAAGAACGCCTGCGACCCGTCCGGCATCCTCAACCCCGGCTCGGTGCTGACGGAGGACCCGCACCTGCACCTCAAGGACATCAAGCCGACCGGCCCGGTGCGCGACGTCATCGACGACTGCGTCGAGTGCGGCTACTGCGAACCCGTGTGCCCCAGCCAGCACCTGACGACCACCCCGCGACAGCGCATCGTCGTCCAGCGCGCGATCGCCGCCGCGGAGCAGGCCGGCGAGACCCACCTCGCCGACCGACTGCGCGAGCAGGAGACCTACGACGTCATCCAGACCTGCGCCGTCGACGGCATGTGCCAGACCGCGTGCCCGGTCCAGATCAACACCGGCGACCTCGTGCGGACGCTGCGTCGGGAGAATCAGTCGAAGGTCCTGGACCGCGGCTGGAAGGTCGCGGCTGACCAGTGGTCGACGGTGCTGAAGGTCGCCTCCGTCGGGATGACGGTCGTCGACAAGGTGCCGACGCCGCTGGTCCGCGGGGCACTGGGCGTGGCCAGGAAGGTGCTGGACGAGGACATCGTGCCGCAGCTGACCTCGGAACTGCCCGGAGGTGGACCCATACGCCGTCCGGCGCCGGCCGAGTCGCCGCAGGCGATCTTCATGCCCGCCTGCGTCGGGACGATGTTCGGCACCGACCACGCGTGCGGCACCGGTGTCGCGGGGGCCGTCCGGCGGCTCGCGACGGTTGCCGGGGTGACCCTGAGCACGCCCGACGGCATCCAAGGCTTGTGCTGCGGCACCCCGTGGAAGTCGAAGGGGCTCCCGTCCGGCTACGACGTCATGCGGGAGCGCCTGGTGAGCTGGATCGTCGAGCACACGCGAGGCGGTGAGCTGCCGCTGGTCGGCGACAACGTGTCATGCACCGAGGGTGTCATCGTCGCGCTCAAGGCCGCCGGCGTGCACACCGTGCGGGTCCTGGACGCCACCGAGTGGGTCGCTGAGGCGGTCGCGCCCCGGCTGCCGGTGGTGCAGAAGGCCCGGCTGGCCGCCGTCCACCCGACCTGCTCGTCCACGCATCTCGGCGTCAACGACGCGTTGCTGATGCTTGCGGGGCTCGTGGCGGATCAGGCGGTGGTGCCCGACGGATGGCGCTGCTGCGCCTTCGCCGGCGACCGTGGCCTCCTGCACGAAGAACTGACGGCAACCGCAACGCGCGACGAGGCCAAGGCGGTTCGGCAACTCGACGCCGACCTGCACCTGTCCTGCAACCGCACCTGCGAGCTGGGTCTCACGCGGGCCACGGGGCAGACCTACGTGCACGTGCTGGAGGAACTGGCCGCCCGCGTCGACTCCGCGGTGGGCCGGGGGGCCTGAGCCCGCGGCCGGGCCCCGGCGCGCTGAGCGCCTAGGCCAGGACCCGCTCGATCTCCCGGACCGCCCCGGCGGGCCCCGGCGCCTGGTCGAAGGACTCCTTCAGCGTCGCCAGCCCGGCCGGGCGCGCCCCGGAGAGCAGGGCGTCCGCCACGCGGCGCACGCCCGACGGCGTGACGTCGGCCTTCCCCAGGACCCGGCCCGCGCCGAGCTCCTCCATCCGGTGGGCGTTGAAGAACTGGTCGGCGCCCATGGGAGTGAACACGGCGGGGACGCCCGCGAGAACCGTGTCGGTCGTGCTGCCGAACCCGCCGTGCGTGAAGCACAGGTCGGCTTCGCGCAGCACGTCCGTCTGCGGCACGAACGACCGCGCGATCACGTTGCCGGGTAGTTCCCCGAGCTGCGGCAGGCTTTCGGCGCGGCCGGTGGTGACCACGACGAGGGCGTCGCTGTCGGCGAACGCCGTGATGATGGCCCGGAAGTAGTCGAGGTCGCGGTTGAAGACCGTGCCGAGCGTGGCGTAGACGACGGGGCCGTCGTGGGCCCGGAGCCGGTCGAGCGGGAACGTGGGGTCAGGCGCGGACGCGGTGGTCGTCGGGCCGGCGAAGTAGCACGGGAGGTCGTCGAAGTCCTCGGCGAAGGGCTGGTAGTGCCGGGTCGCCGGCGAGATGTTCAGCGTCGAGGACATCGGCCTCAGCAGGTTGAGGATGTCCGGCGGGCGTGACCCGAACACCAGCGGCCCGAGGACCGCTGTCAGCCGGCGGCGTGCGGCGGTGGAGGCCATCAGCCGGCGCGCGGGGACTGGCAGGGTGGTGCTGATCCGGGCCAGGTGCGCGATCACCCGGTCGTTCTGGAAGAAGACCGGCGACAGGAAGATCACGGGGCGGTCGAGTTCGCGCTGCAGATCGGGGATCTCGGGGTTGAGACCGCCGGCCACGACTGCGTCGTAGTGCCGCGCCAGCCGGCGGATGCTCGCGTTCAGCGCGCGGAAGAGCCGGCGCCCCTGGAGCGCCAGCTGCGCGGGGCGGGTGATCGCTTCCCGTGGCCCGAACGGCACCAACGTGGCTCCTGCGGCCTCGACCCGGTCCCGGAAGGCCTCGCCCATGACGTAGTCCACCCCGTGGCCGGCGTCCACGAGCGCGCGCACGAACGGCAGCGAGGGCATGGCTAGGCCGTACGCCGGTGCCCCGGCCATCAGGATGCGGGCCATCTGCGGTCTCCCTCTCTCGGTGACCTCAGACTACGGCTGTGTCCGGCTGTCCGTCGGGATGGGATCAGGCGGTGTCGCGCACCACCAGGTGGACGTGCTGCACCGGAGCAGACTCCTCCAGCGGCGCGCCCTCCGCGAGGTGCAACGCGATGCTCGCCAGGTAGCGACCCAGACCAGTGACGTCGAGACGGATCGTCGTGAGGCGTGGCTGCGCGAGGGCGGCGAAAGGGGCATCGTCATGACCGACGACAGCCAACTCGCCCGGCACGTCGACGCCCATCCGCAGTGCCGCGCCCACGAGCGCGAGCGCAAATTCATCGTTGTAGGCGGCCACACCCGTGACGCCGGCCGCTCTCAGCGCGCGGACCGCCTCCGCGGCCGCGTCCTCGGACGGTTCGATGTCGTCGACGGCGGCCAGCGTGAGACCGAGGTCCGCTGCGGCCTCGATGGCGCTTCCCCGGCGGGCGGCGACGAGATCCGCGATCCGCGGATCGGTGGACCCCACGAAGGCGATGCGCGCGTGCCCGCGTTCCCGCAGGTGACGCACCTGGAGCCAAGGCCCTTCTTCCCGGTACTGCTCCACCTCGGGGTGGTCGGGGTCCGGGACGATGTGCTGGACCCCGGCCGCGCGGATGGCGGCGGTGCGCTCCGGGGCCATTGGGGCCATCGAGATGACCACGTCGGGCTGCAGCGACTCCCACAGCGGCCGCGTATGCGATGCGTGCTCCGGCGTGTACGTGATGAGCGAGTAGCCGTTGGCGTCCAGAGCGAGGGAGGCTTCCTCGATGTTGCGGCGGAGCGTGAAGTCGAGCGGCCAGTCGGGCAGCACCAGGAGGACGATGTGGCTGCGTCCGGACGCCAACGCACGGGCCGCTGAGTGCGGCCGGTACCCGAGTCGCGCGGCCTCGGTCAGGACGCGCTCGCGGGTGGCCGGCGGGATCGTCTGGCCGGGGGTGTCGTTGAGGACGAACCCGACGGTGGCCCGGGAGAGGCCCAGAGACCGTGCGACGTCGGCGGCCGTGACTCGCTTGCCGACCTGACGGGTGGTGCTGGCCATCGATCTCCTCGTTCACTTGCACGCGCTAGCGATCTGTGTTTACCATAGCAGCAGCTAGCACGCGCTAGTGCAATGACGATGGAGTCTCTCATGGATAATCTCCGCAACGTGGACGGCACACTGCCTGAATCGTCCGCTGCGATGCCCCTCCCGCCCGTGGCCGATCCCGACACCGCGATCGACTCGACCCCGCCGGGAACCGGTGCCGGACTCGCCCCGGTGAACTCTCGCTACATCTGGCTGATGGTGTTCGCGCAGTTCGGCGTGTTCATGGCTTTCATCACGCCGCTGGCCATCTCCCTGACCATCCGGGTCAACGGCCTGGCCCCCGGGCACCCCGAGTACCTCGGCTACATCACCGGGGCCGGCGCCCTGTTCGTCATGCTCACGGGCCCCTTCATGGGTATCTGGAGCGACCGCACCCGCTCTCGCTACGGGCGTCGTCGGCCGTTCATGGTGGGTGGCGTTGTCGTGGGTGTCGTGTCCCTCGTGGTCATGGCACTCGCGCCGAGCGTCGTGCTCCTCGGCCTCGGCTGGATCCTCGCCCAGTGGGGTTGGGGCACCGCGCTGGGCAACTTGCAGAATTCGACGGCGGATCGCCTGCCGGAGAGCCAGCGCGGCAAGGTGGCCGGCCTGACGAGCTTCGCGACGCAGGTGGCGCCGGTGTTCGGCGTCATCATCGCCCAGTTCTTCACGGGCGACCCGCTGCTGCTCTTCCTCGTCCCCGGCGCGGTCGGTGTCGTCGCCGTGCTGCTGTTCGTGTTCTTCGTGCACGAGGACGACAGCCGCGGCCTGCCCCGTGAGCCGATCACCGGCCGTCAGCTGCTGGGCAAGTACGTCTACAACCCGGCCCAGCACAAGGACTTCTCCTGGAACTGGCTGGCCCGCTTCCTGTTCTACTTCGGGATCACGCTCAACACCACCTATACCGCGTACTTCTTCGCCGACCGCCTCGGCATCACCGTTGAGGAGGTGGCAGGTGTCATCGCGATGCTCGGCCTCGGCGGCGTCCTCGCCACGACCATCGGCGCGATCGGTGGCGGGTTCATGTCCGACCGGTTCAAGCGCCGTCGCCTGTTCGTCCTGCTGGGCGGCGTCATCATGGCCGCCGGCATGGTCACCCAGGCCTTCGCGGGCGACCTGACGGTGCTGGTCGTCGGCTCCCTCACCGCGTCGATGGGCCTCGGGCTCTTCGCCGCCGTCGATCAAGCCCTCCTGCTCGACGTGCTGCCCGAGCGCGAGACCGACGCCGGCCGGTTCATGGCCATCACCGGATTCGCGACGTCGATCCCGCAGTCGGTGGCGCCGCTGGCTGCCTCCGCGATCCTGCTGGTCGGCGTGACCGGCGAGGAGCGTAACTACACCCTGCTCTTCGTCATCGCAGGCGCGCTGGTCGTCCTCGCTGGCTTGGCCGTCACCCGCATCCGCTCCGTCCGCTGACCCGAAGGCACACAGACATGACCGTCACCCCCACCGCACCCCGCTTCGACCACCACCGCACCGCCCTGGGTATCGGCGAGCCGCGACCACGGATCAGCTGGATCGTCGAGACCGCACCTCCCGGATGGGCCCAGGCTGCCTACGAGATCGAGCAGCGCGACGGGGCCACGGTCCGCGTCGCCTCGCCGGAGAGCGTCCTCGTGCCATGGCCGCTCGGCGACCTCGCTTCCCGGGAGCGGCGCGAGGTGCGGGTGAGGGTGACGGGCACGGATGGGGTCGTGGGCGGCTGGAGCGAGTGGGCCCCTGTCGAGGCCGGGCTGCTGGACCAGGCGGACTGGAGCGCGGTCATGGTCGGCCCGGCCGACGACGTCGTCGCGGCCCCGCTGCTCCGGCGCGACTTCGACGCCGCGGGAGCCGAGGTCGTCCGGGCGAGGCTCTACGCCAGCGCCCACGGCGTCACCCAGCTCGAGCTGAACGGTCACCGGGTCGGCGACGACGAACTCGCTCCGGGCTGGACGACGTACCAGTCGCGTCTGCGCTACGTGACCTACGACGTCACCGAGCTGGTTCGGGCCGGCGGCAACGCGCTGGGCGCCTGGCTGGGCGACGGGTGGTGGCGCGGGCACCTCGGCTGGGACGGCCGGCGCGCCCTTTACGGGGAGCAACTGGGCCTGATCGCCCAACTGGAGATCGAGTACGCCGACGGCACCCGCCAAGTGGTGGCTACCGACGACGCCTGGGTCAGCGCGGCCGGCCCGATCATCACCTCCGACCTCTACAACGGAGAGTCCTTCGACGCCCGCCTGCACGACCCCGCCTGGTCGACGCCGACGTTCGACGCCGCCGCCTGGGCGCCCGTCGTGATCCGGGAGTTCGACACCGCGACCCTCGTCGCGCCCGACGGCCCCCCGGTGCGCTGCGTCGAGCGGCTGACGGTGGCCGAGGTCATCACCAGCCCCTCTGGCGCGATCATCCTGGACTTCGGGCAGAACCTCGTCGGACGACTCCGGATCCGGGTGCGCGGCGCGGCGGGCACCGTCGTGACCCTCCGTCACGCTGAGGTCCTCGAACACGGCGAGCTGGCCACGGGGCCGCTGCGAGGCGCGAAGGCCACCGACACCTACACGCTGTCCGGCGCCGGCGTCGAGGAGTGGGCTCCCCGGTTCACGTTCCACGGCTTCCGCTATGCCGAGGTCATCGGCTGGCCCGGCGAGTTCGACCCCGCCGACGTCGTCGCGGAGGTCCTGCACTCCGACATGGAGCGCATCGGACGCTTCGAGGTCTCCCACCCGCTGGTGGCCCAACTGCACCACAACGTGGTGTGGGGGATGAAGGGCAACTTCCTCGACGTCCCCACCGACTGTCCGCAGCGCGACGAGCGCCTCGGCTGGACCGGCGACCTGCAGGTCTTCGCACCCACCGCGACCTTCCTGCACGACGCCGCAGGCTTCCTCGCCTCGTGGCTGAAGGACCTCGCCGCGGAGCAGCTGCTCCTCGGCGGGACGCCGATGGTGGTGCCCGCCATCAGCACCGGCTATTCCGGCCCGATGGCGGGATGGGCCGACGCCGCCACCGTCGTCCCGTGGACGCTGTTCCGCAGCTACGGCGACGTCGGCGTCCTGGAGCGACAGTTCGCCTCGATGACCACCTGGGTTGACGAAGTCACCGCCGCCGCCGGCGAGGACCGGATCTGGAGCAAGGGCTTCCAGTTCGGCGACTGGCTCGACCCCACCGCCCCCGCAGGCCGCCCCGAGCAGGCCCAGACCTACCCCGAGATCGTCGCCACGGCCTACTTCGCCCGCTCGGCGCGCATCGTCGCCGATGCCGCCGCCCTGCTGGGCCGCGACGCCGACGCCGGGCGCTACGGCGCGCTGGCCGATGAGGTGGCGCAGGCGTTCGAGGCCGAGTATGTCTCCCGCTCCGGCCGGCTGCTGTCGGACTCCGTCACCGCCTACGCGCTGGCGCTCGAGTTCGACCTCATCGGCGACGACGCCGCCCGCCGCCGGGCCGCCGACAAGCTCGCCGACCTGGTCCGCGGCAATGGCTACAAGATCGCCACGGGCTTCATCGGCACCCCGCTCGTCTGCGACGCGCTCAGCCGCAACGGCCACGCAGACGCCGCCTACCGGCTCCTCCTCCAGACTGAGAACCCGTCCTGGCTGTACTCGGTCAACGCCGGGGCCACCACCATCTGGGAGCGCTGGGACTCCCTGCTGCCCGACGGCACCGTCAACCCCAGCGGCATGACCTCGTTCAACCACTACGCCTTCGGGGCGGTGGCCGACTGGCTGCACCGCGTCGTCGCCGGCCTCGCGCCCGCGGAGCCCGGGTACCGGCGTATCCGGGTGGCCCCGCAGCCGCCGCGGCAGGGGATCGACAGCGCCTCCGCGACGCTGGACACCCCCTACGGGCGCGCCGCCACCGCCTGGCGGATCGTGGACGACCAGCTCACCCTCGAGGTGACAGTGCCCGTCGGCGCCACCGCCGAGGTGGCGCTCCCCTCCGGTGCACGGCACGATGTGGGCCACGGTGAATACACCTTCGCGGAGCCGTTCGAGACCGTCAAGGACATCCGCCGTGAGGTGACGGTGGATTCCCGCATGGGCGACCTCATCGACGACGCCGACGCCATGGCCGTCTTCCTGGGCGTGGTCACCAAGTACGTCCCGGAGGCCGCCGAGTACATGACGGGAGGGCTCCGCGGGCAGGACGACATCACGCCGCGACAGGTGGCCGGCATGCTCCCGCACGCCGACGCGGTGCTGGCCGACCTCATCACCGGGTTCGCCGCCGTCACGGCCGGCGAGCCGGTGCCGGCGGAGCTGTTCGCCGCGCCCGCCGTCGACAACGGGGCACTTCGCGCCAAGGCCGAGTTGCTCGGTGGCCGCGACTTCTGGACCACCCATGCGACCGAGGATGTGCGCAGCCTCACCCTGTTCGACGGACCCCATGGCGTCCGGCTGCAGCGGGCCGAGTCCGACCACCTCGGCATCGGCGACAGCCTGCCCGCCACCTGCTTCCCGCCCGGTGTCGCGCTGGGCTCTAGCTGGGATGTCGGCCTGGTCCGCGAGGTCGGGCGCGCGATCGGCGAGGAGGCCCGGGCCCTGGGCGTGGACGTCGTCCTCGGCCCCGGGGTCAACATCAAGCGCTCCCCGCTCGGCGGGCGCACGTTCGAGTACCTGTCTGAGGATCCGCACCTGAGCGGAGAGCTCGGCCTCGCGTGGGTCGACGGGGTGCAGTCGACGGGCGTCGGTGCCTCCGTCAAGCACTTCGCCGCCAACAACCAGGAGACCGACCGGATGCGCGTCGACGCGCGCATCGACGAGCGCACGCTGCGCGAGCTGTACCTCCCGGCGTTCGAACGGATCGTCACCGCTGGCTCACCGGCCACGGTGATGAGCGCCTACAACGCCATCAACGGGGAGTTCTGCTCCGAGAACCGGTGGCTGTTGACCGAGTTGCTGCGCGACGAGTGGGGCTTCGACGGCCTGGTGGTCTCCGACTGGGGAGCCATCAAGGACCGCGCGGTCGCACTGGAGGCCGGGCTGGACCTCGAGATGCCGTCCTCCGGTGACGCCGGGACCGACGCCATCGTCGCGGCGGTGCGCGAGGGTCGGCTCGACGAGGCGGTGGTCGACCGCGCTGTCGAGCGCCTCGTCGCCCTCGCTGAGCGCACCGCGCCGAGCGATGAGGCGCACATGGACCTCGACGCCCACCACGCCCTCGCCCGTCGGGCCGCCGCGGCGTCGGTAGTGCTGCTCCGCAACGAGGCCGAGGCGCTGCCGCTGCGCAGCGGGGAGCGGGTGGCCGTCGTCGGACGGTTCGCCGAGGACCCGCAGTACCAGGGCGGCGGGAGCTCGCGTGTCAACGCGACCCGCGTCGACACGCCGCTCGCTGCGCTGCGCGCCGAGCTCGGTGAGGGGAGTGTCGCCTACGCCGCCGGCTACGCCGACGACGACACCACCACCGACGAGCTCCTCGCGGAGGCCCGCGCCGCGGCGGAGGGATCCGACGTAGCGGTGGTCGTCGTCGGGCTCAGCGAGTCCGCCCAGTCCGAGGGCTTCGACCGGGAGCACCTCGACCTGCCTCAGGCTCACGTCTCGCTCATCCGGGCCGTGGCCGAAGTGGCGACGCGCACCGTCGTCGTCCTCATGAACGGCGGCGTGGTCTCGCTCGAACCCTGGCACGACGACGTCGACGCCATCGTCGAGGCCTGGGTGCTCGGGCAGGCGGTCGGCGGCGGCCTGGCCGACGTGCTCACCGGGCGGGTCAATCCGTCGGGTCGACTGGCCGAGACCATCCCACTCGCGCTGGGCGACACCCCCTCGTTCCACACCTTCCCGGGCGAGCACGAGGTGGTCCACTACGGCGAGCGGATGTTCGTCGGTTACCGGCACTACACCACGGCCGCCCGAGCAGTCCGGTACCCGTTCGGGCACGGCCTCAGCTACACCGCCTTCGAGCGGGAACTCGTGGGCATCGAGGTGACCGGCCCGGACAGCGCGCTGGTCACCGTGCGGGTGCGCAACACCGGTCAGCTGGCGGGGGCGGACGTCGTCCAGCTCTACGTCGCGCCGGCCGACGCCCCCGTCGCTCGCCCTGTCCGCGAGTTGCGGGCCTTCGCCAAGGTCCACCTCGAGCCGGGGGAGGAGCGGGAGCTCACCCTCGACCTGGGCCGGCGGGCCTTCGCCTACTGGGACGTCACCCGCGAGCGCTGGCGCGTCGAGGGTGGCCGGTACGTCGTCGAGCTCGGTGCCTCGGCGCACGACGTCGTCGACGCTCGCATGCTGCCCCTCGACGGCGACACCGACGCGCCGCCGCCGCTCACCGTCAAGTCCACCGTGAAGCAGTGGTTCGCCCACCCCGTCGTCGGGCCCGCCCTCATGGCAGGCATGATGCAGGGCGCGACGGCGGAGCAGCGCGAAGCCGCGGAGAGCAGCGCCGAGATGCTGAAGATGGTCGACTCGATGCCGATGGAGCAGTTCGCCCGGATGCCGATGGTGGGAATCCCCGACGAGACCCTCGCCCAGCTGGTGGCGCTCAGCCACACGATGGCCGGGTGAGCCGCGTGACTGACACGAGGACGCCGATGAATCCCTTCCTGCCGGAGGGCGTCTACATCCCCGACGGTGAGGTACATGTCTTTGGTGACCGCGTCTACCTTGTCGGCAGCCACGACCGTCCCGGCGGGCCCCTGTTCTGCATGGAGGACTACGAGATCTGGTCGGCGCCGGTCGACGACCTCGGTGCCTGGGAGAGCCACGGCGTCGCCTACCGGGCGGAGCAGGACCCTTACAACGACGGGAGCCATCCGAACCGGGTGCGCGGCGCCGAGCGCGGGCTGCATTACCTGTACGCGCCGGACGTCTGCCGGGGCCCCGACGGGCGGTTCTACCTGTACTACTGCCTGGACACCGTCTCCCGGGTCGGCGTGGCGGTGGCCGACGAGCCGGGAGGGCCCTACACCTTCCTGGACTACGTGCGCACGACGCGCGGCGAGATCCTGGGGGAGCGTCCCGACGACCTGGTGCAGTTCGACCCCGCCGTGCTGGTCGACGAAGGCAGGGTGTACCTGTACTCCGGCAACGCCCCAGTGAACCGCTTCCACAAGGCCACCGGGTACCGCCGCAACCACTCCATGGTCACCGAACTCGAGCCCAACATGGTCACCGTCAAGGACGGCCCGCACAGGCTGCTGCCCGACGTGACCGAGAGCAAGGGGACCACCTTCGAGGGCCACGAGCTATTCGAGGCCTCCTCCATCCGCAGGATCGGCGACACCTACTACCTCGTCTACTCCGACATCCACGCGCACAACCTCGCCTACGCCACCAGCAACTCGCCGATGGGGGGATTCGAATACCGGGGCGTGCTCATCTCCAACGGCGACATCGGGGTCGACGGGCGACGCTCCATCATGCAGGCGGCCATGCCGATCGGGAACAACCACGGCTGCGTCGAGCAGATCGGCGGGCGATGGTATGTCTTCTACCACCGCCACACCCATGGCCGGCAAGCGTCGCGGCAGGCATGCGCAGAACCCATCGAGCTGAACGCCGACGGGACGTTCACCCGCGCCCGGATGAGCAGCTCCGGGCTGAACGGCGGTCCGCTGCCCGGTACCGGCACCTACAGCGCCCGCATCGCCAGCCGCCTGACCACACGACGGGGAGGCAACACCTTCTCGTTGTCGCGGGATCGCTTCTTCCCGCACCTCGCGCAGGAATCCACCTCCGACGGACCGCTGCAGTACGTCGCCAACCTGCACTCCGGCGCGACGGCGGGATTCCCGAGCTTCGCCGGGCTGGGCCGGACGCTGTCGGTCGTGACACGTTCCTCCGGAGGCGGACGCCTGGTGGTCACGACGGGTGCCGGCCAGCGCCTCGCGGAGATCCCTGTCAATCGGAGCTCTGGGTGGGCCACGAGTGCGGCGGCGACCCTGTCCCGCCCAGCCGAGGAGGACGACGTCACCCTGCTGCTCACCTATCGCGGCAGGGGCCGGCTCGACCTGGCCTCCTTCAGCCTCGAGTGAGACCCACACGACCGGCGAGGGCCGGCCAGACACGCATGAACACCATGACGGAGGCCCGATGAGAAGCCACACCAGCACGAAGCGTCGCAGCTCGAACCGGCGCAGGGTTCTGCTGACGGGTGCGACGGGGAACTGGGGTCGAGCGACCCTGCGGGAACTCCGGGAGTATCCGGCGCTCGACGTCGTCGCCTTCGCGCTGCCCGGTGACGGAGACCGGGCAGTACTCGACAGGTTCGCCGACATGCCCAACCTCAGCGTGTTCTGGGGCGACTTGGCGAACTACGGGGACGTGGCGCGAGCCGTGCAGGACGTCGACGTCATCCTCCATGTTGGCGCGGTGGTGTCTCCGCTCGCGGATGAGCGACCGAGCCTCGCGCGCCGGGTCAACATCGGCAGCATGCAGAACATCGTGCGCGCGGTCCGGGCGCTGTCTGACCCGGGAGCCGTCGGCGTCGTCGGGGTAGGCTCCGTCGCCCAGACAGGTGATCGGCAGGCGCCCACGCACTGGGGCCGCGTCGGGGATCCGCTGCGGGTGTCCCAGTTCGACGAGTATGGACAGACGAAGGTCATCGCCGAACGGCTCCTGGTGGAGTCGGGTCTGCCGAAGTGGGCGTGGCTGCGGCAGACCGGCATCTTCCACCCGGGCATGCTGGAGATCCGCGACCCGATCCTGACCCACTCGGTCCTGAACGGTGTCATGGAATGGGTCACCGCGGAGGATTCCGCTCGGCTGCTGGCCGGCATCGCTTCGCCGGACCTACCCCACGAGTTCTGGGGCGGGATCTACAACATCGGCGGCGGCGAACAGTGGCGCCTCACCAACTGGCAGCTGCAGGAGATGATCGGCGGCGCGCTCGGGGTGAAGGACGTCCGCGCGTGGTACGAGCGCAACTGGTTCGCGACCCGGAACTTCCATGGGCACTGGTACAGCGACAGCGACCGCCTGGAAGAGCTCGTGCCGTTCCGTCGCGACACGATCGAGTCCGCCCTGGCCCGCGCCACGGCCTCCCTGCCACCGGTCGTACGGTCGGCGGGCAGGGTGCCGTCATGGATCGTCAAGAACCTGGTGATGCGCCCGCTAGCCGGTCGGCGGCGCGGCACCCTCCACGCGCTGCGCACGAATGATCAGGAGGCGATTGCCGCTCACTTCGGTTCGCACGAGGAGTGGCGGGACATCGGTGACTGGGCGACGTTCGAAACTCCCGACCCGCCACGGGAACCTCGCCTCATCGGCCATGGCTACGACGAGTCGAAGCCCAGCGCCGAATGGGGCGCGCCGGACTACGTTGCGGCGGCCGCTTTCCGTGGGGGCGCTCTCCTGTCCGCCGAGGTCAGGACCGGCGACCTCTCGACCCCGCTCATCTGGCGATGCGCCTTCGACCACGTGTTCGCCGCCAGTCCACGCCTCGTGCTGGTCGCGGGGCACTGGTGCCCCGACTGTGTGCGGGATTCAGCCGGCTACCGACGCCAGGCGGAGCGCAATCCGTTCCTGGCTCAGGTCGAACTGTCGGCGTGAGCAGACTGAGGTGACGCTCGCCTAGTCGCCGAAGGTCGTCTGCGCGGCGGGGTCCGGCTCCTCCTGCGCAAGGCGGTCCTCGATCGTCTCCTCACGGGTGAGATCGTCGAAGTGCATCGCCCGGTCGACGGGGACCGGCCCCGCGTCCGGCACCATCGCGGCGGCGTCCGCGCCATCGTCGATGAGGTCGTGGGTCCCGAGATCCTCAGCAGTGACCTCGCCGTAGGGGTGCTCGGCGTCCGCGATCTCCTCCTGGTCCAGATCCTCGATGCCGTCGATGTTGCCGTCCTGCGCATCCATGCTCATGTCCCCAGCCTTGCACGAGATGCACCTCACGCAAGTGCATCGAGGAGTAGCCGGTACACCCGTTCGTATCCGGCGCCCATCACGGGCAGGTCGAACCGGGCCTCGGCGTCGGCGCGGCAGGCGTCGGGATCGATGCTGTCGACGGCCATCACAGCGGCCACGAGTTCGTCCACCGACCCGCAGACGAAGCCCGTCTCGCCGTGCCGCACGACCTCCGGCACGGAGCCGCGGGGAGTGGAGACGACGGGGGTGCCGCACGCCAGCGCCTCGGCCATGACCATGCCGAACGGTTCGTCCCATTGGATCGGGAACAGCAGGCAGGACGCGCCGGCCAGCAGTTCACGCTTCTGTGCGGCGTCGACCTCACCCACGTATCGGACCCTGGGCCCCAGGGACGGCCGGATCTCCTCGCTGAAGTAGGACCGCTCCGCGGCGTCGTTGAGTTTGCCGGCGAGGATGAGTCGACGGCCGGCCCGTGCCGCGACCTCGATCGCGACGTGAGCGCCCTTGTCCGGGCTGAATCTCCCCAGCCACACGACGTCGTCGGACTTGTCCCTCCGGAGGGGGAAGCTGGCCACGTCGACGGCGTTGTGGACCGTCCCCACCCAGTTGAGGTCCGGCGCCAGGCGACGCTGCGCGTCCGAGATCGCCACGAGATGGACCGAGCCGTCCAGACGCCGGAGCAGATCGCCGTTGATGCCGTCGACGGTCCCGTGGACAGTGACGACGGTGGGCCGCGTGCTGGCGCCCGCCAGCAGCGGCCCCGCAGCGGAATGGTCGTGGACGAGGTCGACGTCCTCGTCGGGCAGCGCTCGCCGCGACTCGAGGGCCTGGATGAGCTCCGGGGCGATGCTGATCCCCAGCAGGTCGGACGGCGGCTCGTCGAAGACCCGCACGTAGCGCTGCGCGGCGGTGCCGGGAGGGCCCGACGCCACCAGCGTCACGTGGTGGCCGCGGGCGACGAGCTGATCGACGAGAGCGGCGACGACCGCCTCGGTGCCGCCGTACGCGGATGGCGGGATCCGGTACCACGGCGGCGCCACCACGCCGATGCGCATCGGAACAGGGGTGAGAGCGCCTTCGGTCTCGAGCGACATGCCGGCTCCTCCTGGCCGCGGCCGACGACCCTGGCCGGGGACGCACATCGTCGCGGTCCACTCGCCTCCATTCATACCACCGTAGGCTTCTAAGGTCACGACGCGGCAGTGCGGGAGGAGTGACGCCATGATGACCCTGTCGTCCGACAGCACGTGGACCACCACGGCGATGATCCAGGAGGACCCGCGGCGTCCTCTGGGCCTCGGCCCCGTGCACCGGCCCGCGGAGACCGTGACGGTGGTGGAGGGATCGTCGTTCAGTACGTCGCGCCCGAACGGCGACATGCACCCGCATCACGCGGACGGGCTGTTCGTCCGCGACACCCGGGTTGTGTCCCGCTGGGAACTGCGGGTCGATGGTCAGGAGGTGGAGCCGCTCGGCGTGGTCGCGCCCGAGCCCTACGAGTGCCGCTTCGTGGGCCGCGCCCCCGCGCGCCCCGGACAGGTCGAGCCGACGCTCGTCGTCGAGCGGCACCGCATGGTGGGGCACGGGATGCGCGAGGACCTCGCCGTGACGAACTTCGGCACGGAGACCGCGGGCCTCGATCTCTCGCTGCACGTCGAGGCCGACTTCGCCGATCTTTTCGAGGTCAAGGAGCGACGCCCGGTCCGGGCGCTGGCCATCACCTCCGACGCCGCCGCCGGCGAGCTGACGTTCCGCCTGGCCGCCGACGGCGCCGCGGAGGGTCGCCTGGTGCGGGTGGCGTCGCCGGACGCCCGTGTCGCCCCGGGCGTGCTGCTCTTCCAGGTCCTGGTGCCGGCCAAGGGGACCTGGCGGGCCACCGTCGAGGTGACCACCAGCGGCGACGGCGCCCCGCCCGGACCGCCGTTCCCGGTGGGTCAGCCGCTGGAGGCCGCCGCCCCGGCGAAGCGGATGCGCAGCTGGCGCCACGCGACGGCGAGCGTCTCGGTGGGCAACCCCGTCCTGGATGCCGCGCTGCGCACCAGCCGGCGCGACCTCGGCGCCCTGCGCATCGTCGACCCCGAACACCCCGGCGATGACGTCGTCGCGGCGGGCGCGCCCTGGTTCATGGCCCTCTTCGGCCGCGACTCGCTGCTGACCAGCCACATGATGATGCCCTACGCGCCCGACCTGTCCATGGGGACGCTGCGGACCCTGGCGCGACGGCAGGGGCGCCGCTACAACCCGATGACGGAGGAGCAGCCCGGCCGCATCCTGCACGAGGTCCGCCTCGGCGTCGACGAGTCGCTTGCCCTGGGCGGCGGCCGGATCTACTTCGGCTCCGTGGACGCCACCCCCCTCTTCGTCGTCCTGGCAGGTGAGGCCCTGCGGTGGGGGGTCGGGACAGCGGTGTTGAGCGAGCTCAAGCCCGCCGTCGACGCCGCCGTCGCGTGGATCCTGGGCGACGGGGACCTCGACGGCGACGGGTTCGTCGAGTACCGGCGCAGCAGCGACCGGGGACTCCTGAACCAGGGATGGAAGGACAGCACCGATTCGATGAGCCACCTCTCCGGCGCTGAGGCACGGGCCCCCATCGCGCTGGCGGAGGTGCAGGGGTACTGCTACGCGGCGCTGCTGGCGGCCGCGGACCTGGGCGAGGCACTGGGTGGGGGACGTGACCCGGAGGAGCTCCGGGCGCGGGCCGCCGCCCTCAAGGAGCGGTTCCACGACGCCTTCTGGGCGCCGGACCTCGAGTGCTACGCCATGGGACTGGACGCCGACAAGCGCCGCCTCGAGGTGGTGTCGTCGAACATCGGCCACTGCCTGTGGTCCGGCATCGTCGACGACGACCACGCGGAGGCGGTCGTCGCGAGGCTCATGGCCGACGACATGTTCACCGGGTTCGGCCTGCGCACGCTGTCAGCTGAGTCGGCCCGGTACAACCCCATCAGCTACCACAACGGCTCGGTGTGGCCCCACGATTCCGTCATCGCCGCCACGGGGATGCACCGGTATGGCCGCCGCGCGGAGGCGCTCCGGCTCGTGCGCGGGCTCCTCGACGCGTTGGAGGCGTTCGACGGCCGTCTGCCCGAGCTGTTCGGAGGGTTCGGCCGGTCCGAACAGCCCGTTCCGGTTCCCTACCCCACCTCCTGCTCCCCGCAGGCCTGGGCGGCCGCCACGCCCTTCGAGATGCTGCGCATCCTGCTGGGTCTCAGCCCCGACCAGGAGTCGGGGGCCGTGCGGGCGCAACCGGTCCCGGACTTCGTCGGCGCGGCGGCCGTGACCGGCATCCGACGCGGCGGCCGGCTGTTCGATGTGCTGGCCGACCTCGACGAGGCCAGGATCGGCGAGCCGTCGGGCGACCGCCCGGACTGACGCCGGCCCTCAGCCCTCGAACAGCCCGCGGATATCCGCGGCCGTGATGCGGCCCGAGGAGAAGGACCCCGAGTCGACGACCGAGGTGAACAGGTCGCGCTTGCGCTCCTGCAGCGCCACCACCTTCTCCTCGATGGTGTCCACCGACACCATCCGGTAGACGTTGACCGAGCGGGTCTGGCCGATGCGGTGCGTCCGGTCGATGGCCTGGTTCTCCGCCGCGGGGTTCCACCACGGATCGAGGACGAACACGTAGTCCGCCTCCGTCAAAGTCAGCCCGAACCCCCCGGCCTTGAGTGAGATGAGGAACACGGGGTCGTCGCCCTCGCGGAAGCGGGCGATCCGCGCCGGCCGGTCCCGGGTGCGCCCGTCGAGGTACACGTAGCCGACGCCCGCCTCGTCGAGCGCCTCGCGCACGAGCGCGAGGTACCCGGTGAAGCTGCTGAAGACGAGCGCCCGGTGTCCCTCCGCCGCCAGCTCGGTGATCTGCTCCACCAGCGAGGTCACCTTGGCCGAGCGGCCGTGCCCGTGGGCGTCGTCGACGGCGTCGACGAGGACCGGGTCCAGGGCCAGCTGCCGCAGCATGGTCAGGGCGCGGAAGATGGCGACGCGGTTGCGGTCCAGGTCGTTGAGCATGCCGAGCACCCGCTGGCGCTCGCGCTGCAGGTACCGGTCGTAGACCTTGCGGTGTGCCGGGGTCAGGTCGATGCGCTGGAGCTGCTCGATCTTCTCCGGCAGTTCCTGGACGACCTCCCGCTTGGTGCGGCGTAGCACGAAGGGCCGGATGCGGCGGCGGAGCGTCTCCAGGGCGCCGCGGTCGCGCTCGACCTCGATGGGCTTGCGATACCGCTCGGTGAACTGCTCCGGCTTCGGAAACAACCCGGGCGCCGACAGCGAGAGCATCGACCAGAGATCCATCAGCGAGTTCTCCAGCGGCGTGCCGGTGATGGCGAGCGTGAAGGGGGCGCCGAGCCGGCGGGCGGCCTGGTAGGTCCGGGAGCGGTGGTTCTTGACGAACTGCGCCTCGTCGAGGATCAGCCCGCTCCAGGTCAGGGCGCGGTACTCGGCGTCCTCGAGCCGCAGCAGCGTGTAGGAGGTGACGACGACGTGCGCGCCGGAGACGGCGGCCGCGACGTCGTCGCCGCGCTTGCGCCCGGTCGCGGTGATCGCGACGACCCGCAGGTCGGGGGCGAACCGGGCCGCCTCGTCGAGCCAGGTGCCGACGACGCTCGCGGGCGCGACGACCAGCACGGGGGCGCCCTCGAGCTGGCCGTCCGCGCGGGCGCGTTCGAGCAGGGCGAGGGTCTGCAGGGTCTTGCCGAGCCCCATGTCGTCGGCGAGCACCCCTCCGAGGCCCGCGTCCCACAGCGCCGCCAGCCACCGGAAGCCGCGCTCCTGGTAGGGGCGCAGGTCGGCGCGCAGGCCCGCTGGCACAGGAATATCCTGACGGTCGCCGTCGGGGAGGAGGCGCTCGACCGCCTCGCGCCACCGTCGGCTCTGCCGCGCCACGACGCCCAGGCCGACGAGTTCCTCCCACAGGCCGGCCTGGAACGGGTTGAGCCGCAGCGTGCCGGGGCTGTCGGGGTCGACGAGGTCGCGGGCCTCCTCGATGAGGCGGCGCAGGTCGTGCAACTCGGGAATGTCGAGGCTGAACCATGTGCCGGAGTCGAGTAGCAGGGCCTCGTCGCCCGCGGCGAGCGCCGCGAACAGCTGGTCGAAAGGGACGTCCTGCCCGTCGACGGTGACGGTGATGTGCAGGTTGAACCAGTCGCGCTCGGCGCCGTCGTCGGCGCTCAGGTGGATGACCGGGGCCTCGTCCGCCTCGGCGTACTCGGCGGCGTCACCCACCTCGACGACGTCGACCCCGGCCGCGCGCAGGTCGGGGAGGGTCTCGATGAGGAACGTGGCCAGCGCCATCCCGGCCAGCTCCGCGGTGCCGAGGAGGGGCTGCCTCCCCGTGCCGAGCAGGGCGGGATGGGCGCCCAGCAGCCTGGCCCCGTGGTCGGTGAGGCGCTGCTCGGCGGCGTGGTCGCGGGGCGGGCCGTCGGGCTCCGGGTCGAGGGGCAGCACCGTCGGCGCCCCGCCGGGCACCGGCGACGGATACGTGAAGCCCCAGGTCAGGCCGGCGACGTGCGTGGGACGGTGGCGGACGGTGAGGTGGAGCCGCGGTGGGCTGAGGTCCGGCGGCTCGACGGATCCGTCCACCGAGCCGACGGCGCCCGAGCGGGCCAACGCGGGGTAGTAGAGGGACAGGAAGCGGCCGGCGTCGTGGGCGGGGACGTCGACGGTGTCGCCGCCGGCGATGAGGCGGTCGAGCCCGTCGGGCGGGGGAGCGGCCAGCGCCCAGAGCGTGAGCGTGCCGCCGTCGAGGTGGCCGAGGCCGTGGGCGGGGGAACCGAGCAGGAGGAGGCGCCCGGGGGCCCCCGCCGGCAGGACGGAGGCGCGGGGGCGCGCGTGGATGGCGCCGTCGTCGTCGCGGGCGAGGTCGAGCGTGACCGTGGCGGCCCCGTCTGCCATGCGCACCGACCGCAGGCCCTCGCCGGCCAGCAGCTCCACGCCGAGCGCGGCGGCCCGCTGCAGCAGGGGCCACACCAGCGGTCCGAGGCCGGCCAGATCGAGGGTGGGTGCGATGCCGTAGCCGTAGCCGCCGTCCGGGCTCAGCTGGTGGATCTGCGCGAGCACGCCGCGCTGGGGCTGGTTGAGGTCGGGGGACCGGTAAGCCTGGATGAGGTCGCCCCACGTGGCGCCCGTCTTCACCCACGGCGTGCGGCTGCCCTCCCGCAGCGGCTGAAGCGTGATGCGGGGCGTGCCGGTGTAGGTCGTCGCAGCGACGGCAAACTCGAGCGCGAGTCTGCGGCCGGCGGACGCCCGAGCATCGGTCCCCGCGATCAGCGGGGCGAGCTGGTCCTCCCATGACGGCGCCGGGCCGAAGGCTGCGTCGACGTGGGCGCGGGCCTCCAGCATGATCGCGACCACATGCTTGCACGAGTGGCCCAGCGGGCACGTGCAGTGGGTGCGCAGCCGCCGGCCGGTGCGCTCGGCCTCGGTCTCGTAGATCTGGCGGCCGCTGCCCGTGACCAGGGCGCGGCAGTAGCCGTCGGCGACGTGCAGATCCTTGACGTGGCCGGACTCGTGGTAGCTGCGGCCCCGGAAGAAGGTGGGTGCGCCGAAGAGTCGCTTCAGCTCAGCCTCCGGGAAGTCCCGGACCCACTCGACCCCGGGTTCCATAACGGTCGAGGGTACTCGGGTGGGGCGCCCGCCCGGTTCACGGCCCGCCCGGCGCCACCGTCGGCCACCCCGGGTTGAGCCTGACACGCGGTGTGCGGGGCACGGATGAGCCTGACTCGCGGGTCATCGGGGACGAATGAGCCTGCCGCTGGTCCCAACCCTCGAATGGGCGAGTTGGCGCGCGATAATGCCCGTGAGACTTGGCCCAGGCTCATTCCGCCAGGGTCCCGCGAGGAGGCACCCACCCATGAATCAGGCTCAAGCCCATCTGCCCACGCTCCTCGCCACCCTCGCCCCGGCGGTCCGGCCCGGTCGCTACGTCTTCGTGACGAGCGACGGCGGGCGCGGAGTCGACGACGCCCTCGCGAGCGTCGTCGAAGAGGAGGGGCTCAGCCTCCTGCTCCGCCAGGACGACGCCGACGCGCTGGGGCTCGACTACGACTACGTGGCCGGCTGGATCACCCTGACGGTCCACTCGGCCCTCGACGCCGTCGGCCTGACCGCCGCGGTGAGCGGCGCGCTCGCGGAGTCAGGGATCAGCTGCAACGTCATCGCCGGCCGCCACCACGACCACCTGCTCGTGCCGCTGCATCGCGTCGACGACGCCCTGGCCGTCCTCGTATCCCTGTCCCTGGGCTGATTGGGCGATCATCGGACTGTCTGCCGGCCCGTCGCCGCGACACCGACCGCGCCGCTGAGCCCGACGCCTGCGGAGCGGCCCCACCTCGCCTACTGTGGAACAGATCGACCGGTGGATTCCCACCGCTGAACGAAGGGGTTCTCATGAGCGATCACACCTACAAGGTCATCGAGATCGTCGGGAGTTCGTCCGAGGGGCTGCAGCAGGCCATCGAGGGCGCGGTGGCCCGCGCGTCGCAGACCGTCCAGCACCTGGACTGGTTCGAGGTCGCGGAGATCCGCGGCCACATCGCCGACGGCAAGGTCGCGCACTACCAGGTCGGGTTGAAGATCGGGTTCCGTCTCGACGACCACAGCGTCTGACCCGTCACGCGGCGAGGGGTGGGATGGGTGCCCGCCCGGCGGGAGCGGGTGGGTAGTCGATAGGCTCGGTGGGTAGTCGACGACGACCACAGGAGGTCCTCATGCCCACGCTCGCCATCATCGGTGCCGGATCGCAGCTCGGCGCCGCGACCGCCCGGCGCTTCGCCCGGGAGGGGTTCGCGGTGGCGCTCATCTCCCGCACGGCGGAGCGCGTCCACGCGCTGGCCGACGAACTCGCCGCCGAGGGGATCACCGCGCGCGGGTATGCGGCCAACGTCCGCGACCACGACTCCCTGCGCTCAGCTCTCGACGATGCCGCCGCCGATCTCGGCCCCATCGACGTGCTCCAGTACAGCCCGCTGCCGGCCAAGGAGTTCCTGCGCCCCGTGCTCGAGACCACGGTCGACGACCTGCAGCCGGCCATCGAGTTCTCCGTCTACGGCCCGCTGGTGGCGATCCACCACGTCATGCAGCACATGCGCTTCCGCGGCGGCGGCACCATCCTGCTGGTCAACGGCGGCAGCGCCGTGCGCCCGGTGGCGAAGTTCGCCGGCACGTCGGTCGCGTTCGCGGGGGAGTCGGCGCTGGGGCAGATGCTGCACGACGCCCTCAAGCCGGACAACATCCACGTGACGCAGCTGATCATCCCCGGCGGCATCATCGAGGGCCATCCGCGCAAGGACCCCACCGTCCTGGCCGAGCGGCTGTGGGAGATGCACGCCACGAAGGAGCAGTTCCGCCACTTCGCCGGCGACATGGACCTCGACGGCTGACCCGCCCGGGGGTCCTGACAGGATGGACCCCATGACCGACGACCGCCCCTGGGTGCAGCACTACCAGCCGGGGGTCCCGGCAGACATCGAGATCCCCACCACCTCGTTGGTGGAGATGTGCGAGGACGCCGTCGAGCGAGGCGGCGACGGCGTCGCGCTCCAATTCTTCGGCCGCGAGACCACCTACCGCGCCCTCGGAGACCAGATCGCGCGGGCCGCCGAGGGGCTGCGTCGGCTGGGCGTCCGCGCGGGCGACCGCGTGGCGCTCATCCTCCCCAACTGCCCGCAGCACGTCGTCGCGTTCTACGCCGCCCTGCGGCTGGGCGCGATCGTCGTCGAGCACAACCCGCTCTACACGTCGCGTGAGCTGAGGCATCTGTTCGAGGATCACGGCGCGCGCGTGGTCATCGCCTGGGACGCGGCCGTGGCGAAGATCCGGCAGCAGCCCGCCGACATCGAGGTGGAGCACATCGTCGCGGTGAACCTGCTGCGCGCCTTCCCGACAGTCAAGCGGCTCGCCCTGCAGCTGCCCGTGCCGAAGCTCCGCGCCACCCGCGACCGCCTCACCCAGCCGGCCCCGGGGACCACCCCCTGGGAAGACCTGCTCAGCGGCCCGGCGGTGGACCCCGCCCATCCGCGACCCGACGTCGACGACGTCGCGGTCATCCAGTACACCAGCGGCACCACCGGCCGCGCCAAGGGCGCCGTCCTCACCCACCGCAACCTCTACGCCAACGCGCTGCAGGGCGCGGCGTGGATGCATGACGCCGTCGACGGCCGCGAGGTCATCTACGCCGTGCTGCCCATGTTCCACGCGTTCGGCATGACCCTGTACCTGACCTTCGGCATCCTCAAACGAGCCCGCATCGTGCTGTTCCCCAGCTTCGACGCCGACATGGTCCTCGACGCCGCCCGCCGCACCCCGCCGACGGTGTACTGCGCCGTCCCGCCCATCTACGAGAAGACGGCGCGCCGGGCGATGGAGCGCGGCATCAGCCTGCGCTCCGCGCGGTTCTGCATCTCGGGCGCGATGAACCTCACCGACGACATCGTGGCGCTGTGGGAGTCGGTCGCGGGCGGGCTGCTCGTCGAGGGCTACGGGCTGACGGAGTGTGCGCCCGTCGCGCTCGGCAACCCCTTCCACCCGTCGCGGCGCACCGGCACCATCGGCATCCCGTTCCCGAGCACCCGCATGCGGGTGGTGGATCCCGATGACCCGTCGCGTGAGGTCGAGCCCGGCCAGCGCGGCGAGCTGCTCCTGGCCGGGCCGCAGGTGTTCCAGGGCTACTGGAACGCGCCCGAGGAGACCGAGGCGGTACTGCTGCCGGACGGATGGCTGCGCACCGGGGATCTCGTGACGGTCGACCCCGACGGCTTCACCACCATCGTGGACCGCGTGAAGGAACTCATCATCACCGGCGGCTTCAACGTGTCGCCGACGGAGGTCGAGGCGGTGCTGCGCTCGCACGAGGACATCGACGACGCGGCCGTCGTCGGGCTCCCGCTCGCCGGCGGCGGCGAGCGGGTGGTGGCCGAGGTCGTCGCCCGGCCGGGCGCCGCCGTCGACGGCGAGGCCGTGCGCGCGTACTGCCGCGAGCGGCTGGCGGCCTACAAGGTGCCGCGTGAGGTGGTGGTGGTCGAGGAAATCCCGAAGTCGATGCTGGGCAAGGTGCTGCGCAAGCAGGTCCGCGACCGGCGTGCGGCGAGCGTCGTCGGCTGAGCGAACCGTGACAGGATTCACACCAGTTGCTGTGGGCAGCCCCAGATGGGCCGAATTTCCCCACTGATGTGAGTTCTGTCACGCCCCATGCAGCGGAACCCACCCCCCGCGGCGTATAGAGGGCATGGAGGCAGTGATGGACCGTGCGGTCGAGGTGACGGCCGGCGGGTTCGACAGGTATGTCGCGGCCCGCGGCGGTGAACTATGGGCCGCCGCCTGGCTGCTCACAGGAGACCGGCAGCACGCCGAGGACCTGGTCCAGACGGCGCTGTCGAAGACCTACTGGCGCTACGACACCTTCGTCAACGACCGCCACTTCGAGGCCTACGTGCGCACGACGATGTACCGCACGTTCGTGTCGTGGTGGCGGCGGCTGCAGTGGCGCTCCGAGGTGCCGTCCGACAGCCCGCCCGACACGCCGTCACCGCTCGAGGACCCCGCCCCGGGCGCCGACCTCCGCCGCGCGCTCGCCACCCTGCCCCGCCTCCAGCGCACGGTCCTGGTGCTGCGCTACTTCGAGGACCGCCCCACGCGGGAGGTCGCCGAACTGCTCGACATCCCCGAGGGGACCGTCACCTCCCACGTCAGCCGCGGGCTCGCCGCCCTGCGACGATCCCCCCACCTCGCCACTCCGGAGGACCAGTCATGAACGACAACGACCTCTCCGACGCCTTCCGCGCCGCCGTCCCGCCGCGACCGGATACCCGGGAGTGGGCCGAGGGCGCCCGCCGCAAGGCGCGCCGCCGGCGAGTGGGGGGCACGTTCGCCGCGTTGCTCCTCGTCGCCGCGATGGCGACCCCGCTCGCCTTCAACCTCCCCGGCCGCTCCACCGTCCTGGCCACCCCCAGCCCCACGGCGACGGCAACGCGGCTGGTCCCCGACATCTGCAAGGACCCCGTCCCGAGCGCCTCACCCCTGGTCGACGGCGACCTCCCCGACGGCGCCACCCGCGTCTGGCTGTGCGGGCGCTCCGACACCGGCTCGGAGCTGGAGCTCGTGGGGCTGCCCGACCCCCTCGTCGAGGGCGCGGGCCAGGCCGTGGCCGCGTTCAACGCGCTGGAGAAGTCGGAGGGCGTGCTCGACTGCCTGCCCAACCCGCTCGACTACACCGTCGTCGTCGAGTACCCCGACGACGTGCACCGGGCGCTACGGGTCGCCGGCTGCGGCGACCTCCGCGACGCCACGGGCATGTTCGACATCTTCCGCGCCGACGGCGCCGGATACCTGGCGGAGCTGCAGGCATTGTGGGCCGCCGAACGTGCCCAGACCGAGTTCGCGTTCACCGGCGCCGACGTCTGCGACGCCTCGTACTCCTCCGTCCTGCGCCCCATCGAGGCCGACGACCTCGCCCGGGCGGTCGCCTGTGGCGCGGACGGGTCGGCGGCGGAGCTGGAGGAGGACCTGACCTCAGACATCCTCGCCGAGCTGACCGCCGGGACCTCCGTGACCGGCGGCGACGCCCTCTGGGGCGCGCCCCTGCCGGACCTGGTGCTGCTCACCGCGACCGGAGACCCGGTGGCGCTGCACCGCGAGAGCGAGGGCGTCTACTGGTGGGACGACGGGTACGCACGGTTCCGGTGGGGGCTGATCGACCCGGCCCTGGAGGCGCGCATCCTGGAGGCACAGGGGCCCGACGGGGGTCCCATGCCCACCGGAACGCCCATGCCCAGCTTGCCGGAGGAGCCGCGCGTCGGCCTCGTGTCCCAGGTGTGCGACGACATCCAGTCGGGCCGGATCGCCGCCGAGGATCTGCCCGACACCGAGGAGGTGCCGCAGGGCGCGACGCGCGCATGGCTGTGCGGCGATCGGTGGGAGACCTTCGGCGGCGTCGGCCCCCTCGAGCCCCTGACCACCGACCCCGACCGGGTGGCCGCGGCCATCAACGCGCTGCCCAGCCCTGACTACGAGGCGTGCACCGAGATGGGGGGCATCACGTACCACGTGGTGCTCGACTACCCCGACGGCGACCGCCGGATCGTGTCGGCGGAGACCGTCAACTGCGAGTGGGTCGGTGGATGGGGCAACCGCGCGGGCGGCGCCCAACTGCTCCAGGACCTGCTGCCGTTGTGGGCCGCCCAGCGCGAGGCGGAGCCGGAGCCGTTCGTCGAGGAGGTCGACGTCTGCAGCGACACTGCTGCACTGGTCGGGCTCAACGCGCTGGGCACCGTGGAGCGCGGCTCGCTGTACCGCGGCGTCGTGTGCGGGAAGCCCGCCGACGCGGCCGACGGCGAGGACTGGATCCAGCGCGAACTCCCCGGCGACCTGGTGCTCGCCATCTCGCAGGCCCAGCCCGTGCCCGACCAGTCGGGGGTGTTCACGCAGGGAGGCGCGTACCTCGTCCTGATGAACCAGTTCGGGGACCCGGTGACGTACGCGGTGACGCAGCCGGCGGGGGAGAGCCCGCAGATCCGGACCTGGGAGTGGGTGTGGGCCCCGGGCGCCGACCTCATGCCGCTGTGGGTCGAGACGCTGGCGGGGCTGCGCCTCGAGTGAGGCGCCGAGGGCTTAGTTGAAATGTCAATATCCCTGTGGGATAGTTGACATGTGAACAACCTCGCGATCATCGTCTCGTCCACCCGTCCGCAGCGCATCGGCGGGCGCGTCAGCGCCTGGGCCCGGGAGATCCTGGCCGCCGACTGGAACGTCACGATGCTCGACCTCGCCGAGATCGACCTGCCGTTCCTGGACGAGGACGCGCCCGCCGGCTCGGGCATCTACACCAAGTCGCACACGCTGGCGTGGAAGGCCGCCATCGACGCCGCCGACGCGATCGTCGTCGTGACGCCGGAGTACAACGGCTTCTTCCCCGCCCCGCTGAAGAACGCGATCGACTACCTCTACGCGGAGTGGGAGGGCAAGCCCATGGCGCTGCTCGGCTACGGCTTCGGCGCCGGCCAGCGCGCGACGACCGCACTCACCCAGCTGCTGCAGAACGTGAAGGCCGACGTCGTGGGCGCGACCGGCCTGAAGTTCACCGAGGACGTCAGCATGGAGGGCGAGGTCACGGCTGGCGCCGCCAAGGTCGCGGAGCTGACCGCGCTGTCGGAGAAGCTCGCCGACGCCGTCGATTCGGACGACGCCGCCGCCTGACCGCGGACCGGCCGGCGGCGACGCTCAGTCGTTGCCGCTGGCCGGGGGCGCGCCCAGCGCCTCGATCTCGTCGAAGAACGCGTCCGGCACGTCGGCCGCGACCAGGCCGGCGAGCGCGTCGAGCCGCGCCAGCGACGGGATGCCCACGACCGTGGTGTCGACGAGCGGGTGCCTCGTCGAGAACTGCAGGGCTGCCGCGGCGAGGTCCACGCCCGCCTCCCGGGCGAGGTCCCGGACCCGCGACACGTGTGCCGCGAACGCCTCGGGCATCTGGTGATACCCGTAGGTCGCCTCGCCGTTGGCGAGGGTCCCGCCGCCGAACGGCGCGGCGTTGAACACCTGCATCCCCAGCTCCCGCGCCCGCTCGAACAGGGGCTGCGCGGAGCGGTCGACCAGCGTGAACCGGTTGTGGTTGAGCACGACGTCGAACAGCCCCGTCTCGACGTACGCGCGCGACTCCTCCAGCGGCCCGTACGCGATGCCGATCGCGCCGATGACGCCCTCGTCGCGCAGCCGCACGAGCTCCGCCACCGGGCCGTCGGGGGCTAGGGCCTCGGCGACGGAGATCGTGAACGGGTCATGGAACTGGTAGAGCGGCAGCCGGTCCAGCCCGAGCCTCTCGAGCGACTCCTCCAGGGAGCGACGGACCCGGGCGGCGTCGAAGCCGCCGGTGACGGGGTCGCGGTCCGCCTTGGAGTAGATCAGCGTGGCCTCGGGCAGTCCCCCGGCGCGACGGATCGCGTCGCCGAGCAGGGCCTCGCTGCGCCCGTCGGCGTAGTTGTTGCTCGTGTCGACGTTGCCGAGCGGCGAGGCGAGCAGGGCGTCGGCCAGCGCCTCACCGTCGGGCCGTTCGCCGAGCCGCGACGCGCCGAGCGTGACGGGGGAGAGTGCCAGGGCCATGAAAGTGCTCCTCACAGTGATGGGTGCGTACGACCCTAGACGACGGTGGCGTCGCTCCGGCCGCCGTTCAGATGCTGTTCAGAGCCTCCTCGATGCGCCGTGCCGCCGCGGGCTGCAGCTCGCCCTTCTTGACGAGCTCGTCCAGTTGCCTGGTGATCTCCCGTACCTGCTTGTCAACGTCCCCGTCCCCCTCCTGGAGTTTCTTCTCCAGGTCGTCGAGACGCTTGTCCAACTCCTCGGCCTTCTTGGGCAGAAGACTGCCGTCCGCCGCGGCGTCGTCGATCACCCGGCGGGCCTCATCAAGTCCGCTTCCGGTCGACTCCGGGCCGGGCTCATCATCCGGGTCCGCCGGCGCTGGCGCGCTCGTGGGCGGGGAGGGTGGGGGATCTGCGGGGGACTCTGACGGGGCGGTCGCAGCCGACTCGGTGGATGACTGGTCCCCGCCCCCGACGGTCCCCCGGTCCGGAGCGATCATCTGGGCTCCGATCGCCACCACGGCGGCGAGGGCGAGTGCTGCCAGGATCGCCGGCACGACCCAGCGCCGGGCGGCTCCGCGGGTAGGCGGAGGGTAGGTCACGGGGTGCCCCGGCTCCGACGAGCCGCGTGGCGGTGCGCCGGTCGGCAGCGGCACTGTGTGGCTGGGCTCCGGGGACACCGGCATCGGCCGAGTCGCCTCCGGGCGGGGCAACGGCACCGTGGCGGTCTCCGGGACGGCGGGGGAGGACAGGGTGCTGAGCTCGTCGCGGACCTCGGACGCCGATGAGGGGCGGTCATTCGGGTCCTTCGCCAGCAGCCGGTGTACCAGTGCCTCCATGGCCAGACTGATCGCGGGCCGACGGTCGCGCAACGCCGGCGGGGCCGACGCCACGTGCTGCCGCATCACCGACAGCGGGTGCTCGCCGGCGAACGGCGGATGACCGGTCAGCATCGTCGTGAGGACGCACCCCAGGGCATAGAGGTCGCTGCGCTCATCGGCTGGAGCGCCGGAGGCCTGTTCGGGCGACAGGTAGGCGGCACTGCCGAGAACCGAATTCGTGGCGGTGAGCCCGGCCCCGTGCGCGAGCCGGGCGATACCGAAGTCGACGACCTTCAGATCACCCGAGGTGCTGAGCATGAGGTTGCCCGGCTTGATGTCCCGGTGCACCACCCCTGCCTGATGCGCTGCGGCCAGGCCGGCCGCCACCTGGGTGGCGAGGCGGGCCGCCTCCGGCTCTCCCAACGCGCCACGATCTCTGACGATCTGTTCCACCGTCGGCCCGGCCAGCAGCTCCATCACGATGAACGGCGCTCCCGCGTGGGTCCCCACGTCGAAGATCGTCACGATATTGGGGTGCTGAAGAGCAGCCATCGCCTCCGCTTCGCGCCGAAAGCGCTGCAGCGCCGCGTCGTCGGCCGTCGTCATTGCTCCGAGGAGCTTCACCGCGACCTCACGCGCCAGCACCGTGTCCCTCGCGCGCCACACCTCGCCCATGCCGCCGGCCGCGAGCCGGTCACGCAGCAGATACCGCTCCGCGAGCAAGGTGCCTGGTTCCATGCCACCATCCTGCCCCAGGGAACCCCATGGTTCCCGCCGGCGGACAGGAGCGCCGACTCAGCGCGCGAGGACGGCGTCGAGTCAGGACGTCACGTCGGCGGAGCGGAAGCGTGCCCACGCCAGCGAGCCGAACACCGCGACCCATCCCACCTGCACCAGCAGTCCCGACGCCAGCACGCTCCAGTCCACCTCGATGCGCAGGAACTCCGCGAAGTCGAACCAGTGGTGCGTCAACAGGTACGGGTGGATGGCGGCCAGTTGCGGCAGGGAGTCGAGGACCGTGGACACGACGGAGACCACGACGGTCGCGGCCATAGCCCCGACCGGCACCTCGGTCAGCGTCGAGATGAACATCCCGACCGCCACCAACCCGGTCAGCGACAGCGCGACGTAGCCGGCCACGCCCAGCATCCGGCCGATGCCGTCGCCGAGGGACACCGTGGTGCCCGACAGCAGCGTCAGGTCGCCGAGGCCGAAGAAGGCGCCACCGGCGGCCAGCGACATGGCCGTGATGACCAGCACCGCCGCGGCCGCGAACGCCAGCGCCACGAGCGCCTTCGCGAGCAGCAGGCGCGTCCGGGCCACTGGGAGAGTCAGCAGGTAGCGCAGCGTCCCCGTCTGGGCCTCGCCGGCGATGGTATCGCCGGACGTGATGGCGATCGTGAGCGGCAGCAGGAACGGCAGGCACATGAACAGCGCCGCGACGACGAGGAACAGCCCGTTGCCGGTGACCCTCCCGATGAAGCCCGGCCCCTGGCCGTCGAGCCCCTGGCCCTGCGCGATGAACAGCACCACGGACAGCAGCACGGGCACGGCGGCGAGGCCGGCGAGCAGGGCGAGTGTGCGGCGTCGTCCGAAGAGCAGCGCGAGCTCGCTGCGCAGCAGCCGCCCGAAGGATCCCCTAGCGCGCGACATCGAAGCCCTCCCCGGTCAGTTCCACGAACAGCTGCTCCAGGCTGCGTCGCCGGACCTCCAGCCCGGCGAGTGGGACCCCGGCGTGTACCAGGGCTGCGGAGACCCGCTCCGGCTGGATCGCGCCGAGCCGAGCGGTCAGCTCGAGGCCGTCGACGGTGACATCCGCCAGGCCCAGCCTCTCCAGCACCGGCCCGGCCTCCGCGACGCCGTCGGGCGTGGTGGTGACGACGACGCGGGGGTCGTCGTCGACGGCCAGGTCCTGCCGCTCGGCCTGCGCCAGCAGCTCCCCGCGGCCCATGATGCCGATGTGGGTGCAGACCTGGTCGATCTCGGCGAGCAGGTGCGAGGACACCAGCACGGTGGATCCCTCGGCGGCGAGCTCCCGGATCAGGTGGCGCACTTCGCGCGTGCCCTGCGGGTCGAGGCCGTTGGTGGGCTCGTCGAGGACGAGCAGTTCGCGGGGCCGCAGCAGCGCCGCGGCGAGGCCGAGCCGCTGCTTCATGCCGAGCGAGTACTGCCGGTAGCGCTTCCGGGCGGCCGCGGTGAGGCCGACGCGCTCCAGCGCCGTCTCGATGCGGACCCGTGACGTGGCGGGGTCGGCCGTGGCGTCGCAGGCGTCGAGCCGGGCCAGGTTCGCGCGCCCGCTCAGGTACGGCTGGAAAGCCGGTCCCTCGACGAGCGCCCCGACCTTCGGCAGCACGCTGCCGGCGTCGTCGGGCATGGGCTGGCCGAGGAGCCAGGCGGCGCCCGCCGTGGGTCGGACGAGGCCGAGCAGCATGCGGATGGTGGTGGTCTTCCCCGACCCGTTCGGGCCGAGGAAGCCGTAGACGGCGCCGCGGGGCACCACCAGGTCGATGCCGTCGACGGCCACCTGGCCGGAGCGGAACCGCTTGGTGAGCCCCTCGGTGCGGATCGCGGGGGCGCTCACGCCATCGCGCGCAGGGTCTCGGCGGGCACCGCGCCCACCAGGACGCGCCCGTCGTCGGTGATGAGGACGCTCAGCAGCGTCGAGCTGAGCAGCCGGCCCTCGGGCACTTCGGCGGTGAGCTGCTCGAACAGCGCGCCCGTGTCGAGGTCCATGCCACCGGCGCCGTGCTCGGGCTTGAACTCCTCCATGAGGTCCTCGGCCTCCTCGGAGCCGGTGAAGTCCTCAGGCATGCCGCCCATGGCGGTGGGATCCTGCGCCAGCATGGCCGCGACGTCGACGCCGGCCAGCTCGATCACGGTCTCCCAGCCGGTGCCGTGCACCGTCGGCTCGGGATGCTCGCCCTCGTGGGCCGGCATCTCCGCGGGCATCTCGCCACCCTCGGCGGGGATCGGCACCACGACGTCGCGCTGCGTGGCGCTCGCGGGGGCCGAGAACTCGAACACGGACTCGGCCGGGGCGGAGAAGTCGACGTCGGTGAACGACACCTCGACGGCCGGTGCCGTCTCGTCCTGCGTGCTCCACGTCTGGACGCGCAGCGGGGTCATCGTCTCGCCGTCGACCGCCAGCACGACGTGGTCGACGAGGGTGCCGTCGGTGTCCGGGGTGACTACGAGCTGGTAGGCGTCGCGGCCGGCCACGGTCACCTGCGAGTCGACCCGCACGCTCGAGTGCTCCTCGACCTTCGCCAGGGCATCGGCGGCCGCCTCCTGCGGCGTCGGCAGCTCGGCGCGCTCGGCCAGGGCCTTCGCCCGGCCTTCCTCGCCCATGGCCTCGAGCCGGGCGCGGTCGGCGTCGCTCATGGTGTAGCGCACCACTTCGTCGTCGGCGCTGGAGTAGGTCCACACGTCCGTGCCGTCTGCCACGACGGAGTACTCGCTCATGGTGCCGAGCAGGGACACCCGGGCCCGCTCGTCGCCGTCGGTCCACAGGCGCAGGGTGGAGCTGCCGCCCAGCAGCGACATCGGGTCGGCGCCGGAGGCCTCGGTGAACAGCAGGTCGGGCAGGCCCAGGCGGGCGGTGTGCACGACGGTGCCGGACATGGCCTGCGGCTCGGCCTCGAGCACGCGCGCCACGAGCTCCTCGGCCGTGAGGTCGGGCAGGTCGCTGCCCTCCCCGGAGGCGAGCAGCGGCTGCGCGATGAGGCCCATGGCGACGGCGGCGGCCACCGCGGCCGGGGCCAGCCACGGGGAGCGGAACGGGGTTCGACGGTCGGTCATGCCCCCACGGTAGACCGGCGTCGCTGAGAGGACGCTGAGAGAGCGGGTGCCGCCTGCCGGGGCGCTGGCAGGATGGGGGCGTGCGGGTACTGGTGGTCGACGACGAGCGCGGGCTCACGCGGACGCTCCAGCGCGGGCTGACCGCGGAGGGCTTCGCCGTCGACACCGCCCACGACGGCGACACCGGCCTGTCGCTGGCCACGCACGGTGACTACGACGCGATCGTCCTCGACGTCATGCTGCCCCGCCGTAACGGCTACGACGTCGTGGCCGCCCTCCGCGACCGCCAGGTGTGGACCCCGGTGCTGATGCTGAGCGCGAAGGACGGCGAGTACGACGTGGCGGACGCCCTGGACCTCGGCGCCGACGACTACCTGACCAAGCCGTTCTCCTTCGTGGTGCTGGTGGCCAGGCTCCGGGCGCTGGTCCGGCGGCCGGTGGGGTCGCGGCCGGCCGTGCTGTCGGTGGGCAGGCTGGAGCTGGACCCCTCGGCCCGTACGTTGCTGCTCGACGGGCAGCCGGTGGAGCTGACCACGCGCGAGCTGGCGCTCCTGGAGTACCTGATGCGGCACGCCGACCGGGTCGTGGGCAAGGTGGAGCTGCGCGACCACGTGTGGGACGGCACCGGCGAGGACCTCAACGTCGTGGAGGTCTACGTCGGGTACCTGCGGCGCAAGCTCGGCCGCGACGTCGTCGTCACGGTCCGGGGCGCCGGCTACCGAGTGGCGGGCTGAGCCGTGGCCGGCTCGGGCCGACGGTGGGGCGGGCTGTCGCTGCGGCTGCGGCTGACGCTCGTGACCGCGGGCCTGGTGGCGGTCGGGGTGGCGCTCGGCGCCGTCGCGCTGACGTGGGTGGTGTCGACCAGCCGGATCGCCGCGCTTGACGAGGCGGCGGGGGAGCGGGCGGCGACGGTGTCGCGGCTGGTGGCCGACGACCGGCTGCCCAGGTCGCTGCCGGTGACCGAGCCCGGCGAGATGACGCAGGTGCTGGACGCTGACGGCAGGGTCGTCGCGAGTTCGGCGAACGCTAGCCGGACACTGCCCATCCTCGACGGCCCAGACCTCGCGGCGCTGCGCGCGGCGGGCCCGGCGACGTCGCGGACGGCGTACGACGAGCGGGCGCGGGTCGTCGCGGCCCCGGCGTCGTGGCGTGGCGAGCCGGTCACCGTGGTGGTGGCGTTGCCGCTGCGCGATGTCGAGGGTGTCGTGCGCGCGCTGCGGGTGTCGCTGATCGGCGTGGTGCCGACGCTGACGCTTCTCCTGGCCGGCGTGATCTGGTTCGCGGTGGGGCGCGCGCTGCGTCCGGTGGAGGAGCTGCGCCGCGCGGCGGCCCGGGTCGCCGTCGAGGGTGGGCCGGGTGTGCTCCCCGTGCCGTCGGCCGACGACGAGCTGGGCGCCCTGGCGCGGACCCTCAACGAGATGTTGGACCGGCTGGACCGCGCGGCCGTGCGGCAGCGCGGGTTCGTCGAGGACGCCGCGCACGAGCTGCGGTCCCCGCTGTCGTCGTTGCGGGCCAGCGTCGAGGTGGCGGCGGCCCACCCGGAGGCGGTGTCGGCCGCCGACCTGTCAGCGGAGCTGCAGCCCGAGGTGCTCCGGATGCAGGCCCTGGTCGACGACCTGCTGCTGTTGGCGCGGGTCGGCGCCGCTCCGTCGGCGCGGCGCCCGGTCGACCTGGCGGCGGTCGCGGCGGAGGTGGTCGCCGCGGTGCCGTCGGAGGTTCCGGTCGGCCTGCGGGGCGCGGGGATGGCGTGGGGCGACGCGGCGGCGCTGGGCAGGGTCGTGCGCAACCTGGTCGAGAACGCCGTCCGGCATGCGAGCGGCGCGGTGCGGGTGACGGTCGCGGCGGGCGCTGTCGTCGTCGAGGACGATGGGCCGGGCGTGCCGGAGGGCGAGCGTGAACGGGTGTTCGAGCGGTTCGTCCGGCTCGACGAGGCGCGGGAGCGGGGCGCCGGCGGGACCGGGTTGGGGCTGGCGATCGCGCGGGAGATCGCGCGCGACCACGGCGGCGACGTCACGCTGGGGGAGTCCGAGCTCGGCGGGCTCGGGGCGAGCCTGAGCCTTCCCGTTCACGGCGACGCCGCGGTGTGAGCCCCGTCAGGTCGTGGCGGGCTCGGGCGGCCGGTGCCGGTAGGTCCACGAGGTGAGCGCGGTCCCCAGCCCGACCAGCAGCACGCCCAGGAAGATGTGGAGGGAGGTCGAGCCGGCCACACCCAGGCCGTACTGGACGCTGGCCGCGACGGCCACCGCGACGGCGAGGCCGACGTTCACCGGCCCCGCCGTGCGACGCAGCGCGACGTAGACGACGGCGGCGGCGACGCACACGGCCAGCGTGATCCCGGCCATCACCTCGTGGTGTCGGCGGTAGCCGGTGTCGCCGCCCAGGAACGCGGCGGCCCACCCGGCCTGGGCGATGAGCAGGCTGATCACAAGGGTGGCCACGCTGCGCAGCGCGATGAGCCGCGGGGGTGGCATCTGGGGGAGGGCCATGGACGCCACTGTGCCAGAGTCAGGGGCTGGTCACCGGGTCTGGCGCGAGACCATCTCGGCGATCCATGTGGGGGCCAGGCCGGGCGGCGACTCTTCAGGCGTCCCGCCGTTCGAACCAGAGCCAGGCCAGGGTGAGGACCGCGACGCCGGCGCCCGCGGCGAGGAACATCCAGGTGGGGATGAACAGCGACGCTGAGCTGACCACGTAGGGCGCGAGGAAGCCGATGTAGGTCAGGCTGTAGACGACGGCCGTCGTCGGGGCCATCAGGTGCGGCGGCGTGTGGTGCTCGACGATCGTGATGCTGCCCACCATGAGCAGGCCGTGCGCCGCCCCCAGCACCACGGCCGCGGGCGCCAGCCAGAGCGGATGCGGGGACAGCGCGGCCGCGGTCGCGATCAGCATGCCGACGCTGAGCACGGCCATGCCCAGCGGTGGCGTCCGGCCGGGATCGTGGTGGGCGTAGCGCCGGACCGACGGCTGAACCATCACGCTGGTGCCGAGCGTCAGACCCGCGGCAAGGCCCGCGGCGGCGATCCTGGGTAGGCCCGGCACGGGGCCCACGAGTGCGGGGATGACGGCGAACGCGAGCGTCGCCGCGCCGAACACCCAGGGCGCCGACGGCACGATCAGCTTCCAGAACCAGCCCTGCATCACGTGCGCCGCGGCGGTCGCGACCGTCGGCGTGGGCTGCTCGGACGTGTCGAGCTCCGGCGCGTTCCAGACCCAGGCAGCGGCGACCGCCTGGGCGACCAGGTGGACCACGTAGGTGAGCTGCAGTGGTGCCGGGAACCACTGCGCAAGGACGCCGGCGACCATGGGGCCGATCGCGAAACCGGCCGTCAGCGCCACCGTGGACCGGCGGGCACCCGTGCCCACAGGCAGGCCGGCGGACAACTCCTTCACCCACGCCGTGCCGGGGGCCATGACCAGGCCGACCCCGATCCCTGACGCGATGCGACCCGCGAACAACAGCCCAGGGGAGTCGGCACCCGACAGGAGCAGGACGCTGCCCGCGAGCATCAGCACCGACGAGATCCGCACCCACGGCCGTTTGCCCGTGTGCTGCGACACCCACGCCGCCGCGAGCATGGCGGGCACGAGCCCGCCGACGTACGCGGCGAACATCCCGGTCACGAGTTGCTCCGACAATCCCCGCTCGTCGCGGTAGGCCAGCAGCATCGGAGCGAACTGGTTGGCGCCCCACCCTGCGGCCATCATCGCCAGCGCCACCCGCCGCCAGCTGCGGGGGGTGGCGCCGGCGTGCAGGGCTTCCATGGGTTCATCCTCCCCGATCGACGGCATCAGGGCTCGGCGCGGTCACCGGCTGGTCAGTCCAAGCCGAAGTACCCGGGATCGGCGAGGAATCGCCGGTACAGCGCCACCGACATCAGGTTCTTCCACTCCCGGGTGCGGAACCCGTCCTCGTCCAACTCGACGATGCGGGCCCCGGGGATCGCGGTGAGGATGGGGGAGTGGGTCGCCATGAGCACCTGGATGCCGACGTCGCGTAGCTCCGCCAACAGGTTGGCCACCTTGACCTGGGTGAGGAACGAGAGTCCGGCCTCGGGCTCGTCGAGCACCAGGAGGCCACCCCGGCGCGACAGATGCACCAGCTTGGTGCTGAGAAGCTCGGTGAAGGCCTGGCCGTGTGAGCGTTCGTGGTAGGGGCCGTCTGCCCCCGGGTTCTGCTCGAGGAAGGTCAACAGGCCGTGCATGGTCTCGGCGCGGAGGAAGTAACCCCAGCGGGAGTGGGCCAGGCCGCGAACCAGCCGAATCCTCTCGTGCAGCGGCGACTCGGTGGGGCGCAGGGACGGCCGGACGTGCGTGCTGCCGCCCTCGGGACTCAGCCCATAGGCGATGGCGATCGCCTCGATGATGGTCGACTTCCCGACCCCGTTCTCCCCCACCAGCACCGTCAGCTCGGACAGCTCGAGCCCGTCGCGCAGCAGCTGGCTGACCGGGCCCATGCTGAAGGGCCAGACGGAGCCGTCCGCGATGGTGTCGCCGATCACTTCACGGATGGGCAGTGAGCTGAAACGGGTCACGGGGCCAGGCTAGAGCCCGGGGCCGAAGGGAGACCGCCGACCTCCGAGCTCCCCGCTAGATGTGAGCTTCACACGTGTGTGAATGTTTCACCATGACGCCATCGTCTTCGCGCCCTGCCACCGGGATGTAGCCCTCCGAGAGGTACAAGTTCCGGGCGTGGTTGTCGGGCTCGACCGACAGGCTGAGCGTGGCGATCTGCCGAGACGAGGCTGTTGCTCGAAGGCGTTGTAGCAGAGCTCTGCCGATGCCCATTCGACGGTGACCTGCGCTCACCCACACAGACACTTCTGGAGTCCGCTCGTCGACGAATCCGTAGCCGGCATCGTCGTGCGGCAGGAATAGGGCCCATGCCGCCCCCACCGCAACCCCGTCGTCCTCGGCAACCCAACCAAAGTCCCCTCGGTCGAACCGCACGTCGAGGTAGTGGCGGAATTCGCTCCGTTCGAGAATCTCCTGCTCGGTGAACCGTGCCTCCTGCCAATTCAGGTTTCCCAATGTCGCAGCCAGGAGCAGGGACCGATCGTCGGACCGTAGCTCGCGGACGCTGAATGAACCGGTCACGCGGAAAGCCTAGAGGTACCTCGGCGCATGCCGCAGTGGCGCCGAGCAAGGGCGTGAGGCGTAGCGTGGGTGCTGCAGCAGGTTGCGGGCCTGACGATCTCCGCCTCATCGTCCTGACCCACGGCGATGTCGACCATGCGGGCAACTGCGCACATCTTCGCAGTACTCACCATGCCCCCATTGCGATCCATCGCCACGATGCCGAGATGGTCCGCAGCGGTGACATGACTGCCGGCCGGACGGATAAGCCCGATAGACACACTCTCGCGTTTCGGTTCCTGACATGGGCTTCTCAACACCCAACACGCCTGGTACTCCGCAGACCACACCCCGGCCTGCTGGCCCGAACACCCAGGTTTGGTCCGCGAACTGTCCACCCTCGCCGCGATGCGCTACCAGGCCGGGGAAGCCACCAGCCCCATGGCGCTCGAGGAATGGCACCGCTACACACTGCCCGGCTACCTAGACCGCACCCGCGACCAACGCCGAGCCTGCGACGAGAAACACCAACCCTGGCCCCGACGCGCAGCCCACACCCGCCACGCGGATGGGGCGGCGCGGCGCCGGCACCTCTTCGATGAGGATGTCGACCGGAACGCCTGACGCCGAGGGACTGTACGTTTTCCGGTGTAACTCCGATGTAGGAGGTACCCGATGAGGATGCAGGTTGAGCCGGTCGCTGAGGCGGTCGTGATGGAGGGTGACGAGGTGACGGCGACGGGAACGCCCCAGCTGGTGGACAAGGATTTGGTGGCGCAGCTCGTGGGCGACGCGCAGCGGCTGGGGCTGTCCGTGGAGGGCGAGGGCGGGCTGTTAGCGCAGCTGACGAAGCTGGTCCTGGAGTCGGCCCTGGAGGGCGAGATGACCGCGCATCTGGGCTATGACAAGCACGAGCGGGTCGAGGGCAGCGACAACGCCCGCAACGGCACCCGGTCGAAGACTGTGCTGACGAAGGCCGGCCCGGTCGAGATCGCTGTGCCGAGGGATCGGGCCGGGTCGTTTGAGCCGGTGGTGGTGGCGAAGCGGCAACGGCGGCTCGGGGCGATCGAGGACGTGGTGTTGTCGCTGTCGGCTCGCGGGCTGACACACGGTGACATCGCGGCGCATCTGGCCGATGTGTATGGCTCTGAGGTGTCGAAGACCACGATCTCGACGATCACCGACAAGGTCCTGGACTCGATGGGCGAGTGGTAGAACCGGCCACTGGACCCGGTGTATCCGGTGGTGTTCATCGACGCGATCCATGTGAAGGTCCGTGATGGGCAGGTCGCGAACCGGCCGATCTACGTCGCGTTGGCGGTCACCGTCGAGGGGAACCGCGACATCCTGGGCTTGTGGGCCGGGGACGGCGGCGAGGGCGCGAAGTACTGGCAACAGGTGCTGACCGAGATCAAGAACCGCGGCGTCGCCGACGTGTTGATGCTGGTGTGCGACGGCCTGAAAGGTTTGCCCGAATCGGTGGGTAACGTGTGGCCGCAAACGATCGTGCAGACCTGCGTGGTCCACCTGATCCGCGGGTCGTTCCGCTACGCGGCAAGGCAGGACTGGGACAAGCTGGCCCGCGCGCTACGGCCGATCTACACCGCCGACACCGTCGCCGCGGCCGAGGACCGGTTCCTGGAGTTCACCGAGCAGTGGGGTAGTAGGTACCCGGCGATCGTGCGCTTGTGGGAGAACGCGTGGCCGGAGTTCGTCCCGTTCCTGCAGTTCGACAAGGAGATCCGCCGGATCGTGTGCACCACCAACGCGATCGAGTCGGTCAACGCCAGGATCCGCAAAGCCGTCAAGGCCCGTGGGCACTTCCCCAACGAGCAGGCCGCGCTCAAGTGCGTCTACCTCGCTGTGATGGCGCTGGACCCCACAGGCAAGGGACGAGTAGGTTGGACACAGCGCTGGAACGGCGCCCTCAACGCGTTCGAGATCACCTTCGACGGACGGCTCTCCGCCGGCCGCCGATACTGAGAGTCAAACAACCATGAGATACACCGAAAACTTGACAGACCCGTCTTGGCTTGTCGGGCAGCTGGAAAGCTTGGATGTTCTATGGTTGCGCTCGTTACTGTTCATGCTCTCAACCTCACAAAGAAGTACAAGAATTCTGAAGCAAAAAACGCAATTAGGCACTTCTTGTGGGTCGCGGGGCTTTCTCTGGTGATGGGGCTCGATCATGCCAGGAGTATCGCGGCGGCGCATGAATCCGGGCTACTCAATTTCGCTGAGACTAGGGCAGACAGTCGCAGAGACAGGGCAAAAAATGCCTTCACGCTCACCTGGATGAAGAACAAGTATGGGAACCGCAGGGTCGCCATTTCCGGAGTGTACTCGTACATGCTGAGCCTCAGGAAGACGGCGGAACGACTATTTAATGAAGGGAAGTTCACGTGCGTCTAGGCATGCGGAAGAGCCTCGTAGTCTGGCTGGTAGTCGTTTTCGGGGGAGTTGCTCTCACGGGATGTATTCAAGACCCAACATGTTCTCCCGCGGGTCGTTCGCGGATGAACGCCGCGATCGTGGAGCTGTTGCAGACATCCCCTGGGCAAGTGGGATACCTGAGTACGCCGGATTGTGAGTCCGGGGATCGACTCAGCACCACTCTCGAGTTGCAGATCTCCTGGGAGGAACTCATGTCCCGGCTTTCTGATAGATGTCGCGCGGAGGGCGAAGAGGCCGCATGCCGGTTGGGCGATGAGGAGTTCACTGTGTACCTCCATTCTGAGCTAGAGTCAGGCGTCGAGGTTACTATCTTCGAGGCGGAGTGATGTTCGGCGTTTGTCTCACCGATGCGCAACTGGCTGCCGCAACCGGGGCTGCTGCACGAGTAGGTGACAAACGATCTGTGGGGTCGTGAGGCCCCTGTTGGAAGGATGCGCACCGTGCCGGAACCCCCTCCAAGTGCCATCAGGTCAGGAACGCAACCGCCTGCCAGGCAACGCGTTCTTCCCCGGACCCCACGGAAACGCCCTCTCCCGCGACGCCATCGAGCACCGCCTCGCGACCCATGTCCGCACCGCCGCGAAGACCTGCCCCTCAGTGGACAGCAAACACGTCACCATGCACACCCTCCGGCACACGACCGCCATGAACCTCCTCCACGCCGGAGTCGACATCACAGTCATCGCGCTCTGGCTAGGCCACGAGCAGACCTCCACCACCGACATCTACCTCCACGCCGACATGGAGACAAAGAAGGCAGCCCTCGACAAGACCAGACCCCCAGGAGTCACCCCAGGCACATTCACCCCGCCCCCCGAGATCCTCACCTGGCTCGAAGCCCTCTGACTATGCCGACACCACCAGGAGACGATCGTCTCTGACAAGGGTAAACGTGGTCACGGTCGGCATAATCCACACGTCGGCATAAGCCCTCAAATGCCGATGTCGGCATTTGAGGGCCTCGGTGGGACCGTTCGAGGTGCCGGGCCGGTCGAAGTAGGCCAGCACTGGTGCGGGCGGCGTCACTGCCGGTGGTGGCGCTGACCGCCTGGCAGGCGCTGGTCGAGATCGGACACCTGCAGCCCGGACAGCGGGTATTGGTACACGGCGGATCCGGAGGTGTCGGATCGGTGGCCATCCAACCTGACTTGGCTCATTTAGTGCCCATCGTTCGGGGCCATTGAGCGGCTATCGGCGCTGGTGGATCCGATCCAAGAGTTGGGTGACGTTGTCGGGTAGGGGGTCTTCGGCGGTGACGGTCTGGTCGCCTGCCTGGATGTCGATGGTCCGGTAGCGCCGCAGCGTCTTCACGAGCTGTTTGATGCTCACGCCGGTCGATGTCTCGAGCCATCGGGCGACGGCCAGGGCGGCGAACACGATGGTCAGGTGCGCCTCGATCGAGTCGCGTTTGTGGTGGTAGATCGGCCTGGCGCGCAGGTCCGACTTGGACATCCGGAACGACTTCTCGACCTGCCAGAGCTGGTGATAGGCGCCGATCACCATCTCCGCGGTCGGGTCGGGCAGGTTCGTGATGTAGCCCTTCCACCCTGCCAGCGTGCGGGCCTTGGCCTCCAACTCGAGGTTGATGCTCTTCTTGCCGCCGTCGAGGCGGACGAACCGGTTGCGTTTGACCGCGGTGCGGCCGGCGACCGCGTCGGCGGCCTTGCGGACCTGCTCATCGATCCCGCGCAGGCTCCGCCGGGCCCGATCGGCGCGGTACTGGTAGTAGATCGTCTCCGCCTGCTGCGCCTCCAACGGTCCGCGGGCCCACGGTTGGGTCAGGACCATCCCGTCCGTGGGTTGTTCGCCGGGGTGGGTCTTCTGCCATTGCTCGAGCTGGTAGAACACCTGCGGGATCCGCTGCCCGACGATGAACCGCAACCCCGCCCCCGCCAACGCCTTCAAGTTACTGTCGGACAGCATCCCGGCATCCGCGACCACGGTCACCTCGGGGAGCCGGTGCGCGGCCATAAACTGCGTCAGCACCGGGATCATCGTGCGGGTTTCGGCCCTGTTCCCCTCGAACGCGTTGACCATCAACGGGAATCCCGTGGCGTCAGCGAGCAGGCCGACGGTGATCTGTGGTTCGAGGCGTCGTTCCTTCGAGAACCCGGACTCGCGGAACCCGTCACCCTCATCGGTCTCGAAATACAGCGTCGTCACGTCATACAAGACCAGGGTCGCCGGCCCCAGACCGGCGTGCTGGGCGAACCCTCCGGCGATCCGGCGCCGCCACTCACCAGCCGCATATGCCGGGAGTCGGCGTTTGATCGTCGGATACGACGGAGGCGTGATGCCGATCTCGTCGAGGACCCGGATCGAGTCCAGCTTGCTCGTCGGCTCGACAAGCCGGGCCAGGACCAGCTGCTTGAACACCTCATCCCCAGCACACGTGCCCTCCAAACCGACGGCACGGTAGCCCCCTGCCAACGCCTCCCACAGATGCTCCGACCGTGACGCTTGGATCGTCAACGCCCGCCCACGCGGCCTCCCATCGCCAAGATCCAACTCATCCTGACCAGCCGTCATCCGCTGCTGAGCGATGGTCTTCAGGACCTCGAGATCCTCCGGGGTGTGTGCGGAACCGATGTGGTCCATGTCCTTCTTCCCGCGACGATTGGACCAGAGTTAAGTCCCTCATAGTGGTGTAGCCCTCGGTGGCCGTGACCGTCAGGGACGTCAGCGCGGTCACCGTGGGATCCTTCGAGTTCACCCTTGCAAAGCTCTCTCGAAAGGACATCGCCACGATGACC
>NZ_MBQD01000023.1 GCF_001693815.1 Tessaracoccus lapidicaptus | reverse complement strand
AGTAGATCCGCCAGCGGGAGGCGCCGTCGATCATCGCGGCCTCCTCCAGTTCGACGGGCACCGACGCGATGAACTGCCGTGCCAGGAACACGCCGAACGGGTTGACCATGATCGCCGGGATGATGAGCGCCGCGTCCCGGCACGCCAGGCCCGCGTCCGGCCGCACCCGCTCCCGGCGGTGCGCCCCGCAAGCCCGGAGCGCCCCGCCCCGGTAACAACCCCTTCGCGCCCTCGCAGGGCATGGGCACCCAGCAGCGCCGTCGGCCCGACGGTGCGCGTCCGGGTGCGCCCGGCGCCCGTCCTGGAGCGCCCGGCGCCGGTGGCGACCGCCTCCCGCGTCCCGGAGGCTCCGGCGGCGTGCCCGGCATGCCTCGCCCCAACCCCGCGATGATGCCCAAGACGGCGAACCCGCAGATCGGTACCCCCGCCCGCGGTGGCCGTCCCGGCGGCCCGGGCGGTCCCGGCCGTGGTCGTCCCGGCGGCGGTCGTCCCGGCGGTCCGGGCGGCGCCGGCGGCGCCGGTGGTCCCGGATTCGGCGGCGGCATGGCGCCGGCCGGCGGCGGAGGTCGCGGTGGCGGTCGCGGTCGCTCCGGTGGCACGCAGGGCGCCTTCGGGCGCGGCGGCGCGGCCGGTAAGCGTGGTCGCAAGTCCAAGAAGCAGCGCAGGCAAGAGTTCGACCAGATGGAGGCGCCGGCGATCGGCGGCGTGCGCGTCCGCAAGGGCGACGGCCAGACCGTCCGGCTCCGTCGCGGCGCGTCCCTGACCGACCTCGCCGAGAAGATCGGCGTGGAGCCCGCGTCGCTGGTGCAGGTGCTGTTCCATCTCGGTGAGATGGTCACGGCCACGCAGTCCGTCGCCGACGAGACCCTCGAGGTGCTCGGAGCGGAACTCGACTACAACATCGAGGTCGTCTCCCCGGAGGACGAGGATCGCGAGCTGCTCGAGAGCTTCGACCTGGAGTTCGGCGAGGACATCGGCGACGAGGACGACCTGGAGGCGCGGCCCCCGGTCGTGACCGTCATGGGTCACGTCGACCACGGCAAGACGAAGCTGCTCGACGCCCTGCGGCACACCAACCTCGTGGCGAAGGAGGCCGGCGGCATCACGCAGGCCATCGGCGCCTACCAGGTCGCCACCGAGGTGGACGGCCAGGACCGGTCGATCACCTTCATCGACACCCCCGGTCACGAGGCCTTCACGGCCATGCGAGCCCGCGGCGCGAAGTCCACGGACATCGCCGTGCTCGTGGTGGCTGCCGATGACGGTGTCATGCCCCAGACGATCGAGGCGCTCAACCACGCCAAGGCGGCCGACGTTCCCGTCGTCGTCGCGGTCAACAAGATCGACAAGGACGCGGCGGATCCCACCCGGGTCCGCGGGCAGCTGTCCGAGTTCGGCCTGGTGCCGGAGGAGTACGGCGGCGACACGCAGTTCGTCGACGTGTCCGCCATCACCCGGCAGGGCCTGGACGAGCTGCTCGAGGCCATCGTGCTCACGGCGGACGCCGCCCTCGACCTGCGCGCCAACCCGGACATGCCCGCCCAGGGTGTGGCCATCGAGGCGCACCTCGACAAGGGTCGCGGCCCGGTCGCGACCGTGCTCGTCCACCGCGGCACGCTGCGCATCGGCGACTCGATCGTGGCGGGCTCCGCGCACGGCCGTGTCCGCGCGCTGATCAACGACCAGGGCGAGACCGTCGACGAGGCGCTGCCCTCGATGCCGGTCCAGGTGCTCGGCCTGACGTCGGTTCCCGGCGCGGGCGACAACGTCCTGGTCGTCGAGGACGACCGGATGGCCCGGCAGATCGCCGACAAGCGGGAGGCGCGTATGCGTGCCGCCCAGCAGGCCAAGACCAGCCGCCGCAAGACCCTCGACCAGCTGTTCGAGCAGCTGGAGAAGGGCGAGACGCAGGAGCTCCTGCTCATCCTCAAGGGCGACGGCGCGGGTTCGGTCGAGGCTCTGGAGGACGCCCTCAGCAAGATCGAGGTCGGCGACGAGGTGTCGCTGCGCGTCATCGACCGCGGTGTCGGTGCCATCACCGAGACCAACGTGTCGCTGGCCGCGGCGTCCAAGGCCGTCATCATCGGGTTCAACGTGCGGCCCACGCCGCACGCCACCCAGATGGCGGACCGGGAGAACGTGGACATCCGCTTCTACTCGGTCATCTACCAGGCCATCGACGAGATCGAGGCGGCGCTCAAGGGCATGCTCAAGCCGATCTTCGCCGAAGAGGTCCGGGGCCAGGCCGAGATCCGCGAGATCTTCCGCTCCTCGAAGTTCGGCAACATCGCCGGATGTATGGTCACCAGCGGCTCGATCCGCCGCAACGCCAGCGCGCGGCTTCTGCGCGACGGCGTGGTCATCGCCACGACGTCCATCGCGTCGCTGCGTCGTGAGAAGGACGACGCCACGGAGGTCCGCGAGGGCTTCGAGTGCGGCATGACCCTGGCCAACTACAACGACATCCGGATCGGTGACGTCGTCGAGACGTTCGAGATGGTGGAGAAGGAGCGGAGCTGACCCATGCCCGGACCGAGAAACGCCAAGCTGGCGGACCAGATCAAGGTCATCCTGGCCTCGACCATCGAGCGGCGGGTCAAGGACCCCCGCCTCGGGTTCGTCACCATCACGGAGGTGCGGCTGACCGGTGACAACCGGGAGGCCACCGCCTTCTACACGGTGCTCGGGGACGACGAGGCGCGCGCCGGCACGGCCGCGGCCCTCGAGTCGGCAACGGGGATGCTCCGCTCGACGGTGGGGCAGCAGCTCGGGATGAAGTTCACCCCGACGCTGACCTTCGTCCTCGACGCCACGCCCGAAGTGGCGCGGCACATCGAGGACCTCCTCGCCCAGGTGCAGGCCACCGACGCCGCCGCAGCCGCGGCGGCGCTCGGCAAGGAGTACGCCGGGGAGCCGGACCCGTACCGCAAGCCGCGGGAGGACGACGACGAGGCCGACCAGGTCGACGACCGGTGACCTCCGCCTCGGGGGTGGTGATCGTCGACAAGCCGTCGGGGGTCACCTCCCACCAGGTGGTCGGCCGTCTCCGGCGGCTCCTGGGCACCAGGAAGATCGGCCACGCCGGCACCCTGGACCCGATGGCCACCGGGGTGCTGATCCTCGGCGTGAACCGCGCAACGCGGCTCCTCGGCCACCTCGCGCTGCACGACAAGGCGTACACCGCCACCGTGCGGCTGGGGGAGTCGTCGTCGACGGATGACGCGGACGGCGACGTCGTCGCGGTGGCTGACGCGTCGCGGCTTGAGCGCGACGACCTCGAGGCCGCGGCGGCCCCTTTGCGCGGGGACATCCTGCAGGTGCCCAGCGCCGTCTCGGCCATCAAGGTCGACGGCAGGCGCGCCTACGCGCGCGTCCGGGCGGGGGAGGAGGTCGCGCTCGCGGCCCGCCCCGTCACGGTGTCGCGGCTGGAGATTACGGATCTCCGCCCCGCCGGCCGCTGCCTGGACGTCGACCTGGAGGTCGAATGCTCCTCCGGCACCTACGTGCGGGCGCTCGCCCGGGACCTCGGAGCGGCGCTGGGGGTCGGGGGCCACCTGACCGCGCTGCGCCGCACCCGTATCGGCGGCTACGGCATCGCCGACGCCGTCGTCCTCGGCGACGAGGCACCGCCACTCATGGCGATGGCCGACGCCGCCAGGCTCAGCTTCCCCGTCGTCGAGCTGACGCAGGAGGAGGCCCGCGACGTCGGCTACGGGCGTCCGCTCGCCCGCGAGGTCCCGGGTGCCCCCACGGGTGTCCTGTCGCCCGACGGCGAGCTGCTCGCGCTCTACGCGCCGGCGGCGGGGGGATCGGCGCCGGTTGCGGTGCTGGTCGGGCCATGACAGATTTGGGTGCCGTGACTAGTTCGGTCGTCGTCATCGGCAACTTCGACGGGGTCCACCGTGGACACCGGCGCGTCCTGCAGGAGGCCACGCGCGACGTCGACCATCCGCTCATCGTGCTGACCTTCTGGCCCCACCCGGTGACCGTCCTGCGCCCGGCGTCGGCGCCGAAGCTCCTGACGGACCTGAGGACGCGGATCGAGCTGCTCAAGGAGGCCGGGGCCCACGAGGTCCGCGTCATCCGGTTCAACGACGACGTCGCCCGGCTGTCGCCCGAGGAATTCGTCGAGCGGTTCCTGCTGCCACTGCACCCGGTGCGGGTGGTCGTGGGCGCCAACTTCCGGTTCGGTCGCCGGGCGTCCGGCGACGTCGACACGCTCGCGGCGCTGGGTGAGGGTCGCTTCGAGGTGGTACCGCTGCCGCTGGAGACGATCGATCACACGGTGTCGTGCTCCACCTGCGTGCGCGACCTGCTCGCCGACGGTGACGTCGCCGAGGCGGCCAAGCACCTCATGCGGCCGTTCCGCTTCCGTGGCGTCGTGGTCGTCGGAGACCAGCGCGGGCGCGACCTCGGGTTCCCGACGGCGAATCTCACGGTGCCGCCGGACATGGCGGTCCCCGCGGACGGCGTGTACGCCGGCTGGCTCACGCGGCTCGACGAGCCGGGCGCCGCCCCGCTGCCCGCCGCCATCTCCGTGGGCACCAACCCGACCTTCGACGGCCATGAGCGCCGCGTGGAGAGCTACGTCCTCGACCGCACGGATCTCGAGCTCTACGGGGTCGAGGTCGCCGTCGACTTCGTGGCGCGGCTGCGCGGACAGGTCCGGTTCGACGGCATCGACGCGCTCATCACGCAGATGCACGCCGACGTCGCGGGGGCGAAGATCGAACTCGGCCTCAGCGGACGGTGAGCGACTTCTTGTAGATCGCGTAGTGCTCGCTGGCCTGCGTCTCGTCGTCGACCTGCTCGACCTCCGGCTCGTCGACGAACAGGTGCTCGCCCGTGGGGTGGTACTCCAGCGACACGTACAGCGGCACGGCCTTCTCGTTGTTCGGGTCCACCGCGAGGTAGACCGCGGCGAAGCCCCGCTTGCGTGCCTCGTCCTCGAGGTAGCGGGAGAGGGCGCGGCCGGCTCCCTTGCGGCGGGCGGCCGGGTACACGAACATGTTGCGCAGCTCCGGCGTCATCGAGTCCGCATCCAGGTCAAGCACGGCGGTGCCGATGGGCGTGTCGTCCTCGACGGCGACCACGTAGAGGAGCGTTCCGGCCTGCTGGGCCGCAAAGTGCTTGTCGACGAGGCCGAGCTCCGGCCGCGGCTCGTTCGCGCGCAAGGCGTCGAGGTCCGAGTCGGTGGCGGGACGGACGATGATGCCCATGGTTCTCCTTAGCTCACACTGCCGTCGATGTCCCTACCCTAGCGCGTCGCCCCTCGGGGCCGCGGCGATGCACGTTTTGGGCCCGCGCCGGGGGCGGTGCTAGGGTTCTCAGGTTGCCGTTAGATCGGCCACGGCCCCGTCAGAGCCCCGACAGCATCCGCGACAGGGGCGCCGTGCAGCGAACCGGAAGGAGCCCTATATGGACGCCGACGAGAAGAAGAAGATCATCGACGAGTACGCGACCACGCCGGGTGACACCGGGTCGCCGGATGTGCAGATCGCCCTGCTGACCAAGCGGATCGCTCACCTCACCGAGCACCTCAAGGAACACAAGGGTGACCACCACAGCCGCCGTGGCCTGATGCTCATGGTCGGCCAGCGCCGCCGCCTGCTCAACTACGTCGCCAAGAACGACATCGAGCACTACCGGTCGCTGATCGCGCGCCTCGGCCTGCGTCGCTGACCTCGTCTCCCACCTCATCCTCAGGGCACCCCTCGCGGGGTGCCCTGAGTCGTTTCTCGGGTCAGCCGAGCGGCGAGGGCCGTGGATGCCCGTAGCGGTGGCGGGTGACCGAGACCGCCTGCTCCCGCACATAGGGAAGGAGTGCCCGCTCGCCGGGCAGCGGAGGACCGGGGTACACCGTCACGTCGATCGAGCCGTCGACGGCGACCTGGAGGTCCCGGCTCCCGAGATGGCGGACGCGGCCGTGGGCCACGCGATCGAACCCCGCGGACGACTCGACCACGACGTCGAACCCGGCGCCGGCGAGGGCGTCGCGCAGGGCCTGATGCGGCTCCTCCTCGAACGAGAACCGGACCCTGGCCCCTGCCGCCAGCGCCGCGGACGCCTCCCGCAGCACGGGCCACGGGTCCCGGGCCTCCACCCGGACCGTGACCTCCGTCGGCCGGTAGCGCAGGACGTTCTGCTCCGCGGCGAGCGCCGACGGGTCGTGCAGCGCGCCGACGATGGTGCGGGCCGCCCGCTCGTCGGACGCTGCCGCGGCCCGCACCAGCACGGGATCCAGTCCCGGAACCGCGCCGCCCGCCGTGACAAGCCGAGCCAGCGACTCGGTGGTGACCTCCGCGCTCGTCGCCGTGGGCCAGCCGTCGGGCTCCCACGAGCCGAGGCTGGCGACGTAGTGCGGCCCGCCGGCCTTGGCGCCGGGTCCGACGGATGAGCGCTTCCAGCCGCCGAACGGCTGTCGCCGGACGATCGCGCCGGTGATCCCGCGGTTGACGTAGCAGTTGCCGGCCTCGACGCGCTCGACCCAGCGCCGGATCTCCACCGCATCGAGGCTGTGCAGGCCGGCGGTCAGGCCGAACGGGGTGCCGTTCTGCAGGTCGATCGCCTCATCGAGCGACGACGCGGTCATCAGCCCCAGCACGGGACCGAAGTACTCGACCTGGTGGAACTCGCTGCCCGGCGCCACGCCCCAGCGCACGCCGGGGCTCCAGAGCCGCTCGTCGACCCGGCGCGGCGCCACCCACCACGTCTGCCCGGGCTCGAGGCGGGTCAGGCCCCGCCGCAGCTTCTCGCCCGGCGGCTCGGTGAGGGGGCCCATCTGCGCCGCCGGGTCCGTCGGCCAGGCGACGCGCAGCGACGTGACGGCGTCCACGAGTTGCTCGCGGAAGCGGCGCGACCTGGCGACGGAGCCGACGAGGATCCCGAGCGACGCGGCCGAGCACTTCTGCCCCGCGTGGCCGAAGGCCGAGGTGACGAGGTCGGCGACGGCCAGATCGAGGTCGGCCGACGGCGTGATCACGATCGCGTTCTTGCCGGAGGTCTCCGCGAGGAGGGGGAGCCCGGGGCGCCAGGAGCGGAACAGGGCGGCCGTCTCCGCGGCGCCTGTGAGGACGACCTGATCCACCCGGTCGTCGGTGATGAGCGCCTGGCCGAGGGGGCCGTCGTCGACGACGACGAACTGCAGCACCGCGTCCGGGATGCCCGCCCGGACACCCGCCTCGGCCAGGAGCGCGGCGGTGCGTCGGGCCGGGGGAGCCGGCTTGAGCACGACGGCCGATCCGGCGGCGAGGGCCGCCGCGACGCCGCCCAGGGGGATGGCGATCGGGAAGTTCCACGGGGGTGCGACGACGGTGAGTGCCGGCGGGACGTGGCGCGCGCCGTCGACGCGGTCGAGGGCCCGTTCGGCGTAGTAGCGGGCGAAGTCCACCGCCTCGGACACCTCGACGTCGGCCTGGTCGATGAGCTTGCCGACCTCGTCCGCGGCCACCGTCACCAGGTCGGTGCGCGCCGCCTCCAGCTGCCCGGCGAGGCGCCGGAGGACCGCCGCCCGCTCAGCCGGTGGCGTCGCCCGCCATCGAGCACCCGCCGCGCGCCCTTCGTCGAGGGCGCGGTCGAGTTCGGCGCGGTCCGCCAGCGTCGCGCGGCGCACCGCGTCGGCGCCGAGCAGCGGCGCGGGCAGGCGCCGGTGGATGGTCCGGGCCCACTCCTGATTCGACGGCAGCGCCGGGTCGGTGTCGCTGGCGTTGCCGAACCCGACCGGCGCCGGCGCGCGGTGCTGGACCGCCCAACCGGGCGGGCCCGGGTCGTCGGCGAGGGCGGCGGCGGCGCGGAACCGCTGCTCCTCCCTGGCCAGGAACTGCGCGTCGTGGCCGAGCCCGGCGGCGCCCGACATGAAGTTCTCGTTGGCGGCGTTCTCCTCGAGCCGCCTGACCAGATAGGCGATGGCGACGTCGAAGTCGCGGCGCGGGACCACCGGCACGTACAGCCGCACCCGGCCGATCTCCTCCTGCAGCACGCGGCGCAGCGGCACGCCCATGCCCGCCAGCATCTCGACGTCCATCTGGTCGGTCACGCCGCGAGCCGTGGCGAGCTCCCAGGCCGCCGCGAGCGTGAAGACGTTGTGGCTGGCCACCCCCACCTTCAGGCGGGAGGCCCGCTCCGGGGTGAGGCAGAAGTCCAAGGCCCGCAGGTAGCTGGCGTCCGTGGCCGCCTTCGACGGCAGGACCGGCGACGGCCATCCCCGCAGCTCCGCCTGGACCCGCTCCATGGCCATGTTCGCGCCCTTGACCAGGCGGACCTTGAGGGGGACCCCACCGGCGGCGACGCGGTCGCGGGCCAGGTCGTCGATCCGGCGCAGCACCAGGGGCGACTCCCGCAGGTAGGTCTGCACCGCGATCCCGGCCCGGACCCCGAGGAGGTCGGGGGCCATCGCGAGCCGGTCGAAGACGTCGAGCGTCAGGTGCAGGTCGCGGTACTCCTCCATGTCGAGGTTGACGAACTTGCCGAGGTCGCGGGCGCGCTCCATGAGCGGCCTCAGCCGGGCGACCGCCTCGGCGACGGTGGCGTCGTGGGCCCAGGGCGAGTGCGGCCCGAGGACTGCGGAGACCTTGAGCGAGACGTAGTCGACGTCCGGGCGCTCGAGGAGCGCCGCCGTCTGGGCCAGGCGGGCGCGGGCGTGCTCGTCGCCGAGCACCGCTTCGCCCAGTAGGTTGATGTTGAGGGCACAGCCATCGCGCTGCAGCCGCTCGAGGGCGGGGCCCAGTCGGCGGCCGACGTCGATCACGAGGTCGCCGACGAGCGCGGTGAACGCGGGGCGCACGGCCGGCAGGGCCAGGGTGGGGGAGGTGCGGACCGCCGCCAGGCCGAGCCGCAGCGCAGGCGGCAGGAACGGGGCGGGGCGGCGCGCGAGGTCGGCGAGCGCCCTGGCGGCCACCGTCGGGTCCTCGGGTCGCAGCACGCGGTCGACGAAGTCCAGGGTGAAGGGCAGGCCCTCCGGATGGCGCAGGACCCGGGCCAGCAACCGGGCCGCCGAAGGCTCCGGATGGGCGGTGCTGCGCTGGGCCCAGCGGCGCGCCGTCGCGGCCGCCGCGTCGATGATCCGGGGCGACGTGACGCTCAGCATTCAACCATCGTGGCCCAACCGGCTAGACTGCACTGGACAACTGAACAACTGTTGTTTCCACCCCGCCGCCCAGCGCACGCGTCCGTCTGGTCCTCGGTAGTGGCCTTCGGGTGCCTCAGGGCGCCCCCGCGGGCCTCGATCGAAGACCGGCAGACAATCCCGGCGACGATTCGCCCTGCGCGGGTGGCACACACCCCGAAAGGAGCCTGTCCGTGGAAGGACCAGGCATCGAATTCGCCGAGGCCGTTATCGACAACGGCAAGTACGGCACCCACACTATTCGCTTCGAGGCCGGCGTGCTGGCCCAGCAGGCCGATGGCTCGGCCGCCGTCTACCTGGACGGCGACACCATGCTGCTGTCGGCGACCACCGCGCAGAAGACCCCGCGGGAGGCCATCGACTTCTTCCCGCTGACGGTCGACGTCGAGGAGCGCATGTACGCCGCGGGCAAGATCCCCGGCTCGTTCTTCCGTCGTGAGGGCCGCCCGGGCGAGGGCGCGATCCTCGCCTGCCGCCTGATCGACCGCCCGCTGCGCCCCGCGTTCGTCAAGGGCCTGCGCAACGAGGTCCAGGTCGTCGTCACGATCCTGGCGCTCAACCCGGCTGTCATGTACGACGTCGTGGCGATCAACGCCGCGTCGATGTCGACCCAGATCGCGGGCCTCCCGTTCTCCGGGCCGATCGGTGGCGTGCGCGTCGCCCTCATCGACGACCAGTGGGTCGCGTTCCCGACCGTGGAGCAGGTGGCCCAGTCCGCCTTCCAGATGGTGGTCGCGGGCCGCGTGCTCGCCGACGGTGACGTCGCGATCATGATGGTCGAGGCCGGCGGCACCGACGCCACGTGGGAGCTCGTCCGCTCCGGCAAGACCGCGCCGACCGAAGAGGTCGTCGGTCAGGGCCTCGAGGCGGCCAAGCCGTTCATCAAGGCGCTGTGCGACGCGCAGTCCGAGCTGGCCGCCAAGCTGCCGCGCGAGACCTACGACTTCCCCGTGTTCCGCGACTACCAGGACGACGTCTTCGACGCCGTCTCCGAGCTCGCCGCCGACCGCGTGGCCCAGGCCATGCAGATCAAGGGCAAGCAGGAGCGCGACGAGGCGACGCACGCCATCCGTCAGGACGTCACGGAGCAGCTCACCGAGCGCTTCGACGGCCGCCTGAATGAGGTGTCGGCCGCGCTGAAGGCACTCACCAAGAAGATCGTGCGGCACCGCACGCTGACCGAGCAGGTCCGCATCGACGGCCGCGGCCCCGCCGAGATCCGCGAACTGGCGGCCGAGGTCGCGGTCATCCCGCGCGTGCACGGCTCGGCGCTGTTCCAGCGCGGCGAGACCCAGATCCTGGGCGTCAGCACCCTCAACATGCTCGACATGGAGCAGAAGATCGACACGCTCTCGCCCGAGAACACCAAGCGCTACATGCACAACTACAACTTCCCGCCGTACTCGACGGGCGAGACCGGCCGAGTCGGCTCCCCGAAGCGGCGCGAGGTCGGCCACGGTGCCCTGGCTGAGCGGGCGTTGATCCCCGTGCTGCCCACGCGCTCCGAGTTCCCCTACGCGATCCGCCAGGTGTCCGAGGCGCTGGGCTCGAACGGCTCGACGTCGATGGGCTCGGTCTGCGCGTCCACGTTGTCGCTGCTCAACGCGGGTGTGCCCCTCAAGGCGCCCGTCGCGGGCATCGCGATGGGCCTCATGAGCGAGGACGTCGACGGCGAGACGAAGTACATCGCGCTGACCGACATCCTGGGCGCCGAGGACGCGCTCGGCGACATGGACTTCAAGGTGGCCGGCACCCGTGACTTCGTCACCGCGCTGCAGCTGGACACCAAGCTCAACGGCATCCCCGCCGTCGAGCTGCAGAAGGCCCTGCTGCAGGCCCGCGACGCCCGGCACACCCTGCTCGACGTCATGGGCGAGGCGATCGACGTCCCCGACGAGATGAGCCCCTACGCGCCGCGGATCATCTCGCTGCGCATCCCGGTGGACAAGATCGGTGAGGTCATCGGCCCGAAGGGCAAGATCATCAACCAGATCCAGGACGACACGGGCGCCAACATCTCCATCGAAGATGACGGCACCATCTACGTGGGCGCCACGACGGGGGAGGCCGCGGATGCGGCCGTCGCCGCGATCAACGCGATCGCCAACCCGCACATGCCGGAGCGCGGCGAGCGGTTCCTCGGGACCGTCGTGAAGCTCACGGCGTTCGGGGCCTTCGTCTCGCTGCTGCCCGGCAAGGACGGCCTGCTGCACATCTCGAAGCTGCGCCCGCTCGCCGGCGGCGCCCGCGTCGAGAACGTGGAGGATGTCCTGTCGGTGGGGCAGAAGCTCCAGGTCGAGATCTCCGACATCGACGACCGCGGCAAGCTGTCGCTCGTTCCGGTGGTCGAGGAGAAGACCGACGCCGAGGCCTGATCGAGCCTGAATGACCGCCGAGGGGCGGGCCCGTCACGGGCCCGCCCCTCGGCGTCTGTCCTGGCGGGGGCGCCGCTGGCGGGCCGCGTCCGGGGATGGTTGGATGGACAGCGACGTCGAGACGAGGGGAGTGCGGACATGACCGAGATCAGGGTGGGTGTGTTCGGGGCCAGCGGCAAGATGGGCACCGAGGTCGTGCGGGCGGTCGAGCGCGCCGACGGCATGACCATCGTCGGCGGGTGTGACCTCGGGGAGCCTCGCGAGCAGGTCGGGCGCGCGCAGGTCGTCGTCGACTTCACGCACCCCGACGCCGTCATGGACAACATCGCGTGGTGCCTGGAGCGCGGCATCCACATGGTGATCGGCACCACCGGCTTCACCGACGAGAAGCTGGACCGGGTCCGCAACCTGTGCGCGGCCCACCCCGAGGCCGGGGTCCTCATCGCCTCGAACTTCTCGATCGGCGCCGTGCTCATGATGCGGTTCGCGGCCACCGCTGCGCCGTTCTACCCCTCGGTGGAGATCGTCGAGCTGCACCACCCGAACAAGGCCGATGCGCCGTCGGGCACGTCAGCGACCACCGCACGACGGATCGGCGCGGCCCGCGCCGCGGCCCAGATGCCGCCCGTCCCGGACGCCACCGTCCACGACGACGGGGCGCGCGGGGCGGTGGTCGACGGGGTGCACATCCACGGCGTCCGGCTGCAGGGCCTGGTGGCCCACCAGGAGGTGCTCCTGGGGGCGCCGGGCGAGACGCTCACGATCCGGCACGACTCGTTCGACCGGGCGTCGTTCATGCCGGGCGTCGTCGCGGGGATCCGCTACATCGTCGACCACGCGGGCCTGACGCTCGAGATGGAGTCGGTCCTCGGCCTCTGAGGGCCGCCGCCGCTACTGCGAGCGGCTGGCGATCTCGGCGGCCTCCGCCGCGAGCTCCCTCCGCAGCACCGCCTCCTCGGCCCGCTGCCAGGCGGCGACGTCGCGGCGCAGCGCCTTGATCAGGGACAGGCACATCCCGATCATGACGAGCGAGAAGGGGGCCGCGGCCACGATGGTCAGGGCCTGCAGCGCGGCGATGCCCGAGGTGTCGCCGCCGAGGGCGGCGGAACTGGACCAGATGAGCACGGCCGCGATCGAGCCCTCCAGCACCGACCAGAAGACCCGCGACCAGACGGGCGGGTTGGGATTGCCGTTGTGGGTGAGCATGTCCACGACGAACGATCCGGAGTCGGAGCTCGTGACGAAGAACACCAGTACCAGCAGCACGGCCACGCCGGACAGGACGGGACCGCCGGGGAGCTGGCCGAGCATCTCGAACAGCGCGGTGTTGGTGCTGACGCCGCCGTCGACGATGTGGTCGACCCCGCCGAAGATCTGCTGGTACAACGCGGCCCCGCCCATGACGGAGAACCACAGCATGGTGACGGCGGTCGGGACGAGCAGGACGCCGGCCACGAACTCACGGACCGTGCGACCGCGGGAGATGCGGGCGATGAACACCCCGACGAACGGCGACCAGGCGATCCACCAGCCCCAGTAGTAGGTCGTCCACGACCCGAGCCACGACTCGCCGCGGTCGCCGTAGAAGGCGAAGGTCTGGAAGGACATGGACACGAAGTTCTGGATGTAGCCGCCGAAGCTGGACACGAGCTCGCGCAGCACGAACAGGGTCGGGCCGAGGATCAGCACGGCCACCAGGAGCAGCGCCGCGAGCCACAGGTTGGCGCGCGAGAGAAACGCGATGCCCCGGTCGAGACCCGAGACGACCGAGAGCGTGGACAAGGCGGTGATCACCGCGATGATGACGAGCTTGGCCGTCGTGGTGCCCTCGACGACGCCGAGGTGCTCCAGCCCCGCGGCGATCTGATTGACACCCAGGCCGAGGGAGGTCGCGACGCCGAACAGCGTGCCGACGACGGCCGCGATGTCGATCGCGTTGCCCAGCGGACCGTCGACGCGCTTGCCGAGCAGGGGCTCCAGCGCCCAGCGGATCGACACGGGGCGCCCGCGGCGGTGCACGGCGTACGCGACCGCCAGACCGACGACGACGTAGACGGCCCACGCGTGCACGCCCCAGTGCAGGAACGTCTGCGCCATCGCACGGCGCCCCTGGGCCTCGATCCCCGACTCGCGGAAGCCGGGCGGCGGGGACGCGAGGTGCCACAGCGGCTCCGCCACGCCCCAGAACACCAGGCCGATGCCCATGCCGGCGGCGAACAGCATCGCGAACCAGGTCCGCCAGCGGTACTGGGGTGCCTCGTCCGGAGGGCCGAGGCGGATCGTGCCCAGGTTGCTGAAGGCGACGGCGAGCGCGAAGATCACGAAGCCGGACACCAGCGCCACGTAGTACCAGCCGATGGAGTTGACCACGACGGTGTTGATGGTGGACACGATGCCGTTGAACGCCTGCGGGGCCAGCAGCGCGGCCGCCAGCGCGACGGCGATGAGCGCGGCCGAGGTGACGAACACCCAGAGGTTGAGCCCCTCCTTCCCGTGCTGTGGCGGCCCCGACTCGGGGTTCATGTCGCGTTCGGCGGTGCGTGGGGTCACTGGTGTGGGCACGGGGGCTCCTGGGTCAGATGTCGCGTCAGTCAGTTCGGAGAGGATCGTCACTCGAAAAAAAGCAGCCTCTACCCTGTCACGACCGCGCCGTGCCCGCAAACTCCGCTAGGACGCGGCCCGGATGTCGGTGTGGAGGCGGACGAGCTTGACGCCGGGGGCGCCGTCGGCCGTGGCGATCTCCTGGTGCGCGCCGTCGGCGGCCCACCCGCAGGCCACCAGGAAGGCCCGCAGCCCGTCGTCGGCGGCGCGGACCCACATCGTGGCCACCTCATAACCGTCCTGCCGGAGGGTGTCGACGGCCGCGTTCATGAGCCGCGACCCGTGACCGGCGCCGCGGTGCCGCGGGTCGACGACGAACTCCGCGATGGTGCCGTCGCGCTCCTCGCGGTCCGGGTCGCCGCTGGGCCCGGTGACGGCGAAGCCGACGACGCCGTCGTCCCCGATGGCGACCAGCACCCTGAGGTGCGCCAGCGGGGGCTTGACGATGGCCTCGTGCCAGACGCGGGCCGCCTCGTCGGCCGGCAGCCCGCCGCCCGCTGCGGCGAGCAGGCCGGACTCGGCCCAGGCGCGGCGCTGGATGCGCGCGACGTCGACGGCCTCGGCGGGCAGGGCAAGTCGGACGGTGTCGGAGACGGACATGGCGTCCATCCTAAGCGCGGCCCCGCGTCCTCCGAGGACCCGCGGCACGCGGCGCATCCACTAGCCTGACCCCATGACCGACGTGACCCAGCCCCCCAAGCTCGCCCCCGGAACGTTGCGGGTGATACCGCTCGGCGGGCTCGGCGACATCGGCCGCAACATGACCGCCTTCGAGATCGACGGGCAGATCGCGCTCGTCGACTGCGGCGTGCTGTTCCCCGAGGACGACCACCCCGGCGTCGACCTCATCCTCCCCGCGCTCGACTACCTCAACGACCGCCTCGACGACATCGTCGCCCTGGTGCTCACCCACGGCCATGAGGACCACATCGGCGCGGTGCCCTACCTGCTGAAGAAGCGGGCTAACATCCCCGTCTTCGGATCCAAGCTGACGCTGGCGTTCCTCGCCGCGAAGCTCCGGGAGCACCGCATCCGCGACTTCGACCTCGACGCCGTCGAAGAGGGCGAGATCCTCGAGGTCGGCAACTTCGAGTTCGAGTTCCTGGCGGTCAACCACTCCATCCCCGACGCCCTGGCCGTCGCCATTCGGACCAAGGCCGGCCTGGTCCTGCACACCGGCGACTTCAAGATGGACCAGCTGCCGCTAGATGGCCGCATCACGGATCTGCGCGGCTTCGCCCGGCTCGGTGAGGAGGGCGTCGACCTCTTCATGGTGGACTCCACCAATGCAGAGACGCCGGGCTTCACCACGCTCGAGCGCGATGTCGAGCCCGCGATCGCCCGCGTGTTCGACCAGGCCCGCGGCAAGCTCATCGTCGCGTGCTTCGCCAGCCACGTCCACCGGGTGCAGCAGGTGCTGAACCTGGCCGTCAAGCACGGCCGCAAGGTCGTCTACGTCGGGCGGTCCATGGTGCGCAACATGTCCACCGCCAGGGACCTGGGCTACCTCAAGGTCCCGGCGGGCACGCTCATCGAGCTCAAGGAGATCGACCGCTACCCGGCCAACGAGGTCGTGATCGTCTCCACCGGTTCCCAGGGCGAGCCCATGGCGGCGCTGAGCCGCATCGCCAACCGCGACCACCCCGTCGTGGAGGTGGGGGAGGGCGACACGATCCTGCTGGCCAGCTCGCTGATCCCCGGCAACGAGAACTCGGTCTACCGCGTCATCAACGGCCTCAGCCGGCTCGGCGCCACCGTCGTACACAAGGGCAACGCGCTCGTGCACGTCTCGGGCCACGCCTCGGCGGGGGAGTTGCTGTACTGCTACAACATCCTCAAGCCGCGCAACGTGCTGCCGGTGCACGGCGAGGCCCGGCACCTGATCGCCAACGCCAAGCTGGCCCAGGCAACAGGCGTGCCGGCTGAGCGGGTCCTCGTGTCCGGCGACGGCGACGTCATCGACCTCAAGGACGGGATCGCGAAGAAGGTCGGCTCCATCGACGCCAGCTATGTCTTCGTGGACGGGTCGACGGTGGGCGACATCTCCGAGTCGATCATGGACCGCCGCATCCTCGGCGAGGAGGGGTTCGTCTCCGTCATCACCGCCGTGGACCTCCACAACCGGACGATCGTCAGCGGGCCGGACGTGCACGCCCGCGGCTTCGCCGAGGACGACAGCGTCTTCGAGGAGGTGCGCCAGCGGGTGGCCGCCGCGCTGCTCGACGCGCTGCGCGACGGCGTCGACGACCCGTACCGGCTGCAGCAGGTGACGCGGCGGGTCGCGGGGCAGTGGGTGTCTCGGACGCTGAAGCGGCGCCCGATGATCGTTCCCGTCGTCGTCACGACGTGACCCGCGGCCGGTTTGACCGGTCGCTGGTGCCCAAGTAGAGTTGTCCCTCGGTGTTCTGCCCCCTTTCCATCCGGACTGGACGGGCACGCCGCAATGCTTGAAGTGAACCCAAGAAGGTAGGTCAGTCGTGTACGCGATCGTGCGCAACGGTGGACGTCAGCACAAGGTTGCTGTCGGCGACGTCCTGGACATCGACCTGGTGTCCGAAGAGGTCGGCAAGACCCTGTCCCTGCAGCCGCTGCTGCTGGTCGACGGCGACAAGATCACCTCGGACGCCAAGGCGCTCGGGAAGGTCTCCGTGACCGCCGAGGTCGTCGGCGAGGCGAAGGGTCCGAAGATCCGGATCCTCAAGTACAAGAACAAGACCGGCTACAAGAAGCGCCAGGGTCACCGCCAGCGGTACACCCAGGTGAAGATCACCGGGATCAAGGGCTGAGGAGCGAACAATGGCACACAAGAAGGGCGCGTCCTCGACGCGGAACGGTCGTGACTCGAACGCGCAGCGCCTCGGCGTGAAGCGATACGGCGGCCAGCTGGTCGGCGCGGGGGAGATCCTCGTGCGTCAGCGCGGCACGCACTTCCACCCCGGTGACGGCGTCGGTCGCGGTGGCGACGACACCCTCTTCGCCCTCGTCGAGGGCCAGGTGGAGTTCGGCGTCAAGCGCGGTCGCCGCGTGGTCAACGTGGTGCCCGCCTGATCCGGCACCCGCACTTTCTCGAGAACGGCCCTCCGGGGCCGTTCTTCGTTTCCGCCTTAGACTGAGGCGAGCACACCCTAGGAGTCCCGATGGCCATCCCCTCGTTCGTCGACCGCGTCAAGCTGACGGTGCAGGCCGGCAACGGCGGCCACGGCTGCGCATCCATTCACCGCGAGAAGTTCAAGCCCCTCGGTGGGCCCGACGGCGGCAACGGCGGCGACGGCGGGTCGGTCATCCTGCGCGTGGACGACTCGCTCTCCACGCTCGTCGACTACCACCGCCAGTCCGTGCGCAAGGCGGTCAGCGGCCAGCCGGGCCGCGGCGACCACCAGCACGGATCCCGGGGTGAGGACGTCGTCCTCGCAGTGCCCAGCGGGACCGTCGTCAGCGATGCCGACACGGGCGAGGTGCTGGCCGACCTCACCGAGCAGGGGGCCGAGTTGGTCGTCGCCCAGGGCGGAAAGGGTGGCCTCGGGAACGCTGCGCTGGCCACGTCCGCCCGCAAGGCGCCGGGCTTCGCGCTGCTCGGCGAGGACGGGGAGAGCCGCCTCATCCAGCTCGAACTGAAGGTGGTGGCCGACGTCGGCCTGGTCGGGTTCCCGTCCGCCGGCAAGTCGTCGCTGGTGGCGGCGATTTCGCGGGCGCGGCCGAAGATCGCCGACTACCCCTTCACCACCCTGGTGCCCAACCTGGGCGTGGTCGTCGCCGGGGACGTGACCTACACCGTCGCCGACGTGCCCGGCCTCATCGAGGGCGCGTCGGAGGGCAGGGGCCTCGGGTTCGACTTCCTGCGCCACATCGAGCGCTGCCAGGCCATCGTCCACGTCATCGACCTCGGCACCTACGAGCCGGGCAGGGACCCGGTCGCCGACCTGGAGGTCATCGAGGCGGAGCTCGCCGCGCACGGCGGGCTCGAGGACCGGGTGCGGCTCATCGCGCTGAACAAGGTCGACCTGCCGGACGCGCATGAACTGGCCGAGATCGTGCGGCCCGAGTTGGCGAGGTTCGGGCACCGCATCTTCGAGATCTCCACCAAGACGGGGGAGGGCCTGAACGACCTCAAGTTCGCCATGGCCGAGATCGTGGCCGCCCGGCGCGCCTCCCTCCCCGAGGCCGCCGCGCCGAAGCCGGTGCTGCGGCCGGCGCCGGTCGGGCGCCGCCAGCCGACGGCGGAGTTCACCATCGTCAAGAAGGGCGACGGCGAGGGCGGCTTCGTGTGGCGGGTGCGGGGCGAGAAGCCCGAGCGCTGGATCCGGCAGACCGACTTCAACAACGCCGAGGCCGTCGGCTACCTGGCCGACCGGCTCAACCGGCTCGGTGTCGAGGACAAGCTGCTCGACCTCGGTGCGCGCCAGGGTGACGCCGTCGCGATCGGCGGCGAGGACGCCGTCGTGTTCGACTTCGCGCCCCAGGTGGAGACCGGGGCCGAGATCCTCAGCCGCCGCGGCGAGGACGTGCGGCTCGAGGCCGACCGTCCTGCGGCGCAGCGGCGCAAGCGGATGGACGCCGAGTACCATGCGGCCAAGGAGGCCGGCATCGACTACGCGACCTCCGGCTACGAGGCGGTGGAGGAGGGCGACCCCGAGCATGAGGCGTGAGGTCGCCGACGCGAAACGCGTCGTCGTCAAAGTGGGGTCCTCCTCGCTGACCCGCCCCGACGGGCACCTGGATCCCGAACGGATCAGGACCCTGGCCCGGCTCCTGTCGTCGCTGCAGGAGCGGGGGGTCCGGGTGGTCCTCGTGACGTCGGGGGCGATCGCCGCCGCGCTGGGACCGCTCGGTCTGCGCCGCCGCCCGCGGGACCTGGAGACGCAGCAGGCCGCGGCCGCCGTCGGTCAGGGCCTGTTGATCCGGCACTACGCCGACGCGTTCGCCGAGCACGGCGTCACGGTCGCGCAGCTGCTCCTGACCGTCGAGGACGTGCTGCGGCCGAAGACCTACCGCAACGCCCTCAACACCATCTCGCGCCTGTTCCGGCTGGGCGTGGTGCCGATCGTCAACGAGAACGACACCGTGGCCACCCACGAGATCCGGTTCGGCGACAACGACCGGCTGGCGGCCCTCATCGCCCACCTGGTCCGGGCCGACGCGCTGCTGCTCATGAGCGACGTCGACGCCCTCTACACCGCGCACCCCGACACCCCTGGCGCGCGGCGCATCGAGCGGGTCGATGACATCACGGCGCTGCGGGTCGACACGTCCCGGGTCGGCTCGAAGGTCGGCACGGGCGGCATGCGCACCAAACTGCAGGCTGCCGACATCGCGACGCAGGCCGGAGTCAGCGTCGTCCTCGGCCACGCCGACGACCTGGAGCGGGCACTGGCGGGGGAGCCCGTCGGGACGTTCTTCGTCGCCACCAGGAAGCGCCGACCGCGGCGGCTGCTGTGGCTGGCGTTCGCCGCAGAGCCCCGCGGGGCGCTGCGCGTCGACGAGGGGGCCAGGCGAGCGCTCACCACCGGGAAGGCGTCGCTGCTGGCGATCGGGGTCCGCGAGGTGGAGGGCACCTTCGCGGAGGGCGAGCCCGTGGAGATCGTGGGGCCGGACGGGCATCCCATCGGGAGGGGCTTCGTCGGCTACTCCAGCGCCGACCTGGTGCGCGAGATCGGGCACCGCAGCGATGAGGACGGGCACCGCGACCAGCGACCGGTCGTGCACCGCGATCTCATGATGCTGAGCGAACAGTGAGGCGATTTCACCGGCGCTGACGCGCGGCTTACGCTGAGCAGGTGATCGAAGTCTTCGGGTGGGTGGCTGCTGCTGTCGGCATCGCGTCGAATCTCCCGCAGCTGCTGCGGATCCTGCGGGCGGGCACGAGCGCCGGGGTGTCGCTGCGGCTGTGGCAGATCTCCGCCGCGACGACGGGTGCCTGGATGGTGCACGGGTTCCTCGTGCAGAAGGCCCAGATGCAGTGGCCCAACATGCTGATGTCGGGGCTGGCGCTGGTGATCGTCGTGTTCGTGCTGCGCGACCGCGGGCAGCGCATCGCCCCGCAGCTGATCCTGCCCGTGGCTCTGGCCGGGGCCCTGACCAGCGTTGAACTGATGTTCGGGGCCATGGCGTTCGGGTTCATCATCGCGGTGCCGCAGCTGATGGGGCAGGGATCGCAGCTCAAGGAGATGGTCACCGCTCCGGACCTGACAGGTGTCTCGGTGGGGTATCTGGGCATCATGCTGGTGGTGCAGGCGATGTGGTTCGTATTCGGGCTGCTGACCACCGACTGGGCGCTCATCATCTGCGCCGGGGCGATGACGGTGGTGTGCTCGCTCAACCTCGCGGTCTACATGGTGCGGTGGGTGCGCGGCCGTTCACGCGTCGCGCTGGCCGTCTGAGCCGTCTGGGCCGTCTGGGCCCTCCCCCGCTCGCCCCCGCCCCACCCCGCTGGCGCGGGGTGGGTTGAGCCTGACACGCGGTCTGTGGGCGTGGGTTGAGCCTGACACGCGGGTCGCGGCGGTGAGTTGAGCCTGCGGCTCGTCTCAACCAGCGAACTGCTCCGAATAGCGGTCAATCGGCGGTTGAGCCATGGCTCAGGCTCGTCGCCGGGTGCGCAGGGCCCCGCGCACAGCGTCGGGTAGGGCAGACAGGGTCTCGGTCGAGAAGTGGAGCACGTGCCAGCCGGCTGCGGTGAGCGCCGCGTCGCGCCGCCGGTCATGATGGAACGCTTCCCTGCCGCCGTGGTGCTCGAACCCGTCAAGCTCGACGGCCAGTTTCAGATGCGGCCACGCCACGTCGACGTAGTGGTTCAGGCCGCCGAGCACCACGGGGAAGTTGGTCACCCACCCGGTGATCTTCGCCTCGCGCAGCACGCGGTGCGCGCGACGTTCCAGCCCCGACCAGGGAGCGGACCGCGAGTCCTTGAGAATCTCGCGCCGCATCGTGTTGCCGCGACGTCGCGGGGTCAGGGCGAGCGCCGCCTGGAGTTGTCCCAGCGTGACGACCCGTCGTCGGAGTGCCTCGTCAACTGCCTCAGCCCCCAACTCCGGGATGAGATCGAGAACCGTGAGCGCCGGAGCGGTACAGAGCATGCCGGATGCCGGTCTGACCAGGGCGGGAGGGATGAACCGTTCGTGGAAACGGAAGCCGGACCGGTCGTGCAGGATTGACGGGTGGGCGAGATCGACGGTGTCGCACTCGAGTTCCTCCCACCATGACTTCGCCGCTGCGCGCCCGAGCAGTGTGTAGGGACGGGTCGACGACGCGGCGGCCGCGACGCGGACGTCGAAGTCCCGCGCGCGATCGGCCAACGCGAAGATGTTCGGCAACACAGCGACGAGATGACCGCGGCACCGGTAGGCGTTGAGTGAGCGGTCCAACTCAGGGTGCAGGGTGGCGTTGATCACGAGCTCGCTCTCGAGCCTCATCCGGATGTCTTCTCTCATGCCGTCGTGATGGGCGGCGGGGGAGCCTGTGTTCCGCTATCCACAGATGAGCCTGATCCAGGTTTCAACCCAGGAAATCGGCTGATTCCGCCCGATCTCGGCCGCGGCCACCGCCGGAGGCTCGTCAAGGCTGGACGAACCGCGAGTCAGGCTCAACCCACGCCCACAGACCGCGTGTCAGGCTCAACCCTCGCCCCGACCTCCCGACCCCCGCCCCCGCGCCGCGCCACCCCCGAGCCGAGACGGCCGGGGCCGCGACGGCGCGCCACGCCTAGACTTCCCCCATGGATTTCCAGACGCAGGCAGTGGCCGCCCGCGGGGCGGCCGTCGAACTCGCCACCCTCACCCGGGCCGCCAAGGACACGGCACTCCACGCGATGGCCGACGCCCTCGCCGCCTCCGAGGGCCGGCTGCTGCAGGCGAACGCCGCCGACGTCGAGGCGGCCCGCGCGGCCGGAACGCCAGAGTCCATCGTCGACCGCCTCGCGCTCACCCCCGCCCGGATCGACGGCATGGTGCAGGGACTCCGCGACCTCGCTGCTCTGCCCGACCCCGTCGGCGACGTCGTGCGCGGCTGGAAGCTGCCCAACGGCGTGAGCGTCCGGCAGGTCCGGGTCCCGTTCGGCGTCGTCGGCATCATCTACGAGGCCCGCCCCAACGTCACCGCGGACGCCGCCGGCATCTGCCTCAAGTCCGGCAACGCCGCGCTCCTGCGCGGTTCGTCCTCGGCGCTGAACTCCAACCGCGTCACCGTCGAGGCGCTGCGTGCCGGCCTCGAGGCGGCGGGGGTCACCCCCGACGCGGTGCACCTGGTCGAGGGCGGCCGCGACGTCACGGCCGAGCTCATGCGCGCCCGCGGCCTCGTCGACGTCCTCATCCCGCGGGGCGGCGCCGGGCTCATCCAGGCGGTCGTCGACGGCTCGACCGTGCCCGTCATCGAGACCGGCACCGGGAATTGCCACGTCTACGTCGACGCCGACGCCGACGTGGACCAGGCGATCACCATCCTCCTCAACGCCAAGACCCAGCGGCCCAGCGTCTGCAACGCCGCCGAGACGCTGCTGGTCCACCGCGACATCGCCGACACGTTCCTGCCCCGCGCCCTCCAGGCGTTGCACGGCGCCGGCGTCACCGTCCACGGCGACCCGGCCACCGTCGCCTACTCGGAGGCGGTCGTCCCCGCCGGGCCGGACGAGTACGACGCGGAGTATCTGACGCTGGATCTCGCGGCCAAGGTCGTCGACTCCCTCGACGAGGCCCTCGACCACATCCGCGCCCACACCACCGGGCATTCGGAGACGATCGTCACCCGGTCGCGCCGCGCGGCCGACCGTTTCGTCGCCGAGGTCGACGCCGCCGCCGTGCTCGTCAACGCCTCCAGCCGCTTCGTCGACGGCGGCGAGTTCGGCTTCGGCGCAGAGATCGGCATCTCGACCCAGAAGCTGCACGCCCGCGGACCGATGGGGCTTCCGGAGATGACGAGCAGCAAGTACGTCATCGAGGGCGACGGCCAGGTCCGCGCCTGACGCGCGACGGCCGACGGCGCCCAGCGCCTTGCTAGGATCGGTCGCCATGAGCCTTCTTCTGGAGACCGCCGCAGCGTCGCCCGCCATCCCCAGCTGGGTCATGGGCGCGCTGGCGCTCGTCATCTTGCTGGGTGCCATCGCCTGGATCGTCGGCTTCGGCTCCGGGCGTCCGCACTCGAAGTGACGTCGACAGAGCTGGGCATCGCCCGCGCCGCTGGGCAGCGCCGCTACCGGCTCGGCGTCATGGGCGGCACCTTCGACCCCATCCATCACGGCCACCTCGTGGCCGCGTCCGAGGTCGCGGCGAAATTCGCGCTCGACGAGGTGGTCTTCGTCCCCACCGGCATGCCGTGGCAGAAGTCACACCGCGAGGTGTCTCCCGCGGAGGACCGTTACCTGATGACGGTCATCGCGACGGCGTCGAACCCCCGGTTCTCGGTGTCGCGGGTCGACATCGACCGCCCGGGCAACACCTACACCGTCGACACGCTGAAGGACCTGCGCACCGAGCGCGGCCCGAACACCGACCTGTTCTTCATCACGGGCGCCGACGCCGTCCGGCAGATCCTCACCTGGTACGGGGCGGACGAGCTGTTCGACCTCGCCCACTTCGTCGGGGTCACCCGCCCGGGGGTCCCCATGACTCCCGCGGACCTGGCGCACCTGCCCGAGGACTCCGTGACGCTGCTCGAGGTCCCGGCCCTGGCCATCTCGTCCACCGACTGCCGTGAGCGCGTCCGCGCCCACGAGCCCATCTGGTACCTGGTGCCCGACGGCATCGTCCAGTACATCGCCAAGCGGGGCCTGTATCCGGCCCCGGGATCAGGAGTACCCCATGACCGTAGCTGACGACGTGCTGGCCCCGGTGCGGATCGCCGCGCAGGCGGCGGCCGACAAGCAGGGCCACAAGATCGTCGCCTTCGACGTGTCCGAGCAGCTCGCCATCACCGACGTCTTCCTCATCGCGTCGGCCGGCAACGAGCGCCAGGTCGGCGCCATCGTCGACGGCGTGGAGGAGAAGCTCATCGCCGCCGGCCGCAAGCCGGTGCGCCGCGAGGGCGACCGGGAGAACCGCTGGGTGCTGCTGGACTACATCGACTTCGTCGTGCACGTGCAGCACACCGAGGAGCGCTCGCTGTACAACCTCGAGCGCCTGTGGAAGGACTGCCCGCAGATCCCGCTGGACCTCGACCTCGCCCCCGACGACCCGGCACGGTCCGACGACCCCGCCCTGTGAAGCTGGAGCACGCCACCCGTCTCCTCCTGCTCCGGCACGGCCAGACCGACTGGAACGCCGCGCAACGGTTCCAGGGGCAGGCCGACGTGCCCCTCAACGGCGCCGGTCGGCGGCAGGCCGAGGCCGCCGGGGCCGCGCTGGCGGCGACCGAGGTCGACGCCGTGTACGCCTCGCCGCTGAGCCGCGCCCTCGACACCGCACGCATCGTCCGCCCCGGCATTGAGGTGCGCACCGATCCCCGGCTCATGGAGATCGACGTCGGCAGCTGGTCCGGGCTCACCTGGGACGAGGTCAAGGCCTCGATGCCGGACTACGAGTCGATGTACGCCAACGGCGTCGACTTCCGCCGCTCCCCGGAGGGGGAGACGCTCGCCGACGTCGTGGCGCGCGGTGTGCCCGCGGTCCTCGACATCGTCGCGACCCACCCGGACCGCACCGTGCTCGTGGTGTCGCACGGTCTGCTGCTCAACCGCGTCATCCACGCGCTGCTCGGGCTGGAGGGCAGGGTGCTCGGCGGCCTCGGCAACGCGCACTTCAGCGAGCTCGGCTTCGCCCACGGGGCGTGGCGGCTGCTCGCGCACAACGTCGGCATCTTCCACGGTCCGGACCGATAATCGACTATGACGAAGATCGGCTTCCTGTCGTTCGGCCACTACCGACCGGTGGTGGGGGCGAGGGTGCCGGACGCCCGCGCCTCGCTGCGTGAGCACATCGAGCTCGCCGTCGTCGCCGACGAGATCGGCCTCGACGGGGCGTGGGTGCGGGTCCACCACTTCGAGGAGTCGCACGCCACCCCCTTCCCGCTGCTGGCGGCGATGGCGGCGGTCACCCGTCGCATCGACGTCGGCACCGGCGTGGTGGACCTCCGCTACGAGAACCCGCTGCACCTGGCGGAGGAGGCCGCTGCGACCGACCTCATCGCCGACGGCCGGCTGCAGCTCGGCGTCTCGCGCGGCAGCCCGGAGGTGGCCGCGGACGGCCAGCGCCAGTTCGGCTACAGCCTCCGCGACGGCGAGTCGTGGGCGGACCACGCGCAGTCCAAGGTGGCCCGCTTCCGCCGCGCGATCGCCGGGGAGCCGGTGGCCCACTCCGCGCGCGCACTCGCGCTGGGCGAGGGGCCCGACCTGCCCATCCGCCCCCTCAGCCCCGGCCTGCCGGACCGCATCTGGTGGGGCGCCGGGTCGCACGAGACGGGCGTCTGGACCGCCGAGCAGGGCATGAACCTGCTGAGCTCCACTCTGCTGCTGGCCGAGGACGGCCGCCCCTTCAACATCCAGCAGGCCGACCAGGTGCGCACCTACCGGCGGGTCTTCCATCGGCTCGGGCATCCGGGGCCCGGTCTCGCGGCCGTCACCCGCCCGGCCTTCCCGATCACGTCCGACGACGATCGCCGCTACTTCGGGCGGCACGGCCACGGCGGCGACAGCGTGGGCCAGCTGGACGGGTCGCGGGCCCGGTCAGGCCCCCAGATGGTGGGCACTGTAGAGGAGGTCGCGGCGATGCTCCGCGCCGACGAGGCGGTGATGGAAGCCGACCAGGTGCTGTTCACCATGCCCTCGCAGTTGGGCGTCGACTACAACCGGCACTGGATGGAGAACCTCCTGGCCGTGGCCCGGGAGGTCGGCTGGAAGTAGGCGCTCAGTCGAGCGAGGCCGGCTGGCGCCCGATCCACTCGGCCAGCTCGACCCGCGGCCCGGTGAAGAAGGGGGTCTCCTCGCGGACGTGGAGGCGGGCCTCGACGCCGCGCTGGTGGCGCATGGCGTCGGTGAGCCGGTGCAGCTCGTCGGCCTCGAAGGCCAGGATCCACTCGTAGTCGTTGAGAGCGAACGACGACAGCGTCGAGGCGATGACATCCGGGTACTCGCGCCCCGCCATCCCGTGCTCCATGAGCATCTGCGAGCGGTGGGCCTCGTCGAGGTAGTACCAGTCGTAGCTGCGGACGAACGGGTACACCGTCAGCCACGGCCGCGGCGCGAACCCGGCGAAGCAGCTGGGGACGTGCGTCCGGTTGAACTCGGCCGGGCGGTGGACGCCCATCACCGACCAGACGGGCTCCAGATGCGCCCCGAGCGCGCTGCGCCGCAGAGCGTGGTAGCCGGCCTGGAGCGACGCCGGGTCGTTGGCCAGCGTCCAGACCAGGAGGTCGGCGTCCGCGCGGAATCCGCCGATGTCGTAGAAGCCGCGCACCGTCACCCCGGCGTCGGCGAGATGGTCCTCGACCTGCGTCGCGAGCCGGTCCGCGGCCTCCTCCGGGAGCGGCGCCGCGGTCGCGAACACCGAGTACAGCGCGTACAGCGGAGTGGCGTTGATGGCCTCGAGGTCGACGTCCTGCTCGTCGCGGGAGTCGCGACCGGGGTGCTTGCTCATCATCGGGGTCCTTCCTGGGCGGGGCGGGGGAGGCAGCAGCGCCCGGTGCTGAAGCGGCAGCGGGGTTCGTCGGGGCGCTCGCCGCGGGCGACCTCGGCCGCCGCGACCAGCTGGTCGACCAGCAACGACACGAAGCCCTGGTCGGTGCCGACGGTCGCCGCGCGCTCGTAGGGGAGCGCGAGCTCGGCGGCGGTGTCCCGGGCCTGCGTGTCGAGATCGTAGGCGACCTCCATGTGGTCCGAGATGAACCCGATGGGGGCCGCCACCACACCCGCGACACCCTCGGCCTGCACCTCAGGCATCCGGTCGTTGACGTCAGGCTCCAGCCACGGGATGTGGGGGGCGCCCGAACGCGAGCAGAAGGTCAGCTCCCACGCCAGCTCCTCACCCAGCTCGGCCGAGGCCTCCGCGGCGACGGCGGCGGCCACGCGCAGATGCTGGGCGTCGTAGCGTCGCTCCGGCTCACCCGTCGACGAGGCCGCGTTCATGGCCGTCGGGATGGAGTGGGTGACGAACAGCACCCGCAGCGTCTCGTCGCCGATGCGCTCCCGGAGTCGCCGCACGGCCGCGACCAGGGCCCGGGCGTTTGCCGACACGAAGCCCGGCGTCTCCGCGAAGGGGTCCACCTTGTCGATCCGGATCGCGTGCCCGTCGGCGCCGCGGATCAGGTCCTCGTGGTACTGGCGGCACCCGGAGTACGACGAGTAGGCCGACGTCGCGAGGGCCACGACCCGCTCGTGCCCGTCGTCGCCGAGCGACTGGACCGTGTCCTCGATGTACGGATGCCAGTTGCGGTTGCCGATGACGACGGGCACGTCGACGCCGCGCCGCGCCAACTCGCCCCGCACCGCGTCCATGAGGGCGGCGTTGAGTTCGTTGATCGGCGACCTACCGCCGAACAGCTCGTAGTGGCGCGACACCTCGATCAGCCGCTCGTCGGGGATGCCGCGGCCCGCCGTGGCGTTGCGCATGAAGGGCAGGACGTCCTCAGACTTGTCGGGGCCGCCGTACGAGGCGAACAGGACCGCTGTGTACGGGGCGAGGGACGTCACATGGCCTCCTGGGCGTCGGGAGTGTCGAGATCGGCCACCTGCAGGTTGGTGACCGGGCAGTGCGCGTCCTCCAACCCGTCGGGGTCCACCGTCTCCGGGGCGCCGATGCCGTACAGCTCGGCCATCGCGGTCAGGTACTCCTCCGTGCGGCCCTGCTCGGCGGCCACGCGCGCCCGGGAGGACGGGATGTGCAGCAGGCGAGTCGCGAGCCGGCGCAGCGCCAGGGCCGCGTCGTCGTGCGACAGCTGGCGCTGCGGCAGCCGCGCCACCTCGTCGGCGACCATGCCCATGACCGTGTCGCGCAGCCCGACGACGGCCGGGTCGACGATCCGGGAGCGCAGCCGGGTCATGACGTCCGCGACGCCCGCCTGGACGAGGGCCTCGGCCCGCCGCGTGTCCTCCGCGTAACACGGCTGGATCGACGCCTGGATGCTCGCGAGGTCCACCACGACCGTTCCGGGGACCCGGGCGACGGCGGGGTCGACGTCGCGCTGCAGGGACAGGTCCAGCAGACGCATGGGACCGGCGACGTGGGCCGGCGTGATGACGGGGGAGCCGAGGCCGCGGCACGTGACGACGATGTCCGTGCCGGCGAGCGCGTCGTCCAGGGTGGCCACGTGCTCGAGGTCGTGGCTGTCGGCGAACGTCGACCCGCGACCCGACGCCGAGTGGACCCTGATGTGCGCGACGCCCTTGTGCCGCAGCGCGGCGACCACGGCACCGGCGTAGGACCCGGTGCCGACGATGGTGGCCGTGGCGCGGGTCCAGTCCTCGACGCCCATGAGGGACAACCCGACGCCGACGACCGAACGCCCGGCGCCTTCCAGTGCGGTCTCGTTCGCGATGCGTCGCGAGGTGCGCAGCGCCTCGTCGACGGCGATGGTCAGCGGCAGCGACGTGTGCCCCGCGGCCTGGGCGTCGGCCAGGGCGCGCTTCAGCTGGCCGGCGATCTCCCGCTCGCCCACCACCATGGAGTCGAGGCCGGAGGCCACCCGGAACAGGTGACCCAGGGCGGCCTCGCCCAGGTAGAGGTCCCAGGCGGGCGGCTCGGCGAACTGCGCGTCCAGCGCCGCGCGCAGGTCCGTGTTCGCGGCGTGTCCGGTGGTGTCGAGCAGCACCTCCACGCGGTTGCAGGTGCTGAGGACCACGGCGCCCGTCACGTCCGGCAGCGAGCACATCCGCGCCGCGACACCGTCGACATCCGCGCTGATCCGCTCGACCTCGGTCAGGCCGTGGCGGTCGTGCTGGATGGAGAAGACACGCATAGTCACAGTGCGCCCCATTCAACCACGCTTGCCCGATGCGGCAGAATCAGGACCAAATGAGTTCACTTCTTTCCGCCTTGAGCGGACACCGACCCGAGCGGCTCCCCGTCTGGTTCATGCGCCAGGCCGGCAGGTCGCTGCCCGAATACCGAGCCATCCGGGAGGGCACGACCATCCTGGAGGCGTGTCTGATGCCCGAGTTGGCGGCGGAGATCACGCTGCAGCCGGTCCGCCGGCACAAGGTGGACGCGGCGATCTTCTTCTCCGACATCATGACCCCGCTGGTCCTCGCCGGCGTGGAGGTCGAGATCCACTCCGGCGTGGGTCCGGTCATCGACAAGCCCGTGCGGACCGCCGCCGACGTCGACCGCATCGTGCGGCACTCGCTGATCGAGACCAGCGCCATCACGGAGGCCGTCCGCATCGTCACCGCCGAGCTCGGGGACGCGACCCCCCTCATCGGGTTCGCCGGCGCCCCCTTCACCCTGGCCGCCTACCTGGTGGAGGGCCGCGGCTCCCGGGACCACCTGGCGGCCCGCGCCATGATGCACGCGGACCCGCAGGCCTGGCACCGGCTGCTCGAGTGGGCCGCTGACCTGTCGGGCCAGTTCCTCGACGTCCAAGTGGCCGCCGGCGCCCGGGTGGTGCAGCTCTTCGACTCCTGGGCGGGGGCACTGACGCGGGCGGACTACGTCGAGTACGTCGCGCCGCATTCCGCCCGGGTCCTTGCCGCCGTCGAGGGGAAGGTCCCGCGCATCCACTTCGGCACCGGCACCCGGCACCTGCTGCCCGACATGGCCGCCTGCGGGGTCGAGGCCATGGGCATCGACTACCGCACGCCGCTCGACGAGGCCGCCGACCTCCTGCCCGGACTCCCGTTGCAGGGCAACATCGATCCGGCGCTACTCGCCGCCGGGTGGCCGGCGCTCGCCGCGCACGCCCGCGACGTCGTCGACCGAGGCCGCGCCGCCCCGGCGCACGTGGTCAACCTGGGCCACGGCGTCCCGCCCACCACCGACCCGGGGGTGCTCACCGACCTGGTGGCGCTCCTCCACGAGCTGTGACCGCGGTCGTCGTCGGGGGCGGGCTCGCCGGCCTGGTCGCCGGCTACCGGTTGGCGCAGGCCGGGCGCCGGGTCACGGTCCTCGAGGCCTCCACGAGGCTGGGCGGACTCATCGCTCCCATCGAGATCGGCGGCGTCGCCGTGGACGCGGGCGCGGAGGCCTACGCGGTGCGCGGCGGAGTGGTCCGCGAGCTGTGCGAGGAACTCGGCCTCCCGGTGGCGGCGCCGCTGGGGTGTCCGCACATTTGGCGCCCGGACGGCGTGTGGCCCATGGCGGAGGGCGTCCTGGGGATCCCCGCGTCGCTCGAGGATCCGGCGCTCGACGCGCTCGACCCGCAGGACCGCGCCCGCGTGGCCCGCGACCTCGACCTGCCCGCCGAGGTAGGCGCGGAGGCCACCACCCTCGGTGACCTCGTGCTGGCCCGGATGGGCGAGGGAGCGCTCCGCACGCTCGTCACCCCCGTCGCCCGGGGCGTGTACTCGCTCGAACCCGGCCGGATGCCGCTCGCCTCGTTCGCGCCCGGACTACGCGAGGCCCTCGCCCGGGAGGGCTCCCTGCTGCGTGCCGTCGCGGCCGTCCGCCGGCCGGGCGCGGCGGCCGTCGAGCAGCCCGTGGGCGGCATGTTCCGGCTCATCGACGCCTTGGCGGCCCGCATCACCGGCCTGGGGGGCGAGATCAGGTGCACGTCACCGGCAGTCGACGTCCACCGGGCCGGCACCGGGTTCGCGGTGAGCCTGCAGGACGGCGGCTCGGTGCGCGGCGAGCGGCTGGTCCTGGCCGGGCCGTCGGCGTCCGCGTGCGGACTGCTTGCCAAGCTCGGCGTCGATCTCGCGCCCACCCCCACGCAGCCCGCGCACCTGGCCGTGCTCGGGTTGAATCACCCGGGACTCGCGGCGGAGCCGGTCGGGTCTGGCCTGCTCGTCGGCGAGCGCGACGACTCCGTGCACGCGAAGGCCCTCACCCACTACTCGGTCAAGTGGCCGTGGTCGAGGCGGCCGGGCCAGGAGATCGTGCGTCTGTCCTATCCGGAGACCTACATCCCCAGCCGCGCCGACGCCCTCGCCGACGCCGCGCGCTTCCTCCGGCTCCCGCTCACCGACGGCGACGTCACCGGGTTCGCGGCCGTGTCGTGGGAGGAGATGCCCACGCGCATGGAGCACGCCACGCGCGACTTCTATCTGGAGGCCGCGGCGGGCGTCGGGGTCGACGTCGTGGGTGCCTGGATCGACGGCAACGGGATCGCGTCGGTCGTCGCGGGCAGCCGTCGGGTGCTCAAGTGAGGCTCCGGCTCGGCACCCGCGGCTCGGCGCTGGCCGTCGCCCAGTCCACGCAGGTGGCTGAGGCGCTGACGGCGCTCGGGCACGAGGTCGAGCTCGTGCGGATCAAGACCGGAGGCGACGTGCTCACCGGCTCCCTGACCAGCCTCGGCGGGCTCGGCGTCTTCGCGGCCGAACTGCGGCGGGCGCTCCTCGACGGGCGGGCCGACTTCGCCGTCCATTCCCTCAAGGACCTGCCGACCGCCCCCGTGCCGGGACTGACGATCGCGGCGGTGCCCCGGCGTGCCGACGCCCGCGACGTCCTGTGCGCCCGCGGCGGGCTGCGGCTCGCCGAGCTGCCCGCCGGCTCGGCCGTCGGCACCGGTTCGCCCCGGCGGGTGTCGCAGCTGCGGGCGCTGCGGCCCGACCTGCGCTACGTCGACGTGCGCGGCAACGTGGGGACCCGTCTCGCGCGGGTCGCCGACGGGGACCTCGACGCCGTGGTGCTGGCCGCGGCCGGGCTGGCCCGGCTCGGGCTCGAGGACCACATCACCGACCACCTGCCGATCCTGCCCGCACCCGGACAGGGCGCGCTGGCCCTGGAGTGCCGGGTCGACGACGAACCGGTCCTCGGAGCGCTGACGGCGCTCGACGACCCCGCCACGCGGTCGGCCGTCGACGCGGAGCGCGCGGTGCTGGCGGGCCTCGGCGGTGGCTGTGCCGCACCGATCGCCGCGTGGGGGGCCGACGGCCGGCTGCGGGCCGGGGTCTTCGCGCCGGACGGATCGCGCGCCGCGCGCACCACCGTCGACCTCGACGCCCGGGCGGGGGAGACCGCGGTGGCCGAGCTCCTGGCGTCCGGGGCGGCCGGTGTCGCGGACCTGGGCGCCGCGCGGGAGTCGCGGCTGGCGGACCTGCACGACGAGACGTCGCTGTGGCGGGGCGACACACCCCTGGCCGGCGTGAGGCTCCTGCTTCCCCGAGCCGACGGGGACCTCGCGGACGGTCTCCGCGCGGCCGGGGCCGAGGTCGTCGCCGTACCGGTGCAGCGCCGCCGCCCGGTGGGGCCCGTCGAGCTGCCGGACCGGGCCCGGTGGGTGGCGTTCACGTCCCCCGCCGCCGTCGAGACCTGGCAGGAATTGGGACTGGGCCTACCCGTCGGCGCCCGCGTCGCCGCCGTGGGCGGCGCGACCGCCGCGGCGGTCCTGCGCGCCGGCATGACCCCCGACCTCGTCCCCGAGGGCGAGTCCAGCGCCCGCGCGCTGGCGGCCGCCTTCCCGGCGGGGGAGGGGCTCGTGCTCCTCCCGGGGTCGGCGCTGTCGTCACCGGTGCTTGCCGAGGGGCTGCGCGCCAAGGGATATGCGGTCCTGCAGGTGGCCACCTACACGATGGAACCGGTGGACGCCCTGCCGGGGCCCGTCGTAGCGGACTGGCGCGGGGGTCATTTCGACGTGGTCGTGGTGACGGCGGGGTCCGTCGCCCGGGCCGTCGACCAGGTGTTGGGCTGGCGCGAGGGAGTCGCGGTCGTGGCCTTCGGCCCGCCGTCGGCGGCCGAACTCGCCGCCATGGGAGTCGAGGTGGCGGCCGTGGCCGCGACCCAGGATGCGGAGGGACTGGTCCACGCGATCGCGTCCCTCGGGAAGGGACAGTCATGATGCCGATGCGCCCGAGGAGGCTGCGCACCACCCCCGCGATGCGGCGGCTGGTCCGCGAAGTGGAGCCGCGTGCGTCGCAGCTCGTCCTGCCGGTGTTCGTCGCCGAACGGGAGGGCGCCATCTCGTCCATGCCCGGTGTCGAACGCCACACGCCCGGCACGGTCGGCCGGGTGGCGGAGCTGGCGGCGGCCGCGGGACTCGGCGGCATCATGCTGTTCGGCGTTCCCGACGACGCCGACAAGGACGAGCGCGGCTCGGCCGGGTGGGCTGACACCGGAATCCTCCAGCGGGGCCTGCGTGCGGTCCGCGCCGAGGTGGGCGACGACATCGTCGTCATGGCCGACACCTGCCTCGACGAGTTCACCAGCCACGGCCACTGCGGCTTCCTCACCGACGACGGGCGCGTCGACAACGACGAGACCCTGGCCGCCTACGTGACGATGGCGCTGGCGCAGGTGGCGGCCGGCGCGCACGTCGTGTCCCCGTCGGGGATGATGGACGGTCAGGTCGAGGCCATCCGCGCCGGGCTGGAGGGCGCGGGGCACACCGACACGGCGATCCTGGCCTACGCGGCGAAGTACGCCTCCTCGTTCTACGGCCCGTTCCGGGAGGCGGTGACGTCGACCCTGGCGGGGGATCGCAAGACCTACCAGCAGGACCCGGCCAACCGCCGCGAGGGCCTGCGCGAGGCGGAGCTCGACCTGGCCGAGGGCGCGGACATGGTGATGGTCAAGCCGGCCGGCTACTACCTCGACGTGGTGGCCGATGTCGCGGCGATCTCCGACGTGCCGGTGGCCGCCTACCAGGTGTCGGGGGAGTACGCCATGATCGAAGCGGCGGCCGAGCGCGGCTGGCTGGACCGCCGCGGCGCGGTGACCGAGTCGGTCACCGCGATCGTGCGGGCGGGTGCCGACATCGTGCTGACCTATTGGGCGCTGGAACTCGCGGGGTGGATGAAGTGACCGACATGACCGATCTGTTCACGCGAGCCCGCGGCGTCATCCCGGGAGGTGTCTCCTCCCCGGTACGGGCCTTCGGCTCCGTCGGCGGAACCCCGGTGTTCGTGGCGGAGGCGCGCGGTGCCCACGTCGTCGACGTGGAGGGCCGCGACTACGTGGACCTCGTCGCCTCGTGGGGACCCGCGCTGCTCGGTCACGCGCACCCGGAGGTGGTGGCCGCGGTCCAGGAGGCCGCGGCGCGCGGACTCTCGTTCGGCGCGCCCACGGCGGCCGAGGTGGAGCTCGCCGAGACCATCCGCACCCGGGTGCCGCTGGCGGAGCAGGTGCGCTTCGTCTCCACGGGCACGGAGGCGACGATGACGGCCGTCCGGCTGGCCCGGGGAGCGACCAGCCGCGACGTCATCGTGAAGTTCGCCGGCTGCTACCACGGTCACTCCGACGCGCTGCTGGCCGCAGCGGGCTCCGGCGTCGCCACGCAGGGGCTCCCCGGGTCCGCCGGCGTGACGAGGGCGGCGACCGCGGACACCGTCGTCGTGGAGTACAACGACGTCGCGGCGCTGGAGCGCGTGTTCGCGGAGTCCGGTGACAGGATCGCCGCCGTCATCACCGAGGGCGCGCCCGCCAACATGGGCGTCGTGCCACCCGCCGCAGGCTTCAACGCGGCCATCCGCGACCTGACCGCCCGGCACGGGGCCCTGATGATCCTCGACGAGGTCCTGACGGGCTTCCGCGTCTCGCCCTCCGGCTGGCTAGGGCTGGAGCCCGGGCTCGTCCCGGATCTGGTGACCTTCGGCAAGGTGGTCGGCGGAGGCATGCCGCTGGCGGCGATCGCCGGGCGCGCCGATCTCATGCAACTGCTGGCTCCCGTGGGCCCCGTCTACCAGGCCGGAACCCTGTCGGGCAATCCCCTCGCCACCGCCGCGGGCCTCGCGACGCTCCGGCTCGCCGACACCGCTGTCTATCGGACGGTGGACACCCGGTCCGCAGAGCTGCAGTCGGCCGTGGCCGACGCGCTCAGCCGCGCCTCGGTGCCGCACGTGGTGCAGCGGGCGGGGAGCCTGTTCTCGGTGTTCTTCCGCGACGCGCCGGTGGCGAACTACGAGGACGCCAAGGCGCAGGACACGGCCGCCTTCGGCCGCTTCTTCCACACGATGCTGGACCACGGCGTGGCCCTCCCGCCGTCGGCGTTCGAGGCCTGGTTCCTCACCGCGGCGCACGACGACGCGGCGATGAACCGCATCGCGGACGCGCTGCCGGCCGCCGCGCGCTCGGCCGCCGGCGCATGAGAAGCTTGGGGTCTCGGACCATGGAGAGGAATCGACGGTGAAGCTTCGATTGGGCACACGGGGATCGGCATTGGCGCTGGCCCGCTCGGAGACGGTGGCGCGCCTGCTGCGGGACGCCGGGCACGAGGTGGAGACCGTCACCATCACCACGACGGCGGGCGACACGGTGCACATGCCCGAGGGCTACTCCGTCGGGGTGTTCGCCAAGGAACTGCGCGAGGCGCTGCGGGAACGGACCGTCGACGTCGTCGTGCACTCCGTCAAGGACATCCCGCTGTCCGACAAGCCGGACTACCTGACGATCCCCGCCGTGCTGCCGCGGGGTGACCACCGCGACGTCCTGTGCACCCGCAACGGCCGCACCCTGGCCGCCCTGCCCCGGCATTCCCGGGTCGGGGTGACGTCACTGCGGCGGATCGCGCAGCTGCGGGCCCTGCGCCCCGACCTGACGTTCGTCGACGTCGGCGGGACGTTGGAGGACCGCCTGCGCCACCTCGAGCCCGGCGACCTCGACGCCGTCGTGCTGTCGGCCGCGGGCGTGGACGCGCTCGGCCTCCACGACCGGGTCGCGGAGTACCTCCCGATCCTCCCGGCGCCCGGCCAGGGCGCACTGGCGCTCGAATGCCGCAGCGACGACCGCGAGATCGCCCTGGCGCTCAAGGCCTTCGACGACATCGAGACGCGGATCGCCGTCGACGCCGAGCGAGCGGTCCTCGTCGGGCTGGAGACCACCTACCTCGCTCCGGTGGGCGCGCTGGCCGAGCGCCGCGGCATCCTCTCCCTCAAGGCCGGCGTGTTCTCCATCGACGGCACCAAGCGCACGGTGCTGGAGGTCGGGATGCCGACCTCCGAGTTCCACGCGGTCCGCACCGGGCACAACGTCGCGGCGGCCCTGAAGACCAGGCGTGCCGAGCGCTTCTTCTCGCCCGAGGCACTGGCCTCGGTGACCCTGTCGGTCGAGCACGACGACGAGTCGCCCTTCATCGAGGTGCCCGGCGATGACCGCATCCGGGTCCTCCTGCCGAGGCAGGAGGGCCGGTTGGCGCAGTCGCTGCGCAAGAACGGGCTGAGGGTGGACTGCATCTCGCTGCAGGAGGCCAAGCTGCTGCCCGCGGACAACATCATCGGCTGGGCCGACTGGGTCGTCCTGCCGTCGGCGCAGACCGTGTGGGCGCTGCGCGAACGCGGCTGGGAGATTCCCGAGGGCAAGTCGGTGGCCGCGATGGGGTCCACGACGCGTCACGCGGTCGAGGAGGGCGGCCGCGCCGTCGACCTCTCCCCGGAGGGCACCGCCAGCTCCCAGAGCCTGGTCGAGATGTTCCCGCGCGCCGCTGGTGAGCAGCGGGTCGTCATTCCGTGCGCCGACCAGCTCTCGACGAAGCTCGAGGACGGACTGCGCGCCAAGGGCTACACCGTCGAGAGGCTCGAGGTCTACACGATGGTCGACGTCGAGGCGCTGGATCCCCGCGCCAAGCAGATGTGGGACGACGGCGCCTGGCAGGCCATCCTGTTGAGCCAGCCGTCTCTCGCGTCGGCGTACGTCAACCTCCTGGGGCACCGTGCGGACGTGCACGTCCTGGCGTGGGATGAGCCCACTGCCGAGGCGCTCGCCTCCTTCGGTGTCCCGGTCCTCGCGGTCGCCAAGTCCAAGGACGAGTTCGGCGTGGCAGCGCTGGCTCGAGAGCTTGCCAAGCAGCGTTGACACCGGCAACCGCCGATTTTTCAACTGGCGGGGAGATGCGCTAATGTTCTCTGAGTCGCCGGACGGTGACACCGGGGCTATGGCGCAGTTGGTAGCGCGCTTCCATGGCATGGAAGAGGCCAGGGGTTCGAATCCCCTTAGCTCCACGTAAGATGAGAAGATCGAAACTTGCCCCGTCTGATGGCGGGGCAGTTTTGTTTCTGTGGTGACGTGGGCCGGGGCGTCGATGCTGGTGTGGGCAAGGACGCTGGCGGTGGTCTCGTCGGGTGTGTAGGTGGCGTGTTCGTCGTCGTCGATGGTGATGCGGGTGAACAGGGCGCGGTTGAGGATGCGTCGTTCGGCTGGTTCGCACTTGTTGTAGAGGTCGTCGAGGTCGACCAGGAGTTCGGTGAGTTGGTCCAAGCCTGTTCGGGCGTCGGCGTAGGCGTCGGTGAGGTTGTCGAGCCGTGTGCTGATCTGGTCGAGGCTGACGCGGATGCGGTCTTGTTCGCTCTTGAGGAGGTCGAGGGGGATCGCGTCGGCGTAGTGGGCCTGGACGAGTTTGAGGCGTTCGGCTTCGAGCTTGTCGCGCTGGGCAGTCAGGAGCTTGCGTTCGTCCTCGCTGGATCCTTCGAGCTGGTCGAACACGTCGTTGAGCACCTTCGGGACTGCTGCACGGGTGGGTGACATCTGATCTGTGACGCCGTGGGGCGTCGCTGGAAGGCCACCAACCTCAGACCGCAGCCGCGGCCTGACCAACAAAATACCTGTCCACGAAACTTGACCCCCACGGCAACGGTGGTCACTTACTTTCAGGTGAGGGAGACGTCGGGGTGCGGCGGCTCGTTCCTCGCTCCCTACTCAGGGAGACGTCGGGGTGCGGCGGCTGGTTTCTCGCCCCTAGTCAGGGAGACGTTGGGGTGCGCCGGCTCGTTCCCCACTGCCCAGCGATGGGGTGCGGCGGCTCGTTCTTCGCTTCCGTTCACCCTGAAAAAACGTTCCTCGAGGGCTACCTGAGGGATGGCGCGTCAATTCTTCAGGGCGAACCCGCGCTCAGTGTGCTCAGCTGACGATGTCGTAGCCGGCCGACTGCCAGGCGCCGATGCCGCCGGCGAGGTGGAAGGCCTCGAGGCCGCGTTCGGTCATGATGTCGAGCGCCACCTGCGAGCGGTTGCCCGAGCGGCAGTACACCGCGTAGGGGACCGCCCTGTTGAGGGAGGCGACGTCGTCAGTGAGCGTGGGCGACTGGACGTCGAGGTTGATCGCGCCCGGGATATGGCCGGCGGCGAACTCCTCCGGGGTACGCACGTCGAGGATGACCGTGCTCTCCTTGGCCATGCGCTCCCTGAAGCCGGCGGCGTCGTACTCGGTCTGCTGCGACGTGGCGTCGGCCCCGGCGCTGCAGGCGGCAACGGCCAGCACGGAGGAGGCGGCGAGGGCGGTGAACAGGCGACGGGTGATCATGAGTTCTCCTGAGTGGGGTCGGTCAGGCGGAGGTATTCGTGGGTGCCGAGCAGTTCAAGGCGACGCCATAACAGGCTACCCGGCACTGCCTGGCTGGCGTGTTCGGCGGCAGCGGCCAGCTGGCGCGTGCGGTCAACCTCCAGGACGATGGGCAGCTCGGATTCGGGGTAGCCGGTGAACGCGACGCCGTACTCCTCGGCCAGCGCGTCTGTCACGTGGAGCGGCAGTGCCCACTCCAGCGTCGGGAGGCCCCGTTCAGCCGCGACGGCGAGCGCGGCGTGGCTGGCGGCCTCGTGGTCCGGATGGCCGGTCACGCCGCCCTCCGGGGAGAAGACGAGGAAGGCATCGGGTTGGACGGTGTCGGCAGCGAGTTCGACGTCGCGAACCAGCAGCTCGGGGTACTGCGAGAGCCCGCCGTCGGGGTGGGCCAGAAGCGTGGTGTTGTGGCAACCGAGCGCAGCGGCGGCCGTCTCGAGCTCGACGGCTCGGATGCGCGCCAGTTCGGGGTGGGCGCCGAGCGTGGAGGCCTCGCCCGAGGTGAGGCAGAGCACGCTCACCTGGCTGCCGGCGTCGATCAACGTCGAGATCACCGCGCCGAGGCCGAAGGACTCGTCGTCGGGGTGCGCGACCACAGCGAGAACGCGCGGCAGGGAAGGCAATTGCATGTCACAAGCTTATACCCCTGGGGGTATCAAGTCCAGCCGTCAGAGTGCCGAACGGAGCAGGGCTCGGAGATCGCGCTGGGTGGGGCACACCGGGTTGAAGGGGGTGCAGCCGTCGGCGAGCGCCTGGGCCGCCAGAGTGTCGACGGCGCGGTGGAACTCAACCGGGTCAACGCCGGCCTCGGTCAGCGTGTGCGGCATCTCCACCTGGCCCGCCAGCCGCTGGACCGCGGAGCGCAGCTTGGTGGCACCGGAGCGCCGGCCGGCCGGGTCCAGCCCGGAGTCCAGCGCCAACTGGTAGTACCGCTCAGCCGCCGCAGCGTCGCCCGCGTTGAAGCCGATGACGTGCGGCAGCAGCACCGAGTTGAGGCGACCGTGCGCCACGTGGAAATGGCCCCCGATGGCGTGGGCGAGCGAGTGGGTGAGCCCCAGGCCGGCGTTCTCGAAGGCCACGGCGGCCAGCGTGGCGGCGTTGTGCATCCGCTCGCGGGCCTCGAGGTTGCCCGGATCGCGGTGCACCACCGGGAGCCAGGTGCGGATGAGTTGGACGGCCTTCTCGGCGAACGCGTCGCTGAAGTCGCTGGCGCCCGTGGCCACGTAGGCCTCGACCGCGTGGGTGAGGGCATCCATCCCGGCATCCATCGAGACCCGCGGCGGGCAGCCGCGCACCGCGACGGGATCGAGGATGGCGAGCCGCGGCATGAGCCGCTGGTCGATGAGTGGGATCTTGACCTGGTTGACCTCGTCGGTGACGACGGCGACCGACGTCACCTCGGAGCCGGACCCGCTGGTTGTCGGCACCACCGCGAGCCCCCAGGGCGCGCCCCGGCCCTGCTGCGTTGCGATGAGGTGCATGGCCTTGGCGGCATCGATCACCGAGCCGCCGCCCACCGCCACCACCGCGTGCGGACCGGCGGCGTAGTACGCGGCCAGGCCCTCGGCGACGACGGTGGTGCTCGGGTCGGGTGTGACGCCGTCGAAGACCGTGATCTCGGCGCCGGCGAGGTGTTCGCGGACGATGCCGAGCGTCGGCGTGCCCGCGATCCCGGTATCGGTCACCACCAGCACGCGCTCGCCGGCGAACTGGCTCAGGGCGTCAAGCGCCCCGGCCCCGTGGAGGAGGGTGGGCCCCAGCCCGAACTCGCCCATCTCATCCTCCAGCCTGGATGGCCGTGGCGACGACGGTGTTGACGATGTCGTCGACGGTGGCGCTCCTCGACAGGTCGTTGACCGGTTTGCGCAGCCCGAGCAGCATCGGCCCGATCGCGAGCGCCCCGCCGCTCTGCTGCACCGCCTTGTAGGCGATGTTGCCGGAGTTGAGGTCGGGGAAGATCAGCACGGTGGCTTTGCCCGCCACCTTCGAGCCGGGGAGCTTTCTCTTGCCGACCACTGGGTCGACGGCGGCGTCGTACTGGAGCGGCCCTTCCAGGACCAGGTGCGGGGCGGCCTCCTTCGCCAGCGACGTGGCCTCGACGACGGCGTCGACGGCGGGTCCGCTGCCCGATGTCCCGGTGGAGTAGGAGAGCATCGCGACCCGTGGGTCGACGCCGAACTGGACGGCGGCGCCCGCGGCGTTGACGGCGATCTCCGCCAGCTGGGCCGGGGTGGGCTGGGGGTTGACGGCGCAGTCTCCGGCCACGAACACCTGATCGCCCAGCACGAGGAGGAACACCGACGAGACCGACGCGACGCCGGGCTGGGTCTTGATGATCTCCAGCGCCGGCCGGATGGTCTCCGCGGTGGTGTGCACCGCGCCCGAGACCATGCCGTCGGCCAGACCAAGTTGGACCATCATGGTGCCGAAGTAGGAGACGTCGCGGACCCTCCCGCGGGCGTCGTCGAGCGTGACGCCCTTGTGGGCGCGCAGCCGCGCGTACTCCTCGGCGAACCGCTCGGCGTGCTCGCTGGTGGCCGGGTCGACGATGCTCGCGGCGGCGATGTCGACGCCGGCTCGCTCGGCGGCGCGACGGACGGCCGCCTCGTCGCCCAGCAGGGTGAGGCGCGCCATCCGGGCGTGCAGGACGCGGTCGGCGGCCCTCAGGACGCGTTCCTCCGACCCCTCGCACAAGACGATGTGCTGGTGCAGCCGGCGCGCCCTCTCCACCAGGCCTTCGACGAACGGGCCGTGGTTGGCGGCTTCGGCGGAGGGAAGCTCGACCCCAGTGGTCAGACGAATCCCCCGACGGCCAGCGAGCTCCCTCGCGAGGTCCGTGACGATCGCACCCTCGGGCACGCGGAGCTCGGCTGCCCCGTCGGCCAGGGCTGCCCGGACGGACGCTTCCGTCACCACGGCGCGCATGTCAGTGCTCCTTCAGCACCTTGTCCAGCGCGGCGTCCAGACCGTCGGGCTCGTGGCCCAGCTGCTTGACGACGGCGGCGCGCAGGGCGGCCCGATCGTCCCGGTCGGCCGCCGGCGGGGCCGAGGCCTGTTCGGTGGTGAGGACCAGCTTGATGCCCTGGTCCTGGGCGAACTCGCGTGCGAGGGCGGTGATGATGGTGCCGGGCTGCACCGGCAGCTCGGTCAGCCCCTGCGACTTCGCGTCGCGGATGGTGGTCTGGGTCACTACTGGTCTCATGGCTGTCTCCTGGGGTGTGCGTCGGTGGCCGCGTCGATCATCAGGTGCCGCTGATCGCGTCGATGGCCGCGACGGCGGCTTCGCGGGCGGCGAGGATGTCGGACTCCGAGCCAGCCATCCACAGGCGTCCGAACACGCCGACCGACGAGAAGTGGTTGAGCGACACGGGCGCCGCCTTCTCCGCCTCGTTGGCCGCGAGCGTGATGTAGGCGGCGGGCTCGACCTCGAGTACGAGCATGGTCTGGCCGGCCACGAGCATGGTGCCGCGGTTGAACCGGTTGAGCAGCTGCGCCTGATAGGGATTGACGTTGGTGATGATCTGCTCGGAGGCCACCTTTGGCTTGATTCGTTGCTCGACGCTCTGGCCGAGCTCCTCGAGCACCACCTCGCCGGCGCGCAGGACGTCGGCCTGCGAGAGCGAGTGCACCTCGAACATGCCGAACTGGCGCTCGACGATCTGGGTGCCCGGGCGCACGTCGGTGGCCTTGACGACGCGGTCGACGAGGTTGAACACCGAGTTGCCCGGCGCCACCTCGACGTAGAGGGAGGCCATGCCCTCGACGGGCGGATCGCCCTGGGTGATGGTGCCGACGAAGGCGGCGAACTGGGGCTGCATCCGGTCGAGGTGGCAGTAGACGCGGAGCTCGACTCCATTGTTGTCAGACATGGGCAGTCCTCGTTTCAGTCGGTGATGAGGTGAGCGTGGGAGGTGACTCCCAGCGGGGTGACGAGCATGGGTTGGGGGGCGACCCGGGACGGCACGCCGGTGATCCGGGTCATGATCTCCTCGATACCGGTGAACGACGATGTGCCGCCCGCCAGCACGATCTGCTGCACGTTGTGGCTGCGCACGGCGTCGCTGACGATGGTGGAGACCTTCTCGAGGACGGGGGAGACGATGGGAAGGAACTCGGCGTGCCGGGAGCGCTTGCGCTTGAGTTTCTCCGCCTCCTCGTAGGGAATCTTCAGGGCTCCCGCGAGTACCAGGGACATGTGGGTGCCGCCGCTCGGCTCGTCGTAGTTGGCGACGATCTCGCCGTCCTCGAGGATTGCGATGCCGGTGGTGCCGCCCCCGATGTCGACCACCGCGCCGTCGCGGATGCCGAGCACGGTGTTGGCCGCGGTTGTCTCGTCGACGACGGCGTCGCAGTCGATCCCTGCTCCCTCGATGACGTAGCGGTGGGCGCGGTGGTTGGACTGGTCGACGGCCGGCGGGATGGTGACCGCGCCGTGGTGGAGCGACCGGCCGGTGGCGCGCTCAAGCTTCTCCCTCAGCTCGCGCACCACGCGCTGCGCCCCGGCGAAGTCCCACACGACGCCGTCGCGCACGACGTCGGCGAACGTGGTGGCGCCGGCCAGCGGCTGGCCGTGCTCGTCGGTGACGAAGATCACGGTGAAGGCGGTGCCGAGGTCCACCCCAACGCGGATCGGGACCCCAGCCGGGATTGCGGCCGGTTCCTTGACCGCTCTGGCCGCTCGGCGCATGAGCTTCTCGACGCTCATGACCGGCCCGCTTCGAGGAGCAGTTGGAGGTAGTAGAACGCGCTGGAGAGTCGGTTCATGGCGTGGCAGATCGACTCGCCGTAGGGGTGGTGGGGCGATTCGAAGGCCTCCAGCGCCGTGATCTCGAGCTCCCGGGACTGCGTCCGGCAGACGTTCAGCCAGTGCTGAAGCTCGACGGAGGCGCCGTCGATGGTGAGGTGGGGGATGCCCAGAGCCTTGTCGGGCTGATGGGTGGCCCGGTGCAGCTCGTCGGCGGACACGTCACGAAGGGCTAGCGGCGCGACGGGGCGCTCGCCGTACTCGGCGGAGGTCAGCTCGCGGCAGTAGGCCGCGAGCGTGCCGAGGTGCTCGGCGATGGCCAGGTGACCGTCGGTCAGCGCGCGGGACTGGGCCAGCATGGTGAAGGCCAGCAGCGAATCGACACGGCCCCGCAGGACGATCCGCGGGTGGGTCTTCGGCGCGTAGTGGGAGGCGTTCAGCTGGGTGAGCGAGCTGACCTTCTTCTTCACGGGCGTGCCGCAGGTGGTGCAGCAGGGCAGGTCGCCCTCGAGCCGCACGGGGAACTCCGCGGGCCGGTCCCAGGCCGTGCCGACGCTGGCCGCAGGCGGGCCGGGGGCAGGGCCGTCCTCGGCCACCACGAGTGACCACTGCTTGACGAAGTCCTGCGCCGACGGGCTCAGCCGCGCGCCTGGCGCGATGCTCACCGTCGCCCCGTGTTCCGGGCGGCGGAGCTGTGCGCGAAGATCGGCCTCAGTGACGACGGACACCTACGCGTCCTCCCAGTTGGCGGGGAACGTGACGTAGACGAACTTGGCGAAGGTGGGGGTGCCGAACGTGATGCTGGATCCCTTGGGCACGTAGAGCACGTCGCCGGCCCGGCCGACCTTGCCGCGGGCGTCGCCGCCCAGATGCAGCTCGCCCTCGAGGACGATCTGCACCTCGTCGTAGTTGAGGGTCCAGGGGAACTGGCCCTTGGTGATGCTCATGTAGCCGGCGGCCATGGGGGAGCCGTCGGCGTCGGTGACGACGTCGCGGGTCCGCACGTCCATGCCCGGCGGGGGGCCGGGGTAGGGGAACGGATCGAGCTCGACGTCGCGGATGGAGGCGTGCTTGACGGCGGCTCCGGGGGCGGGGGTATCGCCCCCGGAACCGGCCAACAGCCTCTCCACGATGGTGCGAACCTGCTGGGAGATGTCGCCCGCGGAGGGCGACTGGACCGGGGCGCCCACGACGATCGTCACGTCTTTGTCCCGCGCGGTGTCGCGCGCCAGCGGCGTGATGATGGCATCGCTGGGGGCCTGCAGGGTGCCCCCGCGTCCGGCGTTCAGGACGTCGGTCGCCGTGATGACTGGTCGACCCATGATGGTTCGCTCCTTAATGGTGTGGGACGTCTGCGCGCGCCGGGCGGCCGGGCGTGAGGAACGTCGCCGGCATACGCCGGGCACCGCCGGGGCTCAGCCCCGGCCGGCACGCTCCTCAGCCCGCCTACCCAGCGGGTCGCTGGATCAGTCCTTGTGGGGGAGGATGATCTCGACGTCCGCGTGCGGACGCGGGATCACGTGGACCGAGACAAGCTCGCCGACGCGGCCTGCTGCGGCTGCGCCCGCATCGGTGGCGGCCTTGACCGCGCCGACGTCGCCGCGGACCATCACGGTCACGTAGGCCGAACCGATCTGCTCCTTGCCGATGAGCTTGACGTTGGCGGCCTTGACCATTGCGTCGGCGGCCTCGATGGCTCCGACGAGACCCCTGGTCTCGACCATGCCTAGTGCGATCATCTGGACATCTGCCATGGGAGTGCTCCTTCTGGATTGTTGTGTGGGTTGGCTGGTTGGTGCCGGGGCCTCGACCGGGTCGGTCTCGGCTGTCTTGGTGGGGACGGCGGGTGCGTCCTGCGGTGCGCCCGCTGCCATGGCGGCGGGCGAGGCCCGTCTCTCTGGCGGTGCCGGTGCGGGCCTTGCCGCGCCGGGGTCTGTGGTTGTCATCTATCGCCTCCTACTTCTTCAGTTCCTTGAGTACTGCTGAGACGAGCCGCTCGACGAGTTCGCTGTCGTGCAGGCCGGACGAGCCGGCGCCGGAGGCGCCCGAGCCGCCGTGGGCCCGCGCGACCGCCGGGGCCTCGTGCTGGTGGTAGGCCAGCCGCTTGACGTTGAGGACGTGCTGCAGCGTGATGTTGTCGCTGACCACCGCGCCGCCGACGCCGCCGGGGGCCAGCGTCAGCGAGGGCATGAGGTCGGTGGTCGAGCCGATGGCTCCCAGCGATCCCCAGCTGTTGACCACGATGCGGAAGGCAGGCTCCATCACGCCGAGCGTGTAGATCACCTCGTCGTCGGTGGCGTGGATCACCATCGTGTGACCGTCGCCGCCGAAGCGGAGCAACTCGCCTGCGCGCTGCCGGCCCTCCTTGGCATCGGCGACCGTCATGAACCCCAGCAGGGTGGTGAGCTTCTCGCGGGAGAGAGGGTACTCCGCGCCGATGCCGTCGAGGTCGGCGACGAGGATGCGGGCGCTCGCGGGCACGCCGTCGATCCCGCCCTCTCTGGCCAGGTCCTGGGGGGACCTGCCCACATACTCGGCGTTCATGAGGCCGTTCGGGCGGAACATCCTGCTCAGCAGCTTCTCGGCCTGGTCCCGGGTGAGCCAGTGCGCCCCCTTGGCCTCCATGGCGGACCTCAGCCGGTCGGCGATGGGGGCGTCAGCGATGACGGACTGTTCGGTGGCGCAGATCGTCGAGCAGTCGAAGGATTTCGACTCGACGATCATCGTGGCGGCCTGCTCGATGTCGGCGGAGCGGTCCACGTACGCGGGCACGTTTCCCGGCCCGACGCCGTGCGCAGGCTTGCCGACGCTGTGCGCCGCCTTGACCATGCCAGGGCCGCCGGTGGCGAGGATCATCGACGTGGCGTAGTGGCTCATCAGCTCGTTGGTCCCCTGCACGGTCACCTCGGTCATGCAGCTCAGCAGCCCGGCGGGCATGCCGGCGGCCTCGCCCGCCTCCGCCATGACGCGCACGGCCTCAGCGGTGCACTTCCTGGCCGAGGGGTGCGGGGCCACGACGACGGCGTTGCGCGCCTTGACCCCGATCAGCGCCTTGAACACGGCGGTGGACGTCGGGTTGGTCGACGGCGTCAGCGCGCAGATCACGCCGACGGGCCAGCCGATCTCGACGATGCCGCGGCTCTCGTCGCGCCGCAGCACACCGCAGGTGGGCGCGTCCTTGATGGAGTTCCACACCCCCTGGGCGGCGAACTCGGTCTTCAGCTGCTTGTGTGCCGGGTAGCCGAAGCCGGTCTCGTCGTGGGCCATCTGGCCCAGGCGCGGGGCTTCGCGCATCACGGCGGCGACCATCGCCTCGCAGATGCGGTCCACCTCGTCCTGGGTCGCGAACTGGAAGCTCCGCATCGCCTCGCGGGCCCGGGTTGCCAGTGTCCGGGCCTGCTGGATCGACGAGAGATCCTTGTCTAGCTGTGGCATGGGCTCATTCCCTCGTGTCAGTACGCCTTGGGCGAGGAGGCGACGCCGAGCACGGCGTCCTGGAACGCGGCGGCCGCAGCGCGGCAGGCGCTGAGGCTGCCCGTCAGCAGGGCGCCGGCGAAGTTGGTCTCCGACGGCGGCGCGAAGAACTCCTGCATGCTCACGTCGGCGGCCTTGAGCGCCGCGTCGAGCGCGTAGGTGGCCTCCAGCGGCGGGGCGATGAGGTAGGCCAGCGGCTGCCCGGCCGCGACCCCCGCCATCTCGGACAGATAGGTGCCGGTCGAGCTCACCAGGTGTGGGAAGAAGCCCAGGTCGCCGGCCTCGTCGGCCGCGTAGAACCAGCACTCCTCCTCGGCGTGCGCGATGCACGCGTCGAGACCCGAGCGCACCTCGGCCGGCGTGGGGCCAGCGAGGATGCCGATGATCTCGCCCGACAGCGGGCCCGACGGGTAGCCGGAACCGGCGTAGAAGCTCTTGGCGTAGACGACGTCGACCTCGGCCATCTTCGTGGCCTCGTCGAGCGCCACGTAGAGCGAGTCGTCGATGTCGCAGGTCACCAGCGCCAGGGAGCGGTGGTGGTCGGCCAACTCGAGTTTCTCCGCGAACCCGCGGTCGATGTTGGGGATGATCCTGGCTGCCAGAATCGTGGGCTTGATGGGGTCAAGGATGGCCATGGCTATCTCCTCACTGGTCCTCGCCCATCGCCTCGCGGAGCTTCACTCCACTGGCGCTGTGCTTGATCATGCGTTTGATGAGTTCGACGACGTACGCGCCGGCCTCGAGGGGGTTGGTGCCGCCGTGGGTGGTGATCATGCAGAGCAGGTCACGGTCGGCGTCGGTCTTGCCCGGCTGCGGGTCGTAGCCGAGGTAGGCGCTCATCGCGTCGGCGATGCCCAGGCCGGGCCGCTCCCCGATGAGGATCACGAGCACCCTGGCGCCGATGATCGTGTTGACGTCGTTCATGATGCCCACGCGGGCGTTCTCGATGAAGAAGGGGGTACCGACGGTCAGCCCGGCGGATTTCAACCCCTGCTCCAGCACGGGATAGATCTCGCGCAGGTTGTTGTCGATCGCGGCGGCCGAGAGGCCGTCGCCGACGCAGATCTGCACGTCCGGGCCCTTGGTGCATTTCTCGGCGATGGTCTTCTTGGCCTCGTCGGAGAGGAGACGGCCGAGGTCGGGGCGCAGCAGGTACTCGCCGCGGTCGGCCACGCGGGTGGTCACCGTGAAGAGGTTGAGGTCGTCCTTGACCTCCTCGGACACGACGCCGTAGATGGCGTCCTGCGTCACTCCGTGATCGGCCTTGAAGAGCAGCGCCTGCGCCGTCTTGGGGCGCGGGCCGGCGCGTCCGACGCCGAGCCGTGCCGTCGTGGCGGCGCACAGGTTGCGCAGCCCTTCGGCGTCGGCCGGGTTCTCGACCATGATGCGTCGTCGCATCGACTCCTCGGTGGGGTCGGGCAGGTCGATGACCAGGTCGCCCTCCTTGGCGGGGAGCGTGGAGTAGCCGTTGGCGGACTTGGCCGGGACGTTGGCTCCGCTCTCCTTGAGTTCGGCCAGGACCCTGGCGACCAGCTGTTCGAGTTGGGTGTTGTCAATCATGAATATCTACCTCTTCAGGAAGAAGCTGGCGTCGCCGGCCTTGTCCGTGAGTTGGCCGTTCTTCCACAGGCCGATCTCGGTCATCCACTCTTCGAACTCGGGCAGCGGGTGCAGCCCGAGCGCCTGACGCAGCGACGGCGCGTCGTGGTAGCTGGTGGTCTGGTAGCTCAGCATGGCGTCGTCGCCCATCGGCACGCCCATGATGAAGCTGCATCCCGCCGAGGCGAGCAGCACCGACAGGTTCTCGTTGTCGTTCTGGTCGGCCACCGCGTGGTTGGTGTAGCAGACGTCGCAGCCCATCTGGATGCCGGTGAGCTTGCCCATGAAGTGGTCTTCGAGGCCCGCCCGGGCGATCTGCCGCGAGTCGTACAGGTACTCGGGGCCGATGAAGCCGACCACCGTGTTGACCTGGTAGGGGTAGTACCGCTTGGCCAGGCCGTAGCAGCGGGCCTCCAGGCACAGCTGGTCGGCGCCGTTGTGGCCGTCCGCGGAGAGCTCCGCGCCCTGGCCGGTCTCGAAGTACATGTAGTTGGGGCCGGTGGGCCAGGCGTACTTCTTCGCCTGCTCGTAGGCGTCGTCCATGAGACCGACGGAGATGCCAAAGCTGTCCATGGCCTTCTGGCTGCCGGCGAGGCTCTGGAAGAGGAGCCCGACGGGGGCGCCGCGCTTCATGGCCTCGACCTGGGTGGTGACGTGGGCGAGCACGCAGTTCTGCGTGGGGATCTCCCAGTCGTCGATGATCTTCTTGGTCATCTCCAGCAGGCGGCTCACGCTGCCCACCGAGTCGTCGGCTGGGTTGATGCCGATGACCGAGTCGCCGGACCCGTAGGAGAGGCCCTCGAGCACGGTCGCGCGGATGCCCTCGACCGAGTCGGTGGGGTGGTTGGGCTGGTTGCGGGAGCCCAGCGTGCCGGGGCGGCCCATAGTGTTGGAGCAGTGGGTTTCGACGCGGATCTTCCGCCCGGCCAGGATGAGGTCGAGGTTGCTCATCAGCTTCGTCACGCCCGCCACCATCTCGCCGGTCAACGCATTGCTGACGCGGCGGATCATCGCGGAGGTGGTGTCGTTGCTGAGGATCCATTCGCGGAAGTCGCCGACCTTCCAGCCCTTGATCTCCTCGTAGACGGTCTCGTTGACGGCGTCGTCGATGGCGCGCGTCACCTCGTCCTCGTCGTAGGGGACCACCGGGTTCTCGCGAAGGACGCTGAGCGGCACTTCAGCCAGCACCAGTCGGGCGGCGACCCGCTCGGCGTTGCTCTCTGCCGCGATGCCTGCCTGCTGATCGCCGGACTTCTCCTCGTTGGCCTTCGCGAGCAGTTCCTTCACGCTGCCGAACTCGTACGTCGTCCCGAACAGCTTCGTTCGGAGCAGCATCACTGCACCTCCTCTTCCGGTTTCATGTGACTTGCCTTCCGTGAGTCGTGGGCTGCCGGCCCTTCGGGTCGGGTGAGTAGAAAATGAGGGTCTTGACGGAGACCGGCACCACGCGGCCGTCGAACATCGGCTCGCCGATGTCGATGAAGTCGCCCTCGCCGAGGCCGATCTGGTCCACGACGATGAGCGGCAGACGGTCGGCCTTGCCGCGGATGGTCTGGCCCAGCACCTGGGCGTAGTCGTCCTCGAGCACCAGCACCAGCGGAGTGTCGGGGGCGGCGCGTCCGACCGCGTAGGAGGTGAGGCCGTCGGCCAGCGCATCCACCTGCGCGTACTGGAGCTTGCCGGGGAACGTGATCATGACCGCGCACCCCGCCTGCTCCTCGCCGTCCCAGCGGCGCACGGCCTCGGCGACCGACGACGCGATCGAGGCCGCGTCGGTGAGCGCGTCGTCGAGGCGCGGTTCGATCACCGGCAGGTTCTTCAGCGGCAGGTGCCTGGGCTCGGCCCAGATGGTGGATCCGGACAGGGTCACCTGCTGGCTGGCCGCCCCGAGCACCGTGGCCCGCAGGGTCTGCGCGGGACGCTTGACGGGCAGCTGGCGCCAGCGCTGGTTCTGGCGGAGGGCCTCGGCGAACAGCGGGCCGATGTCGCCGTACCGCGCCCAGTCGGCCAGCGTCGTGGACGGGGCGTCGTCGTAGTAGAGCGCGCCCACGCCGCCGGAGAGGAAGTAGGCGCTGACGGGGGAGTCGACGTGGTAGCCGGGGCTGAGAGCGACGTCTTCGCCGAGCGGGGATCGGATGCCCAGAGCCAGGTCCACCGTGAGGTCGGCCATCTGCGCGGCCAGCGCCCGAAGCTCGGACTCGGGCGCGCGCTCGCCGACCCGCAGCCGCAGGCCCTTGGCTTCAGCGATCCGTACGCCCGAGGGCGCCAGGTGGGTGAGCACGCCGGTGGCGGGATCGACCACAGCCTGGCGGCCGCCCACCATCAGCGCGGACGAGGCGATGTGCACGCCGGAGCGGAACACGGCGGCGTTGGCCGAGCCGCCGCCGATGTCGATGTTGACGACGGTGGCGTAGTTCTGCGCCGACCACTCGGCGGCCCCGGAGCCGCGTGCGGCCATCTGCGACTCGACGTTGGGTCCGGCCACCGTCACGACGAAGTCGCCGGCGAGGTCGGAGAGCCCCTGCAGGATGGCCTGGGCGTTGTGGGTCCGCGCGGTCTCTCCCGTGATGATGACCGCGCCGGTCGTGACGTCCTCCGGGCTGATCCCCGCCGCCTGGTACTGCGCGCGGATGAAGCGGGTGAGCTCCTCGACGTCGACCTCATCGGGGGAGGTGAGGGGCGTCAACCGCGGCTCGGATTCGTAGAGGATCTCGCGCGTCTCGATGTCGAGTTTCGGCACCAGGCCGGCCCGCGCACGGTTGGAGACGGTGAGGCGGGACACGACCATCTGGCTCGTCGTGGTGCCGACGTCGATCCCGACGCTGAGGACCTGCCGTGCGGTCATGTCCCTCCCTTCCGTGAAGCGTGCGTGTGGATGGTCAGTGTTTGCGGAACGTCATCTGGCCGCCGACGTCGAGAGAGTCGAGGATCGCGAGGATCACGGCGTCGACGGGGGCGTCAGCGGTGTGCGGGGTGTAGCGCCCTGCGCTGCCCTCGGAGATGAGCACCAGTTCGCCTTCACCGGCGCCGACTGCGTCGACGGCGACGAAGGGCTCCCCGTAGGGCTCGTCGCTGGGGGAGGCGGCCCGCACGACGAGCAGCTTGCTTCCGTGCAGGGAGTCGACCTTGATGGTCGACACAGCGTTACCCACGACCCTGGCGATCCTCATCGGACATCGCCTCGTCTCACGTCGGTGTCTGCCCTGCGGTCGTCGATCCCGTGCGCCGCTCGGCGGCCGAAGCCGTCGGCGTCTTCGTGCGTCTGGTCGAGCGCCACGTCGGGGTCCCCGGAGGCGTCAGCGAGGTCCTCGGTGGCGTCGGGCACGTGCCCGTGCGCGTGGTGAGAGGAGGCCTCGGTGGCCGCAGGCAGCGAGCGGGAGAACAGCAGGAGGGCCACGCCGACGGCGAGGATACCGGCAGTGAGCTTGCCGGTGATCACCGGGAAGATCATGTCGCGGTTGACACCGGCGGTGAAGCCGAGGTGGTCACCGAACGCGAAGGCCGCGCTCACCGCGAAGGCCGCGTTGACGACCTTGCCGCGCGGATCCATGTCCTTCATGATCTGGAACATCGGGATGTTGTTGGCGAGCGTGGCGATGAGTCCGCCAGCAGCTGCGTCATTGATGCCGATGAGCTTGCCCACCTTGGCCAGCGGCTTGCTGGCGAACGTGATGATGAGGTGCACGGCGGGGAACGCGCCCAGCAGCATCATGGCGATGCTGCCAACGACTGCGAGCCCCTCGGTGGGCGGGATGAGTTCCCAGCCCGCCGGCATGATCTGCACGCCGGTCATCTGCTCGAAGACACCGATGACCAGGCCGATGGAGATGACGAAGACCAACCCCTTACCGAACCATTCGAAACCCTTCGTCATGCCGTCGGGGATGAGCCAGAGCCCCACTGCGATGAGAACCGCGGCGACGACGATCGGGATGAGGTTGACCAGCACGAAACCCGCAGGCATGCCGGCCACCAAGCCACCGACGAGCACTCCGATGGGGATGGTGGTGATGCCGGCGAGGATGCCCTTGGCGAGGAAGGGGCGGTCGGCCTTGTCGATGATGCCCAGCGCCACGGGGATCGTGAAGACGATGGTGGGGCCCATCATCGCGCCCAGGATCAGGCCGGAGAGGTTGATGGCCATGGGATCCACCGACAACTGCTCAGCCAGGGGGTAGCCACCCATGTCGTTGGCGAGCAGCGTGCCGGCGAACATGCCCGGGTCGGCCCCCACGATGGTGTACAGCGGGCCCACGATCGGGTTCAGCAGCTTGGCCAGCACGGGTGAGAGCGACATGACGCCGACCATGGCCAGCGCGAGGGGGCCTAGCGCCATGAATCCCTCTTCGAACTTCTCGCCCAACCCGAATTTGTTGCCGATTGCCCTGTCGATACCGCCCAGGACCATGCAGATCATCAAGATCCACACGATGATCTCGTTGACATCCATGTCAACCCCGCTTTCACAGTGGTGCGGGAACCCCGTCGTCCCCTCTTCGGGAACCTAGCCCAAAAGGGCGGGGTCGGCCGCCGAATGCGCCCTTCACTGGGGCCGCTGGGCATCGTCGCTAGTCAAGAAGCACTCGCCGGGTTCACCTGGGAATGCGTGCAGGGCTGTTCAGCTAGTGTGCACGTTCGTTCAGGTCGACGCGGTAGCGGCGGAAGGCGGGGGAGGCCACGGCGACCACTGCGATGCCGATCAGCACCAGCAGGCCGCCGCCGCCCGTGGCCCACGCCGGACCGACTACTTCGGCCGCCCCTCCGTGGACGACGTCGGCCAGCCGCGGCCCGCCCGCGACCACGACGATGAAGACCCCCTGCAACCGTCCGCGGACGGCATCGTCGGTGGCGCCGAGGAGGATGGACTGGCGGAAGGCTCGGTTGCCGCGGAGCAGGGCTTCGGGCTGGTCTTCATGATGTTCAACATGGGGCTTGCCCCGATGAACGAGGTCAAGAACCGTCAGGGCGTCATGTACGCGCTCGACTACGACCGCATGACCAAGGTAGGCATGGCCGACCTGGCCACCCCGGCCACGTCGTTCCTCCAGAAGGAGCACCCCTCCTACCAGGAGGCGTCGACCGTCTACACCCTCGACGTCGAGAAGGCCAAGGCCCTCTTCGCCGAGACCGGCCTGACCTCGGTGCGCTTGCTCGCCTCGAACCACGACTTCTTCGCGGCCGTGCGCCCGATCATCAAGGAGTCGCTCGAGGCCGCCGGCCTGACCGTCAACTACGAAGAGAAGCAGTCGGCTGACGTCTACGGCACCATCGACAGCGATCCGAACGCATTCGACATCGTGGTGGCCCCCGGCGACCCGTCGGTGTTCGGCGACGACGCGGACCTTCTGCTGCGCTGGTGGTACAGCGGCGACGTCTGGACCGACACGCGCATGCACTGGAAGGGCCAGGAGTCCCACACCCAGATGCAGGAGCTCCTCGACCAGGCCGTTGCGGCCACCGGTGACGAGCAGCAGGCTCTCTGGGGTCAGGCGTTCGACCTGGTCTCCGAGACCCTGCCGCTGTACCCGCTGTTCCACCGCAAGACGCCCACGGCGTTCGACGCGGAGACGCTGGTCGACTTCAAGCCGATCGCCGTGACCGGCCTGTCCTTCGTGGACGTCGGCACCACCCAGTAGTCAATCCCGACTGAGAGGGGGGTCGGCCCGCAGCCCGGCCGGCCCCCCTTCTGCCTGCCCCGAAGACGGCTGCACCCACTGAAGATCAGGAACTTACGACGCCGTGTCCAACTTCATCCGCCTCCTGCTGCGCAGAGTGCTGGCTATGCCCATCATGGTGCTGGGCGCCACGCTGCTGGTATTTCTGGTGATGTCACTGTCGACCGCCGACCCCGCTCGGCTCGCCCTCGGCGAGTCGGCCACGCCGGAGGCCCTCGAGAACTACCGTGAGCGCTTCAACCTCAACGACCCCCTCCTCGTCAAGTACGTCCGCTACCTTGGCGGCCTCGTCCAGGGTGACCTCGGCGAGTCCTTCACCGGCGTGCCGATTGGCGAGATGGTGGCGAGGTCGTTCCCCATCACCTTGCAGCTCACGTTCATCGGCCTGTTCCTCGGAGTCATCATCGCGCTCGTGCTCGGCATCATCGCCGCGCTCTTCCGCGACAAGTGGCCCGACCAGGTCATCCGGTTCGTCTCGATCGCGTCGCTCGCCACGCCGTCGTTCTGGCTGGCGCTGCTCTTCATCCAGTGGTTCGCCAACATCCCGGGTGGCCTCGGCTGGTTCCCCGCCGTGATCACCAACTGGATCAACTTCTCCGACGATCCCGCCGGCTACATCAACCAGGTCACGCTGCCCGCTGTCGGCATGGCCATCCCGCTGTCTGGCTCACTGACCCGCGTCGTGCGCACCGCCATGGTCGAGGAACTCGACCGCGACTACGTGCGCACCGCCATCGGCGCCGGCATCCCGAAGCACATCGTCGTGGCGCGCAACGTGCTGCGCAACGCGCTCATCACGCCGCTGACGGTGCTGGGCCTGCGCGTCGGCTACATGATGGGCGGCGCCGTGGTCATCGAGATGATCTTCAACATCCAGGGCATGGGCAACCTCATCTTCCAGGGCATCATGCGCAACGACGTCAACATCGTCCAGGGTGTGACGATCACGATCGCGCTTGCCTTCATCATCATCAACCTGGTGGTCGACCTGCTTTACGTGCTGGTCAACCCCCGAATCAGGAGCATCTGATGCTGTCGCCTGAGTCCAGAAAGAAGCTTCAGCAGCCGGGCCTCCGGTTCGCGGGGATCCGGGCGCTGCCCGTCGCCTCCAAGATCGCGCTGGCGGTCATCTCGCTGCTCGCGCTCGTGGCCGTCTTCGCGCCCCTCGTCGCCCCCTTCGACCCGGGAGCCTCCGGCCTCGTGCCCGAAGACAAGATCGTCTACTCCGAGGTCACCATCGAAGGGGTGGGCACCCAGCTCATCCCCGACACCGCGATCCCGCCGGACGGCGAGTTCCTCTTCGGCACCGACGATCGCGGCCGCGACACGTTCTCCCGCGTCCTCCACGGCACCCGGGTCTCGCTGCTGGTCGGGCTGGCCGCCACCGGCCTCGCGCTCGTCGTCGCGGCGGTGCTGGGCTCGATCGCCGGCACGGCCCGCAAGACGGTCTCCGAAGTCCTGATGCGCACGCTCGACATCGTGATGAGCTTCCCCGGCATCGCCCTGGCCGCCGTCATGGTGACCGCGCTCTCGTCGAGGCTGCCGATGCTGCCGGTGGTGGTCATCTCGATCGCGTTCCTCTACGTCCCGCAGCTGACCCGCGTGGTCCGCGCCAACGTGCTCTCCCAGTTCGGCGAGGACTACGTGGCCGCGTCCAAGGTGATGGGCGCCAAGACGTGGTGGATCCTCTTCAAGCACGTCGCGCGTAACTGCCTGGCCCCGATCCTCGTGTTCGCGACGGTGCTCGTGGCCGACGCCATCGTGTTCGAGGCGTCGCTGTCGTTCATCGGCACCGGCATCAGCTCGGTCAACGCCCCCACGTGGGGCAACATGCTCTCCGAAGGCAAGGCGCTGCTGCTGTCCGGCCACTGGTGGGTGACGTTCTTCCCCGGCCTGTTCATCCTGATCACCACCCTCAGCCTCAACGTCCTGTCCGAGGGACTCACGGACTCGTTCGCGTCGCCCCGGATCAAGACCAAGGTCAACGTGCAGTCCGACGAGGACAAGCTGAAGGGTGAGGCCGGTGCAGCCGGCATCGCAGCCTCTCACGTCTCGCAGGTCGAGTCCCTCAAGGCACGTCTGGCCGCGCTCAAGGAGGCCGAACTGGCCCGCAGCGACCGCCTGGTGCTCGCCAACCCCGACGCCAAGCCGCTGCTGGAGGTCAAGAACCTCTCGATCTCCTTCCCCGGCGCCCACGGTGAGGTGAGGATCGTCGACGACGTGAGCTTCACCGTCCGCGAAGGCGAGACGATGGGACTGGTCGGCGAGTCCGGCTGCGGCAAGTCGATCACCTCCATGGCGATCATGGGCCTCCTGCCCGAGAACGCCCGCATCGAGGGCTCGGTGAAGTTCGACGGTCGCGAACTGCTGACGCTCAACCCGAAGGAGCGCAACGATCTGCGCGGCCACGAGATGAGCATGATCTACCAGGACGCGCTGAGCTCGCTCAACCCGTCGATGCTCATCCGCGCGCAGATGAAGCAGCTCACCAAGCGGGGCGGCCAGCGCACGGCCGAGGAACTGCTGGAGCTCGTCGGGCTCGACCCGGTCCGCACGCTCAAGTCCTACCCCCACGAGCTCTCCGGCGGCCAGCGCCAGCGCGTGCTGATCGCCATGGCGCTCACCCGCAACCCGCGCCTGGTCATCGCCGACGAGCCCACCACGGCCCTCGACGTCACCGTCCAGGCTCAGGTGGTGGATCTGCTCAACGAGCTGCGCGAGAAGCTCGGCTTCGCGATGGTGTTCGTGTCGCACGACCTGGCGCTCGTCGCCGAGGTGGCGCACCGCATCACCGTCATGTACGCCGGCCAGGTGGTCGAGCAGGCTGTCACCAGGGAGCTGCTCACCAACCCGACTCACGAGTACACCCGCGGCCTGCTCGGCGCGGTGCTCTCGATCGAGTCCGGCACCGGCCGCCTGCACCAGGTGCCCGGCGTCGTGCCCAGCCCGCGCGAGTTCGTCGCCGGCGACCGGTTCGCCCCGCGCTCCTCGCACCCGCAGGCCGGCCTCACCGAGAAACCGACCCTGCATCTGGTGCCCGGCACCGATGACCACTTCTACGCGAGCACCAGCGAGCTCGACGCCCTGCTGGAGAAGGAGGGACTGCGATGAGCACCACCCCCGTCGTCGACCTGCGCGACGTCCACGTCGTCCACAAGTCGCGCACCGGCAAGCTGTTCCGCCCCGACCGGGTACACGCCGTCAACGGCGTCAACATCTCGGTCAGCAAGGGCGAGACGCTCGGCCTCGTGGGCGAGTCGGGCTGCGGCAAGTCCACCCTGGCGCGAGTGATGGTGGGCCTCCAGCCCGTCACCTCCGGCGAGGTGCGCTTCAAGGGCGAACAGATGAAGCTCAACGCAGCTGGCCGGAAGAAGCTGGGGCGCGCCGTCTCGGTGGTGTTCCAGGACCCGGCCACCGCTCTCAACCCGCGCATGATCGTGCGCGACACGCTGCTCGACCCATTCAAGGTGCACGGCGTGCTTGAGCCCTCCGAGCGGGAGAAGCGGGTCAAGGAGCTGCTCGACCTCGTCGGTCTGCCGCAATCGGCGCTCGACGTGCTGCCCCGGCAGATCTCCGGCGGGCAGCGGCAGCGCGTCGCCATCGCCCGCGCGCTCGCGCTGGACCCGGACGTCATCATCGCCGACGAGCCGACCTCGGCCCTCGACGTGTCGGTGCGCGCCCAGGTGCTCAACCTGCTGAGCGACCTGAAAGACCAGCTCGGGCTGGGGCTGGTCTTCATCAGCCACGACATCAACACCGTGCGCTACATCTCCGACCGCATGGCAGTCATGCTGGCCGGGCAGATCGTCGAGACCGGACAGGCCGACCAGATCTTCGCCAACCCCACCCACGAGTACACGCGGACGCTGCTCAGCGCCGTGCCTTCACTCCTCTAAGAGAGAAACGGAACAACAGATCACCATGCCCAATTTCCGCGGGATCGTGCCCCCGGTCATCACGCCCATGCACACTGACGGCTCGGTCGACTTCGAGAGCCTCGATCGGCTCGTCGACCACCTCATCGACGGCGGCCTGCACGGCCTCTTCATCCTCGGTTCGTCCGGGCAGGTGGCCTACCTGACCGACTCGGAGCGCGACGAGGTCACCGCCCGTTGCGTCAAGCGCGCCGCCGGCCGCGTCCCGGTGCTCGTCGGTACGCCCGACTTCACCGCCCGCCGCATCGCGGAGACCGCCAAGCGCGCCGAGGACCTCGGGGCCGACGCAGTCGTCGTCACCGCCCCGCTGTACGCCCTCAACGACGTCGCGGAGATCGAGCGTCACTTCCGGATCATCGCCGACGCGGTGAGGGTGCCGGTCTTCGCCTACAACGTGCCCGTCCGCGTGCACAGCTACCTCGGCCTCGCCACGCTGATGAACCTGGCCAAGGACGGCGTCATCGCGGGCGTCAAGGACTCCTCGGGCGACGACGTCGGCTTCCGCCGCCTCGTGGCCGCCAACCGCGCCGCCGGGCACCCGCTCGAGCTCCTCACCGGCCACGAGGTCATGTGTGACGGGATGTTCCTGCTGGGCGCCGACGGCGCCGTGCCGGGACTCGGCAACGTCGACCCCGCCGGGTACGCCCGCATGTGGGACGCGGCGCAGGCCGGCGACTGGGTGGCCGTCCGCGACGAGCAGGACCGCATCGCGCGTCTGTTCGAGATCGCCTTTGTCCCGCAGGGCCGCTCCGGCGACGCCGGCGGCATCGGGGCGTTCAAGCAGGCACTGGCCAGCCTCGGCATCATCGCATCCGGCGCCATGCCGGCGCCGATGGAGCCCCTCGCCAGCGACGACGTCGCCGGTATCGAGACGATCCTGCGCGAGGTCGGGCTGCTGGCATGAGCCACGTCGTCGGGGTTGACCTCGGGGGCACCAAGACGGCCGCGGCCCGGGTCGCCCCCGACGGAACGCTCGGTGAGATCGTCTCCGCCCCCACCCCCGCCCTGCGTGGGGGACAGGCAGTGCTCGACGTCGTTGCCGACCTGGTCCGCCGGGTCGGGGGCGACGACACCGTCGGCCTGGGCGTCGGGACCGCGGGCGTCGTCGACGCCACCGTCGGCCGGATCATCTCGGCCACCGACACCTTCTCCGACTGGGTCGGCACCGACGTCGCGGGCGGCCTCCGGCAGCGCCGCGGCTGGTCCGACCGCCCCATCGAGGTCATCAACGACGTCGACGCCCACGCGCTGGGCGAACAGTGGCTGGGCGCGGCGCGTGACCACGGCTCGGTGCTGATGGTCGCCGTCGGCACCGGCGTCGGGGGTGCTGTCGTGCTCGATGGTCGCCTCTGGACGGGCGCCCACCACGTCGCTGGGGAGATCGGGCACGTCCCCACCCCCGGCGCGGAGGGCCTCTACTGTGCCTGCGGCCGCCCCGGCCACCTCGAGGCCGTTGCCGCCGGGCCTGCCATCGAGCGGATGTACGGGGTCGACGGCGTCGACGGTCGGGCCATCATGGCCCGCGCCGAGGCCGGCGAAAAGAAGGCACTCGCCGTCGTCGAGCGCGCCGCGTCATCGCTCGGGCGCGCGATCGCCGGGCTGGTCACCGTGCTGGACCCCGCCTGCGTCGTCATCGGCGGGGGAGTGGCGCTCGCCGGCGACGTCTGGTGGGGGCCGCTTCGACGGACCATCCGCGACGAACTCGTGCCCATCCTCGCCGACATTCCGGTGCTGCCCGCAGCGGCCGGTCCCTCCGCCGCGATCCTGGGGGCCGCGAAGCGCGCCCTCGACTCCGTCGCTGCCCATCCTCACCATAGGAGCCTCACATGAACGCCATCCTCGATTCCCTCCGCGGCCAGCTCGTCGTCTCCTGCCAGGCGTACCCCGGCGAGCCGATGCTGGATCCGCGCACGATGAGCCAGGTGGCCCAGGCCGCCGTCGCCGGCGGCGCCGCCGCGATCCGGGCGAAGGGCCTGGACGATCTGCGCGCCATCCGCGCGGCCGTCGACGTGCCGATCATCGGCCTGGTCAAGGAGGGCGCCACCGGCGTCTACATCACGCCGACGCTCGAGAGCTGCATCGCGGTCGCGGAGACCGGCTGCGAGATCGTTGCGCTCGACGGCACCCGCCGCGATCGCCCCGACGGCCGGACACTGGCCGAGACCGTCGCCGGCCTGAAGGAGCGCTTCCCGGAAGTCCTCGTCATGGCCGACTGTGGGTCGGCCGGTGACGCCGCTGCGGCTCAGGAGGCAGGGGCCGACGTCATCGGCACCACGCTGGTCGGCTACTCGGGCGAGCGCCCGAAGACCGACGGCCCGGACTGGGAGGCGATCGACGAGATCATCGCCCTGGCCGACCGCCCCGTTCTCGTCGAGGGCCGTGTTCACAGCCCCGCCGACGCCGCGGAGTCCATCCGTCGCGGGGCCTGGGGTGTCGTCGTCGGCACCGCGATCACGCACCCCACCACCATCACGTCGTGGTTCGCGCAGGCAGTGGCCGAGGCGTGATCACCTCCGTGCTGGCCCAGCGCGGTGACCCGTTCGACGGCGCCGCCTTCACCAGCCCCTGCTACCGCATCCCGGCCCTGGCCGTGACGCCCGCCTACCGGCTGCTGGCCGCCTGGGACGTGCGCGCCGACTGGCGCGACCTGCCCGGACCCTTCGATGTGGTGTACAGAAGCTCCGACGACCTCGGGCACTCCTGGGGCCCGCTGCGGGTGCTGCGCCGGCACACCGCCTCCGAGGGCTTCGGGGATGCGAGCTTCGTCGTCGGCCCGGGCGTCGTGCACTGCTGGTACGTGTCCTCGGCAGGCCGCAGCTTCTTCGACGCCGAGCCGGGCGCCGGTGAGGGGCTGCGCCTCTGGCTGGCCTCCTCGTTCGACGACGGCCAAGCCTGGCAGCACCGAGACCTCACGGCGAGCCTCAAGCCCGACGACGTGACGGGCATGTTCGCGTCGTCCGGGAACGGTCTGACGCTGCGCGAGGGTGCCCATGCCGGCCGACTGCTCCAGCCGTTCGTGCTCCGCACTGCGGCCGGGCAGCACTTCGCCGCCATGGCCTACTCCGACGACGACGGCACCACGTGGGCGCTCGGCGAGCGCATCGGCCCGGACTGCGACGAGAACAAGGTCATCGAGCTGCCCGGCGGACGCGTCCTGCTGCACGCCCGCGCGACTCCGCGTCGTCGCTGGGCCGTGTCCGACGACGGGGGCGTGACGTTCGGCCCCCCGGTGGCCCACGAGCAGCTCGTCGACCCCGCGTGTAATGGAGGGCTGTCCCGCTGGGGGAGCCAGGTGGTCGCCACAATCCTCAACCATCCGTCCGAGCGACGCGAGCTGGCGATCCGCCGGTCGGCCGACGGCGGCGAGACGTGGACACCGGCCCTCGGGATCGACGACGGCGCCTGCGCCTACTCGGTGGCCCTCGAGCTTCCCGACGGCGCGCTGGCCGTGGCGTGGGAGTCGGGCGACTACGACGCGATCGTCTTCGCCCGAATCGCGCGCGACGAGGTCGGCTTTGACGGCGGCGAGCCGATGCTCAGCGCGATCCCGGGCCGCGCCGGGGCAGCCGCCCCACCGGAGGTTGCCCCCGCCCGCTGAGCCGTTCAGGGATCCTGATGTTGAGGCTGGTCGCACCGTGACGGCGCTCCAGCCAGCTGCGTTGAGGCCCAGCAAGGTTGGAACGATCTCTCCGGCGTGGCTATCGACGTCGGCAAGTAACCAGCAAGGTTGGAACGATCTCTCCGGCGTGGCTATCGACGTCGGCAAGTAAGCGGAAGACTGACACTCGGATCGGACGCTCAGCGCCGAGGCCCGCCTCCTCGTTCACGACGCGCTGTTCGACGAAGTGGAAGCCAGGCCCGACGATTACAGATCGGCCTGATCGCGCAGGCCTATCGCCCATGCGAGTCGCGCATGACGACCTGGGCGGCGAGCAGATGAGCCCTGACAGTGCCAGGCGAGTAGCCCAGCACTGCTCCAATGCGTTCAAGTGACATGCCCTCGGTGTAGCGAGTCTTCATCTGAGCAGTCTCTTCCCGAGTAGGGGACTGGTTCCGTAGCTTGACTCCGCGCTCGCGGAGGAGGCGCGACAACCGCTCATGCCCGATCCCAACTTCCTTCGCGATCGCCTTCAACGACCGCCCCGACAGGTACGCAGTTTCCGCCTCCTGAAGGGCAGCCTCATCCGGTCGAGACAGCTGAAGGAGGCTACGCCTCCGTGGGCGTGGTGGACACGCACGCCTGCGAATAGCTCCGTGGCTCGCGACCATCCGCGCCAGTGCCGGGGTAAGTTTCGACAAGCCTCCCGCTAGGTCCACCGGATCAAAGAAACCCCCGCCCCGGCGGGGGTTTCTCGCTTCTCCCCGGAGGGCGGCGGCTACGCTCCCTGGCATGGCTCAGTGTCGCATCGGGGTTTCGGGATGGCGGTACCCACGGTGGCGCGGGGACTTCTATCCGCCCGGGCTGAGGCAGCGCGACGAACTGCAGTACCTCGCGGGACGCATGAACTCCGTCGAGATCAACGGGTCCTTCTACTCGCTCCAACGTCCGAGTTCGTACCGGTCGTGGGCGGCCGCGACACCGGACGACTTCGTCTTCGCCGTCAAGGGTGCCCGGTACATCACGCATCTCAAGCAACTCCACGACGTCGACGCCGCGCTGGCGAACTTCTTCGCCTCCGGCGTGCTGGCTCTCGGCCCACGCCGGCGCCCGGCGTCGCCGTCGGGCGGCCCTTGAGCCACGTGCTGGAGCCCCGCCATCCCAGCTTCGAGTCAGCGGAGGCGCACGACCTGCTGCGGGAGCACGACGTCGCCATGGTCATCGCCGACAGCGCCGGTGTCTGGCCGACCATGAGCGACGCCACCACTGGGATCCGCTACATCCGGCTCCACGGGGAGACGGAGCTGTACACCAGCGCCTACTCCGACGCGGCCCTCGACCGCTGGGCGGGCCACTGCCGGGAATGGCTCGGGCGGGCCTAGGATCGTCGCATCGCACGACGAGGAGAGCCATGACCATCGCCATCATCGGAGCCACCGGACAGCTGGGCGGCCTGACCGTCGCGGCTCTCCTGGACCGCGGGACCCCCGCCGAGGAGATCCTCGCCCTGGGGCGCAACGCCGTACGGCTCAGCGACCTGGCGCGGCGGGGGGTCCGCACAGCTCCGCTCGACCTCGAGGACGTCGACGCCACCGCCGCCGCGCTGCACGGGGCGCAGGACCTGCTGCTCATCTCGCTGAGCGACCCGGGTCACCGGCTCCCGCTGCATGCCAACGCCGTCGAGGCGGCACGCCGGGCCGGGGTCGGACACGTTGCCTATACGTCGGTGCTGATGGCGCCGACCACCATCCTGGGACTCGCCGTCGACCACCGGGCCACCGAGGAACTCATCCGCGAGTCCGGCATCCCCGCCACCCTGCTGCGCAACGGGTGGTACACGGAGAACCACTACCAGGATTTCGTCGCCGCCCGGGACGGCGGGGTGGTGGCCAACAGCGCGGGTGACGGGCGGCTCGCGACGGCCCCGCGCCGGGACTACGCCGAGGCCGCCGCCGTGGTGGTGTCCACGCCGGGCCATGAGGGCTGTGTCTACGAGCTCTCGGGCGATACCGCGTGGAGCTACGAGGAGTTCGCCGGCACTGCCCAGCTCGTGCTCGGCACCCCGGTGCGCTACGAGCCCCTGAGCTCCGACGACGAGCGCGATCTCTTGCTCGGCGCCGGGCTGGACGAGGCGACGGCGCAGTTCATCGTCGAGATGAACGGCAGCATCCGCGAGGGAGCCCTGGATGCGACGACGGGCGACCTCGCCCGGTTGCTGGGCCGGCCCACGGAGCCGCTCGAGGCCACCATGCGGTCGTGGGCTCAGATGTCCTCGGCGGTGTAGCCGGGGAAGAAGTCCTCCTTGAGCTGCGGGTCCGGCAGCCCCGCGTCGCGGAGCGCCTCGCCCAGCTCCTCGACCATCGGCTCCGGACCCGACACATAGACCAGGCAGTCCGTCAGCGCGGGCACCAGGCGGGTGAGCACGTCGACTGTGAGGGGCTCACCCACGACCCGATGCACGGTCAGTGACCGGTCGGACTCCTCCCACTCGGCCAGTTCGTCGCCGAACGCCACGTCGTCCGAGCCACTGCCGTAGATCAACGTGACGGCGAGGGGCTCGCCGTCGTGGAACCGCTGCTTGAGGATGCTGTGGAACGGCGTCACACCGATTCCGCCGGCGACGAAGACGATGGGGACGTCGGTCTCCTCCCAGGTGAAGTCCCCGTCGGGGGCCTCCTTCAGCTCGATGGCGTCCCCCGGCTCCAGCCGCGAGAGCGCCTGCTTGAAGGTGGAGCGCGTCACCCGCGTGGTGATCTGCATGACGCCCTCGTAGGGCGCGGCCGCGTTGGTGAACCATCGCGCGGTGCCCTCGTCGTCGGGGTCTTCGTGGGGGAGTTCGACCTGGACGAACTGCCCGGCCTCCCACACGAGCGGTTCGTCACTGCGGAAGCGGAACGTCCAGATGTTTGCCGCCTCGTGGAGCTTCTCGACAAGAGTCAGGGACATGAGCGGGGGCCTCCTTCGCCGTCGCGGTGCCGTCGCTCCCGACGCTACCCCGCGGCCGCGCCCCCTGCACGGGTTTGGGCGGCACGACGAGGGGCGGGCCCTCACGGACCCGCCCCTCGTCGTGTGGTGCGATCAGCCCTCGAGGAGAGCCAGGCGATCGGGATCGTTGGCGAACACCTCGGCGGCGTTGTCCTTGGTCACCACGACCGGGTCCAGCTGGTAGATGTTGACGTCCACCTTGCCGTTGTTGGCCGTGTCCTCGGTCTCCGGCAGCGCCTCACCGGACTGCAGCACCTGGATCAGCTCGACGGTCTTGGCGACGAGCGCATCGGTGGGCTTGGCGACCGTGGAGTACTGCTCGCCGGCCGCGATCGAGATGATCGACTCGTTCTCCGCGTCGAGGCCCGTGACGACGGGCAGCTCCATGCCGGCCTGCTTGGCCGACGTCAGGATGGCGCGGGCGATGCCGTCGTTGGGCGAGAGCACGCCGTGGATCTTCTTGTCGGAGTAGTTGCCCGACAGGAGCGAGTCCATGCGCGCCTGGGCCTTCGCGTTGTCCCAGTCAGGGGTGGCTACCTGGGTGAACTCGGTCTGGCCGGACACCACGACGAGGGTGCCGTCGTCGATCTTCGGCTGCAGCACGCTCATGGCGCCGGTGAAGAAGTTCGGGGCGTTGGGGTCGGCCGGGCCGCCGCCGAAGAGCTCGATGTTGTAGGGGCCGGGGCCGGTGGCCTCGAGGCCCTCGAGCAGCGACTGTCCCTGGAGCTCGCCGGTGCGGATCGAGCCGAACTGGACGACGCCGTCGATGGCGGTGGTGTTCTCGATGAGCCGGTCGTAGCCCAGCACCTCGATGCCCGCGTCGTGGGCCTTCTCCAGCACGGAGCCGAGCTGAGTGCCGTCGACGGGGCCGACGACGATGACCTCGGCGCCCTGCTCGATCATGGCCTCGATCTGCTGCTGCTGCTGGGGCACCTTGTTGTCGGCGGCCTGGATGAGGGGGGTGAACCCGGCGGCCTCGAGCTGCTCGGCGAACATGACCTCGGCCTCCTTCCAGTTCTGCGTGCCCAGCCACGGCAGTGCGACGCCGATGGTGGCGTCCTCCGCGAAACCGCCCGCGGCGGCCGAGGCGGACGTGTCGCCCGAGGTGGTGGGTTCGGTGGTGCCCTCGCGGCCGCCGCCGCAGGCGGTGAGCGCCAGCGAGGAGACGAGGAGTCCGGTGAGGAGGCCAGCTGCCTTCATTTTCATGGGTGTTCCTTTCGGAAGATCCCGACCGGCCGATCCGGTTCGGGGGTGGGCATCGGTGCCCGTGGAGTGCGCACGAGGGCGCACCGGGGGAGGGGTGGCGCCCACAGGACGCCGCCCGATGGTGTGGAGGGACTACTTGGACTGTGTGACGGGGAGGGTGTCGGCGGCGTCGACCACGGGGCCTCCATCCACGGCCGCAGGCTCCGGGGTGGTCCCGGTGACCGGCGCGACGGCGGTGGGTTCGCTGCGGAACTGGCGCATCAGGGTGCCGATCAGGGAGGGGCGGCCCTGCTGCTTGTTGTAGACGTCGAAGGCCACGGCCGCCAGGAGAACCAGGCCCTTGATGACCTGGGTCTGGTCGGCGCCGACGCCCATGAGCATCAGGCCGCTGTTGAGGACGGCCATCACCAGACCGCCGATCATGGATCCGATCACGGTGCCGATGCCGCCGGAGACCGCGGCGCCGCCGATGAAGACCGCCGCGATGGCGTCCAGCTCCCACATCGTGCCGTCCGAGGGGCCGGCAGCGGTGGCACGGCCCACGAACAGGATGCCGGCGATGGCCGCGAGGAAGCTCATGTTGAGCATGACCAGGAAGTAGGTCCTGGCGGTGTTGACGCCCGACAGCGCAGCGGCGGCCTTGTTACCACCCACGGCGTAGATGTGGCGACCGAACCGGGTCCGCTGGGTGAGGACGTGGTAGATGATGACGAGAATGACCAGGATGACGCCCGGGATCGGGAACGAGGTACCGGGGCGGCCGCTGCCGAACAGCCAGGTGACGTAGCCGATGACCGCGACGATCAGCGCGATGCGGACGATCGTGGCCCACATCGGAGCCTCGGCCCCGCGCTCCAGGGCATGGGCGCGCCGCTTGAGCTCGCTCCAGATGAACCAGGCCGCGGCGAGGATGCCGAGCAGCAGAGTCGAGTTGTTCAGGCCCGTGAAGGAGGGGCCCCACTCAGGCAGGTAGCCGGCGCCGAAGAACTTGTATTCCGACGGGACGGGCACGGAGATCGACTGCGACATCCAGATGACGAGCCCGCGGAAGATCATCATGCCGGCCAGGGTGGTGATGAAGCCCGGGATGCCGACCTTCGCCAGCCAGAAGCCGTGCCAGGCTCCGATGACCACTCCGGCCAGGAGGCCCGCCAGGATGCCGGCCCACCAGGGGAAGCCATACGTGGCGGTCGTGATGGCCGTGGTCATGCCGACGAAGCCCGCGACCGAGCCGACCGAGAGGTCGATCTGCCCGATGACGATCACCATCACCATGCCGATCGCCAGAATGAGCACGTAGGCGTTGCCGGAGATCAGGTTCTGGAAGTTGGATGACGTGAGCATCCGCCCCCCGGACACCACGTCGAAGACGACGGCGAGGAGCACCAGCGCCAGGGCCATCGTGTACTGCTGGAGGTTTCCCCCGAGAACTTGCTTCAAAGCCTTCATTGTCTAGTCCGTTTCAGGTCAGGCCGACAGCGCTGCGGCTGAGGTGGTGCTGGTGGTGGTCATTCGTCGCATGAGGGTCTCCTGGTCGGCGTCCGCTGCCGCCAGCTCGCCGGTGATCCGGCCCTCGCAGATGGTGTAGATCCGGTCGCAGATGCCGAGCAGCTCGGGCAGTTCGGAGGAGATCACCACGACCCCCTTGCCCGAGTCGGCGAGCGCGTGGATGAGCTTGTAGATCTCGTACTTGGCGCCGACGTCGATCCCTCGTGTCGGCTCGTCCAGGATGAGCAGCTGCGGTTCGGGATACATCCACTTGGCGAGCACCACCTTCTGCTGGTTCCCGCCGGAGAGGGTGGAGACGCCGACGTCTACGCTCGGCGCCTTGATCCGGAGCTCCTTGCGGTACTTCTCCGCGACGGCGGACTCCTTGCGTGGGCTGAGCAGGAACCGCGACACGATGTCCTTGAGGTTGGCGGACACGATGGTGCTCTTGATGTCGTCGATCAGGTTGAGGCCCAGCATCTTGCGGTCCTCGGTGACGTAGGCGATGCCCTGGTCGATGGCCTGCGCGACGGTGTGGGTCTCGATCCGGCGCCCGTCGAGGTGCATCTCGCCCGACAGCCACCGCCCGTAGGAGCGGCCGAAGATCGAGCGGGCCAGCTCGGTGCGGCCGGCGCCCATGAGGCCAGCGAAGCCGACCACCTCGCCCGAGCGCACCGTGAAGGCGGCGTCCTTGACGATGAGGCGTCCGGGGATGGACGGGTGTTCCACGTTCCAGCCGTTCACCTCGAACAGGACATCGCCGATGTGGGGCGTGCGGGTGGGGTAGCGGTTCTCGATGGAGCGACCGACCATGGCCCGGATGATGCGGTCCTCGTCGACGTGGCCGGCCACGACGTCGTAGGTCTCGACCGTGCGCCCGTCCCGGATGACGGTGACGGCGTCGGACACGGCGGCGATCTCGTTGAGCTTGTGGGAGATCATGATCTGGGTGATGCCCTTGGCCTTCAGGCCGCGCATGAGGTCGAGCAGGTTGCGCGAGTCGTCCTCGTTCAGCGCCGACGTGGGCTCGTCCAGGATCAGCAGCTTCACGTTCTTGGCCAGCGCCTTGGCGATCTCGATGAGTTGCTGCTGCCCGACGCCGAGGGTCTTGATCGGCGCATCGGGGTCGATGTCGAGGCCGACGCGGGCCAGCAGGTCGAGCGCCCGGAGCCTAGCGGCCTGCCAGTCGATGAGCAGCCCGGAGGTGACCTCGGAGCCGAGGAACAGATTCTCCGTGACCGACAGCTCAGGGATCAGCGCCAACTCCTGATGGATGATGACGATGCCCTGCTCCTCGGAGGCCTTGATGCCACCGAAGTGCATCTCCTTGCCCTCGAAGACGATCTGCCCGTCGTACGTCCCGTGCGGGTATACCCCCGACAGCACCTTCATCAGCGTCGACTTGCCGGCGCCGTTCTCGCCGCAGATGGCGTGGATGTCACCCCGGCGCACGTTCATCGTGACGCCGTCGAGAGCGCGCACGCCCGGGAACTCCTTGGTGATGTTCAGCATCCCCAGCAACACGTGACTGTTGTCCATGTCCTACCCGTGTCTCCTTCGACTCCGCGGGTGTTGAGCGACTAGTCAGTGTCGCCGTCCCCCGATGGATTGAACGTACGGGCCGCCCAGCCTTGGCGTCAACTCTTGAATACAAGCGTTATCAAACCGTGATAAATGGAATCGATGCCATAGGCTCTGACTAGGGTTAATACCTGTTCATCGCTAACACCAGCGGCGCCGGCCGTTAGTTTGGGAACTGAACGCAACTCCTGGGTTCACGCTCAGCCAGCTGCTAGCCTTCAAGCGTGAACAGGGTCGTCGGAGCGCCGGGCTCGCAACCCTCGCTGCGCGAGGCCAACAGCTCCCGCATCATTGAAGCTGTGAAGGCGTACGGCCGGATCACGCAGGTGGAACTCGCCAGCGTCACGGGGCTGTCGCCCGCCACGGTGTCCAACATCGTGCGCCAGCTGCTCGACCAGGACGTCGTGGAGACCACCGCCACCACCCGCTCCGGGCGCCGCGCACAACTGGTCGCCCTGAAGACCTCATCGGCGCTCGCGGTGGGGATGCACATCGGCCGGCGCTCGCTCGAGCTCGTCATCGCGGACGCGTCGCTTGACGTGCGGACGGTGAAGCGCCTCCCACTGCCCCCGGACCACCGCTCCGACACCACGCTCGACCGGGCGGCCCTGCTGATCTCCGACATGGCCGACGACGTCGGCGCGTCGATGGACCAGATCGGCGGGGTCGGCCTGGCGCTGCCCTCCAGCGTCGGGCGGGAGGGTCGGGGCGCGGCCTTCCAGCTGCCGGGATGGGAGGAGCTCGACGTCGACCAGCTCCTGTCCGCCCGTATTCAGCGGCCGGTCCTGGTCGTCAAAGAGGCGGACGCGGGGGCGCTGGCTGAGTCCCGCCTGGGTTCCCTCCGCGGGGCATCCTCAGCCCTGTACGTGTACGCGTCGCACACCACCGACTCGAGCTACCTCGTCTCCGGGACACCCCTGGCGGGCTTCCGAGGCGCAGCCGGGGCGCTGGGGCACGTCCGGGTCGCCTCGGCCGGCCAGATCTGCCGCTGCGGGGCCCGTGGCTGCCTCAACACCGTGGTGGCGGGGGAGGCGCTGGCCGAACTGGTGCGGCTCAGCCACGGACCCATGGATCTGCGGGGGATCGTCAAGGCCGCGGCGGACGGGGACCCCGGCTGCCGGCAGGTGGTCGCGGACGCCGGGAGCGCCATCGGGGCGGCGGTGGCCGATCTCGCCACCGTCGTTGCGCCGGAGCGGATCACGTGGGGCGGCGAGCTCGCGGCGGTGGGGGAGCCGTTCGTGGCGGCGCTGCGGGAGTCCGTGCGGGCGCGGCCCCTGCTCCCGTCGCCGGACGAACTCCTCGTGGACCCCGCGTTCCCCACGGAGGGCTGTTCCAGAGGGGCGCTCGTGGCCATCCACGACGCCATCAACGCGGGTGTGGGCGTAACGGTGGAAGGATGACTCACATGGAAGATGCGCCGTTGCTGACGCTGAGGTCGGTGAGCAAGCACTTCGGCGGTGTCCAGGCCCTGGTCGACGTCGATCTGGAGGTCCGCGCCGGGGAGGTCGTGGCCCTCGTCGGCGACAACGCCGCAGGCAAGTCGACCGTGGCGCGGATGATCTCGGGCATCTACCAGCCCGACGGCGGGCAGATCTATCTCGACGGGAGGGCTGTCACTATCGCCTCGGCCCAGGCGGCCTTCGCGATGGGGATCGCCGCGGTGTTCCAGGAGTTCGCGCTGGCCGAGAACCTCGACGTCACGTCGAACATCTTTCTGGGACGTGAGCTCAGCTCGTCCGGGCTGCTCGACGTCGATCGCATGGATGACCTGGCGCGGTCCTACCTCGCCCAGCTGAACGCCCGGATCCCGGACCTGCGAACGCCCCTGGTGCAGCTGTCGGCGGGACAGCGTCAGTGCGTGGCGATCGCGAGGACGCTCGTGAGCCGGCCCCGCCTCGTGGTGCTCGACGAGCCCACCGCCTCCCTCTCGGTCGGGCAGACCGCGGAGGTGCTGAGCTACGTGGAGAGCCTGCGCGACATGGGCCTCGGCGTCATCCTGATCAGCCACAACCTCAACGACGTGCGGGCCGTGGCCGACCGGATCGAGGTGCTGCGGCACGGCCGCAACAACGGCTCCTTCGACACCGCCACCGCCAGCTACGAGGAAGTGCTCTCCGCCATCACGGGAGCGACGAGGCTCCGGAGCCACCGATGACGGGAACCCCGCGACCCACCATGAAGGACGTGGCCGCCGAGGCCGGTGTCGCGGTGACGACGGTGTCGCGGGTGATCAACGACGATCCGCGGGTCGCCCCCGAGACCCGCGCTCGCGTCGAGGCCGCCGTCGAGACCCTGCGTTACCAGCCCGACTTCCACGCCGGACTCCTCAGGCGCCGGGGCCGGACCAACACCCTGGGCCTCCTGGTCGGCAACGTCGCCAACCCGTTCTCGGCGGCCGTCCACCGCGCCGTCGAGGACGTGGCGCACGCCCGCCACGTCGCGGTCTTCGCCTCCAGCCTCGACGACGACCCCGAACGGGAGCGCGAGGCCGTGGCCGCGTTCCTCCGGCGGCGGGTCGACGGCCTGATCCTCACCACCATCGGCCACGACCACGGATACCTCGAGCGGGAGATCGAACACGGCACGCCCGTCGTGTTCGTCGATCGCCGCCCGTCCGGGGTGGTCGGGGACACCGTGATGTCGGACAACTACCGGGGCGCGCGGGAGGCGGTGGCCCACCTGGCGAGTCACGGGCACCGTCGCATCGCGTTCCTGGGCGACGACGAACGGATCTTCACCGCGCGGGAACGTCTGAGAGGGTTCGTGGACGAGTGCCGCCACCAGGGGATCGAGGTGGACCCCCGGCTGGTGCTCGGTGACCTGCGCGGGGAGGCTGCGGCGGCGGCCGCCGTGGCGCGGCTCCTCGCCGATCCGGCGCCGCCCACCGCGCTGTTCACCGCCCAGAACGTCATCACCGTGGGTGCCATCGGCGCGCTGCGCGAGGCGGGCGCCCAGCACACGACGGCTCTGGTCGGCTTCGACGACATCCCGCTCGCCGCGCACCTGATCCCGCCGGTCACGGTGGTGGCCCAAGATCCCAGGCGCATCGGCCGGGAGGCCGCGACGATCGTGTTCGACCGGCTCGACGGCGTGACGACGGCCGTCACGGAGGTCGTGGTGCCGACGACCATGATCATCCGCGGGTCAGGGGAGATCCCCCCGAGTCAGTGACTCACTTGGGCACGAACGCCGGCACGATGCCGTCGAAGACCAGCTTCGCGCCCAGACCGTGGGCCACGATGACGCCGATGCCCGCGGCGATGGCCAGCACGACCACGCCGAAGCAGAAGAACGCCACCACCTTCGCGGCGGGATGCGGCTCGTGCAGGGTCGCGTCGGCGTCGCCCCCGACGCCGTAGGACAGCGCCCTGATGCCGAGGGCGAAGATGGCGGGGAGCCCCGCGCCGAGCAGCAGCCCGACCCACAGCACGTTCCACGCGCCCTGCAGCGCCAGCCAGAGGTTGTTCATGCCTTCGTCTCCTCGCGGACGCCGTGATGGGGGACCGGGCGGTCGGTGACCTGCTCGACCCAGTCGTCGTTGACGTTGCGATGGTCAACGGCGGTGCGCAGCGACCGCAGATACATCCAGGCCGCCGAGGCGACGAGGATCGCGGTCACGACGAGGGCACCGGCCAAGCCCCCGACCGAGTGGCCGACGAACCACACGATCGCGCCGACCGTGCCGGCTGCGGGCAGGGTGATGAGCCACGCCAACAGCATCCGGCCCGCGATGCGCCAGTTGACGGTTGCGTCCTTCTTTCCCAGCCCGGTGCCCAGGATCGACCCGGTGGCGACGTGGGTGGTGGACAGCGCGAAGCCGAGGTGACTCGAGGCGAGGATCACCGCGGCGGAGGAGGACTCGGCCGCCATGCCCTGCGGGGAGGCGATCTCCACCAACCCCTTGCCGAGGGTGCGGATGATGCGCCACCCGCCCAGGTAGGTGCCCAGCGCGATGGCCACGGCACAGGCGACCTTGACCCAGAACGGCACTGACTCGAGGTCCGTCCATGACCCGGTGGCGATGAGCGCCAGGGTGATGACCCCCATGGTCTTCTGGGCGTCGTTGGTGCCGTGCGCGAGAGACACGAGCGATGCCGACCCGATCTGGCCCCAGCGGAATCCGGATTCGCGGTACTTCTCGGCGACGCCCCGGGTGATGCGGAAGATCAGCGACGTGCCTACCGCCGCGATGACGACGGCGATCACCGGCGACATCAGCGCGGGCAGTACGACCTTGCCGATGACACCGTCGAGCTTCGTGCCGTCGCCCACCCACTTGACGCCCTCCACGCCGAGGCCGGCCATGGTGGCGCCGACGAGGCCGCCGAACAACGCGTGCGACGAACTGGACGGGAGGCTGAACAGCCACGTCAGCAGGTTCCAGACGATCGCCCCGACGAGTCCGGACAGGATGATGAGGAGGAGGGACAGGCCGCCGTCGGCGATCAGCTCCGGTCTGGGGGCCCCGGTCTTGTCCTGGATGTTGACCACGGCGTTGGTCACCGTGAGCGCCACCTCGACGGACAGGAATGCCCCGACGAGGTTGAGCACGGCTGACAGCGCGACCGCCGTCTTGGGGCGCAGCGCCCCCGTCGCGATGGAGGTGGCCATGGCATTGCCGGTGTCGTGGAATCCATTGGTGAAGTCGAAGACAAGGGCGACGACGACGACGAGCGCTAGCACGATCAACTCGGGGGGCACGGGTCCAGTCTGCTACGTGGCGGGCGGGATCGCGCAATCGGGGGCAGGTTACGGCAGCGACAGGCTCACCGGCAGGCCTGCGCCATGAAGCTCATGTGAACAGTGGGCGGCGCGGGCCGGGCGTCGATTCTGTCGGAGGCGGCGACCTATCATGACCGGCATGTCCGCGCGCACCGTCTCCACCGCCGTCCTGCGCCTCGACGGGAGACTGATGGAGGTGTCCTACAAGCCCATCAAGAACCTCCGACTCCGCGTGCTGCCCCCGGACGGCCGCCTGGCGGTGTCGGTGCCGCTGGGGGTGCCGCTGGAGCGGATCGAGGACTTCGTCATCGCCAACCGCGCGTGGATCGCCCGCTCGCAGACCACGGTCCGGATGGCCGCCCCGGCGCAGGAACCGCTCACGGACGGGGGCAGGGCACGGCTCTGGGGCCGGTGGCACGAGGTGTCGGTGGCCGGCGGGTCCAAGGCCTCGGCCCGGCGCGACGGCGGCGTCCTCCGGCTGGTGGGCAAGGACGACGCCGCCCGCCGTCGGGCGCTCGACGGGCTCTACCGCCGCGAACTCGCCCTGGCGCTCGAGCCGCTCCTCGACCGGTGGTGCGCGCGGGTCGGACGCTCTCCCTCGTCGGTCCGCTGGCGGCGCATGACCAGCCGGTGGGGGACGTGCAACACCCGCACCGCCGTCGTCACGCTCAACGTCGCACTCGCCGAGCTCGAGCCGTGGGCTCTGGAGTACGTCCTGGTGCATGAGCTGGTCCACCTGCACGAGCGCGGCCACGGCGCCGGCTTCACCCGGTGGATGGACGCCCTCCTGCCGGAGTGGCGGGTCCGCCGGCGTGCCCTGCGGGGACGGCCGTGATCGTCCTGGAACGCGCCGACTGGCAGGCCCGCGCCGAGGCGCATGCCAGCGCCGTCGAGGCCGAGCTGGCCGACGTCGTGGCGCGGAGGGACAGGGGAGTCAAGCACCCCGTCGACGACTTCCTGTTCCACTACTACACGCTGCGGCCGTCGCAGCTGGCCCAGTGGCATCCGGGCGCGGGGGTGGCGCTCGCCGACGCGGCCGAGTACGCGCGGGCGGGGCGCTACCGGGTGCTCCCGTCCGGCGCGGTCACCCTGGACGGCGACGCCTTCCTGGCTCAGCGCGGCGGGACGGTGCGAACCGCGCTGGATCTCCTGACGGCGACGGAGGCGGCTCCCGCGCGCTTCGGCTGCTTCGGCATGCACGAGTGGGCGATGGTCTACCGGCTTCGCCCCGACGAGAGCCGCCACCCGTACCTGCCGCTGAGATACCCGCCCGCCGAGATCGCCCGGATCGTCGAGGAGGTGGGATGCCGCTGTACCCACATCGACGCGTTCCGCTTCTTCACGCCCGCGGCCAAGCCGCTCAACCTGCTCCACCCGACCCGCGAACGGCAGGCGGAGTTCGACCAGCCCGGCTGCCTGCACGTCAACATGGACTTGTACAAGTGGGCGGGCAAACTCACTCCCGCCGTGTCCTCAGACCTGGTGTTCGCCACGTTCCGGTTGGCGCGCGACATCCGCGCGGTGGATATGCAGGCCTCCGCCTATGACCTCACCGGGTGGGGATATGAGCCGATCCCGGTCGAAACCGCCGCTGGCCGCGCCGACTACGTGGCGCGCCAACGGGTGTTTACGGAGCGGGCGGCCCCGCTGCGCGGTGCACTGATCGACTCGCTGACGGCCCTGTGCAACCGGGGGCGGGTCCCCGGGCGTAGTGGGAGTGAGGAGACGGGCGTGTTGAGGACCGGCGCGACCCCACCTCCCGCCTAAGCTGCCGCTGACACGTCAGCGCTTCCCCTACTGTGAGGTCACCATGTCCGCTCTGCCCACCGCGCGGAGGATCGTCACCAGCCTGGCCGTCGCCGTCGCCCTCGCCACCGGCGCGTGCGCTCCGGCCGGGCTCGCGCCCTCCGCTGTGCCCAGCGCCACCGTGTCCCCCCGGGCCCCGCAGCCCGGGTCAGACGACGCACCGCCGCCCAGCGTTGAACCGAGCCCGGCACCGGAGCCCGAGCCCAGTGTCGAGCCCACTCCCAGTTCCGAGCCGACTCCCAGTGTGGAGCCGAGCCCGACCACCGATCCCACCGCGACCGCCCCACCGACGCCGTCGGCCCCGCCCGCGCTGATGGCGCTCGGTGACGAGGGTGACGACGTCCGCGCGCTGCAGCACCGCCTCCAGCAGATCCAGTGGATGGAGGGACCCGTCTCCGGCACGTACGACGATGCGACCCGGTTGGCCGTCGAGGGCTTCCAGGCCAAGCGCGGCATTCCGGTCACCGGCCAGGTGGACCAGACGACGCTGGACCGCCTCGTGGCCATGACGCGGGAACCCACCCGCGACGAGATGTACAACATCATGCGCCCCGGCCCGGCGCTCCTGGCCGAGGGTGCCACGGGTGACGCCGTGAAGGACCTTCAGGCCCGGCTCAAGCAGATCGGCTGGTATGCGCCCAAGATCGACGGCATCTACGGCCCGAAGACGGCCGAGGCGGTCAGCGGATTCCAGGGCAAGCGGCAGATCCCGGTGACGGGTGAGGTCGACCAGCGGACGAAGGACCGGCTCTACGCCATGACGCGCAAGCCGACGAGCGACGAACTCAACAACATCGTCGCGACGCCGAAGCCGTCATCGATGACGCTGGACGACCGCTGCCTGAGCGGCCGCGTGATCTGCATCTCGAAGTCGCAACGCCGGTTGGCCTGGGTGGTCGACGGCAGCATCCGGATGACGATGGACGTGCGGTTCGGCTCCGAGCTCACCCCCACCCGCAACGGCGTCTTCTCGGTGTACTGGAAGTCACGCGACCACGTCTCGAGTCTGTACGACACGCCCATGCCCTACGCGCTGTTCTTCAGCGGTGGGCAGGCGGTCCACTATTCGGCGGACTTCGCCCGCAACGGATACAACGGCGCCTCCCATGGCTGCGTCAATGTCCGCGACAAGGCGGCCGTCGCCGCGCTGTTCGACACCGCGCGGGTCGGTGACAAGGTCGTCGTCTACTGACGTCACCTGAGTCCCGTCGGACTGAGACCACAGTCCGACGGGATCGACGCGACCGAGAGGTAGGCTCGTCGGAGTCATTTGAGTGAAAGGCGGATAGCCGCGTGATCGTGCTGGCCATCGGAATGCAGGTGGTGTCCTCGTTCCTCTTCGCGAGCGGGGCCATCCTCCAGAGCCTCGGAGTGAAGTCGACGTTCCACCCCTCGGCGACGGCGTCGTCGAACAAGCTCACCTTCGCCGGGCTGCTGAAGCTGTTCACCATCCCGAAGTGGCTGCTGGGGCTGACGTTCGTCTTCATGGGGGCGGCCATCCACCTCGTCGCGCTGTCCTTCGCACCGGTGGCGGTGGTGCAGCCCGTCGGCATCCTGGCGGTGCCCTGGTCGGTGCTGCTCGCCGCGCGCATCCACAAGCACGCGCTCAGCCACAAGATGTGGATCGCCGTGGCGGTCACCGTCGCCGGCGTCGTCGGGTTCACCGTGTTCTCGTCGCTGTTCGCGACCGGGGAGAAGCAGGTCGAGTTCGCGCCGATGTTCATCGCCTTCCTGGTCGTGTGCGCCATCTGCGCGGTCCTGTCGTACCTCGCCACCAAGGCCGCCCCGTGGGCGCGGGCGATGATGTGGTCCTCGGTCGGCGCGACCTTCTACGGCCTGGCCTCGGGGTTCATGAAGGCGGCCATGGACCTGGTGCTCAAGCACGGGCAGCCGTTCGGCGGGTTCGAGGTGCTGGCCACGGTGCTCATGATGCTGGCCTGCTACGGCCTCGGCGTCTGGATGATCCAGCAGGGCTACGCGTCGGGGCCCGCCGAGATCACCGTCGGCACCATGACCACGGTCGACCCGTTCGTCGCCGTTCTCTTCGGCCTCATCGTGCTCGGAGAGGGCATGGACATGGGCGTCGGCCCGGCGGTCGGCATGGCCGTGACCGGCGCGATCGCGGTCTACGGCGTCATGTTGCTGTCCAAGGACCATCCCGATGCCGTCGAGGAGCGACGACTGGCAGCCGAGATCGGCGCCCCGGAGCCGGCTACGGTACCGCCTGGCAGCTGACCGGCCCCGCGGGGCTAGGGTGCGAGGATGCAGTGGACCGGCTGGGGCGTCGCGCGCGTCCGCGCGCGGCCCGCGCTCCCCGCTGTGCTCATCGGCCTGGTGGTCATGGCCGCAGCCGTGCTGGGCGTCGTCGCCGGTCTGACCGATGCGGTCGCCTCAGCCGCGGCCCGGGACGCTCTCGCTGGTCCTTCGCCCGCGACCCTCACGGTCCGGGCGCGGGCGGGGTCCGACATCGACGCCCAGGACCGCCGGGCACGCTCGGCACTCGAGGCCGGTTTCGCGCCCGCGCGAGTGGTGGTGACCACGTCGATCGACGCCGAGCCGGTGCGGGTCGGTGAGGCGCGCGTCGTGGCGCGCCATGCCGGGTCCGGAACCGAAGGACTTGCCCTGACGGGACGGGAACCCTCCGCCGACGACGAGGCAGCGCTCCAGGCCGACGCGGCCCAGCGCCTGGGCGTCCGGCCCGGTGACACGATCGAGGTCGGGGGGCGGCTGCTGACCGTCACCGCCACGTGGCGGCCGGTCGATCCGTCCGAGTCGCGCTGGGTGGCCGATCCGCTGGCCGTGCGGGGCGCCGAGGGGGCGCTCATCGGCCCCCTCCTGGTGTCGCGGACGGTCATCACCCAACTCCCCGGCACTCCGGTGCTCGCCTGGTTCCTGGAGCCGGCGCTCGACCGCGTCGAGGCGGACGACTTCGCGGCGCTCAGCTCCGGGGCCGTCCGGGCCAAGGAGCTGGCGGAAGTCGCCGACGACACTGGCCGCGGGGTCACGGTCCACGGGGCACTGGCCGATCGGGTGGCATCGGCGGCCGCGGGCTGGGCCGACGCGCGCCGCCTCGGGATCGTGCCGATCGGCCTGGCGTGGGCCGTCGCGGCCGCGGCCGTCGGTCAGGTGGCGCACGTCGTCGCCCTGGCGCGCGCGAGGGAGACCCGCCTGCTCCTGGCGCGCGGCGCTACCGTCGCTCAGTGGACGGGGGTCGCCGCTGTTGAGGCGGCGCTCGTGGTGACGGTCGGTGGGCTCGCGGGGGCCGGCGTCGGCGTCGCCGCGCTGCGCGTCCTGGCCGGCTCCTGGGCGCAGACGCCGCAGGTGCTGGTGGGTGCGGCGGTGGGCGCGGCGACGGCGTTCGCGGCGCTGGTGGGCGTCGGGGCGGCGCACGCGGGCATGGCGGTGAGGTCGGGGGCGGCCGCCCAGGGGCGGCGCGACGTCGCTGCCGCTCTGGCTCGGATCGGGGTGTCGCCGGCCGGACCCGTGGTGCCGTCGCGCGGAGTCGTGTCCTGGCTCGCCGGGGCGCACGTGCTGCGTGGTGCCGCCACCGCCACCGTCCCGCTGGTCCTGTCGATCCTGGCGCTGGGCGGGGTCACGATCACCGGACTGTTCGGCGGGGCCAGCCGCGCGGTCGGCGCGGACATCGCGGCGTTGGAGCGCGGCGCGGACCTGCGTGCGGTCCTGGGCGGGCCTCCCGCCGGCGGCATGCCGGCGCTGCCGGACCTGGGAACGTCCACCACGATCGCCGGCTCCAGCCCGGCGTGGGTCGACGAGACCGCGATGGTGGGCGACGTACCGGTCAAGCTGGTCGCCGGCCCGGTGGACCGCCTCGGCGCCGCGGCCGCGCTGCCGGCCGGACTCAGCCTGCCCCCGGAGCTCGCCGATCACGAGCCCCCCGGACCGCTGCCCGTCCCAGACGGCGCCCGCGAACTGACGGTCCGGCTGACGGGGGGACTCGACCTCGACCCGTGGCAGCTGGCCGCCGCCAGGCAGCTGCCCGAACTGGGCCGGCGGCAGGCCGAGGCGCCCTACGTGGTCGACCCCGTCGCGACGGCCCGGGACCTGACGCGCGACGAGCTCGAACGCCTGCGCGAGGGGGCCGACGCCAGGGTCGAGGTCCTCATCCGCGACACCAGCACGGGGATATCCCGTCGGATCCCCGCGGTGGACCTGGCCGTGGGGGGCCTCGATCTCGTGTGGGGAGACACCGTCGAGGCGCGGCCCGGCCGGATCGTCGCCGCTGAGGGCACCGTCACGCTCCCGGAGAGCGGGACGCACGTCGTGGACGGCCTGCTGCTGCGGGTCAGTGGCGGGCCGACGGGGGCCACCGTCAGGCTGACGGTCGCGGTGAGCGCCGATGGGATGCCGCTGCGGCCAGGAGCATCGTGGACCTCGGACGTCGCGGTGCCGGAGACCTTCGCCGGGCCGTACCGGCGGCTGATGGCCGAGACCCCGGTGGAGGTCGGCCTCACCGAGACCGTCTCCGACGGCGGGCTGGCGGGCGTCGCCGTCGCCACCAACCGACCCGATGTGCCGCCCCTCCTCACATCCGCAGCGGGCGGCTGGCAGGTGGTGGGCGAGCCGTGGGCGCTGTCCACGGTGCGCATGGGGCCCCAGATCGCGTTCACCGGCCGCGATCCGGCCGCCGCCGTGACCCCGGCCGGCGCCGTGGCGGTGCCGGTGGCCGTCACGCCGGCCACGGCGGAGGCCGCGGCCCTGGAGGTCGGCGACACGTTCGACGTCGACGCGTTCCAACGGCGCATGCCCGCCGTGGTCGCCGCCGTGACGTCGGCGGTGCCCGGCACCACCGACGCGCACGCGGTCCTGGCTGACTCCCGGGCGGTGGCGAGAGCGCTGGCCGCGACGCTGGATCCGATGCCGTGGCCTCGGGAGGTGTGGGTCCGCACCGACGACGTCGCCGCCAACGCGGGCCGCATCGCCGCCCTGCCCGGCGTCGAGACCGTCGTCGTGGCGCCGCCGGGATCTCCCGTCGCGGAGCTCGCCCGCCGCACCTTCTGGGCCGGAGCGGCCGGTGGTCTGATCCTGGCGATCGCGGGCATCCTGGCCACGCTCGTGGCGCAGGCCGACGCCCGGCGCGGCGAGGTGGAGATCCTCGTCAGACTGGGACTGGCGGGGGCCGCCCAGGGGCGCAGCCGGGCGCTGGAGCACGGCGCCGTGCTGGTGGTGGCGGCGCTGCTCGGCGTGCTGGCCGGCACCGCGGCCGGACGGGTCGGGGTACCACCTCTCGTGCGGACCGCGGTGGGCGCTGACCCGGCGTGGCCCGTGCCGCTGAGCCTCGACACCGGGCCCTTCGGCGTGCTGCTGGCTCTCTTCGCCGCCGGGGTGGGCCTCGGGCTGGCGATGGTCGTGCGAACGGTCTCGCGCCAGGCGGCGCGGGTGGGGCGGGGGCACGGATGACTCCGCTGAGCTGGATCGTCAGTCGGCTCCGCGCCGGTCTGGCGCCCGTCGTCGCCGTCGCGGTCGCCGTCGCGGTGACCGTGGCGCTGATCGCCGCCCTACCCAGGGTCGTCGCGGACCTGGCGGGCCGAGCCACGTCCGGGGCGTTCGCCACCCTGAGCGCGCGGGAGGGCGATCTCATGGCGCGCTGGCGGGGCGCCCCGGCGGCGACCGCGACAACGACCGACCCCGGCGCCGCCTACCTCGAGGCGGCGGAGGACCTCAGACAGGCCCAGCCGCGGCCGTTGCGCGACGTTCTCGTGCCGCCGCAGCTCCTGGGCGAGCTGGGATTCCCCCTCTCCGTGACGCCTCCCGCGTCCTCCGGGTACCACCGCCTCACCTTCGCGGTCCTCGTGGACGCGACGCTGGAGGAACACACCCGCCTGGTGTCCGGGGCATGGCCCCGCCCACCGGACGCCGCGGATCCCGTGACGGAGGCCGTCGTGCTCCACGACGCCGCCGAGCGCCTCGGGTGGGTTCTGGGCAGCGAGCCCCTCCCCGGCATCCGCCTCGCGGGGACGTTCCGCCCGACGGATCCGCACGACCGCAGGTGGGAACAGGTCCCGCGGGGCGTGCGCTACGCGGAGCTGGTCGATCCCAACCTCGGCACCGAGCTGGTGTCGGCCGTGTTCGTGGACCGGCGGGCCCTGGCCGTCGGAGTATCGGGGAAGCGACCCCAGATCATCCACACCCTCTGGTACGGGATCAGTGCGGACACAGAGAGCGCCGGGCTGGACGCCGAGGTGCTGGCGGGGCAGCTGACTGCCACGCTCGCGCGCACGCACGACCTCACGACGGACGGGCGGCTCTCGATCCGGCTGTTCTCCGAGCTCGGCGACGTGCTCGACGCCGTGTCGGTGCAGCAGCGGACCCTGACGGCGCTCGTCCTCGCGATGGCCGCCGGACCCGTGGGGCTGAGCATCCTGCTGGTGTGGCTGGCGGCGGTCGGAGTCCGGGCGAGGCGGGCCACGGTGACCGCGCTGGTGCGGGCCCGCGGCGCCTCCCCCGGACAGCTGCGGGCCTGGGCGCTGACGGAGGGGGTCGCGTTGCTGCTCGTCGGCGGGCTCGCGGGGTACGCGGTGGTCGATGCGGCCCTCCCCGGCCCCGGACGGGGCGCCGGCGTCGGCTCCCTGTCGGGAACGGACGCGCTGGCCGCCGTGGCACCCACCCTGCTCACGGTGGCCGGCGGCATCCTCGTGTGGCGGCTGCGGCAGGGGGTGCTGCGTCTCCTCGTCGGTCCGCTGCGGACCCGCCGGTCGCTGCCCGGGCTGCTCGGAGTCCTGCGCGCCCTGCGGGGCTCCGGCGGAGCCCTGCCGCTGATCGCGGTGCTGCTGGGCGTCTCCGTGGCCGTCGTCGGCGGCACGGTGTCGGCGAGCCTCGACGCGACGGCGCGCGACGCCGCCTGGGGCCTCAACGGGGCGCCGGTGCGGATCGCGGGACCCCGGATGACCGACGACGTCGTCGCCCGCATCGAGTCGGTCGACGGCGTGGCATCCGTCGCGCGGGTGGCCCGGGTCGCCGACGCCGTGCCCCTCCAGCTGCCGGAGCAGACGATCCACGTCGGCGTGTGGGCGGCGGACGACCATCTACTCGACGCCTACCGGGGGAGTCCCGTGGACCCGGGTCTCCCGCCGGCGCTGTTCGGCTCCGCGGACGGCGTCGCGGCCGTGGTCGGCGGCCTGGTACCGGAGGGGGCGACCGGCGGGAGGCTCGGCTCCGTCGGACAGGTGCGTCTGCTCGGGCACCGCGACCTGCTGCCCGGGATCGCCACCCCGGACGCCTGGGCCCTGGTGTCCTCGGAGGCGTGGGCATCGGCAGGCGGCGAGGCGCCCACGGCGACCATCGCTCTGGTGGCGGTGGCGGACGGCGCCCGGGCCGACGAGGTGGCGTCCGCTCTGCGGGTCCAGCTGGACACTGCGGTGGTGAGCACGGCCGAGGAACAGCTGCGCGGGCGACACGTCCCCGCGTCCCTCGCGTTCGCGCGCCTGGCCACGGCCACCGGGCTGGCGACACTTGTGCTCATGACGGGCGCAATCCTCGCGGCCGACGCGGTCGGTGCGGCGACGAGACGGGACGCGACCGCCCGGCTACGCGCACTGGGGGCGCCCGACCGCGACATCCGGCTCAGCGTCGTCTGGGAGACGGCTCCGGGCCTCCTCCTCGCGGTCGCGAGCGGCATCGGGCTCGGCATCGGCGCCGCGGCGCTCCTGCTGGGATGGCTCGACTACGGATTCATCACCGGAGCCCGGCGCGCCCGGCTCGCCCTGGACCCGGCATGGCTCGCGGCCGTGCTGGGTCTCGTCCTGGTCGCGCTCGCGGCCGTCATCACCACCGCCGCCCGACGGGCGGCCCGAGAAGGGGAGGCGCCATGACCCCCACGTCCACCCGCCCGCCGAGCCGGGACCACGCGGGGCCCGACATCTGGTGCGAGGACCTGGTGCGCATCTTCACCACCGAGGGCGCCGAGGTCCAGGCGCTGCAGGGACTCAACCTGGTGGTCGAACCGGGGGAGGTGGTGGCCCTGGTCGGCGCCTCCGGATCCGGCAAGTCGACGCTGCTGGGCATCCTGTCGGGACTGGATCGGCCCACGGGGGGCCGTGCCCGCGTCGCGGGCCATGACCTGACGGCGATGCGTCCCCGTCAGCGGATCTCGTTCCGGAGGCACAGCGTGGGGTTCATCTGGCAGCAGACGAGCCAGAACCTCGTCCCACACCTGTCCGCGGCGGACAACGTGATGCTGCCCATGATGATCGCGGGCCGACGCGACCGGGCCGCGCGTGCGCACGATCTGTTGGACATGCTGGGCCTCGCGGACCAGTCCCGCCGGCTGCCGCCGGAGCTGTCGGGCGGCCAACAGCAGCGGGTGGCGATCGCGACGGCCCTCGCCAACGCGCCCGACGTGCTCCTGGCCGACGAGCCGACCGGCGAACTCGACGACGAGAACTCCGCCGCGGTCCTGGAGGCGCTGCGGGGCGTCGCCCAGCTGACCGGCACGACGGTGCTGATCGTCACACACGACCCGACTGTCAGCGATCACGTCGAGCGGACCGTCCAGATCCGCGACGGCCGAACGTCCACGGAGGTCGTCCGGAGATTCGACGCCGCCGGACGTACGGAGGCGTGGGAGGAGTACACGGTCATCGACCGCGCAGGCCGGATCCAGCTCCCCAAGGCGCACGTCGAGGAGCTCGGCCTGCGCGACCGCGTCCGCCTCCGCCACGGAGACGGGCACGTCGAGGTCTGGCCGGCCACCCGGGATCCGCGACATGGTGCGGAGGAGGGGTCATGACCGACGGCGGGTCGCTGCGGGGTGTGTCGCTGCGCCGCAGCTTCGGGACGGGAGTCGGCCGGGTCGACGTGCTGACCGGGCTGGACATCGCCGTCGAGCCGGGCGCCCTCACCGTCGTCACTGGGCGCTCCGGGGCCGGCAAGACGACACTCGTCAACATCCTCGGGGGCCTGGACCGGCCAGATTCCGGCCGCGTCCTGCTGGGCGACGAGGTCCTCAGCGAAGCGCCGCGCGAGCGTCTGTTGGAACTCCGGCGGACCCGGATCGGGATGGTGTTCCAGGACTTCGGTCTCATCCCGGTGCTGACCGCCGCGGAGAACATCGAGGTGCCGCTGCGCCTGGCCCGTGAGGAGCCGCGGCGTCGCGACGCCCGGGTCGCCGAACTGCTCGAACGGATGGGTCTCTCCCGGCACGCGCGCCACCTGCCGTCCCAACTGTCGGGGGGCCAGCAGCAGCGCGTCGGCATCGCCCGTGCGCTGGCCGCGGCTCCCACCGTGGTCCTGGCGGACGAGCCGACCGCGCAACTCGACCAGGAGACGGCCGCCTCAGTGCTCGACCTTCTCGTCGACCTCACCCGGGAACGGGGGTTGGCGACGCTGGTGACGACCCACGACCCGCTGGTGGTCGCACGGGCAGACCAGGTGATCCACCTGCACCACTAACCCGGGACGGGCAGCGCGTTGAGCGCCACCGCTCCCGACGGCGTCGACAGCACGATCGTGGAGTCGGCCTGCGGCATGGGGAAGACGACGTCGGCCTCGTACGGCGTCCCGGCGCGGACCGTGAAGGGGGCGGGGTTCAGCGCATCGAAGGCCTCGCGCGTCTCGTTGGTGAAGGCGAAGAGCCCGAACTGGTACTCGCCGCGTTCGATCTCGACCCGGACGCGGATCAGCAGGCCCTCGGAGGTCCACTCGTGGCGCACGATCTCGAAGATGCCGTCGCCGTTGCCCTCGAACGGGATGTAGTTACCGGTCCGCGACGGCGAGGCTCCGGAGGTGGGGGCCGCCGAGCCCGACGGCTGAGGCTCCTGTGATCCACCGCCCACGAACTGCATGCCGAGGACGAGTGCGGCGATCACGACGATGATGCCGACGACCGCCCACACCACCGGACCGGTGGGGCGGGGCGGGCGGAGTTGTTCGGGCGGGGGCGGGGGTGGGGGAGCCTCGCCGAACGGCCGCCGCGGATCGCGGCCCTGCGCGTCGTGGAACTGTGGCGCCCGATGCCCAGGGTCCTGGTGGGCCCAGGGCGAATCCTGCCCGCCGCCGGGGGGCGGCCACTGCTGCGAGTTCATAGTCCCGCCAGCCTAGCCGCGCGAGTTGTCCACATCCTCGGCATCCGTGTGGCATAACGCCCGATCGAGTGCCCCACCACGGGGCCATGAGCACTCCAGTGATCCGCGGCTCGAGCCGAGCCGACCTTCTCGCCATGCCCGCCGTCCTCCTGGGCTTCCATCCGACCGACTCGTGCGTCGTCCTGGGCTTCGAGGGGTCCATGGTGGCCTTCTGCGCCCGCCTGGACCTCGACTGGTTCGTCACGCACTTCGACCAGGTCGCCGACCAGATCGTCAGCGCCTCCAGCCAGGTGCCGGGGTGCCGGTTCGCGCTCATCGGCTTCGGGGACCCCGATCTCGCCAGCCTGTCGGTGGTGGAGATGGCCGGCGTGGTGGGGGAGTCGCGGACCGTCGACCTCCTCGTCACCGACGGTCGGACGTACTGGTCGCTGGTGGACGGCCTCGAACCCCAGGAGTTCACGTTCGACACCAGTTCGGTCGCCGCACAGGCGGTGTACGAAGGGGTGTGCATCTCGGCGGACCGGGCCGGGGCGGTCGCGCCGGTCGAGACCTCCGATCCCGCCCCCGAGGAGCTGGTCACCAGCTCTCGCGCCGTGGTGGCCTCGATGAGCGACCAGGAGACGATGGAGCTGCTGGCGGACCTCGTGTCGTCCGCAGAGGCGCTTCCCGCGGCGCGGGCGCTGCTGCTCGCGGTGCTCGTCGAGGACGAGGACCGGATGGCCGCGGTGCTGACCCAGCTCACCCGGGCCACGTCCGAGGTGGCCTGGATCAACCTCGCGGCGGCCCGACGCGTGGCGCCCCCCGAGTCGGAGGCCAACGTGCTGGCGCTGCTCGGGATGGCCTCGTGGCTGAGCGGGCACGGGGCGGCCCACACGTCGTGCCTGGAGCAGCTACAGCGCATCGCCCCGGGTCACGCCGTCGGCTCCCTGGTCGAGATGGTCCACCGCGACGGCATTCCTCCGCGCCGGTGGGACGAATGACCGGGCGAGTGCGCAGCGTCGGGGGGTGTGCCCTAGGGTGCTGCCATGCGTTTCGTCGTGTGCGGGGAAGCCCTGATCGATCTGATGCCGGAGGAGATGATCTCCCCGGCCGAGAGCCGCTGGATCGCCAGATCCGGCGGCGGCCCCTTCAACACAGCCACCGCGCTGGCCAAGCTCGGCCTCGACACGCGGTTCCTCGGGCGCCTCAGCACCGACACCTTCGGCCGGCAGCTCCGCAGCCACCTGGAGGGCGCCGGCGTCGACCTCTCGATCGCCGTCCCCACGGAGGATCCGACGTCGCTGGCCGTCGTCTCCCTCGACACCCAGGGGCGGGCGAGCTACCACTTCCACTTCGCCGGGACCTCCGCGTTCAACTGGGCGCCGGGTGAGCTGCCGGACCTCGACGCCGACGACTGGCTGCACTTCGGGTCCATCGGGGCGATCATTGCCCCCGGCGCCCGGCAGGTCCTGGACTTCGTGCGACGCACGGACGCCGGGGTCAGCTTCGACCTCAACGTCCGGCCGTCGACGCTGCCGGACCGGGCGGAGTACTTCGGCCTCATCTCGGACCTGCTGACGGCGGTCGGGAAGAACGGCGGGATCGCCAAGGCATCCGACGAGGACATCGCCTGGCTGGTGGACGACGACAGCGACCCGCTCGGCTACGCGGAGGGCTGGGCGGCCGAGTACGGACTCAGCATGTTCATCGTCACGCTGGGCCCCGACGGCGTCGTCGCGGTGAAGCCCGACGGCCGCCGGATCCAGGTCCCGGGGCGCCGGGTCGACGTCGTCGACACGGTCGGCGCGGGTGACACGTTCATGGCCGGGTTCCTGTCGGCCTACGCCGAGGACCCCACGGACGTCGAGGCGGCGCTCGCCCGTGGTGTCGCCGCCGCCGCCATCGTCTGCACCCGCAAGGGAGCCCAGCCGCCCACCGCCGCGGAGGTCGACGCCCTGCTCGTCTGAGCGCGTGCGAGACGCCGTCCGCGGGCCGGTATATTGAGGCACCGCGCCGCTGGCGCACGTGTGACGCCCGAAAGCAGGAGATGGTCGTGAGCCAAGAGGCTGGTCAGTACGACAAGGTCCAGGCCCAGGAGAAGTGGCAGGCCTTCTGGGAGGAGGACGAGACCTTCCGCCCCCGCGACGACGGCAGTCGCGAGCGCCGCTACGTGCTCGACATGTTCCCGTACCCATCCGGTGACCTACACATGGGGCATGCCGAGGCGTACGCCATGGCGGACGTCATCGCGCGCTACTGGCGGCTCAAGGGCTACGACGTCATGCATCCCATCGGGTGGGACTCCTTCGGGCTCCCCGCCGAGAACGCGGCTATCAAGGCGGACACCCACCCCGCGACGTGGACCTACAACAACATCGAGACGCAGGCGCGCTCCTTCAAGCGCTACGGCCTGAGCTTCGACTGGAGCCGTCGGCTGCACACCTCCGACGAGGACTACTACAAGTGGACCCAGTGGCTGTTCACGCGGTTCTACGAGCGCGGACTGGCCTACCGCAAGGACTCCTTCGTCAACTGGTGCCCCAAGGACCAGACGGTGCTGGCGAACGAGCAGGTCGTCGACGGCCGGTGCGAGCGGTGCAAGACCGAGGTGACCAAGCGCAAGCTCAACCAGTGGTACTTCAAGATCACCGAGTACGCCGAGCAGCTCCTCGACGACATGACCCAGCTCGAGGGAGGCTGGCCCGACCACGTCCTCGCGATGCAGCGCAACTGGATCGGCCGCTCCGAGGGCGCCCACGTCGATTTCCGGGTGGAGGGGCGAGGGGAGCCCATCACGGTCTTCACCACCCGCCCCGACACCCTGTTCGGTGCGACCTTCATGGTCGTGGCCCCGGACGCGCCGTTGGCGGCGGAGCTCGTCACCGACGAGCAGCGGCCGGCCTTCGAGACCTACCTCGAGCAGGTCAAGAAGGAGACCGAGATCGAGCGCCAGTCCACCGAGCGGGTGAAGACCGGCGTGTGGCTGGGCCGCAGCGCGATCAACCCGGTCAACGGGGAGGAGATCCCGATCTGGGCCGCCGACTACGTGCTCGCCGACTACGGCACCGGCGCGATCATGGCGGTCCCCGCGCACGATCAGCGCGACCTCGACTTCGCCCGGCAGTACGGGCTGCCCGTCCGGACCGTCATCGACGTGGACGGGACCGATCCGGCCGACACCGGCATCGCCACCAGCGGTGACGGCGCCTACGTCAACTCCGGTCCGCTCACCGGACTGGCCGACAAGGCCTCCGGGGTCGCCCGCATCATCGCCCAGCTCGAAGCGGATGGTCTGGGCACCGGCACCATCCAGTACCGGCTGCGGGACTGGCTGCTGTCGCGCCAGCGGTTCTGGGGCTGCCCCATCCCTGTCGTGCACTGCGACACGTGCGGCGAGGTCCCGGTCCCGGACGACCAGCTGCCCGTGCGCCTCCCCGACCTGCGCGGGGCGGCCCTCGCGCCGAAGGGGACCTCTCCGCTGGCCGCCGCCACCGACTGGGTCGCGACGACCTGTCCGACCTGCCACGGACCGGCCAAGCGCGACACCGACACGATGGACACGTTCGTCGACTCGTCGTGGTACTTCTTCCGCTACTGCTCGCCGGGCTACGACAAGGGCCCCTTCGACCCCGAGGATGTCCGGCGCTGGATGCCGGTGGCGCAGTACGTCGGCGGCGTCGAGCACGCGATCCTGCACCTGCTCTACATGCGCTTCTTCTCCAAGGTGCTCCGCGACATGGGCCTGGTCGACTTCGACGAGCCCATGCTGCGGCTCCTCAACCAGGGCCAGGTGATCAACCAGGGCAAGGCGATGAGCAAGTCGCTCGGCAACGGCGTGGACCTCGGCAAGCAGATCGACGAGTACGGTGTCGACGCCGTCCGGCTCACCATGGTGTTCGCCGGACCCCCGGAGGACGACATCGACTGGGCGGACCTGTCGCCGGCGTCGAGCCTGAAGTTCCTGCAGCGCGCCTACCGCATCGCCTCGGACGTCGCCTCTCCGGTGAACGCCGATGTGACCGCCGGTGACGCCGCGCTGCGGAAGGTGACGCACAAGTCCATCGCCGACGTGTCGATGCTCATCGAGTCCGGCCGGTTCAACGTGGCCGTGGCCCGCGTCATGGAACTCGTCAACGCGACGCGCAAGGCCATCGACGGCGCCACGGGGCCCGCCGATCCCGCCGTCCGCGAGGCCGCCACCTTCGTGGCTCAGGCGTTGAGCGTCGTGGCGCCCTACGTGGCTGAGGAGATGTGGGAGGTGCTCGGCCACGCACCGTCGGTGGCCAGCAGCGCCTGGCCCGTCGCCGATCCCGCGCTGACCGCCGACGACACCGTGACGATGGTGGTCCAGATCCAGGGCAAGATCCGCGCCAAGATCGACGTGCCGGCCGCCATCGCCGAGGACGAGGCCCTGGCGCTGGCCCTGGCGGACGCGGGCGTCCAGCGGTCCCTGGACGGGCGCGAGGTGGCCAAGGTCATCGCGCGGCTGCCCAAGATGCTGAGCCTCGTGCCCCGCTGAGGTTCTCCACAGCTCGCTGATCGCCCGGCAAACGGGCGCGGTCACCGCCTAACACGGTGGCATGGACCCCCAGCAGGCCGACGAGGTGGCCCGCGCCCGGCTCGCCTACGTGAGCGCGGGGCGGCCGCCGCTGGGCGCGCCCCGCCGGGCCGCCGCGGAGCCGCCGCCAGACTCCCAGGCGCCGCCGCGCGCCCCGACGCCCCCGCCCGACGCTCTGGGGCCTCCGCGGCGCCTCACGCGCCAGCACGTCCTCGTCGTGGCGGTGCTCCTGCTCTGCGCAGTGGGGGTCGCTGTCGCCGCGCTCAGCAGGTCAGAGGCGACCGAGATCCCCGTCCCCTCCGCCACACCCGCGGTGTCGGTCGCGGCGGCGACCCCGTCGCCGCCGCCTCAGATGCGGATCCACGTCGCGGGGCACGTGGCGACGCCCGGGGTCGTGACGCTGCCCCCGGGGTCCATCGTGCTGGACGCCATCGAGGCCGCCGGGGGACTGGCGCCATCGGCTGACCCGGACCAGCTGAACCTGGCCGCCCCGGTGTCGGACGGCATGCAGATCCTCATCGGCTCGGAGGACCAGCCACGCGGCGACGTCCGCGCCCCCGGGACGGGCTCCGAGGCGGGGGACGCTGCGGGTCCAGGAGTGGACCTGAACCGCGCCACGGCCGACGACCTCGAACAGCTGCCCGGGATCGGCCCCGTCACCGCGGAGGCGATCATCGCCTGGCGTGAGGAGAACGGCCCCTTCACCGTCGTGGAGGAACTGCAGGAGGTCAGCGGCATCGGGCCCAAGACCTTCGAGAAGCTTCAGCCACTGGTGCGGGTGGGGTGATGCGCGACCAGGACTGGCGGCTGGTGCCGGTGGCGGCAGCCGCCTGGGGTGCGGCGTGGCTCGGGACCACGGGCTGGCGCCCCGACGCGGCCACCCTGACGGCCCTCACCGTGGGGCTGGGCCTCATCGCGCTCGCCGCGGCCCGCCTCCGCCGGACATGGACCTGCGTGGCGGTCGTCGTCTTCACCGTGACGGGTCTCTTGACGGGGACGCGGGCGGCGCAGCGGCACGACTCGCCGGTCTCGCACCTTGCCGCCGCCCGCGCCACGGCCACCGCCGAGGTGTCGATCCGCGCCGAGGCGCGCAGGTGGGACCAGACCGTCGTGGCGGACGGGACGCTGCTCCGCCTCGACGCCCGGGGCCGCGGGCTCCGGACGGCGATGCCGGTGACTGTGCTGGCGACAGGGGACGCAGCCACCGGCTTGCGTTCCGCCGTCCCCGGTGCCCGGTACCGCATGGTGGTCAGACTCGCCCCGCCCACGCCGGGGGACGCCGACGTGGCCGTGCTCAGGCTGCGCTCGGAGCCCGAGCTGGTGACCGGTCCGGGGGTGTTCGACGCGACGGCCACCGCGATGCGATCGGGGCTCCGGGGCGCGGTGGCCCACTCGCCGCCCCGCCAGGCCGCGCTCGTACCCTCTCTCGTGGTGGGCGATACGTCGGGGGTCGATGACGACATGCGGGCGCAGTTCCAGGTGACGGCCCTCACCCATCTCATGGCCGTCTCCGGCGCCAACCTGACGCTGATGCTGAGCGTCATCCTGGCGGCGGTCCGCGGCCTCGGGGTGCGCGGGTGGTGGGTGCGGGCCGCGGCCGTGGCGGGCGTGCTGGGCTTCGTGGTGGTGTGCGGCCAGGAGCCGTCCGTGCTGCGCGCAGCTGCGATGGGGCTGGTGGGGCTGGCCGCCGTCGGGGCGGCCTCGGGCCGGCGCAGCCTCAGGGCGCTCAGCGTGGCCGCGCTCGGCCTGCTGTGGCTCGACCCCTGGCTGGCGAGGTCCGCGGGGTTCGGGCTGTCAGTGGCGGCCTGCAGCGGGATCGTCCTGCTGGGCCCCGCCCTGGTGACCGCACTCACGTCCTGGGCGCCGAAGTGGGTGTCCGAGGCCGTGGCGATCCCCCTGGCCGCTCAGCTCGCCACCCAGCCGATCGTGACGGGACTCAGCGGTGAGGTCTCCCTCGTGGGCATCGTCACCAACGCCCTCGCCGGACCGTTCGTCGGCCCGACGACGGTCCTGGGATTCGCCGCGGCGCTCCTGTGGTGGGCGCCGTGGCTCGCGGCGGGGCCGGGGTGGCTCGCGGGGTGGTGTGCCCAGCCGATCATCTGGCTCGCGGAAGGCGGTGCGGCGCTTCCCGGCGCCTCGCTGCGCTGGCCTCCCACCGCACTCGGCGTCACGGGCGTCGCGATCGCCGCCGGTGCGCTCGCCGTCGTGCTTCCGGTGCTGCTGGCGAAGCGGCTGGCAGCGCTCGGCATGGCCGCGGTCCTGGTGACCGTCACCCTCGTGCGCCCGGTGACCCCCGGGTGGCCCGGCCCGTGGTCGGCGGTCTTCTGCGACGTCGGGCAGGGCGACGCGACGGTGCTCACCACGGGCGGGGGCGGAGCCGCCCTCGTCGACACCGGTCCGGAGCCGGGCCCCACGCTGGCCTGCCTCGAGGACCTGAGGGTCCGCCGCGTGCCGCTCCTGGTCCTCACCCACTGGCACGCCGACCACACCGGGGGCGCGGCCGCGGTCGTCGAGCGATACCGGCCGGAGCTGATCCTCACCCGTTCGGGGCCGGCACCCGAGTGGCTGCGGCATGCGGCCGGCGCCGCCGGGAGCCAGGTGAGGGCGGCGCAGACCGGTGACGTCGTCCGTGTGGGGGACCTCGTCTGGACCGTGGTCTCCGCCTGGCAGCCGCCAGGGGATCCCTCCGTCGAGACGGAGGGGGAGGGATCAGCCGAGAACGACGCCTCCGTCGTGGCGGTGGCCCAGACGGGGGACGGGCTGCGGCTGATGCTGGCCGGGGACGCGGAGCCGGCCGGGCAGGCCGTGGCTCTGCGTGCGGCCGCCCGGGCGGGCGTGGACCTGCGCGCGCATGTGCTCAAGCTGCCGCACCACGGATCGTCCCGGCAGGAGCCGCGGCTGTTCGACGCGACCGACGCGGTGGTCGCGGTGGCGAGCGCGGGCGTCGACAACGACTACGGGCACCCGTCCGCCGCGGCCCTGCGGTTGGCGGCGGACCACGGCATGGCGACGGCGAGAACCGACACCCAGGGGGCGGTGGCGGTCCACCGTCGGGAGGGCGCCGTCGTCGTGACGACGCAGCGGCGCGGACAGGAGTGAGGAGACAGTCGGCAGAGCCTGGCAAGCTTGGGTCCGTGACGTCATCGCCCTTCGGAACCTCGCTCCTCATCACCGGGCCGGAGGCCCTCCTCGCCCAGCGCATCGTGGCGCAGACCAAGGCCGCGGCGCTGGCGGCGCACCCGGAGGCCGACGTCAACGAGATCTCGGCCGATCAGCTCGAGGACGCCATGCTCGCCGAGGTGATCGGGGGCTCGCTGTTCACCGAGTACATCATCGCCGTCATCGACGACGTCGGCGCCTGCCCGCCCGCGGCGGTGGATCAGCTTCTGGCCGCCGCGCTCGCCCCGCCGCCCGAGCTGTGCCTGATCCTCGTGCACCCCGGCGGCATGAAGGGCAAGGGGCTGATCGACAAGCTGAAGAAGGGCAAAGTCCGCACCGAGACCGTCACGGCACCGAAGGCGTGGGAACTGCCGAAGTTCGTCGCGGAGGAGGCCAGGCGCCACCACGTGCGCATCGGCCAGGATGCCACCGGCGAGCTCGTCTCCGCGGTGGGCCATGATCTGCGGAGCCTCGCGTCGGCCGTGAGCCAGCTCGCCTCCGACGCCGAGTCAGGCGAGATCGACGCCGCGATGGTGAAACGCTACTTCGCCGGCCGGGCCGAGGTCACGAGCTTCGCCGTCGCCGACGCGGTCATGGGCGGCAATCCCAGCCTCGCCCTCGAGCGGCTGCGCTGGGCGCTCGGGACGGGCGCGGCTCCGGTACTCGTGACCAGCGCCATGGCGTCGGCGTTCCGCGGCATGGGCAGGTATCTGGAGGCGCAGGGCCTGCGGATGAGCGACGCGGACCTGGCGAGGCAGCTGGGCATCCCGCCGTGGAAGATCAAGGACTACGCGAAGTCGTCGCGCATCTGGCAGACGGGTGCGGTGGCCGAGGCCATGCAGCTCATCGCCACGGCCGACGCCGCCGTGAAGGGGGCCGCGACGGACGCGGACTACGCCCTCGAGCACATGGTGTTGGGCGTCCTGCGGCTGCGGCGCCGCTGACCCGTCGCCGGGGACGCGAAACAGCGCCTTGACGACCGAGGGTCAAGGCGCTGTCTGCGAGCGCTACGGCTGGTGGCTCAGAGAGCCGCGACGGCCGTGGAGATGGCCGACTTGCGGTTCGCGGCCTGGTTCTTGTGGATGACGCCCTTGCTCACAGCCTTGTCGAGGGCGCGGTTCGCGGCCTTCGCGAGCTCGGCGGCCTTGTCGGACTCGCCGGCCGCGACCGCGGTGCGGACGTTGCGGACGTGCGTGCGCAGGGCCGACTTCACGGCCTTGTTGCGCTGCCGCGCGATCTCGTTGGTCTTGATGCGCTTCTTCTGGGACTTGATGTTCGCCACTGGGCAAGCCTCTTTACGGGTGGAAACTTGAAAAGATTCGGTCATGCGTGCGTGTGAACACGCGACGCTCTAGGTTACCCGAGCGCGTCCGAAGCCGCAAAATCCCCCTCCCGGCCCGGCCCGCGCCGGCGTTTCGACAAGTGAACCGGCCATGAGAAGATGGCCTGTCTACATGTTCATCGACGAGGAGACGCATGCCCGCTCCGCGCCCCGGCAAGACCGACCCGGCGATCATCCGTAACTTCAGCATCATCGCGCACATCGACCACGGCAAGTCCACCCTGGCCGACCGCATGCTGCAGCTGACCGAGGTCGTCGACGCCCGGCAGATGCGGGCCCAGTACCTCGACCGGATGGACATCGAGCGGGAACGCGGCATCACCATCAAGTCGCAGGCCGTGCGCATGCCGTGGACCAAGGACGGTGTCGTGCACGTCCTCAACATGATCGACACGCCGGGCCACGTCGACTTCACCTACGAGGTCTCGCGGTCGCTCCAGGCGTGCGAGGGGGCGATCCTGCTGGTCGACGCCGCGCAGGGCATCGAGGCGCAGACGCTCGCCAACCTCTACCTGGCGCTCGAGGCCAACCTCCACATCATCCCGGTGCTCAACAAGATCGACCTGCCGAGCGCCAACCCAAACAAGTTCGCGGCCGAACTCGCGGGCATCATCGGGTGCGATCCCAGCGACGTCATGCGGGTCTCCGGCAAGACGGGTGCGGGCGTGGCGGAACTCCTCGACGCCGTCGTGGAGCAGATCCCCGCGCCGCAGGGCGATCCCACCGCCCCGGCCCGGGCCCTGATCTTCGACTCTGTCTACGACACCTACCGCGGCGTGGTCACCTACGTCCGTGTGGTCGACGGCGAGCTGCGGCACCGCGAGCGCATCCTCATGATGTCGACCAAGGCCACCCACGACCTGCTCGAGGTCGGCGTCATCTCACCCGAACCGGTCAAGGCCGGCGCGATCGGCGTCGGCGAGGTGGGCTACCTCATCACGGGCGTCAAGGACGTCCGCCAGTCCCGCGTGGGCGACACCGTCACCCTCGACGCCCGGCCCGCGACCACCGACCTGGGCGGCTACCGCCATCCCAACCCCATGGTCTACGCCGGTCTGTACCCGATCGACGGTGACGACTTCAACGAGCTGCGCGAGGCGCTCGAGAAGCTGCAGCTCAACGACGCTGCCCTCACCTACGAACCCGAGACGTCCGGCGCCCTCGGGTTCGGCTTCCGCATCGGGTTCCTCGGCCTGCTCCACATGGAGATCGTGCGCGAGCGCCTGGAGCGCGAGTTCAACCTCGACCTCATCTCCACCGCCCCCAACGTCGTGTACCGCGTCGTGATGGAGGACGGTTCCGAGCACACGGTCACCAACCCGTCGGAGTACCCGGAGGGCAAGATCGCCGAGGTCTACGAACCGGTGGTGCGCGGAACGATCCTGGCCCCGTCGGAGTACATCGGCACCATCCTCGAGCTGTGCCAGACGCGGCGCGGCGTGCAGCGGGGCCTCGACTACCTGAGCGAGGACCGCGTCGAGATCCGCTACACGCTGCCGCTGGCGGAGATCGTCTTCGACTTCTTCGACGCCCTCAAGTCGCGCACCAAGGGCTACGCCTCGCTGGACTACGAACCCGACGGCGAACAGGCGGCCGAGCTGGTCAAGGTCGACATCCTCCTCCACGGCGACCCCGTCGACGCGTTCTCGGCGATCGTGCACAAGGACAAGGCCTACTCCTACGGGCTGCTCATGGCGTCGAAGCTCAAGGAGCTCATCCCGCGTCAGCAGTTCGAGGTGCCCATCCAGGCCGCCATCGGCTCGCGGGTCATCGCCCGCGAGACCATCCGCGCCATCCGCAAGGACGTCCTCGCGAAGTGCTACGGCGGCGACATCACCCGCAAGCGCAAGCTGCTCGAGAAGCAGAAGGAGGGCAAGAAGCGGATGAAGATGGTCGGCCGCGTCGAGGTCCCCCAGGAGGCCTTCGTGGCGGCGCTGTCCACGTCCGAGCCCACCAAGAAGGTCTGAGCTTCAGGCCAGACCGAGCCGGCGCACCGCCGCCACCTCGGCCCGGCGATCGTGCAGGTGCAGAACCCCTCGCCGCAGATCCCGATCCCCGCGAACGAGGGCCCGTTCTTGACGAAGACGGTGGTCTGGATCAGCCTGCCCATGCGCCTGAGGTTGCTGACGTCCTGCGAGTGCATGATCGCGGTGTGCCGGTTGCCGTGCCCGAGTTCGCCGGAGAGATCGATCGCGCGGACGACGTCGGGGTAGCGGACCAGGCCGAGCACCGGCATCATCAGTTCGTGCACGACGAACGGATGATCAGCGGTCGCCTCGCACACCAGGAGCCGCACGCCCGGCGGCGGCTCGACGCCGATCGTCTCCAGGATCGCGGAGGCAGGCTTGCCCATCCACTCGACCACCGGGCGGCGCTCGGCGGTGAGGATGACCCCCTCGAGCCGCGCCCGCTCGTCGTGGGCATCACCCACTCCCTGGCGCACGCGGTGGGCGGCCACTTCCCGATCGCGCACGGCTGGCTCAACGCTATGTTGCTTCCCCACGTCATCGCGTTCAACGCCGAGCGCAGCCCCGCCGCCGCGGACCGCTACGCGCGCCTGGGGCGGCTCGTGACTCGTCGACGCCATGGCCGGGACCGCCCTGGACGACGGCTGCACCGCCACGAACCCGGTCCGTCCCAGCCGCGAGGACCTGGTCCTGCTGCTGCGGCGTCTGGGCTGATCCGCGCGGGGCTGCGTAGGCTGGGGCGGTGGCCCAGCTCCCCGACGGCGACCCCGCCCCGCCCGACGGCGCCCTGCCGGCGTCGGCGCTGAATGCGGCGCGCCCGCTCTCGCTCTACGTGCACGTGCCGTTCTGCCGGGTGCGGTGCGGGTACTGTGACTTCAACACCTACGCCCCGTCGGAGCTGGGCGACCTGGCACCGGGCACCTATCTCAGCGCGGCCGTCGCCGAGCTGGACCTGGCTGCGCGCGTCCTGGGCCGGCGCCGCGTGTCGACGGTGTTCTTCGGCGGCGGGACACCCACCATGCTGCCGGCCGACGCACTGGCCGGGCTGCTGGGGGCGGTCGGGGAGCGGTTCGATCTCGCGCTCGACGCGGAGGTGACGACCGAGGCGAACCCGGAGACGCTCACCGCGGACTACCTGGTCACCCTGCGCGCCGCGGGATTCACGCGCCTGTCGCTCGGGCTGCAGTCGGTGGTGCCCCACGTGCTAGCGGTGCTGGACCGGCAGCACACGCCCCGGCGTGGACTCGACGCCGCCGGCTGGGCGCGCGACGCGGGCTTCGAGCACATCAGCCTGGACCTCATCTACGGCACGCCGGGGGAGTCCCTCGACGACTGGCGGGCGAGCCTTGATGCCGTCGCCGGCGCGCCCGTCGACCACGTCAGCGCGTACTCGCTGATCGTGGAGGAGGGCACGCGGCTGGCGGCCCGGGTCCGTCGCGGGGAGCTGCCGATGCCGGACGACGACGACCTGGCCGACAAATACGAGTTGGCGGACGCCCTGTTGACGTCGCTGGGGATGATGAACTACGAGGTGAGCAACTGGGCCATGCCGGGCGGGGAGTGCCGGCACAACCTGGCCTACTGGCACGGCGCCGACTGGTGGGGGATCGGGCCGGGGGCACACTCGCACATCGGCGGGGTGCGGTTCTGGAACCGCAAGCACCCGCGCAGCTACGCGGCGTCGCTGGCGGCGGGGGAGTCTCCGGCGTTGGCCCGCGAGGTGCTGGGGGAGGAGGATCGCCGGGTCGAGCGCGTCCTGCTGGAACTGCGGCTGGCGGGGGGTGTTCCGCTGTCGGTGCTGACGCCGTCGGAGGGGTCGCGGATCGACGGCATCGTCGAGCGGGGGCTCGCCGCCGTCGTCCCCGGCCTCGGGGGAGAGCGCGGTGGTGTGTTGGAGCCGGGGCCGAGGCTGCGCCTCACGCGGGAGGGCCGGCTGCTCGCCGACGGCGTCATCCGCGACCTCCTCGACTGACCGCGGTTGAGCCTGACACGCGGCTCGCCGAGGCCGGTTGAGCCTGACACGCGGGTCGCCAGCGGAGGTTGAGCCTGCGCCCGGCCTCGACAGCGCGTATGGCCTCTGAAATCGGTTGCAGGCCGAACGAGTCGGGAATCAGGCTCAACTCCGGCTGCGGAAGGAGGCGGTGTCGCTGGCCCGATGGGCGGCGCGGCGCTGATAGCGTCGCCGATCGTGGATCGCTACGCACGAGACGTCCTCGCCCCCGGGTGGCAGAAGTCGCACCTCAAGAAGACCCGCGACGTGCCCGTCGAACTCGACGTCGTCGTCGAGTTCGGAGACTTCTGCGGCGCCGTCGTCGGCTGGGAGAACGGCCTCGTCCTCCTGGAGGACCGACGCGGCAAGCGGCGGGCCGCGCCCTTCGGCCCCGGCTTCCTCCTCGAGGGGCAGCCCGTCGCGCTCCGGCCGCCGCTGCGAGGCACGCCCGCGGGACCCGCCTACACGGCATCGGGATCGCGGGTGTCCGCGGAGCCGGCGAAGGCCCGCGTGGCCCTGCCCAGCCGGATCTACGTCGAGGGCCGCCACGACGCCGAGCTGATCGAGAAGGTCTGGGGCGAGGACCTGCGCCACGTCGGTGTCGTCGTCGAGTTCCTCGGCGGCATCGACGACCTGCCCGCGATCGTTGCCGACTTCAGACCCGAGCCCGGCCGCCGCCTCGGCGTCCTGGTCGACCACCTGGTGCCGGGCAGCAAGGAGAGCCGGATCGCCGAGGAGGTGTACCGCGCCGGATACCGCGGCACCGTCCTGGTCGCCGGTCACCGCTTCATCGACATCTGGCAGGCCGTCCGCCCGGACCGGATCGGGCGCAAGGCGTGGCCAGACGTGCCCCGCGACATCGACTTCAAGAAGGGCACCCTCGCAGTCCTCGGGCTGCCCCACGCCGATCAGGCCGACGTCGCCCGCGGCTGGCAGGCGATCCTCGCGCGCGTCACGAGTTGGCGCGACCTCGAACCGCAGCTCAACACCGTGGTCGAGACCCTCATCGACTTCGTCACGCAGGACCATCTCGACGACGCCTGAGGCGGCGCCGATAGGGTGGGGCCATGGACACCGAGGGCATCGCGCGCCTGCTCGAACAGACCGCCGCCGAGATCATCCTTCCGCGCTTCCAACAGCTCGCCCACGGCGACGTCATCGAGAAGAAGCCCGGCGACCTCGTCACCATCGCCGACCGCGAGGCCGAGGACTACCTGACGGGCCTGCTCCGTGAGGCCCACCCCGGGGCCGTCATCGTCGGGGAGGAAGGCGTGTTCGCCGACGCGAGCCTGCTCGACGGCCTGGCCACGGCCGAGCACGCGTTCGTCATCGACCCGATCGACGGGACCCGCAACTTCGTCGCCGGCCGCGACGAGTTCGGCGTGATGCTGGCCGAGGTGCGCGACGGCGTGACGACGCGCGGCTGGATCCTGCAGCCCCAGGCGCAGCGCATGTACATCGCCGAGCTGGGCGGCGGAGTCACCCTCAACGGAGCGCCCATCGACCGGACCCGCGCGGACCGTGCACCGCTCGGCGCGACCTCCAAGCGGTCCATCCACGGGTTCACGGCCGAGGGCCGGCTCAGTCCCGTCGTCGAGAGCGCCTGGTGCTGCGCCTTCGACTACCCCAAGGTCCTGCACGGCGACGTCGACTTCCTCGTCTACACGACCGTCCACCCGTGGGACCATCTCGCCGGGTCGCTCATGGTGACGGAGTCCGGCGGCGTCAGCCGGACCCTCGCCGGCGAGGACTACACGGTCGCGTCGCGCGCCAGGGGCCTGCTCATCGCCTCGGACCAGGAGACGTGGGCGGCGGCGCAGGAGGCCTGGCCAGCGCGCTGAGGGTCAGATGCCGAAGATCGGCAGTTGCCGCTTCGGCACGACGCCCTTCTCGGCCAGCTCCGCGTACGCCTTCGGGAGCGCGACGGCGAGCGTCTCGGCGCTGAACGGCCACTCGACCGCGGTCGCCGCCTGCTCGGCGGTCACGCCCTGCTGGATCAGCATCTCGCTCGAGCTGTAGAGCATCGCGACCTCGGCCCGCTGCACGAACGCGAAGTCGCGGTCCACCACCGCACCGTGGCCCGGGACGAACCGGGTGCCGGCGTTGCTGGCCCCCAGCACGCCGTCGAGCACGGTCGGCCAGTTCGCCAGGGAGGTGGACTCGTCCACCTGAGGATCCGCGCCCTCCTCCAGCAGGTCGCCGGCGAACACCACGTTCTCGCCGGGCACGAACACGACGACGTCCGCCTGCGTGTGCGCGCGGCCGAAGTGCAGCAGCTCGACCCGCTGGCCGCCGAGGTCGACCGCGCGGGCCATCGAGAAGACCTCCGTCGGCTCCGCCCCAGTGAGATCCTCGTGCCCGATGGACGTCAGCCCGGCCATGCCCGGGAGCCCCCCGAGGTGGTCCTCGTGACCGTGGGTCAGCACCACGTGCGTGACCGGGACGCCGGCCAGGTCCGCCGCGGAGCGCACGAGGTCGGCCCCCTGCGCGGGGGTGTTGCCGGCGTCGACCAGCAGGGCTGCGTCCCGCCCGACGACCAGCCCCACGTTGACTCGGTGCGGTTCGAGCGCGGTCACGTACACGCGGTCGGTGACCGGGGTCCAGGCGAGCGTCATGGCAGCCAGCATAGATGCCGGTACACTGGCACTCGACCGCCACGAGTGCCAGCCAGGAGGTGACATGCTCGACGACCGCAAGCTCGACGTCCTCAAGGCCATCGTCACCGACTATGTGGCCAGCCGCGAGCCGGTCGGCTCCAAGGCCCTCGTCGAGCGCCACAGGCTCGACGTGTCGGCCGCGACCGTCCGCAACGACATGGCGGTGCTGGAGGAGGAGGGCTACATCGCGCAGCCCCACACCAGCGCCGGCCGGATCCCCACCGACAAGGGGTACCGGCTGTTCGTGGACCGTCTGGCGCAGATCAAGCCCCTGTCGCCGGCGGAGCGCAGCGCCATCACCACCTACCTCAACGGCACGGCCGACGTCGACGACCTGGTGACCCGGACAGTGCGGCTGCTCGCGCAACTCACGCGGCAGGTCGCGATCGTCCAGTACCCGATCGCGCAGCGCACGGTGGTGCGCCACGTTGACCTGCTCCTGCTCACCCCGGAGCGGCTCATGGTCATCGTCGTGCAGTCCTCCGGGCGGGTGGACCAGACCGTCCTGGAGTCCCCGTCGTCCGACGAGGGCAGGCTCCAGGCGCTGCGGAACCGCGTGGCGGAGGCCATCGTGGGCCGCGCGACGGCCGACGCCGCGGCCGCGCTGGGCACCTTCGTCGACGCCTTGGCGCCGGACGAGCGGCCGTACGCCGCGCCGGTGGTGGCCGCCGTCCTCGAGGCGATCGCGGCGGAGCCCGCGGCGCACGTCGTGGTCGCGGGGCTGCCCAACCTGGCGGCCAGCCAGACGTTCGAGACCAACCTGCGGCCGCTCCTCGAGGCGCTCGAGGAACAGGTGGTCCTCATGCGGTTGCTCGGCGAGGCGGCCGGTGACGACGTCACCGTGCGCATCGGCGAGGAGAACACCACCGAGGGCTTCCGCAGCGCGAGCGTCATCGCCGCGGGATACGGGGCGGACCTGTCGGCCAGCCTCGGCGTGCTGGGCCCCACCCGCATGGATTACCCCTCCCACATCGCCGCGGTGCGCGCCGTGGCCCGTTACGTCAGCAGATTCCTGAGCCAAGGCTGATCGACAGAAAGAACCCATGAGCAAGGACTACTACGCAATCCTCGGCGTCGACCGCGACGCCTCCCCGGAGGCCATCAAGAAGGCGTACCGCCGGCGGGCCATGAAGGTGCACCCCGACGTCGCCCAGGAGGCCGACGCCGCGGAGAAGTTCAAGGAACTCAACGAGGCGTACGAGGTCCTCAGCGACCCCAACAAGCGCGCCGTCTTCGACCGCGGCGGGGACCCCATGTCCTCGGCGGGTGCCGGCTTCTCGGGTTTCGGCGGCGGTTTCGCGGGCGGGTTCGACTTCTCCAACCTCGTCGACGCCATGTTCGGGGCCGCGGGCACCCGCGGGCCCCGTTCGCGCGTCCGTCAGGGCCAGGACGCCCTCGTGCGGGTCTCCCTCAAGCTCCACGAGGCGGTCTTCGGCACCACCAAGCCGGTGAAGGTCGACACCGCGGTGGTGTGCCCCAAGTGCTCCGGCCACGGCGGGGAGCCCGGCTCCGAACCGGTGACCTGCACCACCTGTCAGGGCTCCGGCGAGGTGACGCAGATCCAGCGCAGCTTCCTCGGCGACATCCGCACGTCCCAGGCCTGCCCCACCTGCCGCGGCTACGGCACGATCATCCCGCGGCCATGTGGCGAGTGCTCGGGTGAGGGGCGGGTCCGCACCACCCGCACGCTGCAGGTGCGCATCCCGGCGGGCGTCAGCACCGGCATCCGGATCCATCTGGAGGGCCAGGGGGAGGTCGGCCCGGGCGGCGGTCCGGCGGGCGACCTGTACGTCGAGCTCGCCGTCGAGGCCCACGAGACCTTCCGCCGCGAGGGGGACAACCTCGAGGTGGTGGTCAAGGTCCCGATGACCGCGGCGGCACTGGGCACCAGCATCGACGTTGCCACGCTCGAGGCCGAGTGGGAGGGATCCGACCTGGAGGATCGCAAGGTCGCCGTCGAGGTCCCGGCCGGCACGCAGTCGGGCACCCGCATCCCGCTCAAGGGCCGCGGCGTGCCCCGCCTCCGCGGCGGCGGCCGGGGCGACCTCGGCGTGACGCTGCTGGTCCAGACGCCCACCAAGCTCGACGACCGGCAGCGCGAGCTGTTGCGGGAACTCGCCGAGGCCCGGGATGAGTCCGCGCCGGAGGGCGTCGCCGCCCAGGGCCACAAGGGCGTATTCGGCAAGCTCTCCGAGTGGTTCTCGTGACTGACCCGCTGTTCTTCGCACGCTTCGACGCCGCCGTCGGCCCCGGTGATCTGGTGACGGTCACCGGCGAGGAGGCCCACCACGCGGTCTCGGTCAAGCGCATCGTGCCCGGCGAGACGGTCCTGCTGGCCAACGGAGACGGCGTCGGCGTGCGCGCCGAGGTGATCTCCGCCGAACGGCGCGAACTCGCCGCCCGCGTCCTCGACGTCATCCCCGCCGCCACCCCGTCGATCGGATGGGGCGTCGTGCAGGCGCTGGCCAAGGGCGACCGGAGCGAGCTGGCGGTCCAGATGGCCACCGAGCTCGGTGCCCGGGAGATCCTGGCCTGGCAGGCCGCACGGTCCATCGTGCGCTGGCAGGGGGAGCGGGGCGACAAGGCCCTGGATAAGTGGCGGGCGACGGCGCGGGAGGCGGCCAAGCAGTCTCGCCGGTTCCTCGTCCCGGACGTCGTGGCGGTCAGCACCGCCGACGTGGCCGACGCGATCGCGGCGGTCGACGTCGCCCTGGTGCTGCACGAGGACGCGCCCCAGCACATCGCCGACATCGACCTCCCCGAGGAGGGCACGGGCCTGGTGATCGTCGGACCGGAGGGCGGCATCGCGCCCGAGGAACTGGACCGGTTCGTCGAGGCCGGCGCCGTCCCGGTGGCCATCAGCGACGGCGTGCTGCGCACGTCCACCGCCGCGGCCGTCGCGCTCGGCCAGCTGGACGTGCTGGCAAGACGCCCGTGACCGCCGGCTTCTCCTTCGACGTCACGCACCGTCTCGACGACGCCCGGGGCCGGGTCGGCGTCATCCACACCCCGCACGGCGACATCGAGACCCCGGCCTTCATCGTGGTCGGCACCAAGGCGACCGTGAAGGCGGTGCTGCCGGAGGCCGTCGCCGACCTCGGGGCGCAGGCGGTGCTCGCCAACGCCTACCACCTCTACCTCCAGCCGGGCTCGGACCTCGTCGACCAGGCGGGTGGCCTCGGCCGTTTCATGAACTGGCCCGGCCCCACGGTGACCGATTCCGGCGGCTTCCAGGTCATGAGCCTCGGCGCCGGGTTCAAGAAGGTCCTCGCGATGGACACCGCCGGCCTGGCCGACGACGACGTCATCGCCGACGGCAAGACCCGCATGGCCCACGTCGACGACGACGGCGTCACGTTCCGCTCCCACCTGGACGGGACGTCGCACCGCTTCACGCCCGAGGTCTCCATGCGGATCCAGCATGAGCTGGGCGCCGACATCATCTTCGCCTTCGACGAACTCACCACGCTCATGAACACCCGCGCCTACCAGGAGGCGTCCGTCGAACGCACCCACCGGTGGGCCGAGCGATGCCTGGCCGAGCACCAGTGCCTCACGCGTGAGCGCGGCGGCCGGCCCTATCAGGCCCTGTTCGGGGTCATCCAGGGCGCCCAGTACGAGGACCTGCGCCGCGGGGCCGCCCGGGGCCTGGCCGAGCTCGAGGTCGACGGCCGGACCTTCGACGGCTTCGGGCTGGGCGGGGCGCTGGAGAAGGAGAACCTCGGCACGATCATCTCCTGGATGGTCGACGAACTGCCCGAGCGCAAGCCGCGACACCTGCTCGGCATCTCCGAGCCCGACGACCTCTTCGCCGCGGTCGAGGCGGGCGCCGACACCTTCGACTGCGTCAACCCGTCGCGGGTCGCCCGCAACGCCGCGATCTACACCGCGGACGGCCGCTACAACGTCAACACCGCGCGGCACCGGCGCTCCTTCATCCCCCTGGAGGAGGGGTGCGACTGCTACACCTGCACGCACTACACCCGCGCCTACCTCCACCACCTGTTCAAGGCGAAGGAGATGCTGTCGTCGACGCTGGCGACCATCCACAACGAGCGGTTCACGGTGCGCCTCGTCGACCAGATCCGCGCGTCCCTGAAGTCGGGGGACTTCTACGCCTTCCGCGACGAGTTCCTGGGCAGGTTCTACCGCAGGGGCGCCGGCGCGTAGCTCGGTTCGTGGCGCTTCACCAGTGCGATGATGCGGTACGTGACGGGCAGGAAGAGCGCCTCGACCAGCACCTTGTACACATAGCCCACCACGATGTAGTTGAGCAGCGTGCCGCCCGTGATGACGCCGGCGAAGGCCACCACGCAGAAGATGGTGGTGTCCGCCGCCTCACCCACGACGGTGGAGCCCAGGAGGCGTGCCCACAGGGAGCCCTCACTGCTGCGGGCCTTGAGCTTGACCAGGACCCAGGCGTTGAGGAACTGGCCCGCGACGTAGCCGAGCAGGCTGGCGATCACGATCCGCGGCACGAAGCCCAGGATGGCGTCGAAGGCGCCCTGGTTCGGCCAGTCGGCGGCGGCGGGCGCCGCGCCCACGGCGAGGAAGGTCACCGACGCGAGGATCGACACGGCGAATCCGAGGAGGATGGCGCGCCGCGCACCCTTCAACCCGTAGACCTCCGCCAGCACGTCGCCCAGCACATAGGTCAGCGGGAACAGGAACGCGCCGCCGTCGGTGATGATCGGCAGCACCGGGATCCCCAGGGGGGTCCAGTCGGGCCCGAACTGGATCAGCTTGACCGCCGACACGTTGCTGATGAGCAGGAGAGCGCAGAACAGGGCGACGACGACGTCGAACACGCCCTGCGGACGGTCGGCGAAGGACGGACGCGGTGTGGTCACGGGGCCGGAGCTGGTGGGGTGCACCGCGGCATTGTACGCCGCCAATCCGGGGTCCATGGACGGCTCGCTCAGCGCTGGGCAGTTCCGCGGGAGCCTGCGAGTAAGCACGCGACAAGGCCGGGACGGTGGCAAGATTCATGCATGGACGACAGCGCAGTTGAGTATGTGCCGGACGAGTCGGAGCAGCTCGACCAGTTGCAACCCGGCGATTCACTGATCGACCGTGGCGTCGACGACGTGCTCGACGAGGGGTACGTGACCCCCGAGAAGTGGTCGCCGGCGCAGGGCTTCGGCAACACGGTCGCCGAGATGCGCCAGGGCGAGACGCTGGAGATGCGCATCGCCCAGGAGGAAGCCGAACCGGCGGCCGACGACGTCGAGTGGAACCCCGGCCATGAGCCTCGCCAGGTGGGCGCCGCCCGCGCCGGCCGACTGATGGCGGTGCAGGGCAGCGGCGGCGTGGAGCACACCCTCGGGGTGGACGTCGGCTACGGCGGGGGTGCTGCGAGCGCGGAAGAGGCCGCGATGCACATCATCTCCGAGGACGACGAGGAGGACCTGGCCGTCCTGGAGAGCTGACGCTCCCGCGACGCGCCTAGACTGGGCGGCCGGCGGCGGAGGGCGCCGCCGCACCACAGAAGGATCACACCCTGAACACGAACCACCCGGAGCAGCACGCGACGCGCACCGTCTCGGTGCCGGCCTCGATCGACATGGTCAACCTGCTGGGCCCCCGCGACGACTTCCTCCGCATCCTTGAAGACAAGCTCGACGCCGACTTGCATGTCCGCGGCGGTCAGGTCACGCTCTCTGGCCCCTCCGCAGAGGTGGCGAAAGCCACGGAGGTCCTCACCGAGCTCATCACCATCCTGCGCACCGGCCAGGGCCTGACCGGAGAGACCGTGGAGCGCGTCATCCAGCTCGCCGACGACCCGCACGCCACGCCGTCGGAGATCCTCACCCAAAACATCGTGTCGTCGCGCGGCAAGACCGTCCGGCCCAAGACGCTCAACCAGAAGCGCTACGTCGACGCCATCGACCGGCACACCATCGTGTTCGGCATCGGCCCGGCGGGCACGGGCAAGACCTATCTCGCGATGGCCAAGGCCGTCCAGGCGCTCCAGGCCAAGGAGGTCAGCCGCATCATCCTCACCCGGCCGGCCATCGAGGCCGGGGAACGGCTGGGCTACCTGCCGGGCACCCTCAACGACAAGATCGACCCGTATCTCAGGCCGCTGTACGACGCCCTGCACGACATGGTCGACGCGGACTCGGTGCCGAAGCTGCTCACCTCCGGGACCGTCGAGGTGGCCCCGCTGGCGTACATGCGCGGCCGCACCCTCAACGACGCGTTCATCATCCTCGACGAGGCGCAGAACACCTCGATGGAGCAGATGAAGATGTTCCTCACCCGCCTGGGCTTCGGGTCGAAGGTCGTCGTGACCGGCGACATCACGCAGGTCGACCTGCCCGGTGGCGTCAAGAGCGGGCTCAGGGGCGTCATGGACATCCTCGACGGCATCGACGACATCGAGTTCTGCACGCTGACGAGCCGCGACGTCGTCCGGCACCGCCTGGTGGGGCGCATCGTCGCGGCCTACGATCAGTTCGAGAGCCTCACCTCAGAGCGCAAGGGACGCCGCCAGTGATCGACATCAACAACGAGTCAGGCATGGAGGCCGACGAGCTGGGCCTCGTCGAACTCGCGAGGTTCGCTCTGGACAAGCTGCGCATCCATCCCCAGGCGGACCTGTCGATCGTGCTGGTCGACGAGGAGACGATGGCCGAGTACCACGAACGGTTCATGGACCTCCCGGGCCCGACCGACGTGATGAGCTTCCCCATGGACGAGCTCCGCGAACCCGCGGAGGACGAGGAGCCGCCGCTGGGGCTGCTGGGCGACATCGTGCTCTGCCCCCAGGTCACCGCCCGCCAGGCGGCCGACAACGGCCGCAGCGCCGACGGCGAGGCCGAGTATCTCCTCATCCACGGCCTGCTGCACCTCCTCGGCCACGATCACGCCGAGCCGGACGAGAAGGCCGTCATGTTCGGCCTCAACGACCGCATCATCGCGGCCTGGGATCAGGTGTGCGGTCGCAGCTGAGCCGCAGCCTCGGCCTGGCTGACGCCGTCGCCATCGGTGTCGCCTCCATGGTGGGCGCCGGCGTGTTCGCCGTGTGGGCCCCCGCCGCCGCCGCGGCGGGAGGCGCGCTCCTCATCGGACTGGCGCTCGCGGCGCTCGTGGCCTGGTGCAACGCCACGTCGTCGGCCCAGCTCGCCGCGCAGTATCCCTCGGCGGGTGGGACCTACCTGTACGGACGCGAGCGGCTGGGGGACTGGCCCGGCTTCCTCGCCGGGTGGAGTTTCGTCATCGGCAAGACGGCGTCCGTGGCCGCCATGGCCATGACGCTGGCCGCCTACCTCGCGCCCGACGCGTGGCGGGTGCCCGTGGCGATCGCCTCGGTCTGGGCGATGGTGGCCATCAACCTGCTCGGCGTCACCCGCACCGCCAGAGCGGCGATGGTGCTGGGATCGGTGGCGTTGCTGTCGCTCGCGGTGGCCCTGATCGTCGGGTGGCAGGCGGGGCCCACGGGCGGGGGGACGCTGCTGGTCCTTCCGGCGGGATCGGCGGGGTGGTACGGGGTGCTGCAGTCGGCAGGCCTGCTGTTCTTCGCGTTCGCGGGCTACGCGCGCGTCGCGACCATGGGGGAGGAGGTCCGCGATCCTCGGCGGACCATCGGCCGCGCCATCGTCGTGGCGTTGAGCGTCGTGCTCGTCGTCTACGCCGTGGTGGCGGTGAGCCTGCTGCTGCTCGTGGGCAGCGATCGGCTGGCCACGACCAGCGCGCCACTGGCCCTGCTGGTCGGTGACCGGCCCGGCGCCCGCGTCGTCCTGGTCATCGGGGCGGGCGCCGCCGTCGGTGGTGCGCTGCTGGGCCTGCTGTCCGGCATCGGGCGGACGTGGCTGGCCATGGCGCGCAACGGCGACCTGCCGCGGTTCTTCGACCACACCCACCCGCGGACCCGGGTGCCGCACCGCATCGATCTCACCCTCGCCGCCGCCCTCACCGTCATCCTGCTCGTGGCCGACCTGCGCGGCGCCATCGGGTTCTCGTCCTTCGGGGTCCTGCTCTACTACGCGGTGGCCAACGCGGCGGCCCTCACGCAGGAACCGCCCGAGCGTCGCTACCCCAGGGCCTGGCAGGTGATCGGACTGGCCCTCTGCCTGCTGCTCATCGTCACGCTGCCGTGGCAGTCGATCCTCGGAGGCGTCGCCGTGCTGGCCGCGGGCGTGCTCTGGCGGCGCCTCGCGGCGGCCCCGCTGCGATAGACTCGGCCGCCACAGCGTCCCCGACTTGAGCGAGTTGAACACCCCCAGTGACCCAGTCCGAGTGGATCGAACTCAGCATCGCCCTGGCGTGCGCGCTCGCCGCCTCTCTCCTCGCCGCCGTCGAGACCGCCCTCGGCGTCACCACGAGGGCCAGGGCCGAGCGCATGGTGGACCAGGGTGTCCGCGGCGCGGAACGCATCAAGCTCATCGCCGAGGACCCGGCGCCCTCGATCAACGCCGTCATGTTCGCTCGCATGGCACTGGAGATCACCGCCATCGTGCTGGCCGGCCTCGTCGTGTTCACGCAGTTCCCCCTGGACTGGCAGCGCGCGGCCGTCACGATCGTGACCATGCTGGTGGTGTCCTTCATCCTCTGGGGTGTCGCGCCGCGCACCCTCGGGCGCCAGCACCCGGAGCGCACGATGCGGGCGTTCGGCCCGCTCGTGTCGGGGCTCACCACGATCTTCGGGCCCATCGCCCAGCTGATGATCCTGCTCGGCAACGCCCTCACCCCCGGCCGGGGTTACGCGGACGGCCCGTTCGCCACCGAGGCCGAGCTGCGTGACCTGGTCGACATCGCCGAGAAGCAGGAGCTCATCGAGGCCGGGGAGTCCAAGATGATCCATTCGGTGTTCGAGCTCGGCGACACCCTGGTCAAAGAGGTCATGGTCCCACGCACGGACGTGGTCTACGTGACCGGTGACCGCACGCTGCGTCAGCTCCTCTCGCTGGCGCTGCGCTCCGGATTCTCCCGCATCCCCGTGGTGGGCACCGACCTCGACGACATCCTCGGCGTCGTCTACCTCAAGGACGTCTCCAAGCGGGTCTACGACTTCCCCGACGCCGAGCGCCAGGAGACCGTGGCAGACCTCATGAGGCCCGCCGTGTTCTGCCCCGACTCGAAGCCGGTGAGCGACCTGCTGCGCGACATGCAGCTCAGCCACTCCCACCTCGTGCTGGTCGTCGACGAGTTCGGCGGCACCGCCGGCCTCGCGACCATCGAGGACATCCTGGAGGAGATCGTCGGCGAGATCGTCGACGAGTACGACCAGGATCAGCCCGCCGTCGTGGACCTGGGGGAGGGGCGCTACCGGATCTCGTCGCGGCTGCCGGTCGACGAGCTGGGCGCGCTGTTCGACGTCGACCTGGACGACGACGACGTCGAGACCGTCGGCGGGCTCATGGCCAAGCAGCTCAACGTGGTGCCCATCCCCGGGGCGCGGACCACTGTCGGCGACATCGAACTGGTGGCCGACCGCGCGGTCGGTCGCCGCCACCAGATCGGGACCGTGCTCGCCCGGCGCCTGACCCAGGACGAACTGCCCACCGATGACGCCACTGGAGGCGACGATGACTGACACCCCCTACCGCTCCGGATTCGCCTGCTTCGTGGGCCGCCCGAACGCGGGAAAGTCCACCCTCACCAACGCGCTCGTGGGGCAGAAGATCGCGATCGCGTCGAGCAAGCCGCAGACGACGCGGCACGCGGTGCGCGGCATCATCACGCGCGACGACGGCCAGCTCGTCCTCATCGACACCCCTGGGCTGCACCGGCCGCGGACCCTGCTGGGGCAGCGCCTGAACGACCTGGTGTTCGAGACGTGGTCCGAGGTCGACGTCGTGGGCGTCTGCCTGCCCTGCGACCAGCGCATCGGCCCCGGCGACAAGTTCATCATCGGCGAGATCGCGAAGCTCGGCCACCGCCCCACGCTGGTGGCGCTGGCCACGAAGACGGACCTGGTGAGCCGGGATCGGCAGCTGTCGCACCTCGTCGACATCGGCAACGTCGCCGAGGAGCTGGGTATCGAGTGGGCCGAGGTGGTGCCGTGTTCGGCGACCGCCGGCGACCAGGTCGACACCGTGCGCGACGTGCTGCTGTCGCTGCTGCCCGAGGGGCCGATGTACTACCCCGACGGGGAGATCACCGACGAGCCGGAGGAGACCCTCATCGCCGAGCTGATCCGCGAGGCGGCGCTCGAGGGCGTGCGCGACGAGCTGCCGCACTCCATCGCCGTCGTCATCGACGAGATCATGCCGCGGGCGGACCGGCCCGAGGACAAGCCGCTCACCGACATCTTCGCGTCCATCGTCGTGGAGCGGGATTCGCAGAAGGGCATCATCATCGGCCACCGCGGCGCCCGCCTCCGCGAGATCGGGACGCAGGCGCGCGAGCAGATCAACCGGCTGCTGGGCACCCGCGTGCACCTGGACCTGCACGTCAAGGTCCTCAAGGAGTGGCAGCGCGACGCCAAGCACCTCAACCGGCTCGGATTCTGACGAGTCGCGCACTCTGGCTGCGCGAATATGTCTCGCCGGTAACTATTTGGTCACGACCAGCGCGCGCCCGATGCGCGCAGCGAGCACACTCCTAGGATCGCAGGCATCACACCCCCTCCGCCCGGCGGAGGACACCTAGGAAGGAAGTGCACGTGAACAAGCGTGTCCTGAAGTTCGGCGCGGTCGCCCTCGCCGGCGCGTTCGCCCTGTCCGCCTGCGGCGGCAGCGAGCCCGCCGCCACGAACAGCGAGCCGGCTGATCCCGGTTCGCTCGAAACGACCATCAAAATCCTCGCCCCGTCGTACTCGGACTCGTCGCAGGCTGACTGGCAGGCCATCATCGACAAGTTCAACGAGACCTACCCCGACGTCGACGTCGAGCTGCAGATCGAGGGCTGGGACGGGTTCACGGACAAGGTGTCGGCGCGCATCCAGGCCGGTGACTACCCCGACATCCTCAACGACAACGCCTTCGCCGCCTCGGCCGACGCCGGGATCCTGTACCCGATGGACGAGGTCCTCTCCGCCGACACCCTCGCCGCGATCGAGCCGTCGCTGCTCGCCAACGGCGTCGGCACCGACGGCACGCAGTGGGCCGCCCCCGACATCGCGTCGGCGCGCATGATGGCCTACAACGTCGACCTGTTCGAGGCAGCCGGGATCGCCGAGCCGCCGAAGACGTGGGCCGAGCTCGAGACCGCCGCGGAGAAGCTCGTCGCACTGGGCGACGACGTGCGCGGCTACGGCATGCCGCTCGGGCGCGAAGAGGCTCAGGTCGAGTCGTCGCTCTGGCTGTGGGGCGCCGGCGGCGACTGGGCCGACGGCGAGGGGCTCAAGGCCGACACGCCTGAGGCCACCGAGGCGTTCGCGCAGATGAAGAAGATGTACGAGGCCGGCTACACGCAGGCCAACCTCGAGGACAACCGCGTCGACATCGCCGATCTCTTCCAGGCCGGCAAGCTCGGCATGATGATGGCCCACTCGGCGATCGTCGCCGACGCCGAGGCGAAGGGCGTCAACGTGGCGCTGGCGCCGATCCCCGCCAAGGACGGCGGCGACGGCGTGGCGCTGGGCGTCACCGACTTCATCGTCGCGTTCGACAACGGGGACGCCGACCGCAAGGCCGCCACGTCCGCGTTCCTCGACCTCATGTACTCCGACGAGATGTACGAGGGCTGGTACAAGGGCACCGGGCTGCTTCCCGTGACCACGTCGATGATCGACAAGGGCAAGGCGGAGTCGGACGAGAACGGCGCCGCGTTCCTCGAGGCGCTGTCCATCGTCAAGTTCCTGCCCGTGGGCAACCCGGCGTGGGACGTCCTGCAGACCGCGCTCCAGGGCTCGGCCTACAAGGTCGGCAGTGGTGACCCGGCCGAGGTCCTGGCCGAGATCCAGGCCCAGGTCGACGCTCAGAGCTGACACCCGTCGCGGGGTGGCGCCGGTAGGATCCGGTGCCACCCCGCTCCATGACGATCCGAGGAGGACACAGCCACCGTGTCACTGACCGCCACCCCGTCGATGGTCCGGGACAGCACGCGGCGCCGCAAGCGCTCCGGCACCCACGCCGTCCTCACCGCACTGCCCTGGCTGGTGCCCACCCTCGTCCTGATCCTCGGCGTCGTGCTCTACCCGGCGGCGCTGATGATCTACACCTCGTTCTTCAAGTACAACAACCGGGGCATCCAGCGCGGCGACGCCCCCGTCGGCCTGGACAACTACATCGGCACCGCGGGGGCCCTGACGTTCCCCGGCGTGCCCGTGGGGCGGATCCTGCTCAACACGGTGCTGTGGGTCGCCGTCGTGGTCCTCATCACGGTCGTGCTCTCACTGGCGCTGGCCCAGTTCCTCAACCTCGAGTTCCGGGGCCGCAAGGCGCTGCGCCTGTTCGTGATCCTCCCGTGGGCCTGTTCGGTCGTCATGACCGCGACCGTCTTCCGCTACGGGCTGCAGGAGAACGTGGGCCTGTTCAACCGTCTCCTCGTCGACACCGGCATCCTCCAGCGCGCCCAGGCGTGGACCAAGGACCCCACCAGCGCCTTCTGGGTGGCGGTGTTCGTGGCGATCTACGTCTCGCTGCCCTTCACGACCTACACGATCCTGGCCGGGCTGCAGGCCGTGCCCGACGACGTGCGCGAGGCCGCCCACGTCGACGGCGCCGACGGGCTGCGCCGCTACTGGTTCATCGTCCTGCCACTGCTGCGCCCCGCGATCGCTGTGGCGGCGCTGATCAACATCATCAACGTGTTCAACTCGCTGCCCATCCTGCGCCTGCTGCAGGAGACCCCCGGCTACCACACCGGTCACATCACCACGACGCTGATGTTCGAGTACCAGCGGGCACTGGGCCCCGGGGTGTCGTCGGCGCTGTCGGTGCTGAACTTCATCTTCTGCCTCGTGATCATCGCCATCTACCTAGCGATCGTGCAGCCGACGAAGGAGGTGGCCTGAGCCATGGCACGCACCCGGTCCGTCCGCGGCGGCATCAACAAGCCGCCCAGCCCGTGGGTGATCGCCCTCGGCTCCATCGCCATCGTCGTGTTCTTCGGCTTCCCCTACGCGCTGATGTTCATCTCCTCGCTGAAGACGCGGCTCGAGATCACCAACATCCCGCCGGACTACTTCCCGGCCACGCCGCGCTTCGACAACTACCTCACCGTGTGGGCGTCGGAGGTCGACCCGGCCTCGTCGCTGCTGGCCACCGCGGTCATCGCGCTCGGCGCCACACTGCTGGTGCTGCTCGTGGCCACTCCCGCCGCCTACTACGTGGCGAGGTTCCGCTTCCCCGGCCGCATGGTGTTCCTCCTCCTCGTGCTGTGCACGCAGATGCTGCAGCCGACCGTCCTGGCCGTCGGCCTGTTCCAGGAGTTCAAGGGCTGGCAGGGATACGCGGTGTGGGCGGCCCTCATCCTCATCAACGCCGCCTTCAACCTGTCGTTCGCCATCTGGATCATGCAGGCCTTCTTCGCCTCGGTGCCCAAGGAGATCGACGAGGCGGCCCTCATCGACGGGCTGGGCCGACTCCAGACGATGTTCAGGATCTCGCTGCCGCTGGTGTGGCCCGGGATCGTCACCGCGATCGTCTTCGTGTTCGTCAATTCGTGGAACGAATTCTCCGCCGCGTTCATCCTGGTGCAGCAGACGAACCTGCAGCCCCTCACCGTGTCGATGCCGCGCTTCCTGGGCCTCTACATCAAGGACTGGCAGTACCTGTTCACCGTCGCGATGATCGCGATCGTGCCCGTGGTCATCCTGTTCAGCTTCATCGAGAGGCGGCTCATCGGCGGCCTCACAGCCGGTTCGGTCAAGTAGTGGAATCCTTCGGCGCCGGTGCTACAGTGGCCGACGTGGCACGGCATACCCTCCTTCTTGGCTGCCGCAGCGAGGCCCAGTATCTCTGAGCCAGAAACCTCGCTGCGGTGCTTCGTCGCGTCTGGCGCACCAACACAGCCCAGGAGACTCAGATGACCACCTTCACCACCCGCCCGCAGCCCGTTCCCGTTCAGCAGCCGACGCCGATGCCGGTGCACCGCTACACCCCCTTCGTCCCCGTCGACGTCCCGGACCGCACCTGGCCCGCCCGGCGGATCGAGAAGGCGCCGCGGTGGCTGTCGACCGACCTGCGCGACGGCAACCAGGCCCTGATCGATCCCATGACGCCGTCGCGCAAGATGCGGATGTTCGAGCTGCTGGTCGACATCGGATACAAGGAGATCGAGGTCGGGTTCCCGTCGGCCTCGCAGACGGATTTCGACTTCGTCCGGCAGCTGATCGAGGGCGACAAGGTCCCCGACGACGTCACGATCTCGGTCCTGACCCAGGCCCGTGAGGACCTGATCAGCCGGACCGCCGAGTCGCTGATCGGCGCCAACCGCGCCACGATCCACATGTACAACGCGACGGCGGAACTGTTCCGTAAAGTCGTCTTCCGCATCTCGGAGGACGAGTGCGTGCAGCTGGCCACCCGCGGCACCGAGCTGGTGATGAAGTACGCCGACATGCACCTGCGCGACGTCGAATTCGGCTACCAGTACTCGCCCGAGATCTTCACGCAGACGCCCACCGACTTCGCGGTCGAGGTCTGCAACGCGGTGGCCGACGTGTGGCAGCCGGGCGAGGGCCGCGAGATCATCTTCAACCTGCCCGCCACCGTCGAGCGCTCGACCCCCAACACGTACGCGGACCAGATCGAGTACTTCATCCGCAACGTGCGCCACCGCGAGCACGTGGCGGTGTCGCTGCACCCCCACAACGACCGCGGCACCGCCGTCGCCGCCGCCGAGCTGGGGCAGATGGCCGGCGCGGACCGCGTCGAGGGCTGTCTGTTCGGCCACGGCGAGCGCACCGGCAACGTGGACCTGGTCACGCTGGCGCTGAACCTGTACACGCAGGGCGTCGACCCCGAGGTCGACTTCTCGGACATCGACCACGTGCGGCGCACCGTCGAGTACTGCACCGGCCTGCCCGTGCACCCGCGGCACCCGTACGCGGGGGACCTGGTCTACACGGCCTTCTCGGGCTCGCACCAGGACGCCATCAAGAAGGGCTTGGAGTACCTGGAGGCCGAGGCCGCCCGGCAGGGCAAGCTGCTGGACGAGGTGGACTGGGAGGCCCCGTACCTGCCGATCGACCCGCACGACGTGGGCCGCACCTACGAGGCGGTCATCCGCGTCAACTCGCAGTCCGGCAAGGGCGGCATGGCGTACATCATGAAGTCCGAGTACAAGATGGACCTGCCGCGGCGTCTGCAGATCGAGTTCTCCCGCGTCGTCCAGGCCCACACCGACGAGTCGGGCACCGAGGTCACCCCGTCGCAGATGTACTCCATCTTCGAGCGCGAGTACCTGGGCCAGGGGCCGTGGCGCCTGACGTCGGCCGGCTCCACGTCGAGCAACGGGCAGTTCCACGTCACGGCGGTCGTCGACGGCCCCACCCGCCAGGGGGTCGAAGTCGACGGCGAGGGCAACGGACCCGTCTCGGCGTTCGTGGACGCCCTGGTGCAGGCCGGTGCGCATGTGCGCGTGCTGGACTACGCCGAGCACGCCCTCGAGGCCGGCGGCGACGCCAAGGCCGCGGCCTACGTCGAGTGCGAGGTCGGCGAGGGCGACGACACGACCGTCCTGTGGGGCGTGGGCGTCGACACGAGCATCACCAGCGCCTCGATGAAGGCGATCCTGAGCGCGCTGAACCGGGCCGCGTCCTGGACCATGGCGCCGGCCTGACCGGTGCCGAGACTCACCGACCCGGTCGGCACCGACCCGGACGCGCTGTACGAGCGGTTCTCGTCCTGGGCGGCGGGGGAGAACATCTCCCTCTACCCGCACCAGGACGAGTCCGCGATCGAACTGTTCACGGGCAACAACCTCATCCTGTCGACACCGACGGGTTCGGGGAAGTCGATGGTGGCGCTGGCGGGGCACTTCGCGGCGCTGGCCACGGACCGGGTGAGTTTCTACACCGCCCCCATCAAGGCCCTGGTCAGTGAGAAGTTCTTCGCGTTGTGCCAGGTGTTCGGCGCCGACAACGTCGGTATGATCACCGGCGACGCGTCCGTGAACGCCTCGGCGCCCATCATCTGCTGCACGGCCGAGGTGCTGGCCAACATCGCACTGCGCGAGGGGCGCCACGCCGACGTCGGGCTGGTCATCGCCGACGAGTTCCACTTCTACTCGGAGCCCGACCGTGGGTGGGCGTGGCAGGTGCCGCTGCTCGAACTCCCGCAGGCCCAGTTCCTGCTCATGAGCGCGACGCTGGGTGACGTCTCGGCGCTGGCCGACGACCTCACCCGCCGGACGGGGCGCCCCACCAGCCTGATCAGCGACGCGGAGCGGCCCGTGCCGCTGCTGTTCGAGTGGTCGATGACGCCGCTGCAGGAGCGCGTGGTCGACCTGATCCAGGAGCAGAAGGCACCCGTCTACATGGTGCACTTCACGCAGGCCGAGGCGCTGGAGCGGGCACAGGCGCTCCTGTCGCTCAACCTCATCACCAAGATCGACGCCGGTCGCATCGCCGAGGAGATCGGGGCGTTCCGGTTCGGTCCCGGCTTCGGCAAGATCCTCTCCGGCCTGGTGCGCAGGGGGATCGGGGTCCACCACGCCGGCATGCTGCCCAAATACCGCCGCCTGGTCGAGCAGCTGGCGCAGACGGGTCTGCTCAAGGTGATCTGCGGCACCGACACGCTGGGCGTGGGCATCAACGTCCCGATCCGCACAGTGCTGTTCACGGGCCTGACGAAGTACGACGGGACGCGGGTGCGGCGGCTGAAGTCGCGGGAGTTCCACCAGATCGCCGGCCGGGCGGGCCGCGCGGGCTTCGACACCGTCGGCTTCGTCGTGGTCCAGGCGCCCGAGCACGTCATCGAGAACGAGCGCGCGTTGGCCAAGGCCGGCGACGACCCCAAGGCGCGCCGCAAGGTCGTCCGCCGCAAGCCGCCGGAGGGTTTCGTCGGCTGGAACGAAGAGACGTTCGAGCGCATTGTGGTGGCGCAGCCCGAGCAGCTGATCTCCCGCATGCAGGTCACGCACGCCACGGTCCTCAACATCGCGCAGCGCCCCGGCAGTGGCGCCGAGTCGATGCGCGGCCTCATCGAGTCCTCGCACGAGTCCCGCGACCGCAAGCGCGCCCTCACCCGCCGGGCGCTGGCCCTCACCCGTGCGCTGCTGCGCTCTGGGGTGCTGGTCAAGCTGGCCGCGCCGGACCCGGAGGGCCGCTGGTGCGCCATGGCCGAGGGCGTGCGCGACGACTTCGCCCTCAACCAGCCCCTCGCCCCCTTCGCGGTGGCCTCCCTGGCGCTGCTCGATCCGGACTCGCCCACCTACCACCTGGACGTGGTGTCGGTCATCGAAGCCGTGCTCGAGGACCCGTTCCAGGTCCTCCTCGCCCAGCAGTTCCTCGCGCGCGGCGAGGCCGTGGCGCAGATGAAGGCCGACGGCGTCGAGTACGACGAGCGCATGGAACTGCTCGAGGAGGTCTCCTGGCCCAAGCCGCTCGACGAGCTGCTCCACCACGCCATGGGCATCTACGCACAGTCCCATCCGTGGGTCGAGGCGGCGGCGCTGTCGCCGAAGGCGGTGGTCCGCGACATGTGGGAGCGGGCCATGAGCTTCACGCAGTACGTGTCGTTCTACAAGCTGCAGCGCACCGAGGGAGGCCTGCTGCGCTACCTGTCCGACGCGTACCGCGCGCTGCGGCACACCGTCCCCGACGAGCATCGCAGCGAGGAGTTCGACGACCTGGTCGAATGGCTGGGGGAGACGGTGCGCCAGACCGACTCGTCGCTGCTCGACGAGTGGGAGGCGCTGACCGACCCGGAGAAGGTGGCCGCCGCCGCGGAGGCCGCTGCCCAGGGCGCCCCGCCGCCGCCACCGCGACCGGTGACCGGCAACGAACGCGCCTTCACCGCCATGATCCGCACCGCGATGTTCCGCCGGGTCGAGCTGGCGGCCCGAGACGACGTCGACGCGCTGGCCGCGCTCGAGGCGGCGTCAGCCGCGCTCGCCGACCCGCCGCTGCCCGTGCTCATGGACGTCGACGCCTGGGACGAGGCGCTGGGCGAATACTGGGACGAGCACGACGACCTGCTCACCGACGGTGACGCCCGCGGGCCGGGCCTGTTCCGCATCGAGAAGGGCCGGGACCGGTGGACGATCCTCCAGGTCGTCCACGACCCGGAGGGCAACCACGACTGGATGATCCGGGCGGACGCTGACCTGGCGGCGAGCGACGCCGCCGGCACGGCCGTCGTGCGAGCCGCGGCGTTCGCGCGGATGGACTGATCGAGGGGAGACACCGGTGCCTGGGACTCAACGCGGCGTGACCCTGCGCTTCCTGGCGGAGCCGATGGACGCCAACGTCCGTGGCGTCATGAGCGCGGGGAAGGTCCTCGAGTGGATCGACAAGGCGGGCTACGCCGCCGCCGTGGGATGGGCGGGCACGTACGCCGTCACCGGGTACGTCGGCAACATCCACTTCACCCGCCCGATCAACGTGGGCGACCTGGTCGTCATCCAGGCCAGGGTCGTCCTGACGGGGCGCACCTCCCTGCAGGTGGTGTGCACGGTCTCCAGCGGCGACCCGCGGTCGTCGTCGCGCGTCCTCAACACGCAATGCGTGCTGCAGTTCGTCGCCATGGAGGACGGCAGGCCGGTGCCGGTGCCGTCGTTCGTGCCGCGTGACGACTGGGAGCTCGGCCAGCACGAGCGGGCGCTCGAGATCAACGTGGCCCGGCGCGCCATCGAGGAGGAGATGCAGCACCAGGACTACGCCGGCGACACCGGCGCGTGCCGGGAGACGCTGCGCTTCCTCGCCGCGCCCACCGACGTCAACTGGGGCGGGAAGGTGCACGGCGGGTACGTCATGAGCTGGATCGACCAGGCCGCGCAGGTGGTGGCCGAACGTTGGCATGCCGGCCCGGTGGCGTCGGTGTTCGCCGGCGGGGTGCGCTTCTACCGCCCCATGTTCATCGGTGACCTCGTCGAGGTCGACGCGCGCCTGCTGTACACCGGCACCACGAGCATGCACATCTCGGTGCATGTGCGCTCGGGCGACCCGCGGACCCGGGACCTGCGTGAGACGACGCACTGCACGATCGTCTACTGCGGCGTCGACGAGCTCGGCCGGAAGCGCCCGGTGCCGCCGTGGCGGCCGGTCCTGCCCGGCGACGTGGCACTGGCGGAGCATGCCCGGGCCATGATCGACATTCGGGAGCGTCTCCTGCGCCCGATGCCGCGTGAGCTGCCGCCCGACCTCTGATCAGGCAGAGCCGAAGCGGCGCACGCGCGTCGCGTACTGGCTGACGGCGGCCCACAGGTCGCGGCGGTCGAAATCGGGCCACAGCCGGTCGAGGAAGATCAGTTCGGCGTAGGCGGACTGCCACAGGAGGAAGTTCGAGGTGCGCTGTTCGCCCGACGAGCGCACGAAGAGGTCGACGTCGGGGATGTCTGGCTCGTCGAGGAACCGCGCGAAGCGCTCCTCGGTCAGCCGGTCGGGATCGAGCTTGCCGGCTCGGGCCAGCCTGGCGATCTCCCGTGCCGCGTCCACGATCTCGGCACGTCCCCCGTAGTTGACGCAGAACTGCAGCGTGAGGGTGTCGTTGGCGGCGCTCATCTCCTCGGCCGTCTCCAGCTCGCGGATGACAGAGCCCCAGAGGCGCGGCCGCCGTCCGGCCCACCGGATTCGGACGCCCAGCTCGTTGAGCTCGTCCCGGCGACGGTGGATGACGTCGCGGTTGAAGCCCATGAGCCAGCGCACCTCGTCGGGTGACCGCTTCCAGTTCTCCGTGGAGAAGGCGTAGGCGGACAGATACGGGATGCCGATCTCGATGGCCCCGTGGATCACGTCCAGCAGCGACGCCTCGCCGCGCGCGTGTCCCTCGGTGCGCTTGAGTCCCCGCTCCTTGGCCCAGCGGCCGTTGCCGTCCATGACGATTGCGACGTGCCGGGGCTTGGCCTTGGCCGGCAGCTGTGGGGGGACGGCTCCGCTGGGGTGCGGTGTGGGGTGGCGGCGGGGCGTGGGCACGGCTATGAGCGTACCGGCCTACACTCGGGGGCGTGCCCACCTACCGCGACCAGGCCGTGGTGCTGCGGACCCACCAGCTCGGTGAGGCGGACCGCATCATCACGCTGCTGACGCGCACGCACGGCAAGATCCGGGCGGTCGCGAAGGGCGTGCGCAAGACGTCGAGCAAGTTCGGGGGCAGGCTGGAGCCCTTCCAGCACATCGACATCCAGTTCGCGGAGGGCCGCGGATCCTTGGAGGTCGTGACGCAGGCGGAGGCGCTGCACGTCAGCCGCCTCGCCGAGGACTACACCCGGTTCACGGCCGCCGAGGTACTGGTGGAGACCGCCGACCGGCTGGTGGCGGAGGAGCACAGCCCCTCGCTGCAGCAGTACCGCCTGCTGCTGGGGGCGCTGCGCGCGCTGGAGGCGGGGGAGAGGCCGGCGCCCCTCGTCGTCGACTCGTACCTCCTGCGGGCGTTGGCTGTCGCGGGCTACGCGGTGGCCACGGCTCGGTGTGCGGGCTGCGGCAGCGCGGACATCCGCTGGTTCTCGCCCATGGGCGGCGGGGCCGTGTGCACCGGCTGCCGGTCCTCGGGCTCGGGGCAGCTCGGCCCCGCGGAGGCCGCGCACCTCGGCGCCCTGCTCAGCGGTGAGTGGGACACGGTGACCGCGACCGATGTCGCCACGGCCAGGCGCGTCGACGGCATGGTGGTGGCCTACGCCACGTGGCATCTGGACCACGCGCTGCGGTCGCTCCCGTTCTTCGAGCGCTAGTCGTCCCGCCCCGAGCAGGCGCGGCACAGGCCGAACACCTCGACCTCGTGGCCGACCTCGGTGAAGCCGTTGGAGGCGGCGACCTCCGCGGCCCACTCCTCGACCGGCCGGGCGACGATCTCCACGGAGTAGCCGCACTCCCGGCACACCAGGTGGTGGTGGTGCGACGACGAGCAGCGCCGGTAGGTAGCCTCGCCGTCGGCGCTGCGTAGCATGTCGACCTCGCCGGCCTCCGTCATGGCCTGCAGCGCGCGGTACACCGTCGCCAACCCCACCTTCGCGCCCGATTCCCGCAGCTGGTCGTGGAGCTGTTGCGCCGTGCGGAACTCCTCGCAGCCCTCGAGCAGGTCGCGGATGGCGGCCCGCTGCCACGTGTTGCGGGCCCCGGTCCTAGTGCTCGTCATAGTGGTCGCCGTGCCGGGCGTGGCGGTGCCCGTCGTGGACGTAGTCGACGTGGTCGCCGTGTTGGATGACGGCGATCCCGGGCCGGTGGGCGAAGGCGTCGTCGTGTCCCTCGGCGGGGACGTGCGTGTGGGTGCCGTGGTCCTCGACGTAGGGGATGAAGCGCTCCGCCCCGCGCAACCGCCGGCCCACGAGCCAACTGAGCCCGAGCAGGAGGATGGCGGTCACGACGATGGTCGCGCCGGTGGCGGTGTCGAGGTAGAACGAGCCGACGGTGCCGGTGACGGCGGCCGCCGCGCCGATACCCATGGCGCCGAAGAAGGAGGCCGTGAACCCGATGAACGACTGCTGTGCCGTCGCGACGGGAATGACCATGAGGGCGCTGATGAGCAGCAGGCCGACGGTGCGCATCGAGATGGTGACGGTGACGGCGGCGAGCACGACGACCAGCAGGTTGAGCAACCGCACCCGGATGCCGAGGACATGCGAGTAGTCCTCGTCGACCGACACGGCGAACAGCCGCGGCGCCAGCCCCACGGTGAGCGCGAGGATCACGACGGCCAGGCCGGCGATGATCCAGAGATCCTGCGTGCTGACGGACGTGAGGGATCCGAAGAGGTAGGCCGACAGGCCGCCGGCGCCCTGCCCGGCGACGCCGGCCATGAGGACGCCCGACGCGAGGCCGCCGTAGAAGAGGATGGCCAGGCCCAGGTCGCCCGACGCCTTGCCGTGCTGCCGGAGCAGCTCGACCACGACGGCGCCCGCGACGCAGGTGACCACGGCCACCGGCAGCGGAGCCCACCCGGTCATGAGGGCCAACCCGACCCCCATGATCGCGACGTGGCCGAGGCCGTCGCCGAGCAGGCTCATCCGGCGCTGCACGATGAAGGTGCCGATCGCGGGCGCGATCAGGCCGCTGAGGACGGCCGCCAGCAGGGCGCGTTGCATGAACGGCAGTGTGAGCGGCTCGATCACGACCGCACCCCCGAGATCGGATCCGCGAGGCCCGTGAGCGACGGAAGCGGCGGGCCCGGTTGGCATTCGTGCGCCCCGGTGGTCTCCCGGTCGACGACCCGCCCGTCGCACAGCGTCACGGCGCGGTGCAGCACCGCCGCCATGGGGCCGAGTTCGTGTAGGACCACCAGCAGAGCGAGCCCCTCGTCGGCCAGCCGGCCCAGCAGGTCGGCGAGGCCGCCCTGACTGTGCAGGTCCACGCCGGCCAACGGCTCGTCCATGACGAGGAGCTCCGGCTGGCTGGCCAGCGCGCGGGCGATGAGCGTGCGCTGCTTCTGCCCGCCCGACAACGCAGCGAAGGGCCACCCGGCGCGCCCGGCGAGCCCCACCAGGTCGAGGGCGTGGTCGATGGCGGCGTGGTCCACGGCGCGGAGCCACTGGAAGGGTCGACGGTGCGCCAGCCGGCCGGACGAGACGATCTCACGGACGGTCGCGTTGGCCACGGCGACGGCGGAGTGCTGCGGAACGTACCCGATGCGCGACCAGTCGCGGAAGGTGGCCAGCGGCTCGCCGAACAGAGAGATGCTGCCCTCCTGATGGGGGACCAGTCCCATGAGTGTGCGGACGAGCGTGGACTTACCGGAGCCGTTGCCGCCGAGGAGGGCCACCGCCTCGCCCGCGCTGACGGAGATGGATACGTCGCGGAGAATCGGCAGGCCACCCAGGGAGACGAACAGCCCTTCCGCGTGCAGCGGGTCAGGCGCAGTCATTGGCGGAGCGCAGTGCGGTGAGGTTAGCGCGCATGATCGAAGGGTAATCCGTTCCCGGGGAGTTGTCGGTGACGCCCTCGAGCGGGTCGAGGACGGCGGTCTCCAGGCCGAGGTCGCCCGCGATCGAGGTGGCGACGGCGTCCGAGGTGAGGGTCTCGAAGAAGATCGTCGTGATGCCGTGGCGCGCGGCCTCCTCGTGGATCTCCGCGATGCGGGCGGGGGAGGGCTCGGCGTCAGGGTTGACGCCGGAGATGCCGATCTCGGTGAGGTCGTAGCGGTCGGCCAGGTAACCGAACGCGGCGTGGGTCGTGACGAACTCCCGACGCTCGCAGGTGGCGAGGCCGGTCGTGAATTCCTCGTCGAGGGCCTGCAGCTCCTCCGCGGTCGCGGCCGCGTTGGCGGTGTAGTCCGCGGCGTTGTCCGGGTCCAGCTCGGCGAGCCGTGCCCCTAGTTCCTCGACGAGGGTGGCCATGCGCGCCGGGTCCTGCCAGAAGTGCGGGTCCAGGTCCCCGTGGTCGTCAGCCTCGTCGGCATGCTCATCGGTCTCGTCGGCGTGCTCGCCACCGTCGCCGGCCTCGTCGGCGTGGTCGTCGACGTGTGCCGCCGCAGCGGGGATCAGCCCGACCACCTCCGAAACGTCCATCACCGAGGCGGGCCCGCTCTGTGCGATGGCGTCGTCGACCGCCGGCTGGAACTCTGCCAGGTGCAGCACGAGATCGGCGTCGCTGAGCGACGCGATCTGCTGCGCGGTGAGTTCGAGATCGTGCGCCTCGGTCCCCGGCGTCGTGAGCCCGCTCAGGGAACCGTGCCCGCCCAGCACCTGGCCGGCCGCCCACTCGAGCGGGTAGAAGGCGGCGACGACGCGCGGCGCTGCGCCGTCCTCCTCCGAGGCGGGGGCGCCACAGGCGGCGAGGGCGAGCGCGGTGAGTCCCGCAGGAAGCAGGCGAAGCAAACGTGACATGAGAACCATTATCAATTAGCGTCGGTCAGGGCGCAAGTCCGGGCGCACAAAGTCACAGTTTGATAACTTTGGGGCAAAACTAAGGCGCGACGCTGCGCCCCAGTGGCAGGATCACCGAAGGAGCAGCCTGACAACGACCGTCAGGCGTCAGTCATCTCCAGTGCAAAGGAGCGAACCTTCATGCGCAAGAAGTACTCATGGCTCGCCGGTATCGCGGCCGTCAGCCTGCTGGCCACCGGATGTCTCGGCGGAGACTCGACGCCGGAGGCGACGGACGGCGGAGGCGAGGAGACGGCCAAGGAAACCATCCAGATCATGTACGCCTTCTCCGGCGACCAGTCGACGGCCTTCCAGAAGGACATGGACACGTGGGGTGAGGAGAACGGCATCACGTTCGACTGGATCCAGTCGAACGAGTTCGAGGTCCAGATCAACTCCAAGGTCCAGTCCGGCAACGCGCCCGACATCGCCATCTTCCCGCAGCCGGGCATCCTCCGGGCCCTGGCCGAAGAGGGAGAACTCGCCGAACTCGGCACGCAGGTCGATCTCGACCAGCTCGAGGCCGACATCATCCCCGGCTTCCTCGACGCCGCCACCGTCGACGGCACCGTCTACGGCGCGCCGATGGCCATGAACGGCAAGTCGTTCTACTGGTACAACAAGCCGGCCTTCGAGGCCGCGGGCTACACCGTACCCACCTCGCACGAGGAGCTTCTGGCCCTCGTCGAGGAGATCAAGGCCGACGGGGTCGCCCCCATCTGCTACGGCATGGAGTCCGGCTCGGCCACCGGGTGGCCCGGCACCGACTGGATCGAGGACTACGTACTACAGACCGGCGGCACCGAGGTGTACGACAAGTGGGTCTCCGGCGAGATCAAGTTCGACAGCCCCGAAGTGCGCGAGGCCTTCGCGATCTACGAAGAGCTGCTGATGACCGAGGGCAATGTCTACGGCGGCATCGAGAATGCATCGTCCAACGCCTTCGCCACGGCGCTCAACCCGATGTTCGACGCCGAGCCGAAGTGCTTCCTCGGCAAGCAGGGCAACTTCATCACGCAGAAGGGGTTCTTCCCTGACGACATCTTCGCGCAGCTCGACACCACCGTCGGCATGTTCGTGACCCCGAGCGTCAAGGGTGAGAGCCCGGTCCTCGGCGGTGGCGATCTGGCCGCGGCCTTCACGAAGAACGACGCCAACGTCAAGAAGGTCATGGCCTTCATGACCACCGACCCCGAGTTCGGTGACAACCAGGTCCAGACCGGCGCGTGGCTGTCGCCGCTGACCACCTTCGACGTGGAGAAGTACCCGAACCAGGTGCTCAAGGACGTCGCGGCCGCTGTCGCTGACGCCTCGGTGTTCCGCTTCGACGGGTCCGACCAGATGCCCGGCGCCGTCGGCTCCGGCAGCTTCTGGACCGGCATGGTCGACTACACCAGCGGCCGCACCGACCTCGATGCGACGCTCCAGGCGATCGACGCCAGCTGGCCGGCGAGCTAGTCCCGACCCCGTGAACGGCTGGCGGTGGACCGGATCCCGGGCCACCGCCAGCCCCATCCCTAGGAGCACCTCATGATTGAGAAACTCGGCCTCGCACTCGGCGCGGTCGTGGTCGGTGTCCTGGGCGCAGTCGCGCTGTTCTGGCTACTCAACAAAGCCGTCGAGCTTCTCCCGAAGAAGTGGGAACTCCGGCTCAAGCCTTACGCGCTGCTCCTGCCCGCCATGGCCGCGATCACCGTCTTCCTGTTGTACCCCGCCGCCGAGACCGTCATCGCCAGCTTCCGCCGCGGCCGCCGTGGCCGGCTGCTGGAGTTCGTCGGCTTCGACAACTACACGCGCCTCTTCGGCGACCCCAACTTCCTCAACACCCTGATCAACAACGTTCTCTGGATCATCGTGGCCCCGGCGGCCATCGTCGCGTTCGGCCTCCTCGTGGCCGTGCTCGTCGACAAACTCCGCCCCACGGCCGAGAAGGTGGCCAAGTCGATCATCTTCCTGCCCATGGCCATCTCGATGGTCGGCGCCTCCACGATCTGGAATCTGGTCTACGCCTGGAAGCCCGAGGGCTCCTCGCAGATCGGCCTGCTCAACCAGATCATCGTCTCACTCGGCGGCTCTCCCCAGACCTGGCTGCAGATCGACATGCTGCGGTTCAACACCTTCCTGCTCATGGTGGTCTACATCTGGACCCAGGTGGGCTACGCCATGGTGCTGCTCTCGGCGGCGCTCAAGGGCGTGCCCGAGGACACCATCGAGGCGGGCCGCATCGACGGCGCCTCAGAGGGCAGGATCTTCTGGCGGATCATCCTGCCGCAGGCGTGGCCGACGGTGGTCACGGTCTTCATCACGGTCCTCATCGGCGTCATGAAGGTCTTCGACATCGTCTACGCGATGACCAACGGCAACTACAACACCAACGTGCTGGGCAACGCGTTCTATGCGTCGCTGTTCCGCGCGGGTGACCCGGGCGTCGCGTCCGCGATCGTTGTGATCCTCATCATCGCGATCATCCCGGTCCTGGTCTACCAGGTCCGTCAGTTCCGGCTCCAGGAGGCGAACGCATGACCGTCGCAGCCCCCACCAAGACGATCAAGGCCAAGCGCGGCGAGGACAAGGCCCGCTCGGTCGGCTCCAGCAAGATGCTGTGGCTGATCGAGGCGGCCGTCGTCATCCTGTGCCTCCTCTGGCTCATTCCGACCATCGGCCTGCTCATCACCTCGTTGCGCCCCCGCACCGAGTCCAACTCGAACGGCTGGTGGAACGTCTTCGCCAACCCGACGCAGATCACGATCGACAACTACCGCGACGTGCTCACCACCGGCGCCATCCCGTTCGCGGACGCGTTCGTCAACTCCATGACGGTGGCCATCCCGGCGACGATCATCCCGATCCTCATCGCCGCGTTCGCCGCGTACGTGTTCACGTTCATGCACTTCCCCGGCCGCGACGTGCTGTTCATCATCATCGTCGGGCTGCTGGTGGTGCCCAACCAGGTGGCCTTCGTGCCGCTGTCGATCATCTTCCAGCAGATGGGCATCAACGGGCAGTTCGCCACCGTGTGGCTGGCCCACACGGGATTCGGCATGCCCCTGGCGGTCTACATTCTGCGCAACTACATGGCGTCACTGCCGAAATCGGTCGTCGAGTCGGCCGAGATCGACGGCGCATCCCACTGGCAGACCTTCTGGCGGCTCATCATCCCGATGTCCACGCCGGCGCTGGCCTCGTTCGCCATCTTCCAGTTCCTGTGGGTCTGGAACGACCTGCTGGTCGCGCTGATCTTCCTGGGCCAGGGCGACAACGCGGTGCTGACCATCGCGCTGACCGGCGTCCTGGGCACCCGCGGCGAGAACTGGCACCTGTTGACGGCGGGCGCCTTCGTGTCCATGATCCTGCCGCTCGTCGTGTTCTTCGCCCTGCAGCGGTACTTCGTCCGCGGACTCACCGCGGGCGCCGTGAAGGGCTGACGCTCGGTGCTCCCGGGTCCGTGACCACCTCGGGCCCGGGAGTAGCCTTCCATCCCATGCTCGTCATCACCCGATTCGCGTCCCCCGGCCCCGGCTTCCTGGCGGAGGCGCGCGCCGTCGTCGACTGGTGGGCGGCCCGTCCCGGCTGCCTCGGCATCGATCTGGTGCAGAACCTCGACGACCCGGACCTTTTCGCCCTGGTGGGTCGATGGGCCTCGGTGGGGGAGTATCGGCGCTCCTTCAACGGCTACGAGGCGAAGATGATCCTCACTCCTCTGCTGTCGCGCGCTGTCGACGAGCCCAGCGCCTACCTGCCTGTCGAGGAGATGAGTGTCAACGTTCCCCGCGACACCGACTGAACGAGAGGACACCATGACCACCAGACTGCTCCTCACCACCGCGGGCGTGTCCGTCGCGCTCGTCGTCGACGGCACGCGACTGCCAGAGGTCGTCCACTGGGGTCACGAGCTGTCGCCCTTGACGTCGGACCAGTTCGATGCGCTGGTCCTGGCCCACCGGTACCAGGCCGGGCCGAACAATCCCGACGAGCCTCCCCGCTTCGGGCTGCTCCTCGAGGGACGCTACGGCTGGACGGGCCGGCCGGGACTCATCGGCTCACGTGCGGGCCGCGACTGGACACCGGACTGGGCGGTCACGTCGGTCACCGTCGACGGACGACCGGCCGGGGAGCTGGTCGTCGCGGGGGCCGCCACCGTCGAGTTCCGGGCCAGCTCCGTGGAGTCGCGGCTCGAGCTCCTGCTCACGCTCCAGCTGACGCACCAGGGTCTCATCCGGGTCCGCGGCAGGCTGACGAACCTGGATGACGCGCCGTTCGCGGTCGACGAGTTCACCGTTGGCCTGCCGGTGCCCAGCGCCGCGTCGGAGCTGCTCGATTTCGCCGGCCGGTGGGGTGTGGAGCGCTTCGCGCAGCGGCGCGAGTTCCTCGTCGGCCAGCATCGGCGCGAGGGGCGCCACGGCCGCACCGGGGCGGACTCCTCCTACGTCCTCCACGCCGGCACACCCGGCTTCGGCTTCCGCTCCGGGGAGGTCTGGTCGGTGCACACCGCCTGGAGCGGTAACCACCTCCACGTGGCGGAACGCGACTTCATCGGACACCAGGTCCTCAGCGGCGGCGAACTCCTGCTCGCCGGAGAGGTGCGCCTGGGCCGCGACGACAGCTACGCCACCCCGTGGGTGTACTTCAACTACGCAGACGGGTTGGACGCCCAAGCAGACCGCTTCCATGGCTGGCTGCGCGCGCTGCCGCACGCGCCGGCCGCGGACCGCCCCGTGACGCTCAACGTCTGGGAGGCCGTCTACTTCGACCACGACGCGACGCGGCTGATTGACCTGGCCGAGCGGGCCGCGGCGCTGGGCGTGGAACGCTACGTGCTCGACGACGGATGGTTCGGCGCCCGCCGCGACGACCATGCCGGCCTCGGCGACTGGGTCGTCGCGCGGGACGTGTGGCCCGACGGCCTGCACCCTCTGGTTGACCGCGTGCAGAACCTCGGGATGGAGTTCGGCCTCTGGTTCGAGCCCGAGATGGTCAACCTCGATTCCGACGTCGCCCGGGCGCACCCGGAGTGGATCATGCAGCCGGCGGGACGCCTGCCCGTGGAGGCGCGCTACCAGCACGTGCTCAACCTGTCCGTTGAGGGTGCGTGGCGCCACGTCTTCGACCAGATGGACGCCATCTTGTCGGAGTACCGGATCGACTACGTCAAGTGGGACCACAACCGCGACCTCATCGACGCCGGCACCGCGCCGCACGGCGAGCCCGCCGTCCACGCTCAGACCCGGGCGTACTACCGGCTCCTCGACGCCCTCCGGCACCGTCACCCGGACGTCGAGTTCGAGTCCTGCTCGTCCGGCGGGGCCCGGATCGACCTTGAGGTGATGAACCGGGTGGAACGCGTCTGGGTGTCCGACGTAATCGATCCCGCCGAGCGGCAGCGCCTGCTGCCGTGGACGGGCCAGCTCCTCCCGCCCGAGTTCATGGGCAGCCACATCGCCTCCGGCCGCTCGCACAGCACGGCGCGCTGGCACGACATCGAGTTCCGGGCGGCCACCGCCGTCTTCGGGCACCTGGGCATCGAATGGGACCTGGCTCAGGCCACGGAGGAGGAACTGGCCCGGCTCACCTGGTGGATCCAGTGGTACAAGGCCAACCGTCGGGTGTTGCTCGGCGGCCGTCAGGTCCGCGTCGACATGCGCGAACCGCAGTGCTACTTCAAGGGCGTCGTCGCCGATGACAAGGCCATCTTCTCCCTCTCCATGCTGAGTGTGTCCCCGGCGGTCAGCCTCGGGATGCTGCGCTTCCCCGGCCTCGACCCCGACGCCACCTACCGGGTCACCGTGATCGACCACCAGAGGATCCCGGCGATCCACCTGGTTCCGTGGGAGGCGGCCCCCGGACCGCTCGAGTTGCCGGGCCACGTCCTGATGCACACCGGCCTCAGGGCCCCCCAGATGCTGCCCGACACCGCGGTGATCTTCGAACTCGACCGGATCTGAGATGCACCCGATCCCGATGGACCCCACCACCAGGAGCGTGGCCCTGGCCGTGCTCCGCTACGGGCCAATCTCCCGCGCCGAGGTGGCCCGCATGCTCGGGCTCTCCTCGGGGTCGCTGACCCGCATCACCAAGCCGCTCATCGAGCAGGGCCTGCTGGAGCAGGGGCCGCCGTCGGCGCTGGAGATCGGCCGGCCACCGGTGCCGCTGCGGATCGTCGACGAGGCCGCGCAGTTCCTGGGCGTCAAGATCGTGCCTGGCCACGCGTGGGTGGTGCAGACCGGCCTCGCCGGCCAGGTGCGGCACTCCGAGGAGATCGGCCTGGACACCGACACGCTGGAGTCCACGGCGCAGGGACTCGTCGAGGTGATCGCCCGGTTCCCGACCCCCGCGGGGGTGGGGGTGTGTCTCCCCGCGTCGGTCGAGCCCGACGGGGTGCTGCACGCCACCCGCATGCTTGGCTGGCCCGGCGGTGGCAACCTCGCCGGCCGGATCAGCGCCCTCACCGGGCTGCCGTGCGCCACCGCGAACGACATCGACGGCCTGACGCTGTACCACCACTGGTTCGGGGCGGGCAGGGGGCTGACCGACTTCGTCGTGGTGACGTTCGGGCTGGGCGTCGGGTGCGGCGCCGTCGTTGACGACAACCTCCTGCTCGGCTGCCAGGGGGCGGCGGCGATCCTCGGCCGGTTGTGGCTGCCCGACGGCCGCATCTTCGGCGACGTGTTGTCGGAGTCCGCAGTCGCCGCGGCGGCATCGGAGGCGGTCGGGCGACGGCTCGGATTCCGCGAGGCGCTGGCGGAGCCGCGGGCGGCCGGGGCTGTCGACGACGCGGTGCGGGCCATGGGCCACCTGGCCGCGGCCGCCGCCATCGCCTTCGCCCCCGCCCGGATCCTCCTGACCGGCGAGGGCATCGACCTGCTCGGCGGCTCCCTGGACGCCGTCCGCGAGGTGATGGCGGAGGACTGGCGCGAGGACCTGAACCTGCCCGACCTGGCGCTGCAGCCGCTGGACTTCCGCGACTTCGCCAGGGGAGCGGCCGTCGCCGCGATCAGGCTTCGGCTGACGTCGGGGGCGTGACGTAGGCTGGGGGGCCGCCCATCACCCCCAGGAGCCCGATGCCCACCGTCCAGCCGCTGCGCCTGCACGCCCCCAGCCGTCCCGACGCCGTCGTCGTCGACCTGCCCGTGGTGCTGGCGCCGATGGCTGGGGTCACGAACGCGGCCTACCGGCAGCTGTGCAGGGAGCAGGGCGCCGGACTCTACGTGTGCGAGATGATCACGTCGCGGGGCCTCGTCGTCGGCGACCCGAAGACGCGCGACATGCTCCGGTTCGACCCGGGCGAGACCGTTCGTTCGGTGCAGCTCTACGGCGTCGACGCCGATGTGATGGCCGACGCGGCGCGCATCCTCATCCGCGATTTCGACGTCGACCACATCGATCTGAACTTCGGCTGCCCGGTGCCGAAGGTCACCCGCAAGGGCGGGGGCGGGGTGCTGCCCTACAAGCGAGACCGGCTCCGGGCCATCGTCCGGGCCACCGTGCAGGCTGCCGACGAGTTCGGCGTTCCCGTCACCATCAAGACCCGCATCGGGATCGACGACGAGCACGAGACCTTCCTCGACGCCGGTCGCATCGCGCAGGAGGAGGGCGCCGCCGCCGTCGCGTTGCACGGCCGCACCGTCCAGCAGGCCTACTCGGGTGAGGCCGACTGGTCCCGGATCGCCGAGCTGGTCGCCGCCGTCGACATCCCCGTCCTGGGCAACGGCGACATCTGGGAGGCGGAGGACGCGCTGCGGATGATGGACGAGACGGGCTGCGCCGGTGTCGTGATCGGTCGCGGCTGCCTCGGCCGCCCGTGGCTCTTCGGGGACCTCGCGGCCGCGTTCGCGGGCGAGGAGCTCCGGCACCGGCCTGCGCTGGGGGAGGTCGGTCGCATGCTGATCAGGCACGCCGAACTGCTCACCGACCTCATGGGGGAGCGGCACGGGCTGACGGATCTGCGCAAACACATGGCGTGGTACTTCAAGGGCTATCCGGTGGGCGAGCTGCGGCGCCGCTTCGCCATGGTCTCGTCCCTGGCTGAGCTGCGCGAGCTGGTGTCTCTTCTCGACACGGAGGCGCAGTTCCCCGTGGCGGAACTCGGCACGCCGCGCGGTCGGCAGGGGTCGCCCCGCGGGCGCGTGGTCCTGCCCTACGGTTGGTACGACGACACCTCCGGGTGTGAACTTGACCTGTCGGACGCCGAGATTGGCGTGAGCGGAGGATGACGATGGCGGAACGCAAGAAGTTGCCGATCTGGGCCCAGGCGGGGCGCGCGGTCGCGCTCCTTGCGGTGCTCGTCCTGTTCGTGAGTGCCTACTTCGTCTCGACCGGGACACCCCAGGAGGTCCTCACCTGGGAGCGGATCGGCAGCAGCGCCTTCGGCATCGCGGTGATGGGGGTCGCCCTGCTGTTCATGGGCCGCGCCCAGACGCGTAAGTAGGGGCCGCCCGGGGGCGGCGGCGTGCCGTCGTTATTCTGAGCGCAGCGCCGGCCCGGCCGGGGCCGGCCCTGTCCCAGGAGGTTCCATGGGCGAGACGGCAACCATCATCATCGACGGCACCAGCTACGAACTGCCCGTCGTCACCGGCACCGAGGGGGAGCGCGCCATCGACATCTCGTCGTTGCGCTCGACCACCGGGCTCATCACACTCGACGACGGCTACGGCAACACGGGGTCCTGCCAGTCGGCGATCACGTTCATCGACGGCGAGAAGGGCATCCTCCGCTATCGCGGCATTCCGATCGAGGATCTCGCGGAGCGGTCCAGCTTCATCGAGACCGCGGAGCTGCTCATCTTCGGTGAGCTGCCCGACGAGGAGGAGCGGACCGAGTTCCGCCACCTGCTCAGCGAGAACGCCGCCCTGCACCGCGACATGCGCAAGCACTTCGACGGCTTCCCCGCCGACGCCCATCCCATGGCCATCCTGTCGGCCATGATCAACGCGCTGCAGACGCACGAGCTGCACGACATCGAGACCACCGACGCGGCGCACTTCAAGTACGCGGCCGCGGGCCTCATCGCCAAGACCCGCACGATCGCGGCGGCGTCCTACAAGTCGCACATCGGCCAGCCCATCGCGTATCCGCGCTACGACCTCAACTACGCCGAGAACTTCCTGCACATGATGTTCTCCGTGCCGTACCGGGACTACGAGCCCACACCCGAGGTGGCGCACGCGCTCAACATGTTCCTGGTCCTGCACGCCGACCACGAGCAGAACTGCTCGACGTCGACGGTGCGGATGGTCGCCTCGTCGGGCGCGAACATGTACTCGTCGGTCTCCGCGGGCGTCAACGCCCTGTGGGGCCGGCTGCACGGCGGCGCGAACATGGCGGTCATCGAGATGCTCGAGCACATCCGTACCACCGGCATCACGCCCGAGGCCTACCTGGCCCGCGTCAAGGACCGCTCGTCGGGTGTCAAGCTCATGGGGTTCGGGCACCGCGTCTACCGCAACTTCGATCCCCGTGCCCGCATCCTCAAGGACGCGGCGGACAAGCTGCTCGACGCCATGCACGTCACGGACCCCCTGCTTGACATCGCACGCGAGGTCGAGCAGGCGGCGCTGGCCGACGACTACTTCGCGTCGCGACGCCTCTACCCGAACGTCGACTTCTACTCCGGCATCATCCTGCGCGCGATCGGAATCCCGCTGGACATGTTCACCGTGATGTTTGCGATCGGGCGCACCCCCGGCTGGATCGCGCACTGGAAGGAGGTCACCGACAACCCTCGCCAGCGCATCTACCGGCCGCGCCAGGTCTATGTCGGCAACCCCTTGTCGCAGTGGGTGCCGCGGTCGGAGCGCTGACCTCGGCTACGGTTGGGGGCGATGGACACACCGCTCCCGCGCACCCGGCTCTGGGCGTCGACCATGCACGGACATGGCGACGACGTCGTCACCGCGCACGCCTCGTCGACCGCGCGGGTCGGCGCCCGGGAGCCGCGGCGCAGGGAGCAGCGCGAGGAGATCGAGCGGCTGACGCTCGCGCCGGAGGCGAGCTTCGCCGTCGGTGCCGGTACCCGGGAACGACCCGAGGAACCGGACCCGTTCCGCACCTGCTTCGAACGCGACCGTGACCGCATCGTCCACTCGGCGGCCTTCCGGCGATTGGCCGGGAAGACCCAGGTCGTCGTGTATCCGACGGACCATCAGCGGACCCGGTTGACGCACGCCGTCGAGGTCGCCCAGGCGGCGGTCGCGATCGCCCGCGGGGTTGGCGCCAACGTCACGCTGGCCGACGCGATCGCGCTCGGCCACGACTGCGGCCACGGGCCCGGGGGGCACGCGTCGGAGGACGCGTTCGACCGGTTCATTGCCGGCGGCTACGACCACGGGCCGTGGGGGGCCGACGTGGTGTTGCGCGACCTCAACCTGACGTCGGAGACGCTCGACGGGATCCGCAACCACTCCTGGTCGCGCCCCGCGCCGGCGACCCTCGAGGGCGAGATCGTCTCGTGGGCGGACCGGATCGCCTACTGCGCCCACGACCTGGAGGACGCGGTGTCCGCCGGCATCGTCGCCACGGCCGACGTGCCCGTCGTCGTGCGAGAGGTGGCGGGCGTGACCCGCCGGCAGCAGCTGGCGACGTTCATCAACGCCGTCATCAACACCACCTCGGCCACCGGCGTCGTCGGCATGGACCCCGTGACCGCCGAGGCACTCGGCGAGCTGCGCCGGTTCAACTACGAGCGCATCTATACCCGCGCCGAATCCGTCGCGCAGTCGCACACGGTGGTGCGGGTGCTCACCGATCTGGTCGAGTTCTACCTGGCGTCGCCCGCGGCGCTGCCCGCCGAGTACCGGGGCGACGACCTCGTCCGGGGCGCCGTCACGTACGTCGGCGGCATGACCGACCGGTTCGCGTTCGATCAGGCCCGACACCTCCTGGGCTGGGACCCGAAGCGACTCCCGAAGGGCATCGGCCGCGGCGCCTGAGCAGCGGGTAGAGTGGCACCGTGGCGGGCCGGATCAACGACGAGGACATCGCGGCGGTCAGGGAACGCAGCCGGATCGACGACGTGGTCGGCAGCTATGTGGCGCTGCGCAACGCCGGCGGCGGATCGCTGAAGGGGTTGTGCCCCTTCCACGACGAGAAGACCCCCTCCTTCACGGTGACGCCCGCGCGCGGGTTCTTCTACTGCTTCGGCTGCGGCGAGGGCGGGGACGTCATCACCTTCCTGCAGAAGCAGCAGAACCTGTCCTTCACCGAGGCGGTGCAGGTGCTGGCCGACCGCAGCGGGATCGTGTTGCGCGTCGAGGACGACGGAGGACCGACGCAGGCACCCGGGATGCGCCGCCGCGTCATGGAGGCCAACGAGGCGGCGCAGGCGTTCTTCGCCGCGCAGCTGGAGTCGGCGGAGGCGGTCGAGGCGAGGCGCTTCCTCCACGGCCGCGGTTTCGACCGCGAGATCTCGCTGCGCTTCGGCATCGGGTACGCGCCCCGGCACGGGGGTGCGCTGCGGCAGACGCTGCGCGCCCAGGGCTTCTCCGATGAGGTCCTCCAGACCGCCGGGCTGACCCGTCAGGGCGGGCGGGACTTCTTCGTCGGACGCGTCCTGTGGCCCATCCGCGATTCGGCGCAGGCCGTCCTCGGTTTCGGGGCGCGGCGCCTCTACGACGACGACCGCATGCCGGCCAAGTACCTCAACACCCCCGAGACCCCGGTCTACAAGAAGTCGCAGGTGCTCTACGGTCTGGACCTGGCCCGCCGCGAGATCGGCCGCAAGGCGCAGGCCGTGATCGTGGAGGGCTACACCGACGTCATGGCCGCGCACCTGGCGGGCGTGGAGACCGCCGTCGCCTCGTGCGGCACGGCGTTCGGAGACGATCACGCCCGCCTGCTCCAGCGCCTCATGGGGACCCACGACGGCCTGCACGGCGAGGTCATCTTCACCTTCGACGGCGACAAGGCGGGGCAGGCGGCCGCCCTCAAGGTGTTCAAGGGCGACCAGAACTTCATCGCCCAGACCTACGTGGCGGTGGAACCCTCCGGGCTGGATCCCTGCGACCTGCGCCTCCAGCACGGCGACGCGGCGGTCCGGGAGCTCGTGGCGCGCCGCATCCCGCTGTACCGCTTCGTCATGGCCAACATCGCCAAGAGCTACGACCTCGATCGGGCGGACGGACGGCTCGGGGCCGCCAGGGAGGGCGCGGAGCTGCTGAGCTCCATCCGGGACCAGTCCCTGGTGAGCCAGTACCTGCGTGAGCTCTCGGCCGTGCTCGGCATGGACGTCGACGAGGTCCGCCGTGAGGCGTCGCGGGCCCGTCACCGGTCTCCGGAGCCCGACCACGGGGCTGACGACGCTCCTCGTCCGGACCCCGCGTGGCCGAACCCGAACGACCCGGGCCTCAGGCTCGAGCGCGACACCCTCAAACTCATGTTGCAGTGCCCCATGACGTTCGACGAGGCCTGGAACGCGGTCGAGGCGGAGGACTTCTCGCACCCCGCCTACGCCGCGGTCTTCCGCCTCATCGCGGAGGTTCCCTGGGGCGAGGCGTGGACCGACCGGCTGCGCGCGGCCGCGCCGTCGGACCTGGTGCGGCAGCTGATGGTGGCCCTTGTGGTGGAGCCGCTGCTCCGCGAGGCCGACGAGACCTATGCGCTGCAGCACAGCTCTCGGCTCAAGCTGGCGCGCGTGACGCGGCAGATCGCGGACCTCAAGTCCCGCCTGCAGCGCACGGACCCGGTGAAGGACCCCAGCGGGCACCGCGCCCAGTTCGCGCAGTTGACCGAGTTGGAGATGCGTCGCAAGCAGCTCCTGTCGGTCGGGCTCAGCTGAGCCACCCGTCGGCCCGGAGACGGCAGACCGGGACGACCTGACAAAGTCCGGTATTGCATTGTCCGCATCGGCCTGCCTACATTATCTTCACGTCGAGACATCGATCTACGCCACCGACTTCATGGCCGCCCCCTTCCTCGGCCTCGAGGGCCTCAACACCGGCATCGTGCTCGGCCTGTTCCAGTTCGCCGTCGTGTGGGTGTGGACCGCCATCTACGTGCGGGTCGCCGACCGGCGACTCGACCCGCTGTCGACGGTTCTGCGTGAGCGTCTCGTGGACGGAGCTGACCTGTGATCCCCCTGGAGGCCGCCGCCTACGGCAACCCGCTGATCAACATCGGCGTCTTCGCGGTCTTCGTCGCCGCCACCCTCGGTGTCGTCATCGTCGTCAGCCGGCAGAAGTCCAAGGCATCGGACTTCTACACGGGCGGCGCGAAGTTCTCGGGCCGCCAGAACGGACTCGCGATCACCGGCGACTACCTCTCGGCGGCCACCTCCACGCTCGTGATCTCGTTCGTCTACCTGTTGGCGCAGATGGCCGGTGCCGGCGGGCTGGTCGCGCTGCTGCTTGGCGTCTCGGACCGGTCGATGCAGGGCGTGGTGATCGGGCTGGTGGGCGTGCTGATGATCGTCTACGTGCTCATCGGCGGCATGAAGGGCACGACTTGGGTGCAGATGATCAAGGCGGTGCTCCTCGTCACCGGCGCTGCGGTGATGACCCTTCTCGTGCTGATGGGCGACGGGTTCAACCTCGATGCGCTGGCCCTTGCGGCCCAGCAGGCGGCGCTGGATCCGGCCACCGGCACGGGCAAGGATCTGCTGGAGCCCATGGGCCGCTACGGTGCGTCGGAGTTCACCAAGCTGTCGTTCCTGTCGCTGTCGCTGGCGCTCATCGCCGGCCCTTCCGGGCTGCCGCACGTGCTCATGCGCTTCTACACCGTGCCCACGGCGCGGGAGGCGCGCCGCTCTGCGGTGTGGGCCATCATCCTCGTCGGGAACTTCTTCCTGTTCACTCTCGTGCTGGGGCTCGGGGCCCCCAAGCTCGTCGGGCAGCAGGCCATCCTCGCCGCCCCCGGTGGCGCCAACTCCGCGGCGCCCCTCCTGGCGCTCGGCCTCGGCGGCGAGGTCTTCATGGGGGTCATCTCCGGCGTCGCGTTCGCGACGATCCTGGCCGTCGTGGCGGGGCTGACCATCACCGCGTCGGCGTCGTTCGCCCACGACGTGTACAACTCGATCCTCAAGGACGGCAAGGCCGACCCGGCGCAGGAGGTCCGCGTCGCGCGCATCACGTCGGTCGTCGTCGGAGTGCTCGCGATCCTCGGTGGCATCGCCGCCAACGGTCAGAACATCGCCTTCCTGATCTCGCTGGCGTTCGCTGTCGCGGCCTCCGCCAACCTGCCGTCGATCCTGTACACGCTGTACTGGCGGCGCTTCACCACGCGCGGGTCGGTGTGGTCCATCTACACCGGCCTCGTGTCGGCGACCCTGCTCATCGTCTTCTCGCCAGCGATCTCGGGATCGCCCGGGTCGATGTTGGGGGAGGGGATCGACTTCTCGTGGTTCCCGCTCGATAACCCCGCCCTGGTCAGCGTGCCGCTCGCCTTCCTGGCAGGCTTCCTGGGCACCGTCACCTCGAGCCGGCGCGGCGACGAGGAGTTCGCGATCGAGATGGAGGTTCGCTCGATGACGGGAGCCGGGGCGGGCGAGGCGATCGTCCACTGACGGGCACCGTCGTCCGGTCGCCACTGAGCAGCGCCCGTGCCGCGATCAGCGCCTCGCGCTCCCAGCGGAACACCGTCGACGGGGAGGCGCCCAGCCGCTCGGCCGCCGCGGCCAGGGTGTGCGGGGTGGCGCCAATGCCGTAGCGCAACTCCAGCACCCGCCGGTCCCGGGGGGTGAGCAGCTCGAGGAAGTCGAGGCCGTGGCCGACGTCGGCGAAGGAGTCCTCGGTGGCGGGGTCGGCGATCGTCGCCTCGTCGAGGCTCAGCCATCGCACCATGGCCCGCTGGGCGGCGGCCGCCGACACGCCGGCGGCCGCCGCAGCCTCGCCCAGGTCGGCCGCGGCACCGGCCGACTGCCGTGCATCGAGTTCGGCCCGGAGCCGCCGCGCGGCCCGGCGTTCCCACCGCGTCAGGGTGGGGCGGCCGGTGCGATGGCGGCTGCCGTCGCCCAACGCCCACGACACGCTCTCGAACGCGAAGGTCGTGAAGCGGGTCCCGCGGGTGAAGTCGTAGCGGAGGATCGCCTCCGCCACGGCGACGCAGGCGTCCTGGAACAGGTCCTCGGCGGGGAGGCCGCGGGCCACTGCGGCGCGCCTCGCCTGCTGCATGGCGATGCGCATCCCCGCCGACCACATCCGGGCCTGGGCCTCCCTGCCCAGAGCCACGACTCGTTCCAGCTCCGGATCCGCGCCCCGCGAGGCGAGGAGCTGCTCGGCGTACACCCCGGCCTCGACGGCGCGGGCGAGCTCTTCATCCTGCCCGGGGCGGAGATCGACCGCGGGCAGCTGCATCGTGTTGAGGTCCATGGCGCCAGCCTCGGCCGCCGCCGGGATCACCGGGGGGCGGATCGCGCCGCCTGTGGATGGATCCGCTACGCGCGGCGCGGTTGTCCACAGAGGAGCACAATGGTGCTATGGAGCTGTTCAATCGCCTGGATCCCGAGCTGATCGAGGAACTCGACACCGTGCTCGGCCACCGCGCTGACGTCCTCGCGCACGGCATCGGCGAGGGGGTGGTGCTGGTCGGCACCCGAACCGGCCTCGCCCGCCGCATGGGCGACACCTGGCGGGTGTGGGGCTGGGAGGAGATCGGCAGCGGGTCGTGGTCCGGCGAGGGCAGCACCTTCCGGTGGCGGACTGTCGAGGGCGAACGATTCGAGGCCCGGCTGGATGAGCCGGGGCGACTCCCGGAGCTGTTCCAGGAACGCGTGCAGGCGTCGACGGTGGTGCAGAGCACGGTGGAGGCCCCGCGAGGCCAGGTGCAGATCGTCGGCCGCCGCAGCCTCGGTCACCATCCCACTATGCACTGGTACGCCGTCCCGTCGGGCGGCGCTGACCTGGCCGATCCCCGGACGCGGGAGCTTGTGGTCGCCGAGACGGACCGGCTGAAGACCGAGTACTTCTGATTTCGCCACATCACGGATGATCTGCTAACGTTCTTCCTCGCGTGGGTAACCACTGATCCCTGGTAGCTCAATTGGCAGAGCATTCGACTGTTAATCGAAGGGTTACTGGTTCGAGTCCAGTCCGGGGAGCCAACGGACAAGCCGTTCTGACCAGCTGAACGCTGGTGAGAACGGCTTGTTCTTGTTTCCGCGGGCGTCCTGCCTCGCCCTTCCCCGCCCCCACGGGGGCCGTCTCCGACCGCCGAAACACTTCCGGCCCGGCCCGGCACGGCATACTGCGTGAGTGAGGGCAGAGGAGTCACGGACATGAGCGCCGATGCGGTGTGGCTGGTAGCCGGGCTGGCGTTGTTCGTCGCCGTCCTGGCTCCGGTGCTGGTTCGGTCGATCGCGCTGTCCGCACCCATGGTGCTCCTGCTCCTCGGCATGCTCATCGGGCTGCTGCCGATGCCGGACGGATGGTCCCTCGACCCTGTCGCGGGTCGGAAGGTCGTCGAGCACGTCACCGAGGTCGCCGTCCTCGTCGCGCTCATGGGCGTGGGCCTCGCGTTGGATCGGCCGCTGAGCAGAGACACCTGGCGCTCGTGGTCCCCGACGTGGCGGCTGCTGCTCGTCGCGATGCCCCTGACGATCGCCGCCATCTTCGTCCTGGGATGGACCGTCCTGGGGGTGGCCGCCCCGGCGGCCCTCCTGCTGGGTGCCTGCCTGGCTCCCACCGATCCGGTGCTCGCCGGCGACGTGCAGGTCGACGGCCCGAGCACGGGCGGCTCGGCGGAGGAGGCGGAGCCCGACGAGCGCAACGAGGTGAGGTTCGCGCTGACCTCCGAGGCGGGCCTCAACGACGGCCTCGCGTTTCCGTTCGTCTACGCCGCCGTGTTCCTGGCATCCCGCGGGTCGGTCTCCGAGTGGGGAGCCGGCTGGCTCGCCTGGGAACTGGTCGGCAAGATCTTGCTCGGGGTCCTGGTCGGCGCGCTCGTCGGCTGGGGCCTCGGGCGGCTCGCCTTCCGGGCCGCGGACCACCGCCTGCGGATCGCGGAGCGCGGTGAGCCGCTGCTGGCCGTCGCCGCCCTGGTGCTGTCCTACGGGGCGACGGAGGTCGCCGGCGGGTACGGATTCCTCGGCGTGTTCGCCTGCGGCCTGGCTTTACGCAGCGTCGAGCGCCACCACGACCACCATCGGGCCATGCATCAGGTGGTCGGCTATCTGGAACGGCTGCTGATCCTCGTCATCCTGCTCTTCCTAGGCATGGCGCTGACCCGCACCCTGCTCGGCGGCGTGGACTGGCGCGCCGTCGTACTCGCGTTCGCCCTGGTCTTCGTCATCAGGCCGCTCGCCGCGTGGGTGTCGCTCAGCGTGGCGGCCCGGGACCCGGAGCGGCCGGGAGGGCTACAGCCGGCCGAGCGGCTCGTCGCGGCGTTCTTCGGGGTCCGTGGCGTCGGATCCCTCTACTACCTGGCCTACGCCGGTGGCTTGGTCGCCCTCCCGGACGAGCAGTGGCTCTGGTCGGCGGTCGCCTTCACGATCCTGCTGTCGGTCGTGGTGCACGGGGCGGCGTCGACGCCGGCACTACGCCGGCTTGACCCCCGATCAGTCCAGCCCGGCTAAGTCCCCGAGGAACGCGTCCGCCCAGTGGTCGATGGTGTTGGCCTTGACCTGCTTCTTCAGCGCCCGCATGCGCCGCTCCCGCGCCTTCAGGGGATCGGTGGCGGCCTGCATGAGGACCGCCTTCATGCCGTTGAGGTCGTAGGGGTTGACCAGATAGGCCTGCTTCAGTTCCAGGGCGGCACCGGCGAACTCGCTGAGCACGAGGGCTCCGCCGGTGTTCGGATGGCAGGCCACGTATTCCTTCGCGACGAGGTTCATCCCGTCGCGCAGGGGCGTCACCACCATGACGTCGGCGATGCGGTACATCGCCGCCATCGTCTGGCGGGGGAACCCGGCGTGCCGGTAGACGATCGCGGGCCGGCCGATGCCCCCCACCTCGGAATTGATGCGTCCCACCAGCAGATCGATGTCGTCGCGCAGGCGCTTGTACTCCTCGACCCGTTCCCGCGAGGGCGTGGCCACCTGGAGGAACACGTCCTCCGCCGGGTTGAGCTTGCCCTCCTCGAACAGCTCTCCCATGGCCCGGATGCGCTGCCGCAGCCCCTTGGTGTAGTCGAGACGGTCGACCCCCAGGAAGATGCGCTTGGGGTGGCCCAATTCCTCCAGCAACGCCTCGGACTCGGCGATGACCTCGGGGGTGTTCGCCAGGTCCGCGAAACCCTGCGTGTCGATGGAGATGGGGTAGGCGCGCGACACGCTGGCATGGGAGTCGGTGACCTGCACACGGTCCCGCTCGACCTTCAGGCCGGTCTGCCGCCGCACGAGGCGCAGGAAGTTCGCGGCGCCGCCCGGGACCTGGAAACCCACGAGGTCCGCGCCGAGAAGCCCTTCGAGGATCTCCGTGCGCCACGGCAGCTGCAGGAACAGCTCGATGGGGGGGAAGGGGATGTGCAGGAAGAAGCCGACCCTGAGGTCGGGCCGCAGCTCCCGCAGCATCTGTGGCACCAGCTGCAACTGGTAGTCCTGCACCCAGACCGTGGCGCCCTCGTCGGCCGCCTCCGCCGCCGCTTCCGCGAACCGACGGTTGACGGTCACGTAGGCGTCCCACCACTCCCGATGGAACTCGGGGAACGCGACGGTGTCGTGGTAGAGGGGCCAGAGGGTGGCGTTGGAGAAGCCCTCGTAATACTCCTCGTACTCGGCGGCGCTCAGGGGGACGGGCACCACCGAATAGCCGTCGTGCTCGAACGGGGCGACCTGCTCGTCCGCGGCCCCGTGCCACCCGATCCAGGCCCCGCCGCGCTGGCGCATCACGGGTTCCAGCGCCGTGACCAGGCCTCCGGGTGAGGTCCGCCAGTCCACGCTCCCATCGGATGCGGTGACGCGGTCCACGGGCAGGCGATTGGCGACGACGACGAAGCTGGCGAGTTGCGACATTGGTTCCTCCTGCTCTACACCCTAGCGACTGGCCGGGACGATCCGCCGTGGCAGAGTGTGGGCATGACTTCTTGGCGAGCCATCTCAGACGCAGCCCACGAGTTCTTCGACGCCGCGGCGGCGGCCCCGGACCGGGTCCTTGTCGCCATGGATTTCGACGGCACCCTGGCCCCGATCGTCGACGATCCGGACCTCTCCGCGCTGCATCCCGCGGCCGCGACCGCGCTCACGGAGTTGGGCCATCGAGTGGGCCATCTCGTCGTCATCACGGGCCGCCCGGTCGAGACGGTGGTGCGGCTCGGCCGGCTGGCGGAGAGGCCTGGCCTGGACCGCTTGGTGGTCCTGGGCCAGTACGGAGCAGAGCGATGGGATGCGGCGACTGGCGTCGCCACCCCGCCCGAGACCCCGCAGAGCGTCGCTGTGGCCACCGTCGAGCTGGAGCGGCTGCTCGACGAGGTCGGCCCGCCCGGGGTGCACCTGGAGCACAAGGGCCGGGCGGTCGGGGTGCACACCCGGCGCTGCCCGGATCCGGCGGCCGCTTTCGCCGAGCTGAAGCCGCACGTCGCGCGCATCGCTGCCGCCAACGGCCTGGTCCTGGAGCCCGGAAAATTCATCCTCGAGCTGCGCGCGTCGACGGTCACCAAGGGCGAGGCGCTCAGGGACATCGTCGAGGAGACCGGTGCGCTTGTCGTGGCGATGTGCGGCGACGATCTGGGCGACCTGCCCGCGTTCGATCTCCTGGACGACCTCGCGGCGGCCGGCCTGGCCACCTGCCGCGTCGTCAGCGGCTCGGCGGAGCTCCCGGCGCTCGGCGACCGGGCCGACGTCCTGGCCGACGGGCCGGCGGGGGTGGCCGCGTGGTTGTCGGAGGTGGCGTCGCGCGTCGGCGCCTGAGTGGGGCGAGCGGGGCTCGAACCCGCGACCCGCGGATTATGAGTCCGCTGCACTAACCGGCTGTGCTATCGCCCCGTGACGGGCCGCCAGCATAGCGCGGCCGGCTGGGCCGGTCAGAGCCGAGGGTTGACCGTCGGGGCGCCGGGACCGGACTGGTCGCCGCTGGGCTGGTTCATCGACGGGCTGTCCGAGTAGGGGCCCGGGTCGCTGCCGGGGGACGGGGTGCCCGACGGCGACTGAGGCTCACCCGACTGCGAGCCCGTCTGCGAGCCGGACGGCGAGCCGGAGCCGCTGCCCTCGCCCATCGAGGGGATCGGCTGGGGCGCGTTGACGGGCGGCTGGTTCTGGAACGCGAGGATCGCCAGCAGGATCGCGACGGCGGTGATCAGCGCCATGAGCAGGAACGACACCAGCATCGTGATCCACCCGGCGCGGTCCGTGCGGCCGGGCCAGGGGAGCGGCCACGCACGGGTCGGTCCGGTGCCCGTGCGGTCGATCCAGTGCAGCCGGTAGTCGGGCCCGGACGGCTCGCTGAGCGGCGGGCTCATCGACAGGTCGACCGCCCGCAACACGCGGTCGGCCTCCAGAACGGCGGCCAGCGAGCCGTCGAAGGCCAGCGCCGCCCAGGGGGCGAGCGGACCGTGGTCCGCGAGGGCCGGGTCCTCGGCCTCCCCGCGGAATCGCACTGCCATGCGGCCGTCGTCCTGGTCCTGCCCGCCGCGGGCGACCACGGTGTCGATGTGCATGGCGTTGACCTCGCCGGCGAAACGCGCGCGTGCCGCGGGGTCGGCGGCCGCGCCCTCGGACAGCAGGATGAGAAGGACCGCGTCTCCGCGCTCCTCGTGCGCCGCGAACGCCGTGCCGGCCGGGGTCGCGGTGAGGCGCGAGTCGAGCCAGAAGTCTCCGACCCGCGCCGGGTCGTCGTCGCGGAGCGGATGGTGACCGGCCATCGGGGCCGGGTCGCGGCCGGCGTCGTCGTGGGTGCTCATCGGTACCATCAAACCACGCGTCACCGGGCGGGCGCGTGTCCGGTCGGCGCGCTCGGGCCCGCGGGAGCGCTTCCTCCGGGCGCTATCGTTGGGCGCGGGTCACGACCGAACCAGAAGGAGTCACCGCGTGAGCACACCGTCGATCGACGAGACCGATCTGCCGCGCGACGTCGCCGGGGCCGCACGCCTGCTGGGCGACGCGATCAGCCAGGTGCAGCGGGTCATCGTCGGCCAGGAGCACATGGTGCAGCAGCTGATGGTGGCGCTGCTGGCGAAGGGCCACTGCCTGCTCGAGGGCGTGCCCGGCGTCGCGAAGACCCTGGCCGTCCGGTCGTTCGCGACCGTCGTCGGCGGCGACTTTGCGCGGGTGCAGTTCACCCCGGACCTCGTGCCCTCGGACATCGTCGGCACGCGCATCTATTCCGCGCGGACGGAGAGCTTCGAGATCGAGCTCGGCCCCGTGTTCGTCAACTTCGTCCTGGCCGACGAGATCAACAGAGCTCCCGCCAAGGTGCAGTCCGCGATGCTCGAGCTGATGGCCGAGAAGCAGGTGTCCATCGGCGGCCGCACCTACCCCGCGCCGAAGCCCTTCATCGTCATCGCCACCCAGAACCCCATCGAGTCGGAGGGCGTCTACCCGCTGCCCGAGGCCCAGCGGGACCGCTTCCTCCTCAAGGTGGACGTGCCCTACCCGCGCGGCAACGAGGAGCTGGAGATCCTGCGCCGCATGAGCGTCAGCCCGCCGGAGGCGAACCGGGTCCTGGACCCGGCGTCGGTGCGCCATCTGCAGGACATGGCTTCCAACGTGTTCGTCCACAACCTGGTGGCCGAGTACATCGTGCGGCTGGTACTCGCCTCCCGGACCCCCGCCGATTTCGGCATGCCGGACCTCACCGGCGTCATCCAGATCGGCTGCTCGCCGCGCGCGACCCTGGGCCTCGTGGCCGCCTCGCGGGCGCTGGCGCTCATCAACGGCCGCGACTACGTGCTCCCCACCGACGTGCAGGCCGTCGCCCGCGACGTCATGGCGCACCGCATCGTGCTGGCCTTCGACGCCGTGGCGGACAACATCAACCCCACCGACGTCGTCGACCGCATCGTCGCCATGGTTCCGGCACCCACACCCGTGTGGAACGAGCAGCAGCGCGAGGCGGCGCACCAGAGCCATGCCCACCAGCCCGGGCGCAGCTGAGGGACCGCCCCGTGGCCCGACCCGACGAGAGCGGCGCCGAGTGGTCGGTCCTCAGGCCGCCCACCGGGCCGACGATCCCACTGGCGCGGCTCGCCCCCGAGGCGGCCCTGCGCCGGCTCGAACTGACGATCGTGCGCCGGCTGGAGGGCTTCCTCCACGGTGACCACCTGGGGCTGCTGCCGGGTGCCGGCTCCGACACCAACGACGCGCGCGTCTATCAGCCGGGCCAGGACGACGTCCGCAAGATCGACTGGGCCGTCACGGCCCGTACGACCGTCCCGCACGTCCGCGACACCATGGCCGACCGGGAGCTGGAGGTCTGGGCTTTGCTCGACGTGACCCCGTCGATGAACTGGGGAACCGAGGGCGTCACCAAGCGCGACCTGGGGATCGCGGCGATCGCCACCATCGGCTTCCTCAGCCAGCGGATGGGCGACCGTTTCGGAGGCATGATGATGCTTCCCGACCAGGTCAAGCGCCTGCCCGCCCGTTCAGGCCGCACAGCGCTCTACGGTCTGCTGCGCAAGATGCTCGTCGAGCCGATCGTGCCGGACCACGCCCCAGGTGACCTCGAACTCGCCGACGGCATCGAACACATGACCCGGTCCCAGCGGCGTCGGGGCATGCGGGTCATCGTCTCGGACTTCCTCACGCCGGGCGACTCGGAGCTGGATCCTGAGGTCCCGCCGCCGTGGGAGAAGGCGGTGCGTCGGCTGGCCGTGCGTAACCAGGTCCTCTGCGTCGAGGTCGTCGACCGACACGAACTGGAGCTGCCCGACGTCGGCGAGATGCTCATCCACGACCCCGAGACCTCGTTCGCGCGCTACGTCAACACCTCCGACGACGCCGCCCGGCGCCGCATGGACGCCGCCACCCGGGCTCAGCGCGAGCGGGTGCGCGTCGCGTTGCGGCGCGCCGGCGCCGGACACATCCAGCTCCGCACGGACCGGGACTGGGTGGCAGACATCGCCCGGTTCGTCCTCAACTACCGGCGCATCGCGGGCATGCTGCACCAGCCCCCCCAGGGGGTGAGCAAGTGATCCCGGAGTTCGAGAACCCGGAGCGGCTGTGGACCCTGCTCCTGCTGCCCGTGCTCGTCATCGTCTACCTCGTGCTGCTGCGGCTCAAGGGCCGCGTCGCGTTGCGGTTCACCAACACCGGGGTCCTCAACCGCGTCGTGGGTGCGCAGCGCCGCTGGACCCGGCATCTCGCGGTGGCGATGTCGCTGGCGTCTCTGGTGGCGTTGGGCCTGGCCTACGCGAACCCGCTCGGCACCGAGCGTCAGCCGCGTGAGCGTGCGACCGTCGTCCTCGTGGTCGACACCTCGCTGTCCATGTCGGCCGAGGACGTCGAGCCCTCCCGGCTCGAGGCGGCGAAGGCCGCCGCCGGCACCTTCGTCGAGAACCTCCCCGACAGCTTCAACGTGGCCGTGGTCGCCCTGTCCGGCCGCCCCTCGATCGTCGTCCCCCCGACCACCGACCGGGGCGTCACGCAGCGCGCCATCGCTGCCCTGGAACTCGCCGACGGCACGGCCATCGGCGACTCCATCGACGCCGCCTTGCGCGCGGTGGACCAGGCGCCTCCCGGAGAGGACGACGAGGAGCCGGCGCCGGCCATGGTCGTCCTGCTCTCCGACGGCGCCTCCACCGAGGGCGCGGCCCCGGACCAGGCGGTGAGCCGCGCCAAGGGCCGCGACATCCCGGTGTTCACGATCGCCTACGGCACCCAGAACGGTTTCGTCGACATCGACGGCCAGCGCGAGAACGTCGCTCCCGACACCGCGACGCTCGAGCGGATCGCTGTCGAGACCGGCGGACGCTCGGTCGACGCCGACGACGCCGAGTCCCTCGCGACGGCGTATCGACAGATCGGCTCCGTGGTCGGCTATGAGGACGTCAAGAAGCCCATCACGGCGCAGTACGCGTTCGCCGCCCTGGGGTTCGCCATCGTCGCCGCTCTGGGGGCCGTCATGATGGCCGCGAGGTGGCCGCGATGACGCCCCTCATGCTGGAGTTCATGCGGCCCGAGCGGCTGTGGGCGCTGGCCATCATCCCGCTCATCGCGGTCCTGTACGTCCTGCTCGCCGGGCGCCGCGTCCAGCGACCCATGAGCAGCCGCCTGCGGGTCGTCCTGCCCCGTGACGCCGCGTGGAAGCGGCACGGCGCCGTCCTGCTCGCGCTCCTGAGCCTCGGCTCGCTCATCATCGCGTGGGCGGTGCCGAAGGACTACGTCGATCAGCCGCGCGACCGGGCCACCATCGTCGTCGCGCTCGACGTCTCCTGGTCCATGGAGGCCGAGGACGTCGAACCCAACCGGCTCGCAGCCGCCCAGGCCGGCGCCAAGGCCTTCATCGACTCACTGCCCGAGCGGTTCAACGTGGCGCTGGTGACGTTCGCGGGCACGCCGGACATCGCGGTGCCCCCGACCATCGACCGTGGGGCCGTCGCCCGGGCCATCGACGCCGTCCAGCTCGCCCCCTCGACGGCGGTCGGTGAGGGCGTGTACACCAGCCTCAAGGCGCTGACGCTGGTGGCCCCGGACCCGGACGACCCGGAGGCCGTCGCCCCCGCCGCCGTCGTCCTTCTGTCCGACGGCGCGACCAACATCGGCCGGAGCTCGGCCGGCGCGGCCGAACTGGCGGCGAGCCAGGAGGTGCCCGTCTACACCATCGCGTACGGCACCGACAACGGCTACGTCGAGCAGGACGGGCAACGCCAGCGGGTCGCCGTCGACCACTACGAGCTGTCCGAGATCGCCCGACTCTCGGGGGGCAAGAAGTACGCGGCGGAGAACAGCGGCCAGCTGCGCGAGGTGTACGAAGCCATCCGGCGCTCGGTCGGGACGGAGCGGGTGCCGGCCGAGGTGACCGACCGCTACGCGGGGCTTGCCATCATCTTCGCCGCCCTCGCCGCGCTCGGCGTCATCTCGCTCGGCGCCCGCTGGCCCTGATCGGGCGTACCGGGTCGTACGGGTTCGGTACAGAAATGGATCAGCGCTAGCCACTGCCACGTACGGCCACTACCGTGGGGGTCAGCTCACTCATCCGGGTCCGGGTGGGTCGTTGGCCTGCATGGGGGGAGGCCAACGGCCCACCCGATTGCCTGTCCCCGCCCGGCCGGTGCTTGAATGGACCGTGGGGACCCTGACGATCGGGAGGTGAGGCGTGGCGAGCATCGCTGAGCGCCTGGCCGCCGTCCGGGCCGACATCGACGAGGCCTGTCGCGAGGCCGGCCGCGACCCCGCCGAGGTCCGGCTGCTGCCGGTGTCGAAGTACCACACGGTCGACAGCATCCGAGAGGCGCGCGCCGCCGGATACATCCTCTTCGGGGAGAACAAGGTGCAGGAGATGGCCGCCAAGCACGCGGCCCTGCACGGGGAGGGGATCGGGTTCGCCGTCATCGGTCACGTCCAGACGAACAAGGCCCGCCAGGTCGCGGAGATAGCAGCAGAACTGCACTCCCTGGACAGCATCCGCCTGGCCGAGGCGCTCCAGCGTCGTCTGGAGGGAACGGGGCGCCGCCTCCCGGTCCTGATCCAGGTCAACACCTCCGCCGAGGAGGCCAAGTCCGGCGTCCGGCCCGACGAGGCGGCCGCGTTCGCCGCCGCACTCAGGCCCTACGACCTGCTCGAGGCCCGCGGCCTCATGACCATGGCGGTCAACAGCCCGGACCGCGATGCGGTGGCGGCCTGCTTCCGGACCCTCGCGGGGCTGCGGGACGCGCTGCGTGACGCCGACGGGGGCGGCTGGGACGAGCTGAGCATGGGCATGTCAGGGGACTACCGCATCGCCATCGCGCACGGCGCCACGACGGTCCGGCTGGGGACCGCGGTGTTCGGCCCCCGCGAGTACTAGGAGAGGTTCTCGATCGCGAGCCGCGGCACGTCAGGGCTGGGGGCCATCGCGAACACCTGCTCCAGGAACGACACCTGCGACTCCAGCGCGGCGCGCCGAGCCGACATCGAGCGGAACCCGTGACCCTCACCGTCGAACATGACCAGCGCCACCGGGAGCCCCGCGGCGCGGACGGCCTCCGCCATGCGCTCGGCCTGGTCCGGGGGCACCACCTTGTCGTCGGTGCCCTGCAGGATCAACATCGGGGTGCGGAGCCGGTCCAGATGGTTGATGGGCGAGCGGGCCTCGTACACCTCGCGCCCGGCCGGCCAGGGAGCGATGAGCGAGTCCAAATAGCGCGACTCTGCCTTGTGCGTGTCCGTGGCGAGGGTCGGCAGGTAGCCGATGCCGTAGCGGCTGATGCCGGCGGCATAGACGTCGGTCGACACGAGTGACTTCAAGGTGGTGTACCCGCCGGCGCTGCCGCCGGTGATCGCGACCCGATGGGCGTCGACGGTCCCGTCCGACGCCAGGACGCCGACCACCGCGGCGGCGTCGGCGACGTCGAGCTCGCCCCAGGCGCCGCGCAGCCGGTCACGGTAGGCGCGTCCGAAGCCGGTGGACCCCGAGTAGTTGACGTCGACCACCGCGAATCCGCGCGAGACCCAGAACTGGATGCCCGGATCGTAGGACGCCGTCGTCATCGACGTGGGTCCCCCGTGCGTCAGCACGATCAGCGGGGGACAGGGCGTGCCGGGCAGGTAGAGCCATGCGTGCACCGGGCCGGCCGGTCCGTCCGCCCAGACCGCCTGCGGGGCGGCGACGACCCGGCCGGACCCGCCACCGGCCAGGATGCGGTGCGTTCCGTCGGGGTGGAGCCCCACCAGGGTCGCGGGCCGGTCCGGCCACTCCGCGACGGCGTAGAGGACGCCATCGTGTGCCGCGACCGACTCGATCGACGTCGTCCCCGGGAGCGGGTGGGTGACGGCGCCGGTGCGGGAGTCCCACACGGCCAGCGACCCGATGCCGCCGTCGAACTCCACGGAGGCGATGGCGCCGCCCGCCACGACGGCGGCCACCGGGGGCGTGAGGACCCAGGTGGGGACGTCGCAGTCGTGCGGGACGCGCCACGCGGGTCCGTCCTCGACGCGCCAGTTCCAGAACCCCGACTCGTCCGTGGTGTGGGCGAGCCTGCCGTCATCCAGCCACAGGGGCCGCTGGGCCGACACGCCGGGGCGGGCCGACACGGCGCGCGCGAGGCCGGGATCGGCGAGCGGGGCGGTCCAGACCTCGCTGGTGTCCCAGCTCATGTCGGGGTGGTTCCACTGGTACCACGCGAGCTGGCCGGCCCGGAGGCGGAGGCCGGCGTAGAAGTCGGCGCCCGTGACCAGGACGCGGCCGCCGTCGGGATTGTCCGACGACAGCGACAGCGCGACGATCTCGGTGCGCGGCTCCGGCGACGCGGAGTGGTCCTCCCGCACCGCCAGGAGAACTCCGTCGGCTGCGCTGAGGGCCAGGCCGCCGTAGACGAAGGGCGAGTCGGCCGGCGTCAGGGGCGTCCGGCGATCGCCGTCAACCAGCCAGACGCGCCGGGTGCGATCGTCGCAATGGGCCAGCAGATGGCCGTCGACGGCGTAGGCGCCGCCGCCGTACTCCATGACGCGCGAGCGAACCTGTGCCTCGGGGGTGAGGTCGGTCACGGTGCCGTCGGCCAGGCGGCGCACGGTCACCCGGCCGTCCTCCGCGGCGATGGTCGCCAGCCAGTGGACACCGGCGGACGTGGCCGTGACCTGGGACACGGCGTCGGGATAGTGCAGGACGGCATCGAGCGGCAGGGGGTCGCGCATGCGGTCCTGTCTACCGGCCCGGAGGCGGCCGCACAACCGGGCATTGCGTGTCGCGCCCGCGTGTGGGCACAATGGGGCGCACACCTGGGCGGGCCTGATCGCAGGGGAAGGCAATCCGGCCCAACCAGGAGGTACCCAGATGACTGTTCGTGTCGACACGACCAGCCGCCCCACGGCGCGGGGGATGATCTTCGTCCACTCCGCGTCGGCCGCGCTGTGCCCGCACATCGAATGGGCCGTGGGTGGAGTCCTGGGCGGCCGCACCGACCTACCCTGGACCCCGCAGCCTGCTGAACCCGGGACGCGCCGGGCAGAGGTGTCGTGGACGGGTCCCGTCGGGACCGGGGCGGCCCTCGCCAGCGCACTCTCGGCGGTGTCCCGGCTCCGGTTCGAGGTGACGGAGGAACCCACCGCGGCCAGCGACGGCCAGCGCTTCTGCTACACGCCGGGCCTCGGGGCGTTCAGCGCCGTGACCGGCGTCCACGGCGACATCCTGGTTCCGGAGGACCGGCTCAAGCATGCGGTGGCCACCGACGCGCTCGGCGGAGAGCCGGTGCTCAAGGCGCTGGAACGACTCCTGGGGGTGCCGTGGGACGAGGAGCTGGAGGTGTTCCGCCACGCCGGCGAGGACGCCCCGGTCCGCTGGTTGCACCAGGTGGTGTGACCGGGGCGCCGCCCGTCAGGCGGTGATGTTCTCGTTGGTGACGACGATCGCGACGTTGTGGCCGCCGAACCCGAACGAGTTGTTGACCGCGGCCAGGTCGCCCTGGGGGAGCGGCCGGTTGCTGGTCGCCACGTCGATGCCGAGGTCCGGCTCGATGCGGTCGACGTTGATGGTCCCCGGGACCATGCGCTCGCGCAGGGCCAGCACGGTGGCGACCGTCTCCAGCGCTCCGGCGCCACCGAGCAGGTGCCCGGTCATCGACTTGGTCGATGTGACGACGACGTGCTCGACATCGGTGCCCAGCGCCGTGCGGATCGACCCGGCCTCCGTCACGTCCCCCTGCGGCGTCGAGGTGCCGTGGGCGTTGATGTGGACGATGTCGCGGGCGGTGAGACCGGCTTCGCGCAGGCCCTTGATCATGGCCTGCGACTGGCCGTAGCCGTCGGGATCCGGCTGCACGAGGTCGTGGCTGTCGGCCGTGATGCCGGCGCCGGCCAGCGTCCCGTAGATCTTGGCTCCGCGGGCCTTGGCCGACTCGAGGGTCTCGATCACCATCAGCGCGGCACCTTCGCCGAGGACGAAGCCGTCGCGGTCGACGTCCCACGGCCGCGACGCGCGCTCGGGCTCGTCGTTGCGGCGTGACAGCGCTTGCATCTGGCCGAAGGCGCCGATGGGCAGCGGGTGGATGACCGCCTCGCCGCCGCCGACGAGCACGACGTCGGCGCGACCGAGACGGATCATGTCGAGACCGAGGGAGATGGCCTCGTTCGAGGAGGCGCAGGCGGACACCGGGGTGTGGACGCCGGCGCGGGCATGCACCTTGAGGCCGAGGTTCGCGGCGGGGGCGTTCGCCATGAGCATGGGGATCGTGAACGGCGACACCCGCCGCACGCCCTTCTCCTTCATGACGTCCCAGTTGCTGAGCAGCGAGTGGAGGCCGCCGATGCCGGTGGCGCACACGACGCCGAGGCGGTCGGGGTCGACGGGGTTGTCGGCGCCCAGGCCGAAGCCGGCGTCGGCCCACGCTGCGAGGCCGGCGACCTGCATGAGCTGCGTGGAGCGGTCGAGCTTGCGCGCCTCGACCCGGTCGATGACCTCGGTGGGCTCGACGGCGGCCTTGGCCGCGATGCGGGTGGGCAGCTCCTGGGCCCACTCCTCGGTGAGGGCCACGACGCCCGAGCGGCCGGCGAGCAGGCCGGCCCAGGTGCTCTCGACGTCGCCGCCGAGGGGGGTGGTGGCGCCGAGGCCGGTGATCACGACGGTCTGGGACATGGGTCTCCTCGTCAGCAGGCAGGAAGGTGGAAGGTGGGGACGGCCCGGCGGGCCGTCCCCGACGCGTCAGTTGGCGGCGCGCTCGATGTAGGCGACCGCGTCGCCCACGGTCTTGAGGTTCTTGGCGTCCTCGTCGGGGATGGACACGCCGAACTTGTCCTCGCAGGCGTAGATGATCTCGACCATCGACAGCGAGTCGACGCCGAGGTCGTCCACGAAGGACTTGTCGAGCTGGACGTCCTCCACGGCGACGCCGGCGATGTCGTTGACGATCTCGGCGAGGTCGGTGCGGATCTCTTCAGTGCTGGCCATGCTGGCTCCTTCTTTCTGGTGTGGTGCGATCAGGGCAGGATCAGGGTCTGGCCCGCGAACACGAGTCCCGCGCCGAAACCGATGATCAGTGCACTGTCACCGCTCTTGGCCTGCCCGGATTCGAGCAGGGCCTCCATCGCCAGCGGGATCGACGCCGCGGACGAATTGCCCATGTTGACGATGTCGCGGGCGACCACGACGTCCTCGGGCAGCTTGAGGTGGCGCAACATCGAATCCGTGATCCGGTTGTTGGCCTGGTGGGGGATGAAGCAGTCGAGCTCCTCGGGCGTCAGACCCGAGGCCGTGAGCGTCTCGACGGCCTTCTCGACGATGGCGGTGGTGGCCCACTTGAAGACCTCGCGGCCCTCCATGTGGATGAACGGCCCCGCGGCGCCGGGCTCGACATCGCGCCAGTCGTCGACCTCGATGACAGAGTGATCCTCCGGCTTGGAGCCCCACACAGTCGGGCCGATGGCCGGGGTCTCGCTGGGTCCGACGACCACGGCGCCGGCGCCGTCGGAGAAGAGGAACGCCGTCGAGCGGTCCGACATGTCGGTGTACTTCGACAGGACCTCGACGCCGATCACCAGGACGTGCGTAGCCGATCCGGCGCGCACCATGGACTCGGCGAGGCCGACGCCGTAGGAGAATCCCGCGCAGGCCGCCGACAGGTCGAACGCGGCGGGTGAGTCCATGCCGAGATCCTCGGCGAGGATGGCGGCCAGCGACGGGGTCTGGCGGTAGTGGGAGATCGTGGACACGATCACGGCGTCGATGTCGGCGGGCTGCAGCCCGGCCCGCTCGATGGCCTTCCGGCCGGCCTCGGCGCCGAGGGTCTCGGCGTCCTCGCCCTCGGCGACCCAGCGCCGCTCCTTGATACCGGTGCGCTGCGTGATCCACTCGTCGGAGGAGTCGATCATCGTGCACATCTCGGCGTTGGTGACGACGCGGCTGCCGCGGGCGCCGCCGACCGACATGACGCGGGCGTACTGCGCGCCCGTGGAGGACTGGAGGGGCATGTGTGACCTACTCGGATCTAGGCGGACTGGCGGTGGGTGCGGCAGAACTCGGCCGCGTCCGCCAACTGGTCGGGGGTGTTGAGGCTGAACAGCTCGACGCCCTTGAGATTGCGCTTCGCGATGCCGGTGAGGGTACCCGACGGGGGCAGCTCGAGGAGGCCGGTGACGCCGAGCTCCGCCATGGTCGCCATGCAGAGGTCCCACCGGACAGGGTTGGCCACCTGGGCGATCACGCGATCCAGAGCGTCGCGCCCTGAGGCGACGACCGCGCCGTCCGCGTTGCTGAGCAGCCGCGTGCCGGGGTCGCTCACCTGCACCTGGGCCGCCGCGGCCGCGAGCCGGTCGACGGCGGGCGCCATGTGCACGGTGTGGAAGGCCCCCGCCACGCTGAGCGGGATCAGCCGGGCGCGTCGCGGCGGCTCGGCGGCCAGCGCCTCGAGTTCCTCGACGGTGCCCGCGGCCACGATCTGGCCCGAGCCGTTGTTGTTCGCGGCCGTGAGCCCGGCGCCGGCGATGGCCGCCAGCACCTCGTCCCGGTCGCCGCCGATGACGGCGGTCATGGAGGTGCGGCGCAGCGCCGAGGCGTCGGCCATCGCGAGGCCGCGCTCACGCACGAGCGTCAGGGCGTCGGTGGCGGTCACCACGCCCGCGAGGGCGAGGGCTGCCAGCTCTCCGACGGAGTGGCCGGCGACGACGTCGGCCTCGGCGCCGAGCCGCGCCGCGACGGCGAGACCCGCGCCGACGAGCAGGGGCTGCGCGATGGCGGTGTCGCGGATGGTCTCGGCGTCGGCCTGCGTGCCGAAGTGCGCCAGGTCCAGCCCGCAGGCCTCGGAGTAGTCCGCGATGAGCGACGCGAACTCAGGGTCGTCGAGCCATGATGAGAGGAATCCGGGGGTCTGGGCGCCCTGACCCGGCGCGACGATAGCTAGCACGTCTCCCACTGTGCCGTGGCGGGCCCCCGCGATGCGGGCGCGAGACGCACGAAATGCCCGTGGGCCGTTTGTGGGGTTCCCACAAGCCGCGACCGGTGGCGGTCAGCTGTGGAGCCGGCCGAGCGTGATCGCCATGCGCAGGACGTACGCCTCCCGCGCGTCGGTCGGGTTGTAGCCGGTGACCTCCTGGATGCGCTTGAGGCGGTACCGCACGGTATTGGGGTGCACGAACAGCGCGCGCGCCGTCGCCTCCATCGACGATCCGCAGTCGAGGAACCCGACGCACGTCTCGAGGAGCTCCTTGTTGGCGGCCAACGCCGGGTAGATCTCCGAGGCCAACGTCCGCCGGGCGTGCCCGTCGCCGGCCAGCGCCCGCTCCGGGAGAAGGTCGACCGACAGCATGGTGCTGGGGCCCTCGGGCCACGCCTTCGCCGCCCGGTATCCGGACGCCGCGGCGCGGGCGGACCGGTGCGCCCCGGCCAGCCCGTCCACCGTGGGGCCGACGACGACGGGCCCCTCAGCGAAGAAGTCGTGGAGGCGGCCGATCCGCTCACACGTCTCGACGGGGTCGGCGACGCCGCCGCCGCCGGCGATGACGACCAGCCGGTCGCCCTGGGGGGCGGCCAGGACGTCGAGCGTGAGCTTGGCGGCCGCCCGCCGGAGCCCGTCGAGCACCGCGGCGTCCTGCGGTGCCCCGCCGATGGCGACCACCACCTTCGAGTCAGTGCTCCAGCCCAGCGTGGAGGCCCGCGACAGCACGGACTCGTCGGTCTCCGCACGGACGACGGCGTCGACGATCGTCGCCTCGATCCGCGAGTCCCACGCGCCCCGGGCCTCGGCGGCGCGGGCGTAGATCGCGGCCGCCGCGAACGCCACCTCGCGCGAGTAGTGCACGATGCCGAGTTGGAGCGCCTGCCGGTCCCCGCGCGGCATGAGGTGCTGGATCTGTTCCTCCACGACGTCGGTGGTCGTGCGGACCAGGTCGACGGTCTGCTGCAGCGTGATCCGCCGGGCCATGGCGCGGGGAGCGGCGTCGAAGATCGACTCCGGCGCGAAGGGCTCCCCGGCGAACCACGACACGAACCCGTCGATGCCGGCGCGCGCCAGGATCCCGATCCAGGAGCGCGACTCGGCGTCCAACAGCGTGAACCACTCGTGGCGGGCGACCAGCGCGGTCAGCGTCGCGGTGTTCATCTCGGCGGTCGCCGACTGCAGGCGCTTGATCATGCCTGAGCGGACCCTGGCCGAGGAGATGAGCGCGGGAGCGGTCCCGGGGCGTACGTCCATCCCGTCAGCGTAGTGCGCCGTGACGCCCCGCCGCCGACTAGGCTGGGCGCCCATGGGACGCAAGGTGTTCGTCATCGGGATCGGCCCCGGCGGCTTCGGGCAGCTGACACTGGACGCCGTGGCGGCGATGAACGAGGTGGACGTCTTTCTCGTCGGCGACCACGCCGAGGACCAACCCGACCTCGTCTGGCGCCGCAGCGAGCTGCTCCGGCGACACGTGCAGCGCCCGCACCGCGTCATCACGGTCCTCGACCCTCAGCGAGAGCACCCGGGCGACGTGGACGCGGGCCGCCTGTCGACCTACAGCCACATCCTCGCCGGTCTCCCGCAGGACGCCACCGTCGGGTTCCTGGCGTGGGGCGATCCCGGCCTCTACGACTCGATCCTGCGCGTCGTCGACGCGCTCCGCGACACGCTGGCCGTGGACGTGACCGTCATCCCGGGCGTCAGCGCGCTGCAGGTGCTGGCGGCGGCCCACCAGATCGCCCTGAACGCCGGGGCGTCGGTGCACATCACCACGGGCGCGCGCCTGCTCAGCGAATACCGGCCGGACCTCGGCGACGTCGTCGTCATGAACGATCCCGACCTCGCCTGCCGCGGACTGGTGGCCGAGTTCCCCGATACCGAGGTCTTCTGGGGCGCCTACCTCGGCACGCCGGACCAGGTCCTGGCGAACGGGCCGCTGCGGACGGTGACCGACGACCTGGCTGCGCTACGCAGCAGGCTGGTGGACCACCACGGGTGGATCCAGGACACCTACCTGCTGCGTCCGGTGCCGTGAGCGGCGTGTTAACTCCCGGTAACACGTTCGCGGCGCCTCCGACGCCGGGCGGCCACCCCGCGCTACGTTGACCCTCGTTCACTGAGTGAAGGGGGTCGACGTGGAAGCGTTGACGACGTTGTTGGAAGAGATCGCGGGATTCGTGTGGGGACCGTTTCTCCTCATCCCGCTGTTGCTGCTGACCGGCCTGTGGCTGACCATCAAGCTGCGCGGCATCCAGTTCCGGACGTTGGGGTCCGCGCTGCGCCTCGCGCTGTGGGAGCGCAAGGACGCCGACGCCGAGGGAGGTGACATCTCCCAGTTCCAGGCGCTGACCACGGCATTGGCCGCCACGGTCGGTGTCGGCAACATCGTCGGTGTCGCCACCGCCATCTCCATGGGCGGGCCGGGAGCGCTGTTCTGGATGTGGGTCACCGGCCTGGTGGGCATGGCGTCCAAGTACTCCGAGGCCTTCCTGGCGGTCCGGTTCCGCACCGTGGACGCGAAGGGCGACGCCTCCGGTGGCCCGCAGTACTACCTGAAGAAGGCGCTGCCCGGCGGCTGGGGCGTGGCTCTCAGCATCATCTTCGCGGTCTTCGCGGTGCTGGCGAGCTTCGGCATCGGGAACATGACCCAGGCCAACTCGGTCGCGGCCAACGCCCAGAACGCCTTCGGCATCGATCCCCAGATCAGCGCCATCGTCATGGCGGTGTTCACGGGTCTGGTCATCCTCGGCGGGATCCGCGCGATCGGCACCGTCACGGCGGCCCTCGTGCCCTTCATGATCGTGTTCTACATCCTGGGTGCGCTCTACATCCTCATCGTCAACATCGTCGACGTGCCGGGCGCGCTCGTGCTGATCTTCGGCCAGGCGTTCACCGGGCCGGGCATGGCCGGCGGCGCCTTCGGCAGCTTCATGCTGGCCGTGCAGTACGGCGTCGCCCGCGGCATCTTCTCCAACGAGTCCGGGATGGGCTCGGCGGCCATCGCCGCGGCGGCCGCGCAGACCACGCACCCCGTCCGCCAGGGTCTGGTGTCCATGACCCAGACGTTCATCGACACCATCGTGGTCGTCTCCTTCACCGGTCTGGTGCTCGTCACGACGGGGGTGTGGGACGACGGGGAGAGCCCCGCGCTGCTCACGTCCATGGCCTTCAGTCACGGGCTGCCCGGGAACTGGGGCGGCTACATCGTGGCCATCGGGGTCATCCTGTTCGCGTTCTCCACCATCCTCGGCTGGTCCTACTACGGCGACCGCTGCGTCGAGCGCCTGTTCGGCGCCCGCGCCACGCTGGCCTACCGCATCCTGTTCACGATCGTGGTCTACATCGGCGCCACCGTGCCGCTCGGCGTGGTCTGGGCGTTCGCCGACATCATGAACGGGCTCATGGCGCTGCCCAACCTCGTCGGTCTGCTGCTGCTGTCAGGCCTGATCGCGCGCGAGACGTCGCACTACCTCAAGAACGATCCGAAGCTACGCGCCAACCGCGCACAGGTGGACGCGTTCATGGCTGACCAGGTGCGATGACCCTGGACCCGGTCGCGGTCCTGCGTGAGTACGCGTTCTGGCTGGAGCGCGGCCGCGCCGACACCTACCGGGTGCGCGCCTACCGGGAGGCGGCCGACGTGGCCGCCTCCCTGCCCGCCGACCAGCGACCCACCACCGTCGAGGGTTGGCGGGCCCTGCCGCGGTTCGGACCCAAGACGGCGGCGCTGGTCACCGAGGCCATGGCCGGACGGATCCCCGAGGCGCTCGCCCGCCGCCGAGAGGAGGGCGCCGCGTCGCTGGATCCCGCCGGCGACGAGCTGAGGGCGCTGCTGCGCGGCGACCTCCACACGCACACCACATGGTCCGACGGCGGGTCGCCCCTGCCCGAGATGGCCGAGGTCGCGGAGGCTCTCGGGCACGAGTACATCGCCATCACCGACCACTCGCCCCGGCTCACGGTGGCCCGCGGCCTGAGCCGGGAGCGCCTGCTGGAGCAGTGGGACGAGATCGGACGGGTCCAGGAGGAGAGGTCGCTCCGCGTGCTGCGGGGATGCGAGGTCGACATCCTGGCCGACGGATCGCTCGACCGGGCCGAGGACCTGCTCGCCGGGCTCGACGTCGTGGTCGCCTCGGTGCACTCTGACCTCAAGGCGGACTCGGCCACGATGACCGCACGCATGGTCCGCGCCGTGGCCCATCCCGCGACGACGGTTCTGGGACACTGCACCGGCCGCAAGCTGCGCGGGGACGGGACGTGGCGCGGCCAGTCGGCCTTCGATCCGGAGATGGTCTTCGCGGCCTGCGCCATGTTCGGCGTCGCGGTCGAGATCAACGCGCGCCCCGAGCGCCAGGACCCCCCGCTGGACCTCATGCGTGTGGCCGCCGACGCGGGCTGCCTGTTCAGCATCGACTCGGACGCGCACGCGCCGGGCCAACTCGACTTCCTCACCTACGGCGCCGCCCGGGCCGCCGCCGGCGGCATCGACCCGGATCGCATCATCACGACGTGGCCCGTCGACCGCCTGCTCGAGCACTGCCGCCGCCACCGCTGACGCACCCGACCTGGGTCCGTTCCCACGAGCAAACGCGAGGCACCCAGTCAACCCGGGCACACCACCGCCGCGCGCGCTAGGGTGAGACATCCGGGCACCGCAGCGCGATGCCCACGCTGGAGAATTTTTTCATCGAGAGGAACTTTCGTGAGCCAGAACGAGGCCGGACCGATCCTCAACGGTCTGCCCACCAATCTGCCCGACATCGACACGGCGGAGACCGCGGAGTGGCTGGAGTCCCTCGACGGGGTCATCGACGCCGGTGGCCGCAACCGCGCCCGCTACGTCATGCTCAAACTGCTCGAGCGGGCCAGGGAACGTCACATCGGGGTTCCCTCGCTCACCGGAACGGACTACGTCAACACCATCCCCGCCTCCAGCGAGCCGGCCTTCCCCGGTGACGAGACGCTGGAGCGCGGCATCCGTCGCCTGCTGCGCTGGAACGCGGCCATCATGGTGCACCGCGCGCAGCGCCCCGGGGTGGGCGTCGGCGGGCACATCGCGTCCTATGCCTCGTCGGCCACGCTCTACGAAGTGGGCTTCAACCACTTCTTCCGGGGCAAGGACCATCCCGGCGGCGGCGACCAGATCTTCTTCCAGGGACACGCCTCGCCCGGCATGTACGCGCGGGCCTTCCTCGAGGGCCGCCTCGACGAGAACGACCTCGACGGCTTCCGCCAGGAGCACTCGCACTACGTCGACGGCCAGCTGCGGGCGCTGCCCAGCTACCCGCACCCGCGCCAGTTCGAGTCGTTCTGGGAGTTCCCGACCGTCTCCATGGGCCTCGGGCCCCTCAACGCGGTCTACCAGGCGCAGTTCAACCGGTACCTGCACAATCGCGGCATCAAGGACACGTCCCAGCAGCGCGTGTGGGCGTTCCTGGGCGACGGAGAGATGGACGAGCCGGAGTCGCGCGGCGTGCTGCAGCTCGCCGCCAACGACGAGCTCGACAACCTCACGTTCGTGGTCAACTGCAACCTGCAGCGCCTCGACGGCCCGGTGCGCGGCAACGGCAAGATCATGCAGGAGCTCGAGGCGTTCTTCCGCGGCGCCGGCTGGAACGTCATCAAGGTCGTTTGGGGCCGCGGCTGGGATCCGTTGCTGGCCAACGACCACGAGGGCGCGCTCGTCAACCTCATGAACGCCACCACCGACGGCGACTTCCAGACCTTCAAGGCCAACGACGGCGCCTACGTGCGCAAGCACTTCTTCGGCCGCGACCCCCGCACCGCCGCCATGGTCAAGGACTGGAGCGACGACGAGATCTGGCGTCTCACCCGCGGCGGTCACGACTTCGCCAAGGTGTACGCGGCGTACAAGGCCGCGACGGAGTTCACCGGAGCGCCGACGGTCATCCTCGCGCACACGATCAAGGGCTACTTCCTCGGCAAGCACTTCGCGGGCCGCAACGCCACGCACCAGATGAAGAAGCTGGCCCTCGACGACCTGAAGGCGTTCCGCGACCGCGTCGACGCCCCCATCACCGACGAGCAGCTCGAGGCGGATCCCTACCGTCCGCCGTACATCCATCCCGGGCAGGACGATCCGCGGATCAAGTACCTGCAGGAGCGCCGGCGCGAGCTCGGTGGATATCTCCCCGAGCGGCGCGGCGACCAGAAGTTCATCTCACTGCCGGCGGAGAAGGCTTACGACTCGTCGCGCAAGGGCTCGGGCAACCAGCAGGTGGCCACCACCATGGCGTTCGTTCGGCTGCTCAAGGACCTCATGCGGGACAAGGAGTTCGCGCCGCGCGTCGTGCCGATCATCCCCGACGAGGCCCGCACGTTCGGCATGGACGCGTTCTTCCCGACCATCAAGATCTACAACCCGCACGGGCAGAACTACACGCCGGTCGACAACGAGCTGTTCCTCAGCTACCGCGAGTCGAAGACCGGCCAGATCCTGCACACCGGCATCAACGAGGCCGGCTCGCTCGGCGCGTTCACCGCCGCCGGGTCGTCATACTCGACCCACGGTGAGCCGATGGTGCCGATCTACGTCTTCTACTCGATGTTCGGCTTCCAGCGCACGGGCGACGCGATCTGGGCGGCGGCTGACCAGCTGTCGCGTGGGTTCCTCATCGGCGCCACCGCCGGCCGCACCACGCTCACCGGCGAAGGCACCCAGCACATGGACGGCCACTCGCCGATCCTGGCGTCGACCAACACGGCGGTCGTCGCCTACGATCCGGCCTGGGGCTACGAGATCGCCCACATCGTCAAGGACGGGCTGCGCCGCATGTACGGCGAGGATCCCGAGAACCTCATCTACTACCTCACGGTGTACAACGAGCCGCTGGTCCAGCCGGCGGAGCCGGAGGGCGTCGAGGTCGAGGGCATCCTGCGCGGCATGTACCTGTTCAAGGCCGGTTCGTTCGATGGGGTGGGGGAGGACGCCCGACGCGCCCAGATCCTCGCCTCCGGCGTCGCCGTCCCGTGGGCCCTCGAGGCGCAGGAACTGCTGAAGAACGACTTCGGCATCGTGGCGGACGTGTGGAGCGTCACCTCGTGGGGCGAGTTGCGGCGTGAAGGACTCGAACTGGACGAGCGCAAGTTCTCCGATCCGTTCGGCAGCCACGGCGAGACCTGGGTGGAGCGCAAGCTCAAGGACACCGCCGGCCCCGTCGTCGCGGTGTCCGACTACATGCGCGCCGTCCCCGACCAGATCCGCCAGTGGGTGCCCCGGGACTACACGACGCTGGGCGCCGACGGCTTCGGGTTCTCCGACACGCGGGCCGCGGCGCGGCGCTTCTTCAAGATCGACGGTCCGTCGATCGCGGTGTCCGTCCTGCAGCGGCTGGCCCTGGCGGGTGAGGTGCCGCAGGAGTGGGCCACGCAGGCCGCGGAGAAGTACCGGCTCGACGACGTGACGGCCGGGTCCTCGGGCAACGCGGGCGGCGACGCCTGATCGGGTGAACCGGACGGGACGGCGTGGGGTCGAGAGCATCGGCCCCGCGCCGTTCGTCGCATCCGGCGGGGGTGGTTGATGCGAAGCGATGGCCCATCTGGCAGGCTTGGGCCCGTGGACAACACTGAAGGAAAGGGCCTCGCATCCGGCCATGACGGCACGAGTGGTGCGGAGCTCCTCGGCCTCGAACCAGGAATGATCGTCCAGGAGCTGGGCTGGGACGAGGACGTCGACTCCGACCTGCGCGACGACATCATGGACATCCTCGACGCGGAGATGGTGGACGAACCGTTGGAGGCGGTCGACGTCGTCGTGCTGTGGTGGCGTGACGAGGACGGCGACGTCGCGGACGGGCTGGTCGACGCGCTGACGGATCTCACGGATGCGGGCTACATCTGGCTGCTCACGCCCAAGGTCGGTCGCCCTGGATTCATCGGGCCCGCCTCGGTCGCCGAGGGCGTCACGATCGCCGGACTCACGCTGACGAAGACCGCCAGCGTCGCCGAGGACTGGCAGGCGACCAAGGTCGTACGCCCCAAGGGCTTCCGCAGATGACCGTGCGCATCGGCGTCATGACCTCGGGCGGGGATGCCCAGGGCATGAACGCGGCGGTGCGCGCGATCGTGCGGACCGGCATCCACGAGGGTGCCGAGGTCTTCGCCATCCGGGAGGGGTGGCAGGGCGCCATCCAGGGCGGCGAGCACATCGTGCGCCTGGGCTGGAGCGACGTGTCCGGCATCCTCAGCAAGGGCGGGACCGTGATCGGCACCGCCCGGTCCGCGGAGTTCCGGACGCGTGAGGGGCAGCTCACCGCAGTGGCCAACCTCATCGAGAAGGGCATCGACCGACTCATCGTCATCGGCGGCGACGGATCCCTCACCGGCAGCAGACATCTGTGCCTGGGCTGGCCCGAGTACGTCGCGGAGCTCGTCGAGGCCGGCCGCATCACCCCCGAGCAGGCGGCGCAGCACCCCCGGCTGTACATCGCGGGGCTCGTGGGATCCATCGACAACGACATGGTCGGCACCGACATGACCATCGGCACCGATTCGGCCCTGCACCGCATCACGGAGGCGATCGACGCGATCAGCTCCACCGCGGAGTCCCACCGCCGCACCTTCATCGTCGAGGTCATGGGCCGCCACTGCGGCTACCTCGCCCTGATGAGCGCGATCGCCGGCGGGGCCGACTACACGTTCCTGCCCGAGTCGCCGCCGCGTCCGGGCTGGGAGGACCGCATGGTCGACGTCCTGGCCCGCGGCCGCGCCGCGGGTCGCCGCGACTCCATCCTCATCGTCGCCGAGGGCGCGGCCGACCGCGACGGGACGCCCATCACGGCCTCCCGCATCCAGGACGTCCTGCGTGAGCGCACCGGCGAAGAGGCCCGGATCACCATCCTCGGCCACGTCCAGCGCGGCGGCACGCCGTCGGCCTACGACAGGTGGATGGCCACCGCGTGCGGGGTCGAGGCGGTCAGGCAGGTGCTCGACGCCGAGCCGGACAGCGAACCGGTCCTCGTCGGCGTCCATCGCGACGCCGTGCATACCACCGGGCTGCTCTCGGCGGTGGAGGCCACGCACCGGATCGGTGACTACATCGCCTCGGCGGACTACGACGCCGCCGTGGCGGCGCGGGGCCATGGCTTCCTCACCATGATCGACATCTACCGCATGCTGCACGAGGCCAGGCCCAGCGTGTCCCCACCGGAGACGCCGCGCCGGATCGCCGTCATGCATGCCGGTGCCCTCGCGCCCGGCATGAACCAGTTGGCGCGCGTCGCCGTCCGCGCCGGCCTCGACCTCGGGTACGAGATGATGGCCGTGATCGGGGGCGTGCCCGGCCTCATCAACGGGGACCTGCGTCAGGTCGGCTGGTCCGACGTCGAGGGCATGGCACACACGGGTGGAGCCGCGTTCGGGACGCGCCGGTACGTGCCGCAGGAGAGCGAGCTCTACCAGATGGCCCGGAGCCTCGAGGACCACGGCGTCGACGCGCTGCTCGTCATGGGCGGGTTCCACGCCTACGCCACCGTCGACCTGATGGAGCGGGAGCGCCGCAGGTATCCCGCCTTCAACATCCCGCTCGCGCTGCTGCCGGCCAGCATCGACAACAACCTCCCCGGCTGGCCCATGGCTGTGGGCGCCGACACGGCGCTCAACACCATCGTGTCCTCCATCGACATGGTGCGCATGTCTGCGTCGGCGAGCAAGCGCGCCTTCGTCGTCGAGACCATGGGCCGCACCTGCGGGTTCCTGCCGCTCCTCGGTGGCATCGCCGGCGGCGCCGAGAAGGCGTACCTGCCGGAGTCGGGCATCACGCTGGAGCAGCTGTCGGCCGACATCGAGGCGCTGGTCGACGCCTTCGAGACCGGCCGCAGCTTCTATCTCGCCGTCATGGGGGAGGAGACCAGCGAGCACTACACCGCCGACGTCCTCGCCCGACTGTTCGAGGCGGAGGGTCGCGGGCTGTACTCCGTCCGGAGGGCGCTCATCGGCCACGTGCAGCAGGGCGGCACGCCGTCGCCGTTCGACCGCATCAACGCGACCCGCCTGGCCTACCAGGCGCTGGTCAATCTCGACCGCCAGCTGCAGAGCGGAACGGACGACTACGTGGCCGCCCACAGCGGGACGCCGGGCCTCATGGCGCCGCTGCGCGACGTGACCGACCACATGGACTGGGAGCGGCAGCGCCCCCGGGAACAGTGGTGGCTGCGCCTGCGGGCGGTGTTCGACCAGCTGAGCCGGAAGCCGGGCCAGGAGTGAACCGCTAGCAGGCCTGGACCACCACGCCGAAGCTCTCGGCGGCGGCGCACTCCATCCCGGTGAGCGTCGCCAGGACGGGGGCACCGTCCCCGGTGGCCGACGGGATGGTGTCGCGGAACACCAATGTCTGGGCGTCGCTGTCGCGGCGCAGCAACGTGAACTCCGTCTTGTTGGGGACGCCGTCGCTGACGCGTGTCCCGGTGAACGCGCACGACACCGCCGTGGCGCCGGCGCCCACCGGAACGTCGACGACCAGGGACGTGGCGACCCCCGTGAAGGCCGACCGCTGGTCGGCGACGAGGTCACGGCACGCCTGGTCGAGCTCGCCCGTGACCGTGGTCAGCGTGACGATCTGCACCCGCACGTCGGTGGCCGGGTCACGGAGGCGCACGAGGCGACGCGCGTCCTGGACCAGTTCGTCGGCGTACACCTCCCAGCCGTCCGGCACCGTCACCACCGCGTCACCGAGATCCAGCACCCCGGGCGGGGTGGGGGAGGGGGACGCGGCCGGCGGAGAGCCCGTCGACGTGGGGGAGCCGGTCGGCGCGGGCGACGGGGACGTGCTCGGTGTCGTCGTGGGCGTCGCCGACGACGTCGTGGGCGTCGCGGTGACGGCGGGGGTGGGCGACGGCGAGGCCGACGTGCGCTGTCCGAGGCCGAGCTGCAGAACGATGACGGCCACCACCAGGACGACGGCCAGGATCGCCAGTGCGAGCCATGCGCTCCGCTGCTCCCGCTCGGGATCCGACGTCGGCGGCAGCCCGCGCCGGGCTCCGCCGCGCAGGGCGTGGCCGGGTTCGGGGGACATCGCGCGCCGTGGCGTCGTCATGCTCGTCTCCCTCCCGTGCGGTGGGCGCAGAGGGACTCGAACCCCCGACTCCCTGCTTGTAAGGCAGGTGCTCTAACCAACTGAGCTATGCGCCCGAGCGCCACCCCACACTAGCCAATGCGCCCGTGGCGAGCCAGCCTCGTGCGGCGGGCGGTCACGCCAGGCGCGCCCGGACGAGGGCGGCGATGGTCCGTCCTTCGGCCCGCCCCTCCGCTCGCGCGGTCACCGCCTTGACGAGGCCGCCCATGTTCTTCATCGTGGCAGGGGCGCCCAGGGCGGCGATCTCCTCATCCACGAGAGCGGCGAGCTCCACGTCGGTGAGCGGCGCCGGGAGGTAAGCGGCGATGAACTCGGCCTCGGCGGACTCCTTGTCGGCCAGGTCCTGACGGCCGGCGGCCGCGTAGGTCTCGGCGGAGTCGCGACGCTTGCGCATCTCCTTGGTCACCACGGCCAGTTCCTCGGCGTCGCTCAGCTCACGGGCGGTGTCGCCCGCCACCTCCTCCACCGTGAGCGCGGCCATCATCATCCGGATGTTGCTCTTGGCCGTCTCGTCCCGGGCGCGTAGCGCCGCCGCGAGATCTCGCTTCAACCGGTCCTTCGTCGCCGCCATGTAACTCCCCGTCCTGGTGTGTGGTCGTCCCCCCATTGTGGCAGGGGGGCGCCCGGACGAACTGCCGGTAGGATGGTCGATCGTGGCTAACGATGATCTCTCCCAGCGGCTCTCCGACCTCGGGCGCTCCCTCGCCTCCATCGAGGCGGTGGCCGATGTCGAGAAACTGCGCGCCGAGATCGCGGTGCTCGAGGAGCAGGTGGCGGCGCCCGACCTCTGGGACGACCAGGAGAACGCGCAGCGCGTGACGTCGCAGCTCTCCGCCAAGCAGGGCGAGGTGGACCGGCTGGTCGGACTGCGCACCAGGCTCGACGACGCCGGTCTCATGCTCGAGATGGCGGAGGAGGAAGGGGACGCCGACGCCCGCGCCGAGGTCGTCAAGGAGCTGTCCACGCTCGGCCGCGACATCGAGGCGCTCGAGGTGCGGACTCTGTTGTCCGGCGAGTACGACCCGCGTGACGCCCTCATCACCATCCGCGCCGAGGCAGGCGGGGTGGACGCGGCCGACTTCGCAGAGATGCTCATGCGCATGTATCTGCGGTGGGCGGACCGCCACGGCTACCCGACGGAGATCTACGACACCTCCTACGCGGAGGAGGCCGGTCTGAAGTCGGTGACGTTCGCTGTGAAGGCCCCCTTCGCGTACGGGACGCTGTCGGTGGAGCAGGGCACGCACCGGCTGGTCCGCATCTCCCCGTTCGACAACCAGGGGCGGCGCCAGACGTCCTTCGCGGGCGTCGAGGTGCTGCCCGTGACGGAGGAGACCGACCACATCGACATCCCGGAGGCCGAGCTCCGCATCGACGTCTTCCGCTCCTCGGGCCCCGGCGGGCAGTCGGTCAACACCACCGACTCGGCCGTCCGCATCACTCACCTGCCCACCGGCATCGTCGTCAGCTGCCAGAACGAGAAGTCGCAGCTGCAGAACAAGGCGGCGGCACTGCGCGTGCTCCAGTCCCGGCTCCTCGAACGCGCCCGGCAGGAGCGCGAGAAGGAGCTCAACGCGCTCAAGGGCGACGGCGGAAACAGCTGGGGCGCCCAGATGCGGTCCTACGTCATGAACCCCTACCAGATGGTCAAGGACCTGCGCACCGACCACGAGGTGGGCAACCCCGAGGCCGTGTTCGACGGCGACATCGACGGCTTCATCGACGCCGGCATCCGCTGGCGGAAGAAGGCGGAACTGGCCGGGTGACGCCGCGTGTCGGGCTGGAGGCCTTGACACGTTCGCGTAGACTCTCCACGACAACTGAGAGTTTCTCAGGTTCTTCCCCAACCGTCGGAGTAAGTGCGTGATCACGTTCGAGGACGTCACCAAGTTCTATCCAGGGCAGGAGCGCGCCGCGCTGCGCAACATCAACCTGGAGATCGGCCGCGGTGAATTCGTGTTCCTCGTCGGCCAGTCCGGTTCCGGGAAGACGACCTTCATCCGCCTGATCCTGCGCGAGTACCGCCCCACCAAGGGCACCCTGTACGTCGCGGGTAAGAACCTCAGCACCATGAACCAGTGGAAGGTGCCGGCCCTGCGCCGGCAGATCGGCACCGTGTTCCAGGACTTCCGGCTGCTGCCGGGCAAGACCGTCTACGAGAACGTGGCTTTCGCCCTGCAGGTGATCGGCCGGCCCGCCCGCGAGATCCGGCGCATCGTGCCGGAGACCCTGGACCTCGTCGGACTCACGGGCAAGGCGGATCGCCCCTCGGAGGAGCTCTCCGGCGGCGAGCAGCAGCGGGTGGCGATCGCCCGCGCGTTCGTCAACCGCCCGAAGATCCTCATCGCCGACGAGCCCACCGGCAACCTGGATCCGGAGACCTCCGTCGGCATCATGAAGCTGCTCGACCGGATCAACAAGGCCGACACCACCGTGATCATGGCCACCCACGACTCGTCCATCGTCGACCAGATGCGTCGCCGGGTCCTCGAGCTCCGTCAGGGAGAACTCGTGCGGGACCAGGCGAAGGGCGTCTACGGCACGGCGTAGGACAGGAGAACCACCACATGCGTCATTCCCTCCGCGAGACCTGGTCCGGGCTCAAGCGCAACCTCGCCATGACGATCGCCGTGATCGTCACCATGGGCGTGTCGCTGTCGCTGCTCGGGGCCGGGCTCCTCACGTCGATGGAAGTCGATCTCGCCAAGCGCAGCCTCTACGACAAGATCGAGATCTCCGTGTTCCTCTGCACCGAGCAGACGCAGGGCGGTCGCTGTGAAGCGGGTAAGGGCACCACCGACGCCCAACGCGAGCAGATCCAGCAGACCCTGGAGGCGAACCCGGAGGTCAGCGAGGTGGTCTACGAGTCGAAGCAGGCCGCATTCGAGGAGTTCCAGCGCGTGTTCAAGGACTCCCCGGTCGTGGCGTCGCGCACGGCCGAGGACATGCAGGACTCGTTCCGCGTCCGCCTCGCCAACCCCGAGAACTACGCCGGCGTCGTCAGCGAGGCGGAGGGTCTGCAGGGCGTGCAGAACGTCCAGGACCTCCACACAGTCCTGGAGCCGATGTTCACCTGGCTGGGCGCGCTCCAGTGGGCGACGATCACCATGAGCGCGCTGCTGCTGCTGGCGGCGTCGCTACAGATCGCCAACACCATCCGGATGGCGGCGTTCACGAGACGCCGTGAGATCGGCATCATGCGGCTCGTCGGCGCCTCCAACCTCTACATCCTCCTGCCGTTCCTCCTCGAGTCGCTCGTGGCGGGCCTGGTGGGGATCATCCTGGCGGCGGTCGCCCTCACCGCGGGCTACTGGTTCGTCATCGTCCAGAACGCGGCAACCTCAATCACCGCTTTACCGTGGATTGGCTGGGGAGACCTCGTCACTGCAATTCTTGCCATAGCGGCCGTGGGCATCGCCTTGTCGATCGTGCCCACGCTGCTGGCGACCCGTAAGTACCTGCGCATCTAGTCAACGTTGAAGGAGGCACCAGCGTGAACCGGGATCTTCCCCCCAGGCCCGTCACCAGCCGCCCACTCACAGGCCGGTTCGCCCGTGGCATCGCCGCCACCGTCGCCGCCCTGTCCCTCGTCACCGCCTTCGGCGTCCCTGCCGGGGCCGACGAACTCGACGACCGCAAGTCGCAGCTGCAGCAGGAGATGGCCGCGCAGAGCGACGCCGTCGAAGACGCCAACGCGGACCTCTCTGCAGCCGTCGGCCGGCACAACGAGGCCAAGGCGAACCTGGCGGCCGCCGAGGCCAAGCTGGCGAAGGCCGAGGCCGCCGAGCGCGACGCCCAGGCGTTGGACGAACTCCGCGCGGCGGAACTCGAGGCCGCCGAGATCGCGCTCAGGAAGGCCGAGGCCGACGTGGCCGCCGCCCTCGCCGCGCTGGAATCGGTCAACCGTCGCATCAACGAGGAGGTGCTCGTCACCACGCAGCAGAGCGACGGCCTCCTCAACCTGGCGCTGCTGTTCACCGACGTCACCACCAGCAACCTCAACCAGCGGGCGCAGCTGGCCCAGACTCTGTTCGACTCCTCCGCCAAGCAGCTGGACGAACTGGAGATGCGGCGCCTGGCGCTCGAGGACGCACAGGCGGCCGCTGACGCCGCCCGCGACACCGCGAACGCGGCCCGCGAAGCCGCGGCCGAGCAGCTCCGCGCCCGCAAGGCCGCCGCCGACGAGGCTGCCGCGTTGCGGACCGAGGTCGCGCGTCTTGTGGAGGAAGCCGCAGCCGCCCAGCAGGCAGCCCAGGGAGAACTGGCGGCCGAGGAGGCGCGCCAGGCCGCGCTTCAGCAGGAGGCCGCCTCCGTGGAGGCGCGCATCCAGGCGCGCATCGCCGCCGCGAAGAAGGCGGCGGCCGAGAAGGCCGCACGGGAGAAGGCCGCCCGCGAGAAGGCAGCGCGCGACGCCGCCGCCAAGGCTGCCGCGGACAAGGCGGCAGCGGCCAAGGCGGCAGCCACCACGAGCCGATCCACCAGCACCGTCTCGCGTCCCGCCGTCGCCGCGCCCACGTCCCGGTTCCTCATGCCCGTGGGCGCCCGCATCACCTCGCGTTACGGCATGCGCCTGCACCCGGTGCTCGGCTATTGGAAGCTCCACGACGGCACCGATTTCGGCGCGTCCTGCGGCACGCCCATCCGCGCCGCCGAGGACGGTGTGGTCAGCGAGCGCTACTACAACTCCGGCTACGGCAACCGCCTCATGATCGACCACGGTCTCCTCGACGGTGACTACGTCACCACCGGCTACAACCACGCGTCGCGGTACACCGTGCGCGTGGGCCAGCGCGTGTCCCGCGGCCAGGTCATCGGCTACGTCGGCAACACCGGCTACTCCACCGGGTGCCACCTGCACCTCATGGTGTGGGAGGACGGCTCGGTCGTGAATCCGCTGGCGAAGTGGTTCGGCTGACCCGTGCCATACTGGGCGAATGCCCAGGGAGACCGGACGCAGGCTGATCGCGCAGAACAAGAAGGCCAGGCACGACTACCACATCGGTGACGTGTACGAGGCCGGGCTGGTGCTCACCGGCACCGAGGTCAAGACGCTGCGCGCCGGGCGGGCCACGCTGCTGGACGCCTACGCCACCGTCGACGACAACGGCGAGGCCTGGCTGATCAACGCACACATCCCGGAGTACGAGTTCGGCACCTGGCGCAATCACTCCGCCCGACGGACCCGCAAGCTGCTGCTGCACCGCAAGGAGATCGCGAAGATCACCCGCGACATGGGCAGCGCGGGCACGACGCTGGTGCCGCTGTCGATCTACTTCAACGATGGCTACGCGAAGGTCGAGATCGCCGTCGCGACGGGCAAGAAGGATTGGGACAAGCGCAGGACGATCGCCGAACGCGACGCCAAGCGCGAGGCCGAGCGGGCGCTCGCCAGCCGGAACCGCTACAACCGGGGATAGAACCGGGGTCCGGTCAGGGGACCGCCGGGTGGGTCCGGGGTGCGGCGCGGAGGACAATGGACACCATGACGTCGCATCCCATGAGCCCCCTCACCCAGGTCACCGACCAGCAGCGAGACCGTGCGGTGGCTCACCTCCAGGCCTGCTACGCGCAGGGCCTGCTCGACGAGGCCCAGCTGGACCGCCGCCTAGACCAGGCGCTGGCCGCCCGGGACCGCCTCGAACTCAATCGCTCGCTCGCCGGCCTGGCGCGCATCGCGCCCGCGCCGTTCCGCGCCCCTCGGCCGGGGGAGCCCGCGCCCGCGGCCAACGTCGCGGCCGGACTCACGCACCTGTCGGCGCTGTTCACCTCCTTCGTGGGTCCCGCGGTGGTCAAGGCTGTCTCCGCTCCCGGGTCGCGGGTCTGGTGGGAGGCGGCCCGCGCGCTCAGCCTCCAGATCACCGTGCTGGTCGTCGGCGCGGTGGCCACCGTGCTGGGGATCGTGCTCGGCGTGGGGGAGCTCGTCGGCTTGGCCTGGCTGGCGTGGTTCGGCTTCACGATCGCCGCGGGCGTGCGCGCCTTCAACGGCCGCTCCGGCACCGGCAGCGCTCAGCGGTTCCTGCTGGCCCGGCCACAGGCGCCGCGCGGGGAACTGGGCGGTCCGCGCTACACTGGGTAGGTACAACTCAACAGGGGGGTGACTGGTTTCGACTTGGGACGGTAGTTCCAGGGGAAGCGGGTCGAGGATCCATGCTTATCTCGTTAACGACGCATGGAAACCAATAAGTGCCGAAAACAACCGCGCACAGTTCGCTCTCGCTGCCTGATCAGCGACCGAACGGTCAGCCCGGACGTGCCTTCCGTCCGGTGACTGGCCTCATTTAGAAGGCTTGCTGAGCCGCCTGTGTTTCAGGGGCGGTTCGGGACTTTACTGAAGCTGGGCTCGTTTGCGACATGCTGACGTGAGTGCAAGAGCCGAGTAGAACGATTAGTCAGCTGCACCCGGAGAAGCCCTGGTTCATCTCTCGAGGACGCGGGTTCAATTCCCGCCACCTCCACCATAGAGGGCTTAGTAGAACCCTGGACCGCCGAAAGGCGGCCCAGGCACGAAGCCCACGATGTTGTCACAGAAGAGGGGCGGTCCATCTGGACCGCCCCTTCTTCGTTGTGTGCGTGGTTGGTGTTGAGCGACCGCCAGAACGCGGCCTCCAGCTCCTCGGCCTCGACCGGGTCTGTCAAACGAACGGTGTAACTGGGTTGTGTTGTCATGCTGGTCTGGGGCTGCTGAGGCGGCCGTCGAATCGGATGTCGAAAGCGTTGAGGGCTTCCTTCCATCTCTGGGTCCAGCGGGCCCTGCCTTTGCCTGTGGGGTCGAGCGCCATGACGGCGAGGTAGACGCACTTGAGCGCGGCCTGCTCGTTGGGGAAGTGCCCGCGGGCTCGGACGGCCTTGCGGATGCGGGCGTTGACCGACTCGATCGCGTTCGTGGTGCACACGATGCGTCGGATCTCGCGGTCGAAGCCGAGGAACGGGACGAACTCGGCCCAGGCGTTCTCCCACAGCCGCACGATTGCCGGATACTTCTCGACCCAGGCTTCGGCGAACTCGAGGAAACGTTCCTCGGCCTCGGTGAGGGTCGCAGCCTGGTACACGGGCTTCAAGGCCGGGAGATGGCGTCCCAGTGCTGCCGGGCGGAGTACTTGAAGCTGTTGCGCATCAGGTGCACGATGCAGGTCTGCACGATCGTCTCCTTCCACACCGTGTTCACCGACTCGGGCAGCCCCTTGAGGCCGTCGCACACCACCATCAGGACGTCGTTCACGCCGCGGTTCTTGAGCTCCGTGAGGACCTGCAGCCAGTACTTGGCGCCTTCCCCACCGTCTCCTGCCCACAGGCCGAGGATGTCCCGGTTGCCCTCCGTCGTCACCGCAAGGGCGACGTAGATGGGCCGGTTGGCGACCTGGCCGTCTCGGACCTTGACGTGGATCGCGTCGATGAACACCACCGGGTAGACCGGGTCCAGCGGCCGATTCTGCCACTCCAACATCCCGTCCAGCACCTTGTCGGTGATCGTGGAGATCGTGGTCTTCGACACCTCGGAGCCGTACACGTCGGCCAGATGCGCGCTGATATCGCCGTAGGTCATGCCCCGCGCCGACAAGGACAAGACGATGTCCTCGATCGACCCCAGCCGGCGCTGCCGCTTCGCGACGATCGTTGGTTCGAACGTTCCGGCACGGTCCCTTGGGACGCCGATGGTGACCGGGCCGGCCTTCGTCAGCACCGTCTTCGTCCGGGAGCCGTTGCGGGCGTTCCCGTCCGCAGAGGCGCCCTTGGTGTGCTTGTCGTAGCCGAGGTGATCGGTGATCTCGCCTTCCAGCGCGGACTCCAGCACCAGTCGGGTCAACTCGGACAGCAGACCGCCCTCCCCGTCGACCGACAGGCCCTGACGTTGCGCGTCACCCACGAGCTGGGCGACCAGCCCCCGGTCCACCACCGGCGGCCGAGTCGCCTCCGTCATCACAGCCACTCCGGCTCCGTCCACCACAGCCGCTGGGGCCGTCTCAGCCTGCCTGCTCATCGTGTTCCTCCTTGATCGGAGTTACACCGTTGACCGTACAGTCCCCGTCCGCGACGCTGGTTCGGCAGGCGCTGAGCACACGGCGAACTCTCTCGGGCGCTTCGGCTTGACAGCACTCTGCGATATAGCAAAGATAGCAAACATGACAGAGAACGTGGCGGCCGTCCTGCAGGCCATCCGGGCGAACCTCGACCTGACCCAGACCGAGCTCGCCGCGCGCCTGGGCGTCTCCTTCGCCACCGTCAACCGCTGGGAGGGCGGCGGCAACAAGCCGCAGCGCGCCCCCATGGCCCGCATCCTCGAGCTGGCGACTGATGCGGGCATTGACACCGCTGAAGCTGGCGACTCGACTCCCGTGATGCCACGCCGTCGGCGTGGTACACGCTCCGATGTTGGCACGACCAAGTCCATGGAGCAGATGCTCTGGGATGCTGCCAGCTCGATCCGGGGCGAGAAGGACGCAGCCAAGTTCAAGGACTACCTCCTGCCGCTGCTCTTCTTGAAGCGACTGTCGGACGTCTTCGACGACGAGATCTCGCGGCTGGCGGAGGAGTACGGCGACAGGGATGTTGCTCTGGAAATCGCGGAGACGGATACCGAGCTCCTGCGCTTCTACCTGCCGCCTGAGGCGCGTTGGGGAGCGATCTCGGGTCGCGAGCCCTACACCTGGCCGCTCGACGACCGTGGTCGGACGACCGAGCCCAAGGACATCGGGGAACACCTGACCAAGGCTGTGCGTGCTGTTGTCCGCTACAACCCGACTCTCAGTGGCGTGATCGACGTGGTCGACTTCGCCACCGAGCGCAACGGTGAGCGCGACATCAACCCGGCCAAGCTGCGCGGGGTGGTCGAGGCTTTCTCCGACCCGCGCTACCGCCTGGGTCTGGCCGATGTTCAGCCCGACTTCCTGGGCCGGGCGTACGAGTTTCTTCTCCGCAAGTTCGCTGAGGGCTCTGGCCAGTCGGCGGGTGAGTTCTTCACACCGACTGAGGTCGGGTTCCTTATGGCGCACATCCTGCGTCCGCGACCGGGTGAGACCTGCCACGACTACGCCTGTGGCTCAGGCGGCCTACTGATCAAGCTGCAGTTGGTGGCGCGCGAGCTCGACAAGACCAGCAAGGTGCCGCTCAAGATGTATGGCCAGGAACTCCAGGCGGAGAGCTACGCGGTGGCGCGGATGAACACGATCATCCACGACATGGATGTCGACCTGCAGCGGGGCGACACGATGATCAACCCGAAGTTCCACGACACCGCTGGCGGGCTCCAGCGCCACGACATCGTGGTTGCCAACCCGATGTGGAACCAGCCGATCTCGTCAGACATCTACGAGGACGACCCGTACGACCGCTTCGTCAGGGCGGGCGGAATCACCACCGGCAAAGCGGACTGGGCCTGGCTCCAGCACACCCTCGCGGTCCTAAACGACGGCGGGAGGGCCGCGGTGGTTCTCGATGCGGCGGCCGTGACCAGGGGATCTGGTCAGGTCAACGATAAGGAGCGAGACATTCGTGGCTGGTTCGTTGACCGCGACCTGATTGAGGGGGTGATCCTGCTGCCGGACAACCTGTTCTACAACACGAGCGCTGCAGGGATCATCGTCATCCTCAACAAGCGCAAGCCGGCCGCACGCAAGGGCAAGATCGTTCTCGTAGACGGCAGCACGGCCTTCACAAAGGGGCGTCCGAAAAACTACTTGGCGGCCGATGCGGTCATCGACCTGGCGCGCAAGTTCATCGACGGTGAGCCGATTGTCGGGGCGGTTGCCCGGATCACGCTCGAGGACGCCAAACAGGCCGACTACAACCTCAACCCCAGCAAGTGGATCGAGCGCCCCGACGCCGAGGCGTTGGTGTCCATCCCAGACCAGTTGCGCGAGTTCGCTCAGCTCGACAACGACTACCGCGAGATCAGCACTGCACTCGCGACGCTCTTCGGAGGTGTTCGGGCATGACCACGACTGTTCCTAACGGCTGGACGGAGGAGCACTTCGCCGACATCGCCGACTACTCGATCGGGCGCACTCCCGCTCGTGCTCGGTCGGACTACTGGGTCGATGACGGTGGCAATGTGCCGTGGGTTGCCATCTCCGACATGAAGGCCCACGGCACGGTCAAGGTGACCAAGGAGACAATCAGTGGCCTGGCGCTCAAGGAGTCGTTCGGCGGGCGCTTCGTGCCCGCTGGCACGCTCTTGATGAGCTTCAAGCTGACGATCGGACGTGTTGCCACCCTCGGTATCGATGCCTGCCACAACGAGGCCATCATGTCGATCTACCCGCACGAGGGCATCAACCAGCGTTACCTCGGCTACTACTTGTCCCAGGTCGACTATTCCGAGCACCGGGACCGGCAGATCAAGGGCAACACCCTCAACAAGGCCAAGATCGATCGGATCCCGGTTCTGTTGCCGCCCGAGCCGGAGCAGGAGGCGATTGCCGACGTTCTGGACCTCATTGTGCGTGCCCAGCAACTGGGCGCCCGGCTGACCTCGCTTGCAGAAGGTCTGCGGACCACCGCGATGGATCAGCTGATGACTGGACGGCTGGCCGTGGATGAGCTGGATCTGACGGCGCTTCCGCGGCCGACTGAGCCGTTGGCGGTGGTCTCGTGACCGCACTCAAGATCAGCGAAGCGCGGACGGCGCAGTTCCCGATGGTGACCCATGCCCACAGTGTGGGCTGGGAGATCGTCGAGCCGATTGACGCTGAGATCCTGCGTCGGGGTCGCGACAACATGCTGTTTACCTCTGTACTGGAGGACAAGCTCCGCGAGTTCAACTACTGGCTGACCGCCGACCAGGCACGCTCCATCGTCGAGACCATCGAGGCCCTTCCAGCCAGCATCGAGGGAAACTGGGAAGTGCTGCGCTGGATGCGCGGGGAGCACACCTGGTACGACGAGAACGAGAAGCGTGCCCGCTCGGTCCAGCTCATCGACTTCGCGTACCCGGACAACAACAAGCTCCAAGTGACGTGGGAGTGGAAGATCGAGCCGGTAGCCCGCAAGGGCAACCGTGCCGACGTCATGTTCGTGGTCAACGGTCTGCCTGTGACCATCGTCGAGCACAAGAACCCCAAGGACGGCGACGCCCTGACGCGGGGCATTACCCAGCTGCGCCGCTACGAAAAGGAGACGCCGGAACTGCTCGCGCAGACCCAGCTCTACAACGTCACCCACATGCTCGGGTACTGGTACGGCGTCACCTGGAACGTCTCGCGACGCTTCATCTTCAAGTGGAAGTACACCGAGGACGAGTCCTATCAGAACGCCGTCCAGGCCTTCTTCGAGCCGCACTCGTTCCTGCGCACCCTCAAGGACTGGATTCTCTTCTACGTCGAGGACGGCGAGACCCGCAAGTCGGTGCTGCGGGAGCACCAGCGGGTGGCGGTCGACAAGATCGTGGCGCGCTGCGCCGACCCCGACAAGACTCGTGGTCTGGTCTGGCACACGCAGGGCTCAGGCAAGACCTTCACACTGCTGACCGCTGCCCGCCAGATCCTGGAGGACAAGGCGCGCTTCAGTAACGCGACGGTACTTCTGGTCGTCGACCGCAATGAGCTGGAGGGTCAGCTCAAGGAGTGGGTGGAGCGACTGCTCGGCGAGATGCAGGCCGCCGACATCGCTGTGCGCCGGGCGGACAGCAAGGCTGATCTCCAGAACGTTTTCGACTCGGACTTCCGTGGGCTCGTCGTCTCGATGATCCACAAGTTTGAGGAGATCAAGGCCAACTCCTCGACGCGGGACAACATCTATGTCTTCATCGACGAGGCGCACCGCTCGGTGGCTGCCGACCTCGGCACCTACCTGATGGCCGCTGTCCCGAACGCCACGATCATCGGGTTCACGGGTACGCCGGTCGGCGACTCCAAGGCGGGCTCTGGCTCGTTCAAGATCTTCGGTCGCCAGGATCCGGATGGCTTCCTCGACAAGTACTCGATCATCGAGTCGATCGAGGACGAGACCACCCTGCCCATCCGCTACAAGCTGGCGCCCAGCACCATGCGCCTGCCTGAGGAGGATCTGGAGTCGCAGTTCTACGCCCTCGCCGAAGAGGAGGACGTGACCGACGTCGACGAGCTCAACAAGGTGCTGGAGCGGGCGGTAGACCTTCGTGCCTTCCTTGGGGCGGAGGACCGGGTTGACCAGGTCGCCAAGTTCGTGGCTGAGCACTTCAAGGAGAACGTCCTGCCACTCGGCTACAAGGCCTTCGTGGTGGCTGTCGACCGCGAGACCTGCGCCAAGTACAAGCGGGCGCTGGATCGATACCTGCCGCCCGAGTGGTCGGAGGTTGTCTACTCCAAGAACGTCAATGACGTCGTCGATCGCCCGACCGTGGCCGAACTCCAGCTGTCGGACGACAAGGAGAAGGCTGTCCGGAAGGCCTTTAAGAAGGCCGACCAGGAGCCCAAGATCCTGATCGTCACCGACAAGCTGCTGACCGGTTACGACGCACCGGTGCTCTACGCGATGTATCTCGACAAGCCGATGCGCAACCATGTCCTGCTGCAGTCGCTGGCGCGGGTCAACCGGCCGTACATCGACAGCGACAACGTCAGCAAGAAGGTCGGCCTCGTCGTCGACTTCGTGAGCATCTTCAAGAACCTGACCAAGGCTCTCAACTTCGACTCGGCGTCTATAGAGGGGGCGCTGGAAGACCTCGACGTGCTGATGGTCGACCTGCAGATGAAGATCACGGCAGCGGCAACTGAGTACCTGCAGGCGGACGGCTCCACGACGCCGGATGCCCAGCTGGAGGCCTCGGTTTACGGACGCTTCCTCGACCCGGAGGCTCGCAAGGTCTTCTACGAGGTCTACAAGAACATCGAGCGGCTGTGGGAGATCCTGTCGCCTGACCCCGGCCTTCGTGACCACATCCAGACCTACAAGGATCTGTCCAAGCTCTACGCCGCGGTGCGGGCCAACTACACCGAGTCGGGCGGCTTCCTCGGCGACCTGGAGCACAAGACCAGGAAGCTGATCGAGGACTCCGCGACCCAGGAGGGGCTCGGTCGCTTCTCGAAGGTCGTCACCTTTGACGTCGAGACGCTCGCGCAGCTCAAGGAGGAAGAGGGGCCGGACGAAGGCAAGGTCTACAACCTGCTCCGTGGCCTGAAGAAGGAGATCGAGGAACACTCGGCCGGCGCTGTGGTGCTCCAGAGCATCAAGGAGCGTGCCGACCGCGTCCTGCAGGATCTCGAGGACCGTAAGGTCACTGGTCTGGCCGCTATGGTCGAACTGGAGGCGCTGGCGCAGGAGAAGGAGGCCGCCCGCCAGAAGGCGAAGGAGTCCGGCCTGACCGACCTGGGTTTCGCCGTCTATTGGGTCATCTCCATCGACGACGGTGCGAAGAAGGCCGGCTTTGACGGCATGGCACCGTTGCGCGAGATCGAGTCGGTGCTGGCCAAGTTCCCGAGCTGGCGCGAGAACCCTGACGAGCGTCGGCGGCTGCGGGCAAGTCTGTACAAGCCGTTGCTGGCTCTGTCGAAGGACGACCGTGCGGGTGTCATTGAGCGGATCATGCAGGTGCTGGAGCAGGCGAGCTGATGGCCACCAAGTCGTCGCTCTACCCCGAGCAGCAGCTTCGCCGGCGCGCCATGGGTTGGGCCGTCAAGCTCAAGGTCAACCCGGAGCAGGTCCAGATCAAGCGCCTACCCGGCAAGTGGGGCTCGTGTGCGCCCGACGGCGTCGTGACGCTGGCCGACGACCTCGCCACCGAGGCCGAGGACCTCCAGGACTATGTCATCGTCCACGAGCTGCTCCACCTCAAGTACCGCGACCACGGCAAGCAGTTCAAGGCCATGATGACCGCCCTGGTGCCCAACTGGCGGGATCTGGAACGGCAAAGCCAGCACGCCACCGAAAGCGCCGGCCAGGGTCGGCGAGAGATGGAAGCCTGACATGGCCTTTCAGGGCAAGACCAAGCGAGCGGCTCAGCAGTTCCCGTCGCCGGAGGAGCTGTACCTCAACGGGACGCTGCCGCGGACTACCGAGGCCGTTCCGTCACTCTGGCTGCACCAGGGTGACGTCATCCGTGCCTACGCCGAAAGCCACCAGAAGACTTCCGATCTGGCACTCGAACTGCCGACCGGCACGGGCAAGACGCTGCCTGGTCTGCTAATCGGCGAGTGGGTGCGTGGCAAGGCCGAGGGTCCGGTCATCTACGCCACCCCGACCAAGCAGCTCGCACGCCAGGTGGCAGGGACGGCACAGCGTGAGGGCATTCCAGTAGGAGTCCTGGTCGGTCGCGCTCGTGACTGGGACCCCATCGACGAGGCCTCGGTCGAGGGTGGCGAGGCAATCGGCATCACGACCTACAGCTCGATCTTCAACAGCAGCCCGAAGATTCCTGAGCCCCGTCTGCTGCTCTTCGACGACGCCCACGCAGGCGAGCAGTTTGTCGGCAACGAGTACGCGATCAACATCCGGCGCCACGAGGACCAGGCTGCCTACTTGGCCATCCTCGAGTCGCTGAAGCCGTTCCTGTCTGGTCTGCTCATCCAGCGTCTGGAAGGCCAGCCCGATCCCGGTGCCCACCATCAGGTGCGCCTGATCCTCCCGGCTGTCGACCCCGCGGCGCTGGCAAAGCTCGACGCGGCCCTGGCGGCCCTGCCGACGCCGTACTCCTACAAGGTCGCCATGATCCGGGCGGGACTGGCGTCGTGCTGTGTCTACCTGTCCTACGGCGGCATCCAGATCCGCCCGATGATCCCGCCGACCTTCGAGAACCATGTGTTCGCGCGCGCCGAGCAGCGCATCTACCTGTCGGCGACGCTCGGCTCCGGTGGTGAGCTGGAGCGCGCCTTCGGTCGACGGGAGATCGTCCGGATGCCGCTACCGACCAAGACGCCGCCGCGCTCTGGTCGCCGCCTGTTCGTCTTCCCGGACATCGTCAAGGGCAACGACCCGGCGGGGCTGACCAAGCGGATCATCGGGCTGACCGACAAGGCGCTGGTGCTCAGTCAGGAGAGCGTCGCCAACACTGAGGCGGCGGCCAAGGCGTTGGCGGGCGACGGTGTTCCGGTCCTGGGGCGTGACGATCTGGAGCAGCAGGGGCTGGATGCCTTCGCGAGTGCTGCGACCGGCGTCCTGGGGCTGGCCAACCGTTACGACGGTCTGGATCTCCCGGGTACCGCCTGCCGGATTGTGGTGCTTGGTGGCAAGCCCGATGCGGTCGGCCTGCAGGAGAAGTTCCTGAGCGAGCGGGCCGAGGCCAACGCTGCCCTCGCGGAGCGAGTTCGGACGCGCATCGTGCAGGGTGCTGGTCGTTGTACCCGTGGCCCCAACGACTATGCCGTGGTCGTCGTTCTCGGCTCGGACATCATGAAGTACTTCTCTCGGCCCGAGAACCTCAAGGCGCTCGAGCCTGAGCTGCAGGCTGAGGTGGAGTTCGGCTGGCAGAACAGCAAGGGTGCAGATCCAGACGAGGTCATCGAGAACGTCGAGATGTTCCTTGAGCACGAAGCGGATTGGCGTGAACAGGGTGAGCCCGCAGTCGCTGAGTTTCGCCAGGACGCAGTCAAGGTCGAGCCTCCGGCTGCCGACGCCCTCGGCAAGGCTGCTGCTCTGGAGGTCGAGGCGTGGCAGCTGGCGTTCGGCGGGGACTGGCTCGGGGCGAGCGAGAAACTGCAGGAAGCTGTGCCCCATGTCGGGCCGGAGGCGACCCGGGGCTACCGAGGTCTGCTGCTCTACATCGCTGGGGTATGGCTGCATCTGGGAGCTCAGGACGAGACGCAGCGGGCTCGAGCTCGGCAGCTTGTTCGCGAAGCAGCTCTCGCCGGCAACAGGGCCACCTGGCTGAAGGAGATGCGGGACCTGCCTGGTGCCGAAGAGGTTCCGCTCGTGCCCATGGATGTAGTGGCGGTCAACGCCGTTGTGGCGCGACTGCGCGGCCAGCTCAAGCCGAACAAGATCAACGCCGCCCTGACTGAGATGCAGGAGGCGCTCGCTCAGGATGAGGCGACCCGGTACGAATGTGGCCTGACGACGCTCGGGTCCTTCCTCGGAGCCGAGGCTTCCAAGCCCAAGGGCCAGGGGCGGTGCGACTCGGACTGGGTCTGGGGCACCGCCATGTGGATGACGATCGAGGCCAAGTCTGAGGAGCACGACGACGGCCTGCTGCCGCTCAAGGACGTCCGCCAGGCCAACACCCAGCTCGACCAGCTCGCCGCCGACCGGGGCATGGACAACCCGCCAGCGGGTAGCCCCGCGATCATCGTGTCGGACAAGTTGTCGGTCGATCCGCAGCACGCCCCAGCGGCGAACCCCAACGTCCACCTGGCGTCGCCCAGCACAGTCGAGGAGATTGGGAGCGATGTCGCGGTCGTCTGGGGCGACCTGTTGACCACTGCGGTCGGCATCGCTTCCGAGCAGGCTCAGAAGCAACACGTGCGGTCGGTCATGACCGAGAACGGCTGCCTGCCGAGCCAGGTGATCGACCGTCTCACCCAGAACCGTATCCGGCCAGGCGACTGAGCGGTAGGAACAATTCTCGGCCGAACTGTCGTAGGTAGGGCATGACGCAGATGCAAGAGGACACGGGACGGTTGGTCGAGGACGAGCGCGAACCGACCACTGCCGAGATCGAGGCTTGGCAGCGCGAGGAGACGTTCGTGCCGCCGGGCAAGGCGACGCCCGACGAGTACCCGTCGCTCTACAACATGTCCGCCGGGATGTTGTTCGGTGGCGTGATTCGTCCGGTCGAGCCCGAGCTGCCCGACTACGTGGCGATCGAGATGGACCAGCCCAACCTGGAGATGGCCGGCCAGGTCGGGATGTGGAACATGCTCTGGGAGGCGGCGCAGTTCCGTCGTCGGTTCTTCGATGAGGATGACCTGCCCGCGCCGATCGCCGAGCTTGCCGACCTGGGCGACATCAACACGATCCTGGTGCCCCGCACGGAGTCGCACTACTTCGAGTACGAGGCTCTCTTCCACCTGCTCCCGAAGGCCACGCTCGACCGCTTCGGGCTGCCGCTGCTCCGTCGTGGCCAGTGGCCGTTTCTCGCCGACCACAGCAACGTCGGTCGGTTCCTCACTCCCGACTTCGGTGACCGGCTCGCCAAGGCCTGGGCCTGGACTGTCTGGCCGCACCTCAACTCCGGCTCGAGGCTGTCGGCCTTCTCGAAGGACGATCCGATCCGGCTACTGGCTCACAACCTGGACTTCTGGGTGCCGCCCGTCACGGACGTCATCCAGGACATCCTGCGAACGTTCCCCGAGGTCGATAAGGGCAAGGTCGTTGGTCCGGTCACCCTGGTCGACGGCAGCGTTCTGGAGGGAGCGTGACCGGCAACCCTCGGATGGGTGGCCCGATCTGGATGGGCGAGGAGGAGGCGGCTGAGGTCGTTGCCGAGACCGTCGAGGCGGCCGACGCAACCGGTCGTCTCCGAGGCATCCTTGACGCAGTCCGCAGCCACCGGGTCGCCGATGATTTCTCCACGAAGTGGTCGAACGCACGAGAGGACTTCGAGCGCAAGCTCTACCGTAAGCGGAACAAGGTCCAGGTACGTTTCGTCGAGCTGACCGATACGATCCCGGTTCAGAGCCCGGAGAGTGAGGTGCTCGGCAAGCTGGTGACCAGCGACTTCCTTGCCCTGCTCGACAGCCAGCAGCGCGAGATCGTGGTGCTGTTGTCCAGCGGCTACCGCCAGCACGAGATCGCTGAGCGGCTCGGCTACGCCAACCACAGCCCGATCGCCAAGAAGCTCGCGCTGATCCGTCGGCAGGCCGAGGTGTTCTTCGAGCTCGAATCCGAGTAGAAGTGCCTGTCAGGGAACCGGCTTCTCGCTCAGCTCCGGGCTACGTGGATGGCAGCCCGAGCTTGTCGAAGAAAGCGCGGTTGCGTTCGGTGGCCGAGTTCACGAGCCGGTCGAAGGACATGACCTCGATATAGGCCTTGTGCGGCTCGTTGAAGCCGAAGTAGCCCATGCCATCGTGGGTCGGGCGCAGCCCGGCGTACTCGCACCGGCTGACCATTGTGGTTGTGAGGTCGGCCAGCACGTAGCAGAAGGCGGGCTGGTCCTTCGAGGCCGGGATCGGACGCCCCGACGCCGTCATGACTCCGCCGTTGCGTACGCGCTTCACGTAGTCGAGCGTCTGCTAGATCGGATCCTTGTCCTCCGAGGCGTCGTTCCGCATCGGTCGCTTGATCTCGACGACGACGATCGAGGGCAAGGGCAGCGTCTCGCCCTCGGCTGCCAGCACCGGGGATCCAGGGGAGCCGACGAGTCGTGTCGCCAGGATGTCGGGTTCCTTTGCGGAGTCGGATCCGGTGATCGGCATGCTCTTGAGTGTCTTGTCCGAGGCGAGGTAGTCATGAAGGCCAGTCGCTCGTCGATGATCCACAGGTTCGAGGCGTCGGTGCCGATCTCGTTGGAGTCGGTGCGCATCGGCATGAGCAGCGAGTGGATGGCGTCCTCGCGGGAGTACTTGCCGAGTTCGTTGGATCGGATGAGCTTGCCGAGGGCGTCAAGGATCGCCCGCCGTCGTGAGACGTAAGCCGCCAGATCGGATTGGTTGATGTCCGTGACGGTCTGGAGGTACTCGTTCAGGCGCGCCTGGTAGACCTCGGGTGTCGTGGTGTCAGCCTCGGCGAAGACCGCGTGACCCTGCTCGATGACGTCGGCCTCCAGTTTCTGGAGGTGTCGGTGCAGGACGAGCTCAAGGTCCTGGTCCTTGATCGACGGGTCCACGGTCACGCCGAGAGGATCCAGTCGTGCCAGCACCGGTCGGTACCGGGGCGCTCGGTTGCTCACGAACTCGCTGACTCGGGCCTTGCCCTCCTCGCGCGCCGCGGTGAGCGAGTCGGCCAGGAGCTCCTCGATGGCGTCGAGCACTCCCGTCCGGATGTCCTCGATCGAGATGTCGTCCTCGAGGGTCGCTCCGGGGATTCGTTCACTGATGTCGAAGGCCGTGCGGTCGGCCCGCACGTGCGAGTCGAGGTAGTCGGAGGAGAGGTAGCAGGCGTAGGCGAACTCGGCTGAGGTCTTGTCCTTGAGCCGTCCGTACAACCCGGGGATCTTCCCGGTGAGGTTCTCTTCCATGACCAGGCGGTTCGCGGCGCACCAGTACAGCCGCGGCGTGGGGTTACGGGTCGACGACTTCAGGCAGAGGTTCGCCATCTCGAACTTCTGACCCTTGACCTCGACCGTCGTCAAAGGCAGCTCGGAGAAGACGAAATCCTCCATCAGGCTGTTGAGCGAGACGACCTCGTCGTCGACGATGCTCACGTCCGGAGCACCGCCGGGGCGGAGGAAGTACCAGATGCAGTGCTCGAAGACCTCGCGAGCGATGGCGTCGGCTGACTTCGGCGCACTCTTCTGGAAGGCCTCTTTGAACCCGTCCAGGTGAACGGCGGTACCGGCATCGCTGAGGTTGTCGGGAGTCTCGGTGTGCTCAACTTCGCCAGCAATGGAGAACCTAAACTGCCGCGCGCACAGCTCTCCGTCGTCAGCCAGGTAGGCGCTGCGGACGGAGACCTTGTCGAACGCCTTGAGCCACAGCAGCCTGCCAACACCACGGCAGCCAAGGTTCGCCTTGTAGTCGGTGTCCAGGGTCTCGAAGGAGTCCATGTTGTCCGGCGTGAAGCCGACGCCGTTGTCCTCGACGACGAAGCCCGTGATCGGCTTCAGCGCCACACGACCGGGGCCGGTGGGCTCGAAGTCGAACTCTTCCTGCCCGCTTCGCTCGATCATGACTCGAAGGTGTCCCTGGCTCATGTCGTCGCCGAAGCGCACGTCGATCGCTTGGAGACCGTTGATAACAGCCTCCAGCAGGGGGAGTAGCGAATGGCTCTTGGGGAGGTTCGTGTTGCGCACTCGTCCCGCGAGCGACGTCGTGAGCGCCACCGTTGCCCCCTCTCGGTCCGCAGGTAGTCAGGACTCTATCGGCGAGCTCCGACACGACCCGTGAGTCCACGCTGGCGGGCTGCCAACCACGCCTGTTTGATCGGCGCCGGGATTCGCCCGCGATCGCTGACTTGGTAGCCGTTCGTTCGAGCCCAGTCGCGGATCTTGGCAGGGGAGACGATCTGGTCGGCCGAGTCGTCTTGGCGCTTGACTCCGCCCCGGCGGGCGACGCCCGCCTCCTCAAGGTGCCGGGAGATGGTCTCTCGCTTGGCGCCGTAGCGCCGAGCCAGCACGTAGGTCGTGTCGCCCTCCTGGTAGGCGGCGACCAGCTCTGCGATCTGGTCGGGACGCAGCTTCTGCATCCGACTTGCCCGCGGTTGCACCGTCTGTCGGGTTGGATTCCCGGCAGGTGTCTCGACCGGGGTAGCCGCCCTGAGACGCGAGATCACGCCTATCCGGCGGGGATCCGGGTTTGAATAGTTTCCCAGCACCTCCACCCCTTGGGGCCGTCAGTTCGCTGACGGCCCCTTTTTCCTTGTCAGAGCCATGTTGCGCGGTGAGCGCTGGTCGCACAGCAGGGCCCAGGTGGGCACTCCCATGGAGAGAGACGGTACCTGGGTACTGCGGGCTCGGATCGGATTCCTGGATCTCCACATGCCTGCAGGGCTGCTGAACAAGGGCGTGTCCCTGGCGGGCGCATCGGACACGTCATGGCCGCGACGTGAGGCTCTACCAGGTCCGCGTCACCTGCGGGCACGACGTGTCTCCACGCGGCGGTCAAGCGCGCCGAGGCTTCGGGCCAGGTCGTGACCAGAGAGCAGATCAGCCGGGGCAACGGGCTCGTGCTCGACACGCCCAAGACCAAAGAAGGCATTCGCGAGCTTCCACTGGCCCCGGACTCTGAGCTGAGGGCAGTCCTCGACGCGCAGCTCACTGCTCGGGTCGCTGACGCAGCCGACGCACCGCTGTTCCCGAGAGCCCCCGCGGCATGCAGTACCTGCATCCGAAAGTGCTGCGGAACCACTTCGCCAAGGCGATCGAAGCGGCCGACGCCAAGCTGACGGCCGCCGGCCGCCCGATCGTCCCGAAAGGATTCGTGTGGCATGGCTCGCGCCATTCTGCCCTGACGATGATCGCGGGCGCCGGGGCCACCACGGAGGAACTCCTCACCTTCGGCGGCCACAGCGACGTCCAGGTCGCGTCGACGCGCTGCGTCGCAGCATCTCGTCGAGGGATCTTCCCGCGGCCCGGCATGGCGCGCGACTGATCAGGGTCCGCGTGAAGAACCTCGACCGCCAGTTCAGTCGGATCCCGGCGGTCGGTCAGCTTTCGCGCCTCCACTGACAGTTCATGGCTCGAGCCAGGGACCTACTCTCAGGGCGCTAGTGAGAATGGATGCTGTTAGTCTCTCAACAGGGCGTCTAATGAGAATATGCGGCTATGATTCTCTCATTAGGAGGACGTGGAGCATATGGAGACCTGGGACGCCTGGCCGGGTGTCGGATACATCGAGGCGACGTGGCACGCCGATGATCCGGCTGCCAGCAGGCGCCAGCGTGCATTGAACCGGGGCACCTTCCGGTTTGCGGTTCCCGCGGTCATCGGCGACCTCGCACCACGCGTGGATCCGGCGCTGGCGGGCGAAGCGGACCAGGTCTGTGCAGACATCCGGGCGTTCGACGCCGAATCGGCGTCCTGGGGCGTCCCGTTCGCGTCGGTCCTGCTGCGCACCGAGTCCGCCTCGAGTTCGCAGATCGAGAACCTGACCGCCGGGGCGCGGGCGATCGCACTGGCGTCGCTGGGCGGCAGGACCGGAGCCAACGCGGTGATGATCGCGGCCAACACCGACGCGATGCGGGCAGCGATCGAGCTGGCCGACAGGATCAGCCCGAACACGATCAGGGCAATGCATGAGCGTCTCAATGGCGGGGACGACCCGGCCAATGCCGGCAGGTTCCGCGACCAGAGCGTGTGGGTCGGGGGCCGGTCCCCGGTGACCGCCACGTTCGTGGCGCCCTCGCATGACCAGGTGGAGTCCGCGATCGATGATCTGTGTGTGTTCGCGCGCCGTACCGATCTGCAGCCCATGGTGCAGGCCGCGATCGCGCACGCTCAGTTCGAGACCATTCATCCGTTCACCGATGGCAACGGGCGAACCGGTCGGGCTCTCGTGTCGTCGATTCTTCGGCATCGTGGGGTGTCTCCGCGGATGACGGTGCCGATCTCCTCGGGCCTGCTGGCGGACACGGGGGAGTACTTCGCGGCGCTGACCGCTTACCGGCGCGGAGACCTTGTGCCCATCGTGGAAGCCTTCGTCGAGGCCAGTCGTCGGGCCATGGAGAATGCGAACATCCTGCGTTCTGACATCAACGATCTCCGCGACCGCATTCTGGCCACGGCTGACCGGCGGACTGCGAATCTGATGAAGGTCGCGGATCTGTGTTCGGGCGAGCCGGCGCTTACCGCCGAGATGGTGGCCGATCTTGGAGTACCGGTGCCCAGCGTTTACCGAATCCTTGACCGTCTGGTCGCGACCGGGGTGTTACGTGTCGAGAAGCCGATCGGTGGCGTCAGGGTCTGGACCGTCCCAGGCCTGCTCTCGGCGCTTGACCGGTTCGCCGAACGGGCAGGACGACGAACGTTCAGCGGTGGCTGACGTGTTCGAATCCTGTCAAACCCGCCGAGGTCTTTGGCTCAGTCGGAACCGCATTGGGGAAGCCGATGCTGGGCCCGTGCCGCATACGTGCCAGACCACCGGAGCGATCGACTCGTAGGCCGCCGCGAATCTCGAGCCTCGGCTAGCAAACACATGCCGATCTCGCAGCCGATGTGCGTACCCTCGCGACATGCCGCCCTTACCCTCAGCGTGCGGGGCCAGCCGGTCCGTGTTTGTGGGCAGCAGTTCTTGGAACACCGCGCTGACTGACTGGGAGGCCTGGCCAGGCCGCACGGCCCACACCCGCCATGCCGCTGCAGCCTCCGCAGCCCGGCGACGGCACCCCTTCGATGCGGATGCTGCCAACCAAGAGCTGCTCCCCACATGAGAGCGGCACGAAACCTGGGGCGATTCAGTTCGCTGACGGCCCCTTTATACGTTGTCGGACCGCCCGGGGCTGGTCACTTCAGCTGGCCACGGATCTCGCCGGCCGGATTGGTGGGCGTGTGCACATTGACGTAGTACGCGCGCGGGTTCTCCCCGATTGCTTCAAGGAGCGAGGCCTCGACGACAGCGCATCCGGCTGTCTCGAAGGTGGTGGTGTTCTCGACCATCAGTGGGACGACGACGGGTCCCGGCGTATTGCGAGGCCCTACGTGGATGTGGGCGGCTGCCGCGGGGGCGGACAGTCCGGAGACGGAGAGCGTGTAGCACAGTTCAGTTCCCGACACCTCGTAGCTGAACCAGCCCCGTGCGCCGTGGTTCAGCGGGGCGGGAGCCTCCTGTCCCCCGTTGAGAGGGATCGCTCCTGCGGCACTGGCCGACCCGCCGGCCACGACCATCGCCCCGATCGACGCCACCGCGAGTGCCACGGAGCGTAGGTGTCGTGTGGTCAGGATCATGATCGCCTCCGTTTCCTTGTGATCCTTGGCAATGTAGGCATGCGTCCAGGGGAGATACAAGCAATTGGAGCCGGGTTGGGGTCCGACGCAGTGACCGCGGGGCTCCGGGTCGCGGAGGATCTTGTGCCGCGCCCCTCGTCGCCAGCAGGATGACAGCATGGTGACGGATGCAGAGCATTTCCACCCGGCGACGCTGGAGGACTGGCGGAACTGGCTCGCGGCGAACCATACCCGTCGCGAGGGTGTCTGGGTGGTGGGCTGGCGCGCCCGCTCGGGCCGGACCGCCGTGCCGTATGAGGACCTCGTCCGCGAGGCGCTCTGCTGGGCTTGGATCGACGGCCAGGTGAAGGTGCTCGACGAGGAGCGTGCGATGCAGTGGATGGCGCCGCGGCGTGCGAACAGCCCGTGGGCCGCCTCCAACAAGGCGCGCGTGGCCGAGCTTGCGCGCGAGGGTCGCCTCCAACCTGCCGGTCTCGCCGCCATCGAGCGGGCGAAGGCGACGGGGATGTGGACCGTGTTCGACTCCGTGGAGGCGCTGGAGGAACCGGCTGAGCTTGCAGCAGCCCTGGACGCTGATCCGGCAGTTCGCGGCGCCTGGAAGGCATCGCCACCGAGCGTCCGGAAGCAGGCGTTGGGCTGGATCGCTCTGGCACGCCGCCCGGAGACGCGGGCCGCGCGCCTCCACACCATCGTCGAGAGGCTGACGCGGGGAGAGCGTCCGGTCTGAGCTGGTGCGGGGGCGCCGGCTTCCCGCGTCCCGCCGAGGACGAATGCGTCGTCGTTCCGGGCGGATAGAGTGGGTCTCGTGATGCACACGGGAGCGATCGCCGCCGGGCAGTTGCTCGTGGCCACGCAGCCCGGGCGCGGCGGCTACTTCGACCAGTCCGTCATCCTGCTGCTCGAACACAACCCTCAGGGCACCATCGGGGTCTGCCTGACGCGGCTGTCGGAGCTGCCGGTCTCGGGGGTGCACGAGGCCTTCCGCGACCACATGAGTCCGCCAGTGGCGCTGTTCGAGGGCGGCCCCGTCAACCCCGACGTGGTCGTTGCGCTCGGAGAGCCGGCCACGCCGACGGCCCCGCCACCAGGGTGGCAGGCCATCGCTCCGCACATCGGCGTCGTCGACCTCAACTTCCCCCCTGAGCTCGTCGGGTCGTCGTTCAACCAGCTGCGGCTGTTCGTCGGGCTGTCCGGATGGTCACCCGGACAGCTGGAGAACGAGCTGATCCGCGGATCGTGGTTCCGGACGACCGCGCACGCCGAAGACGTCTTCGGCACCCCCGAAGGTCTCTGGCGCCGGGTCCTGCGCCGCGTCGGTGGCGCGCCGGGCAGGTGGTCGACCTGGACCGACGAACCGGCGCTCAACTAGGCATTGGCCTGTCACGGCGTCGTGGCTGGCTACCATGGACGCGAACGCAAGAGGAGATCGGTGTGAGCGACCCGAGAGGTAAGGCGCGCATCCTCGTCGTCGACGATGACGCGGCGCTGTCGGAGATGTTGCAGATCGTGTTGAGGCAGGAAGGCTTCGACACGGTCCGCTGCTCCACGGGCGACGCCGCCGTCGCCGAGTTCAGGCAGGCGCGTCCCGATCTCGTGCTCCTCGACCTCATGCTGCCCGGCCGCGACGGTGTCGCGGTCTGCCGCGACATCCGCGCCGAGTCCGGCGTGCCGATCGTCATGTTGACGGCCAAGTCCGACACCGCGGACGTCGTCGCGGGCCTCGAGGCCGGCGCGGACGACTACGTGGCGAAGCCGTTCAAGGCCAAGGAACTGGTGGCCCGGATCCGCACCCGGCTGCGTCGCTCGCAGGAGGAGTCGGGCGCCGACACCCTCACCATCGGGGACCTGACCATCTCCGTGTCCTCCCATGCGGTGCGGCGCGGCGGTATGCAGCTGTCGCTGACGCCGCTGGAGTTCGATCTGCTGCTCGCGCTGGCCAAGCGGCCGTCACATGTCTTCACCCGCGAGGCGCTCCTCGACGAGGTGTGGGGCTACCGCAACTCGGCGGACACGCGGCTGGTCAACGTCCACGTGCAGCGGTTGAGGTCGAAGGTGGAGAAGGATCCGGAACACCCCGAGATCGTCGTCACCGTGCGGGGAATCGGGTACCGGGCCGGTGAGCCGAGGGCGTAGGACCCAGGGCGGGGTGCGCCGACTGTGGTGGCGGTCGCTGCCGCTGCGGGTACTCATCTCCACTCTGGGTCTGTCGATGCTCCTCATGGTCCTCGCTGGCGTCGTCCTGCTCCAGCAGGCGACGGCGGGCGTCGTGGCCGCCAAGAAGAGCGCGTCGCTCAACGAAGCGGCCGGCGTGTACGCGTTCATGCAGGCCCAGCTGCGCAGCCCGGAGAACCGGGGCGTCGCCGTCCACGAGGCGCTCAACCGCCTGGCCGACCTGGCAGACGCCCAGGCCGCCCAGTACCGCGTGGTCATCGAGGGCCCCACGTCACGCCTGGTGTCCACCGGCATCCGCTCCGAGTCCGTTCCCACCGATCTCGTCGAGCGCGTGGAGTCGTCGGAGGGGATGTTCGTGACGCCGACCCAGGTCGTCTTCACCGATCCCGGGGTGGCTCCCGAGCCCGGTTGGGCGATCGGCTCCGCGCTCGTGGGGGCGACGGGGGAGCGGTATCCCGTCTACTACATCTTCCCCATGACGACGGAGACCCAGACGCTCCGCGTCCTGCAGGGCGCCGTGGCCGGGACCGGTGTGGCTCTGGCGGCGGCTCTCGCCCTCGTCGCCTACCTGGTGACGCACCAGGTGGTGCGACCGGTGCGCCGGGCCAGTCAGACGGCGCTGCGGTTGGCGTCGGGGGAGTTGGGCGAGCGGATGGCCGTGCGCGGCACCGACGACCTGGCGAGCCTGGCGAAGTCCATGAACCGCATGGCGGCCCAGCTGCAGCAGCGGATCCGCGAGCTGGAGACCCTCTCGACGCTGCAGCAGCGGTTCGTCAGCGACGTGTCCCATGAGCTGCGCACGCCCCTGACCACCATCAGGATGGCCTCTGACATGATCCACGACTCCCGCTACGCGCTGGATCCGCTCACCGCCCGCTCCGCCGAGCTGATGCACAGCGAGATCGAGCGCTTCGACGCGATGCTCGCCGACCTGCTGGAGATCTCCCGGTTCGACGCGGGCGCCGCCGTGCTCACGCTCGAGGACATGGACGTCGCGGCGCTGGTCGAGTCGGAGGTCGCGGCCGCGCGGGCGATGGCTGAGGCAGCAGGGGTCCCCCTCAGCCTGCAGCGGCGCGGCCGGGACACCACCGCGATGGTCGACTCGCGGCGGATCCGCAGGATCCTGCGCAACCTCATCACCAACGCGATCGAGCACGCGGAGGGCAGGCCGGTGGATGTGGTGGTCGCGGCCGATGAGCACGCCGTCGCCGTCACGGTCCGCGACCACGGCGTGGGCTTCGAGGCCGAGCACGCCGCACGGGTGTTCGACCGGTTCTGGCGGGCCGATCCCAGCAGAACCCGGATCGTCGGTGGCTCCGGGCTCGGGTTGGCCATCTCCATGGAGGACGCCCGGCTGCACCGAGGCTGGCTCACGGCCTGGGGGAGGCCCGGCCGCGGCGCCCAGTTCCGGCTCACCGTGCCGCGCGATCCGGAGCACGATCTGTCCGCGTCGCCCCTGCCCGTCATCCCCCTCGACGACGATCAGCTGGAGGTCGGCAGATGAGACCGCTCGGAGCTCTGATCACGCTGCTGGTGCTGCTGTCCGCCGGATGCACCGGGATCCCCACGGCCGGCCCCATCGAGGAGGTGCCGGTCTCCACCCAGCCCCGCGGCATCGACATCGCCCCGCAGCCGCCCGAGGCAGGGGTGGCGCCCGCGCGACTCGTCGAGGGTTTCCTCCAGGCCATGGCCGCGCCGGAGGGTGACTACGCCGTCGCCCGCCAGTACCTGACCCCGGCCGCCGCCGAGGAGTGGGACCCCGCGTCGGCCACCGTCGTCGACGCCACCGTCACCGGCGACGGCGAGATGGCCTCGTTGACGGGCCAGCGGCTCGGCACGCTGGACCTGCACGGGCATTACACCGCCGCCGCCGCGCCATTCGTGCACCAGTTCACGCTCACGGAGCTCGACGGGGAGTGGCGCATCGCGGCGCCACCACCCGGGCTGCTCCTCACCCGCTACATCTTCGAGCGCTACTACCAGCGGATCACCCTGTACTACCTGGCCCGGGCCGGCGGGCACGTGGTGCCGGATCCGATCCACCTGCCGGAGACCCGCGTCACCCCGGAGGCGATCGTCGAGGCCCTCCTCGCGGGCCCGTCGCCTACTGTCGCCCAGGCGGTGTCGAACGCGCTGCCCAACGGAGTCAGGCTGGGGGCCGCCGGAGCCAGCCTCAACTCCGACGGCGTCGTCACCGTGGACCTGGCCGGCCTGTCCGAGCGGCTCGGCGACGACGCGCGCCGCAGGCTGGGGGCCCAACTCATGTGGTCGCTCACGGCCATCCCCCGCGCCACAGGGCTGGTGGTCACCAACGACGGGGTTCCGTTCATCCTGCCGGGGAGCCGTGCCGACGGGGTGCTCGAGCTCGCCGGGCAGCAGGGCTACCAGATCCTGTCCCGGGCCGCCTCGGTCGATCTCTTCGCCGTCGACGACGGCGCCCCCGGCCGGTTGACGGGCGACGGCCAGGTCGAGCGATGGCGCAACGTCGACCTGCCTGTCGCCGACATCGCGGTGTCCCTGGACGGCGAGGCCGCCATCATCGACGACTCCCGCACAGTGCTGGCCGTCGGGGCCCCCGGGTCCGAGCTCACCCGGGTGGAGACGGGCTACACGAACCTCAGGTCGCCCAGCTTCTCGCTGGGGGTCCTCTGGTTGCTCGCCGACGGACCCTCCGGCCGCCCCGTGCTGCTGACGGTGGACCGGCAGCGCTCTGTCGAGCTGGTGTCCCTCGATCTGCCCGTGGGACTGGAGGTCCTGGAGTTCGCGGTGTCACCGGCCCGGGCGAGGATCGCCCTCCTCGTCGGGTCAGACGACACCGGCCGGCTGGGCATGGCCCAGGTGTTGCCGACGACGCCCGTCACGGTCACGGGATGGGCGCCGCTGCCCATGGTGGACACGTCCGGGCAGTCGCTCACCGACGTCTCCGCGGTGGCCTGGCAGGCGGAGACCTCCCTCGCGGTCGCGGCCACCAGCGACGGGCTGCGCTCGGTCTACTCGGTCGAGATCGACGGCTCGCTCGTCGAGGAGCTCGGGCCGTTCTCCGGCGACGTCGCCGGGCTGACCGCCAACGCCCGCCTCGGAGGCGGGGCCATCGCCACCAGGACGGCTGCGGGGACGGTCTGGCGCTATGAGGCCCGCACCCGATGGACGCGACTCGCCGAGGACATCGCCGCCATCGCCTACGCCAGCTGAGGCTGTGGACAGTGGTGACCGGGCGAGGACGCCGCCCACCATGACGCCATGCACAGATTCATCGACGCTGCCGCCGACCTCCTCCTGGGTGCGGCCTGCCCCGGGTGCCGCGCGCCGGGGTGGGGCCTCTGCCGCGACTGCCTCGAGGCGCTGGAGGGTTCAGTCCGCCACCTCGACCGCGGCCTCGAGACACCCCTGACCGCGGCCTGCGCCTACCGACCGGTGCTCAACCACGTCGTGCCGCGCTACAAGGACGACGGAGCCCTCCATCTGGCCGGAATGTTGTCGGAGTTGCTCGCCCGCGCCGTCGCCGGCCTCTCGCCGCCGCACGGGACCATCCTCACGCCCGTCCCGTCCCGGCCATCGGCGGTGCGCGCCCGAGGCGACGACCACGCGCTCAGGCTGGCCCGGGGAGCCGCCCGTCGCCTCGGCCTGCCTACGGCGACGCTGCTGGTCCGCGCGGTTTCGGGTCGGGACCAGGAGGAACTCGGCCGTGAGGCCCGCGCGGCCAACCTGGCCGGGTCGATGGCGGGCCGCCCGAGCCCGCGGCCCGTCGTGGTCGTCGACGACGTCGTCACCACGGGCGCATCGCTCCGCGAGGCGGTCCGGGCGCTGCGTGCCGCGGGCGTCGTCGTCGTGGGAGCGGCGGTCATCGCGGACGCCGACTATGCCTGAGGATCTGGTTTCGCTCCTGACAGGGTTGTTCGATGGGGGTAGCGTTGATTCATGGAGAAGCCGCAGGCCCGTTCAACGGGGACCCTGCGGCTTGTGCCATCCGTGCCCCGGAAGGCACCGGGCACGGCCGAGATGGGCCGACAGGCCCCACGACAGACGGAGGAACGATGGACATCGTCGTCACAGGTCGGCACTGCACGATCAATCCCGAGCTGAAGGAACTGGTCACCGAGCGGCTGGCCACTATCGAGCGATTGCGGGACAGGGTGATTCGCGTCGAGGTCGAGTTCCATGCCTCCGAGGGGACCAAGGACCCCTCAGACGCCGTCGAGGTGCAGCTGACGCTACGCAGCCGCGGACCCGTCGTGCGGGCCGAGGCCCGCTCGAACGACAAGGTCCAGGCTTTCGAGACGGCCCTCGACCGACTCAAGAGCCAGCTGCGCAAGGCGGCCGACCGGCGCAAAACCCACCGTGGGCTCCGGGCCGCGGCCGTCCCAGACGTCGTCGCGACCCCCACCGAGGCCGAGAGCCTCAACGGCGACGGCGTGGAGACGCACTCCGTGGCCGGCCTGGTCGTGACGGGCGACGGCCCCCTCGTCGTGCGCGAGAAGGAGTTCAGTACGGCCCCGCTGACCCTCGCCCAGGCGCTGGACGAGATGGAACTGGTCGGGCACGACTTCTTCCTCTACCAGGACGCCGACACAGGGCGCCCGTCGGTGGTCTACCGGCGCAAGGCCTACAACTACGGCGTGATCCACCTGAACGTCTCCTGAGTCCGACACCGACGAGCAACCCCGTGCCCCGGCCCCCGGCCGGGGCACGGCGGTCTCCGCCCCTTTGCCGCTGGCGTTAGGATGGCCAGCGGTATCGCCGTGGACGTCGCGGTGGACGCGGAAGGTGAGGAACCTCTTCATGGGTGTCATGGATTTTCTGAGCGGCCTTGGTTCGGGAGCACAGCTGCGCAAGCTCCAGAAGGTGGCAGATCAGGTCAACTCCATCGAAGAGGACTTCCGGGCCATGTCGGACGCGGAGCTGCGGGGGGAGACCGACACCTTCCGGGCGCGCATCGCCGACGGCGAGTCTTTGGACCGCATCATGCCGGAGGCCTTCGCGGTCGTCCGCGAAGCGTCGGTGCGTGTGCTCGGCAAGCGGCACTTCGACGTGCAGCTCATGGGTGGGGCCGCGCTGCACTGGGGCAACATCGCCGAGATGAAGACCGGTGAGGGCAAGACGCTGGTCGGCACACTGCCGGCCTATCTCAACGCGTTGACCGGTGAGGGCGTCCACATCGTCACCACCAACGACTACCTTGCGAAGTACCAGTCCGAGCAGATGGGCCGCATCCACCACTTCCTGGGGCTCGAGGTCGGGGCGATCCTCGCGTCGATGACCCCCGAGCAGCGCCGCGCCGCCTACAACGCCGACATCACCTACGGCACCAACAACGAGTTCGGCTTCGACTATCTGCGAGACAACATGGCGCTGCGTCGCGACGACCTCGTCCAGCGCGGGCACCACTACGCCATCGTCGACGAGGTCGACTCAATCCTCATCGACGAGGCCCGCACCCCGCTCATCATCTCCGGCCCAGCCGAAGACACCCACGAGTGGTACCCGGTCTTCTCGAAGCTCGCGAAGACGCTGGTCCGGGACGTCGACTACGAAGTCGACGAGAAGAAGCGCACCATCGCCGTCCTCGCCCCCGGCATCGAGAAGGTCGAGGACCGCCTCGGCATCGACAATCTCTACGAGTCCGCCAACACGCCGCTCATCTCGTACCTCAACAACGCCATCAAGGCGAAGGAGCTGTTCAAGCGGGACAAGGACTACGTCATCGCCGGCGACGAGGTGCTCATCGTCGACGAGCACACCGGCCGCACCCTGGCTGGACGGCGCTACAACGAGGGCCTGCACCAAGCCCTGGAGGCCAAGGAGGGCGTGCGGATCAAGGACGAGTACCAGACGCTCGCCACCATCACCCTGCAGAACTTCTTCCGCATGTACTCGAAGCTCGCCGGCATGACGGGTACGGCGAAGACGGAGGAATCCGAGTTCCAGAAGATCTACGGCCTGGGCGTCATCCCGATCCCGACGAACCGCCCCATGGTCCGCATCGACCAGCCCGACCTCATCTACCGGACGCAGGAGGCCAAGTACGAGGCCATCGTCAAGGACGTCGTCGAGCGTCACGAGGCGGGTCAGCCCGTGCTGATCGGCACGGCATCGGTGGCCAAGTCCGAGCTCCTCTCCGGTCTCCTCAAGCGCGCCGGCGTGCGGCACGAGGTCCTCAACGCCAAGCATCACGAGCGGGAGGCCTCCATCGTCGCGGAGGCAGGTCGCAAGGGTGCCGTCACCGTGTCCACCAACATGGCGGGACGCGGCACCGACATCATGCTGGGTGGCAACCCCGAGTTCCTGGCGGACTTGCAGCTGCGCAAGGCGGGCCTCGACCCCCACGAGACGCCCGACGAGTACGAGGCCCGGTGGGGCGAGACCCTCACCGCCCTGGAGGAGCAGGCGCAGGCCGAGCACGACGAGGTCGTCGCGCTGGGAGGGCTCTACGTCGTCGGGTCCGAGCGGCACGAGTCCCGGCGCATCGACAACCAGCTGCGCGGCCGCTCAGGCCGCCAGGGCGACCCGGGTGAGAGCCGTTTCTACCTCTCCCTCAGCGACGATCTGATGCGGCTGTTCCGCCCCGAGCTGTTGGAGCGGGCGCTGCTCATGATGAAGGTGCCCGACGACGTGCCCATCGACATGAAGTCGGTGTCGAAGTCCATCGAGAGCGCGCAGAAGCAGGTCGAGGGTCAGAACTTCGAGATGCGCAAGAACGTCCTCAAGTACGACGACGTCCTCAACCGGCAGCGGCACGCCATCTACGGTGACCGTCGCCGCGTCCTCGACGGCGCCGACGTCTCCGAGCAGCTGCGCGCGAACGTGCGCCGGGTCGTCGCCGATGTCGTGCGGGCCCACACGAGCGGCCTGCCGGAGGACTGGGACCTCGAGACGATGTTCACGGAACTGAAAACCCTGTATCCGGTGAGCGTCGACCCGGCCGTCGTCGACGAGGACCTGCCCGAGCAGCACGAGATGGTGGAGTTGTTCGTCGACGACGCGCTGCGTGCCTACGACGCGCGGGAGGCCGAGCTGGGCGAGGCGACCATGCGCGAACTCGAGCGCCAGGTGCTCCTCACCGTCCTCGACCGCAAGTGGCGCGAGCACCTGTATGAGATGGACTACCTGCGTGAGGGTATCGGACTGCGCGCCATGGCCCAGCGCGACCCGCTGGTCGAATACCAGCGGGAGGGCGGGGACATGTTCACCGCCATGATGGACGCCTTCATGGAGGAGGTCGTGGGCTTCCTGTTCAACCTGCAGGTCCAGGTGCGCCCGGCCGAGCCCGCCCTCGAGGTCGGTCTGGTCCGCGACGCCGAGGGCGCGCCCGTCCAGGTCCCCGCGCCGGACGTTCCCCTGGCCAAGGGCCTGGAACGGCACGCCGACGCCCACCTCAACTACTCGGCCCCCGACGAGACCGGGCACGTCACCACCACGGCCGACGAGGCCGGCGCCGGCACCGAGAAGGTCGGCCGCAACCAGCCCTGCCCCTGCGGCTCGGGTCGCAAGTACAAGGTCTGCCACGGCCGCACCAGCTAGGCAGCGACGGCCCCGAGCGGGGTCAACACCGTCAGATGCGTGCAGCGCCAGGCACCGCGGCGGACGTCCAGGCGGAGCACGCACGTCAGCGCCCTCCCGTCGAGGTCGAGCGTCACACTCGCCTCGACGGCCCGCTCGGTGGGCATCTGGGAGCGAACGCGGCGGATGGCCGCCCGTCGCAGATGTGGGTCCTCGACGTAGCGCGCCAGGCTGAGGAAGGCGTGGCCGCTCAGGTGCGGTCTGAGCTGATGCAGGGGCCGACGCCCCAGGATGGTCTCGACGACGGCGCCGGCCAGGGACAACGCCTGGCGCGGCGCGCGGACCGGCTGCGCCGGCGCTGGGCGGGACACGATGCTCACGGGTCTGGGGAGGCTCATGCCGTGGACGCTAGTGACGTGCGTCCGGGCTCCCCGCGCCCCCGCGTGGCCCAGACAACACCTGCCCCCGACCTGACAACACCTCCGGCGCTCCGGACAACACCCGCGCACCGGCGGACAACAGCTCGGCCGGTCAGCCCCCGAACATCAGCGTGAGACCGCCGACGGTGAACACCACCATCACCGCCAGCAGCGGCACGTGCACGGCCACCCGCTGCTCCCCGGAGCGCAGCGCGATGTCGTGCGTCACGAGCACCCCCGCGACGTGCCCCGTCACGATGGTGAGCACCTGGGCGACGGCGATCGCGGTGGGATACGCGAAGAGCCCCGTGGCCGGCGCCGCCTCCGCGAGACCGAACAGGTCCCAGCCCTGGCCCAGCGGGTCGCTGAATCGGAAGAGCGTGCGCTGCCCGTCGAGGTAGAGCATCGTGCCGTAGTGGGCTAGCGCGTAGCCCGCCACCAGCGGGATGAGCCCCGGTGCCAGCTGATCGGGGCCGAGTCCGCGGTAGGGCCGGGTGCCGAGATGGAACAGGGCGCCGATGAGTGTGACCGCACCGAGGAGACCGGCGGTCGCGGCCAGCCAGCCGGCCCACCCCGCGAGGTCCTGCGTGGCGCGGACCCACCAGGAGGTGTTGGAGAGGGCGTCGAACAGCGTGCCACCCAGGAGCACCGCTGCGAGGACCGCGAGGTGTCGCGGCGGATGCCAGGAGGCCAGGTTGCGCAGTGGGTTCACCAGCAGGAGAACGCCTCTGCGGGTGCGGGCCCAGGGGGAGACACGTGCGATGGCGGAGGCGTAGGCCTCGAACGGATCGGCGCGTGCGATCCACGTCTGGCCCCGGACCAGGACGCCGGCCACCACCCAGGCCACCCATGCCGCTGCGAAGCCCCGCAGGACGGGCAGCGTCGCACCGTCCGGCTGCACGAGCTCCAAGTACAGGAAGCCCAGCAGCGCAGCGGCTGCGGGAAGCCGCGAGCCGCCGGGCCGGCTCCCCGGCGGAGCCGTCGCCCCCGTGAACCTGAGGAGCAGCCGGAGCGGATTGGTGCGCCGGTAGACGCCGCCGAAGAGCAGCGAGACGGGGACGAGACCCACCCAGACCAGCACGTACACGAAGCCGAAGACGGGGTTGTCGATGCGGTCCTGCCCGAAGCTCAGTGCCAACGCCGCGACCAGCCACACCAGCCCCACGGCGATCCGGAGCGGCCGCGAGAACCACGGCGAGTCGACGACGCGGGTCAGCCGCGGCAGTTCGATCCCGGCCTGATCACGGAACCGCGGGGTGCGCCACGCGAACAGGGCGACCCAGAAGGTGACCACCAACGCGCCGGCGGCACCCGCCAGGACCAACTCGAACGGCAGCGGGAGATCCCCGCGTGAGGCGATGCCGTGGAGCGGGATCACCGCACGACCAGATCGAGCCAGACTGCGTCGGTCACGTGGGACTCCACCTCGTAGGTCCCCGCCATCGACGCGTCGAAGGTCACGTCCGTGGCGACACCGGCCGGAAGGTCGGCCTCGATCTCGTAGCCGTGCACGTGCACGCGGTCGTCGGTGGGGGTGGTGATGCGCAGGGTGAGGGTCGCCCCGAGCGGCACGTCGACCGTCCGCGTGGCCGCAGGCGGGTCCGTCACCGTGAGGTCCACCGTCACGGGAGCCGCGTCCGGGGAGCCGCATCCGGCCAGCAGGAGCAGCGGCGGCAGCAACAGGAGTCCGAGCGTGCGCATCATGTCGCGGTCGAACCTACTCCGATTCCCGCCCTGCTGCATCTAGGCTGGTCGGGTGGAGCGACAACTGGTGTTCATCCCGATCGCGGCCGACGACATGGGCGCGCTCGACGGGTCGACGACGCTGCGGGAGCGTCCGGCGCACACCGTCACGCCCGAACTCCTGGCCGAGCTCGGCTACTCCGAGCGGGAGGCCGAGGACGCCGAGTACGCGGCGATGGTGCTGGCGTCGGTGGCGGGCCTCGCCCGTCACGGAACCCGGCTGGTGATCGTCGCTGAGGTCGACCCGTCGACGGTGCGACCCGGTGAGGATTCCGCGAACGGCGAGGTCGTGGTGGAGGTGTGTCCGACGCGGTCGATCACGGCGTGGTTCGCCGACGAGCCCGGCGCGGATGTTGGCGCCGCCGCCGCCGCGGCGCGGGGCCTGAGCATCGACGACGCGTGGGAGCTGCCGGAGGTGCAGGACCTGCTGCAGCGTCAGGATCTGCTGTGGAACGACGTCGTCGAGTACCGACGCGCAACCGGAGGAGGGGCGTGACATGCCACGATCGATCTGGAAGGGAGCGGTGTCCTTCGGCCTGGTGACGATCCCGGTGAAGGTCTACGGCGCCACGGAGGACAAGGACGTCTCGTTCCGGCAGGTGCACGCCGAGGACGGGGGCCGGGTCAGGCAGCAGCGGATCTGCGAGAAGTGCGGCCAGGTGGTGTCGTACTCAGATCTCGCGAAGGGGTACGAATCGGCGGACGGCAGGATGGCCATCCTCACCGACGAGGATTTCGCGAACCTGCCCCTCAGCACGCTCAAGACCGTCGACGTGGTCCAGTTCGTGGCCGAGCACGAGGTGGATCCGACGTTCTTCCAGCGCACCTACTTCCTCGAACCCGAGGCCACCGGCCAGAAGCCCTACGTGCTGCTTCGCGACGCACTGGCGAAGGAGGACAAGGTGGCGGTGGTCAAGGTGGCGCTGAGGCAGCGGGAATCGTTGGCGCTGATCCGCCCCAAGGACGACCTGCTCCTGCTGCACACCATGTACTGGCCGGACGAGCTCCGCGACGGAGACTTCGCCGCGCCGTCGTCGGAGGTGAAGATCTCCGACGCGGAGCTGGAGATGGCCAAGCTCCTCATCGCGCAGCTCGAGGGGACGTTCGACCCCGAGGCGTACGCCGACTCCTACCGCGAGGCCCTGCTCGAGGTCGTCGAGGCGAAGCTCGCGGGCACCGAGGCGCCGACGCCGTCGGAGACCTCAGCCCCCGTCGGCGATGTCGTCGACCTGATGGCCGCGCTCAAGGCCTCCGTCGAGGCTGCCAAGGCGCGGCGCGAGGCCGCCGGGCAGGCCGCGGCCAGCTAGCGGCCGAGCCACTCGGCGGCCCGACGCTCCAGGCCCGCGAACGCCTCCCGGATGAACGGCTCGATGTTGGACTCGACCTTCTTGCCGACCAGGGGGATGCGGACCCGCAGGTCGCCGGTGTAGGAGCCGCGGGTGGTGGCGCCCTCCGGGGTGAGGAGCGCGTCGGCGTTGACGTCGATGGGGAGTCCGGGGACGTCGACGTCGACGGTGCCCCGCACGCTGCCGTCGGCGGCCGGAGCGCCGAACCGGAAGACCTGGGTCAGCGACACGGCCTGGCCGACGAAGGCGGTGAGGCTGCCGGGCACGGGCAGCTTCATCTCGAGCCGCGTGGCGTCCGGCTCGATGCTCACCTCGTGCGTGATGGCACCGGCGTGCCGGGCCACGTCGTCGATGAACTCCCTGTTGCGCAGCAAGGCCACGACCGCGGCGGGCTCGGCGGGGTACTGGTGCGTGTACGCGAAATCCATGACCGCCAGCGTAGCCGCCCCCACCGGGACCCTAGGATGACCGCATGAAGATCGACCTGCACACCCATTCCAGGGTCAGTGACGGGACCGATACCCCGACGAGCCTGGTCATGAAGGCGCACGCGGCCGGACTCGACGTCATCGCGCTGACCGACCACGACACCTTCGGCGGCGTTGCCGAAGCGCAGGAGGCCGGCAAGCGCATCGGGGTCAAGGTCCTGAGCGGCATCGAGATCTCGACGGAGCAGACGGGGTCGTCGGTCCACCTGCTGGGCTATGGATGCGACCCGTTCGACCGCGACCTCAACGCCGAACTCGTCCGGATCCGGGTCGGTCGCACCGAGCGACTCCCGGCCATGGTGGCGCGCCTCACGGCGGCCGGGATGCCGCTGACGGTGGACGAGGTGATGGCGGCCGCCAACGGTGCCCCCGCCATCGGTCGGCCCCACGTCGCCGACGCCATGGTGGCCAAGGGTTATGTGCGCGACCGCGACGAGGCCTTCGCGCTGTGGATCGCGGAGGGCAGGCCCGGCTATGTGCACCGGTACGCCTGCCAGCTCGAGCGGGCCATCGACCTCGTGCACGCCGCGAAGGGGGTCGCAGTCCTCGCGCACCCCTGGGGCCGCGAGGGCAGGGCCGTGTTGACGGCGCCCTACATCGAATCACTCGTCCGGGACCACGGACTCGAGGGGATCGAGGTCGAGCACCCGGATCACGACGACGAGACGCGATCACTGCTGTTCGAGATGGGCGCCCGGCTCGGGCTGATCAGGACCGGGTCGAGCGATTATCACGGGCTCGGCAAGAAGCGCAATCCGCTGGCCGTCAACCTCACCCGCGCGTCCGCCTACCGCGACCTGGTGGCGCGGATCCGGCGTCGAGGCGGCGTCGTCTAGGGCGCTAGGCTGAGCGGACCCAGTCGGATCGACCCTAGGCAGGTTTCCACCCATGTCGCACGACGACACCTTCGACCCCGAGGCCACCCTCACGCGCGCGACCGAACGCAGCCGGGAGATCGAGGCGCAGCTGCTGACGGATCCGGCGCGGTTCCGGATCCTCACGGGCGACCGGCCGACGGGGAACCTGCACATCGGCCACTACTTCGGCTCGCTGCAGAACCGGGTCCGGCTGGCCACGCTCGGCGTGGAGACCTTCGTCGTCATCGCGGACTACCAGGTCATCACGGACCGGGACGGGGTCGGCCCCATCCGTGAGCGGGTCTACTCCCTGCTCACCGACTACCTCGCCGTGGGCCTCGACCCGTCCGAGGTGACGATCTTCACCCACTCGCAGGTGCCCGCCCTGAACCAGCTGATGCTGCCGTTCCTGTCGATCGTCACGGACGCCGAACTCCGGCGCAACCCGACGGTGAAGTCCGAGCTCGACGACACGGGCGACCGGCCGATGTCGGGCCTGATGCTGACCTATCCGGTCCATCAGGCGGCAGACATCCTGTTCTGCAAGGCGAACCTCGTCCCCGTCGGCAAGGATCAGCTGCCGCACCTCGAGCAGGCGCGTGTCATCGCCCGCCGGTTCGACGAGCGGTACGGCCGCGTCGACGACGACCGCCCCGTGTTCCCCGCCCCCCAGGCGCTGCTCAGCCGGTCCGGGACGGTGCTCGGTCTCGACGGCACCAAGATGTCCAAGTCCAAGGGCAACACCATCGAGCTGGGGATGACCGCGGACGAGACCGCCAAGCTGCTCAAGCGTGCGGTGACGGACTCGGACCGTCACATCACCTACGACCCGGTCAACCGGCCGGAGGTCTCGAACCTCGTCAACCTGGCCGCCCTCTGCCTCGACCGCGAGCCCGTCGACGTCGCCGAGGAGATCGGCGACGGGGGAGGCGGCGGCCTGAAGAAGCTGGTCACCGCCGCCGTCAACGACTACTTCGCGCCGATCCGGGCCCGCCGGGCCGAGCTCGCCGCAGACCCCGGCTACCTCGAGCAGGTCCTGGCGGACGGCAACCGTCGCGCGAACGAGGTCGCCGACGCCACCCTCGACGAGGTGCGCGGGGCCATGCGGATGGTCTACTGACCGGTCTCGTTGGCCGGGGCGCCCGGCTGGACCTCGACCCCGCCGCGGGTGCGGCGCCGCCGGCGCCGCGGCTTGCTCTCAACCTCGGGCGCCTTGTCAGCGGCGGGGTGATCCCCGGCAGGTTCGGTCGAGCGGCGCGTCCTGCGCCGCCGGCCTTCGGCCGGGGCGTGCTTGGCTTCGACGGCCTTCTCCCGCGCGGCGATCGCGCCGGGAAGACGTCCCTTCGTGCCCTCGGGGATGTCGTGGTCCGCGTACAGGTGCGGTGACGACGAGTAGGTCTCGGCGGGGGCGGGCATCTCGAGCTTCAACGCCTGGTCGATGAGCTTCCAGCGATGCAGATCGGACCAGTCGACGAAGGTGACGGCGACGCCGGAGTTCCCCGCACGCCCGGTGCGGCCGATGCGGTGCACGTAGGTGGCATCCGTGTCCGGGCACTCGTAGTTGATGACGTGGCTCACGCCGCTGATGTCGATGCCGCGGGCCGCGACGTCGGTCGCCACGAGCACGGAGATGGTGCCGGCGCGGAACTTCTTGAGGCTGCGCTCACGGGCCTGCTGGTTGAGGTCGCCGTGGATGGCGGCGGCGGCGAACCCGCGGTCGACCAGGTCGTCGGTGAGGCGCTGCGCGGCGCGCTTGGTCCGGCAGAACACCATGACCTTGGTGGTCTGGCGGCCCTGCAGGATGCGGGCGACCATCTCCGGCTTGTCGAGGTCGTGCGCCTGGTACACGTACTGGTCGATGTCCGGCACGGTCATCTGGGCGTCGTGGCCCTCGGCACGGATGTTGACGGGCCGGTTGAGCGTGGCGCGGGCGAGCGTGAGGATCGGGGCCGGCATCGTGGCGGAGAACAGCATGGTCTGCCGGTCCTGCGGCGTCTTGCGCAGCAGTCGTTCGATGTCGGGCAGGAACCCGAGGTCGAGCATCTCGTCGGCCTCGTCGAGGACCAGCACCTGGATCTGCGACAGGTCGAGCGCGCCGCGGTCGGCGAGGTCGAGCAGTCGCCCGGGCGTGCCGACGGCGATGTCGATGCCTGACTCGAGGGCGCCCAGCTGCTCGTCGTACCCGGTGCCGCCGTAGATGGTCAGTACGCGCATCTTCAGGTGCTTGCCGGCGACGTCGAGGTCGCGGCCGACCTGCAGGGCCAGCTCTCGGGTGGGGCACACGACCAGGGCGCGGGGGCGCCCGTGCGCGGGCTTCTCGCCGCCCGAGATGGTCACCATCCGGTGCAGGAGGCTGACGCCGAAGGCCAGCGTCTTGCCGGTGCCGGTCCGGGCCTGGCCGATGAGGTCGACGCCGGAGATGGCCAGCGGTACGGCCAGTGCCTGGATGGCGAAGGGATGGACGATGCCGACCTCCGCGAGGGCGGAGGTGATGGAGTCGTGAATGCCGAGGTCGGCGAAGGTGTCGTCGACCGGCTGCTCGTTGTCGCTCAGGGTTCTCCCCAATCTGGGACGAACTCACGGCGCGGTTGGCGCGCCGGAGGCGGGGCCATTGCTGCCCGCAGGCCACCAGCCTACCTCACGAGCGTCAGACCGCCCCGAAACCCACCGTCCGTGTGGTGGGGGAGCCGAGATCCAGGTACGCGATCCGAGCGCCGGGAATGAGGACCCGGCGGCCCTTCTCGTCGACGAGCTCGAACAGCGAGGCGTTCGCGACGGCGTCCCGCACGCGGTCGGCGATCTCGTCCGCCGGGACGGTGGTGTCGATGGTGACCTCGCGGGGCACGTCGGTGATGCCGATCTTGACTTCCATGGGAGACACTCTAGCCAGCGCGGGCAAGAGGTCAGGACACGCGGGCGAGGGCGACCGTGATGTTGTCCTTGCCGCCCTGCTCGTTGGCCCAGTCGACCAGGCTCTCGGCCAGATCGCCGGGCTCCGGGGCGGCGGTGGCGCGGTCCAGCAGGAGCCGCCCCATGTCGGCCGGGTCGCTCGCATAGTTCCACAACCCGTCGGAACACAGCAGCAGCCATCCCGGCCGGCGAACGGAGGCCGAGGTGACCGACGGGACGGTGTCGGTCGCCTGGCGGCCCAGCCACTTGGTGATCGCGTGGGCCTGCGCGGACTGCTCCGCGTCGTCGCGGGACATGCCGAGCATGATCCGCGCCTGTGCCATGGAGTCGTCAGTGCTGAGCAACGCCGCGGTGCCGTCGTCGGACACCAGGTAGGCGCGGGAGTCGCCGACGTTCCCGACGGTGACGAGACCGTCCTCGATGACGGCGACGATCAACGTGCAGGCCGCGGGATCCTCGGCTTCGGCGTGGACGGCGTCATTCGCGGCGTCGAAGGCTGCTCCGAGGGCGGCGCCCGGGTCGGTCCCCGCGCGCAGTGAGGTGATGAGCGAATCCACGGCCGTCTGCGCGGCCACGAGGGAGGCCCGGTCCGATCCGGGGGTGGTGCTCACGCCGTCGGCCACGGCGAGCACGGCCGCCTGCGGCGGGGTCTCGCGCACCGCGAGCGACAGCGCGTCCTGGTTCACGTCGTGCCGGCGCCCCGCATCGCTGCACCCCGCGATCCAGTCCGCGGGGACCCGGACGTAGTGCGAGCGTTCAGAGCGCTCGGGCGTGAGCTCCATGCATCCTCCCGGTGACGACTGCCCCCATAGTGTCAGAAGTCGGGGGACGGCAGCGACGGTGAGGCGGCCGTCGGCAGCGTCGCCGCCCACAGATCTCCCAGGCGCTGGACCCGGTCCAGCGCCTGCGTGGGACTGGTGCGCAGCACCGAATCGGGACGCAGCGCGGCCACCTCGTCCCAGGTCAGCGGCGTCGCCACCGACGGCTCATCCAGGCCGCGCACCGAATACGCCGTCACCGTGTTGCGCGCCGCGAGGTTCTGCCCGTAGTCGACGAAGACCAGGTTGGCACGGGCCTCCTTGCTCATCGTCGCGACGTACATCGAGGGGTGGCTGCGGGCCAGGTGCTGGGCGAGGGCGGTGGCGAACGCGTGCACGACGCTCGCGGGGGTGGGCTGGATGGGCACGGTCAGCTGGATGCCCTTGTTGCCCGACGTCTTGGGATGCGCCACGAGGCCCACCTCGGCCAGCACCGTCGCGGCTCTGATCGCGGCCCTGGCGGAGTCTGCGGGCGTGATCCCCGGACCCGGATCCAGGTCCACGATCAACGTGGTGGCGCGGGGCTCGTGCTCGCCGGAGAGCAGCAGCCCGTCGGGAGAGTCGGTGGCGTCGTGGATGAGCCACTGCGGGGTGTGCAGCTCGACCGCGGCGAGGTTCGCGAGCCACACGAGGTCGGCCGTGCGGTGGGCAGTCACGTAGGTGACGGTGCCGGCCGACGTGGCCACGTCCACGGTGTCGACCCAGTCGGGGGCGCCGGGGGGCACGTTCTTCTCGTAGAAGGAGGGGCCGGCCGTGCCGTCGGGGCAGCGGACCCGGGTCACGGCGCGGTCCCGGAGGTGCGGGAGCATCGCGTCGGCGACGCCGACGTAGTAGGAGATGAGTTCCCCCTTGGTGAACCCGGACGGGAAGAGGGGCTTGTCGAGATTGCTCAGGGTGAGCGTCAACCCGTCGATCCGGGTGGCGATCCGTTCACTCATGCGTCCTCCGTGCCTCAGCCTGCCATGGACCGGGCGTGAAAATGTCGGTCCGGGCTGGTTGCATGGGGGCATGAACTTCCGGGTCCTGCCGCCGCGCCGTGCCGTCGCCCCGGTTCTGACCCTCGAACAGCGGGCCGCGCTGGGCGGCGACGGCGTGCGCGTCGTGCTGGGAGGGCCCGGCACGGGCAAGTCCACGGTCGCGGCGGCGGCCGCCGCCGAACGTGTCCGGGGTGGCGCCGAGCTCGAGCGGATCATCGTGGTGTCGCATACGCGGCCGGCCGCTCAGCAGCTGCGCCGGGACATCACCCGCCGCGTCGACAGGGCCCAGACGGGCGCCATGGTCACCACGGTCCACGGGCTGTCGCTCGGCCTGCTGCGCCGCTTCCTGCCTCACGAGGACGAGGGCTGGCGGTTGCTGCGGGCCCCCGAGCAGGAGCAGCGGATCCGCGAGCTCCTGGACGGGCAGCCGGTGGAGGCGTGGCCGGAGGCGGTGCGGCCGGCGCTGCGGACGCGTGCCTTCGCCCGGCAGCTCAGGGAGGTGCTGGCCCGCGTGCGGCAGCTCTCGCTCGACCCGGAGGCCCTGGAGTCCATGGCCCGCGAGGGCGGCGATGAGCTGTTCGCCGCCGTCGCCAGGTTTCTTGAGAGCTACCTGACGGTCGGCGACTTCTCCGGCACGCTGGATTACGCGGAACTGGTGTACCGCACGCGGCTCCTGCTGACGGACTCGGCGGTGACGGACGCCGTGCGGGCCTCATTCGACGCGGTGATCGTCGACGACGCCCACGAGCTCGACCCGGCGCAGGTCGGCCTCGTCACTGACCTCGCCCGTGCGGGCCTCCCCCTCCTGGCGCTGGGGGATCCCCGGCAGCGGATCGGCGGCTACCGCGGCGCCAGCGCCACCGCCCTCACGGACCTAGGCGGGCTGCCGGGCGCGCGCACCCTCGTCCTGGCCGCGGGCCACCGTGCGCGCACGGAGGTCGCGGCGGCCCTTGGCGCGCTGCAACCGCGGATCGCCGGCCCGGTCGATCCGCCACCACCGCTCCCGGCGGGCCCCGGCGGGCGGGTCGCGGCGCGCGTCTTCGACGACGCCACCGCCGAACTGGCCCACGTCGCGGCGGAGATCAGGTCGGCGGTGACCGTCGACGGACTGGACTGGGGGGACCTGGTCGTCGTGACGCGTTCCGGCCGCTCGCAGCTCAGCGGCATCGCCGCCGAGCTCATCCGCCAGGGCGTGCCGGTCGAGGTGTCCGGCGACGAGATCGCCGTGGCCGAGCAGCCCGCCGCCGCCACGCTGCTCCTCGCGCTGGACGTGGCCGCGAGGGGAGGGGCGCCGGCGGCCGACGAGGCGCGCCTGCTGCTGTCGTCGCCGCTGGCAGGCCTCGACGGCGTGGCGCAGCGGGCGCTCGGTCGCAGTCTGGTGGCCCGTCACCGCGCCCTCGGCACGTCGGCGGTCCTGACCGCCCGGTGCCTGGCCGACGCCGACCTCCTGACCGGGATCGACACGCCCGAAGCATCGGCGGCGCGCCGGCTGGGCCGACTCCTGGCGGAGGCGGCGTCGCTGCTGGAGGGCAGTGGTGAGGTGCAGGAGGCGCTGTGGCTGCTGTGGGACCGCAGCCTCTGGCCCGCGAGGCTGAGAGAGCGGGCGCTGCGCGGCTCACGGCGGGCGGATGCGGACCTGGACGCTGTGGTGGAGCTGTTCGACCTGGCTGCCCGCAGTGGCGACATGCGCGGGCAGGCCGGCGCCGTCACGTTCATCGCCGAGGTCGCGGGCCAGGAGATTCCCGCCGACACCGGCCGCGAATCCTCGGTGACGGGCCGAGGGGTCCGCGTGGTCACGGCGCACCGCACCCGCGGGTTGCAGTGGGAGCGGGTGTGGATCCTGGGCGTCCAGGAGGGGGCGTGGCCGCGGCTCACCCGCGCCGGCCTGCTGCTGGATCCGGACCGGATCGGTCCGGAGGCTCTGGCGCCGCCCGGGCAGGCGTCCCAGCTGGCGGCGGAACGGCGGTTGTTCCACGTGGCGTGCTCCCGTGCCGTGTCGGAGCTGCGGGTCAGCGCGGTTCAGGGCATCGAGGGGGAGGGCGGGCGACCGTCGCGGTTCCTGGACGAGCTGGGGGTCGCCGTCGAGCGCGTCTACGGCCGGCCCCGGGACCTCTTGTCCACGGCCTCCCTCGTCGGCGACCTCCGGCGCACCCTGGCCGACGAGACGGCCGGCCCGGGCCTGCGTCGCGCCGCGGCGCTCCGCTTGGCGCGCCTCTCCCAGGTGGAGGCGCCCGACGGCGCGCCGGGGTTCCCGGGAGCGGCGCCCGACGGCTGGTGGGGCCTGCATCCGCCGAGCCCCGGCGTCTCGCCGGACGACGGGCCCGTGCGGATCACCGGCTCGTCCCTGGAGATGCTGCTGGAGTGCCCGCGGCGCTGGTTCCTGTCCAGGCGCGCGAAGGCGGACAGCGGCCGGCAGTCCCGCGCCTCCGTCGGCGACGTCGTCCACCTCCTCGCGCGGCATGCCGCCGTCGACGGGCTGGACGCGGCCGGGATGCGGGCGAAGCTGGCCGAGGTGTGGACCCGCATCCCCTTCGAGGCCGAGTGGCTGTCCACGTCCGAGCGGTCGGAGATCGAGGCGGCCATCGACCGCTTCGCCCGCTACCACGAGCACAGCCGCGACACCCTGCTGGCGGTCGAACACCCGTTTCGCGTCTCCCTCACGGTCGCCGGCCAGGAGGTGCAGCTCGACGGGACAGTCGACCGGCTGGAACGTCTGCCGGACGGTCGGCTGCGGATCGTCGACCTCAAGACGGGGCGCCGGCTGCTCAAGGAGGCCGACGTCGTCGACCACGCCCAGCTCGGCGTGTACCAGCTGGCGGCCTCACTGGGCGCGTTCGAGGATGTCGCCCCCGGCGCCAGGGCCGTGGCACCGCCCGCGCTGCTGTTCCTGCGCGGTGGCGAGGCCCTGCCGCTCGAGGTGGCCCAGCCGTCCATCGACGACAGCCCGCGGCTGCCAGCGGAGGATCCTGGGGACGGGCCCACGTGGGTGCACGACCGGATCCGCAGCGCCGTGGAGATCGTGCGCGGCGGGCGCTACGACGCCACCGAGTGCGCGAGCTGCCGCTACTGCCCATTCGCCGCCTCCTGCCCCGCCCTGGGCCGATCCGGAGTCGCTCTATGACCATCCACCGTCTGCGTCCCGCGATGTCGCGGCCGGAGCACGTGGCCGACGCGCTGGCGATCCCGTTCTCCGAGGAGCAGCTGGCGGCCATCACCTCGCCGCTCGAGCCGACAGTGATCATCGCCGGGGCGGGCAGCGGTAAGACCACGGTCATGGCCGCCCGCGTCGTGTGGCTCGTTGGGACCGGGCAGGTTCGCCCCGAGGAGGTGCTCGGGCTCACTTTCACGAGGAAGGCGGCCGCGGAGCTGGCCTCGCGGGTGTCGGTCGCTCTGGACCGTGCGGGTGTGGGCGGCTCCGCGGAGAGCGACGGCGCCGAGCTCATCATGACCTACGACTCGTTCGCCGCCCGACTCGTGGCGGAGTTCGGGCTGCGCATCGGACTGGACAGGGATCCGGTGATGATCACCGGCGCCACCCGGTTCCGGTTGGCCACCCGGGTGGTGGCGGACGCCCCTGGGCCGTTCCACCACATCAGCAGGCTCAGCCACCACAACATCCCCGAGCGCGTGCTGGCCCTGGATGCGGAACTCCAGTCGCACCTGGTGGACCCGGCCGACGTCATCGCCGCCTGCGACGCGGCTGACGAGAGATTCCGGGCGGCCCCGCTGTGGCGGGGGAAGGTGATGCGCGACGTGGAACGCGCGCTCGATGCCTCCGCCGAGCGGCGCGAGCTGCTGGATCTGGTGGTCCGATACCAGGACCTGAAGCGCCGGCTGGGCGTCGTCGAGTTCGCCGACCAGCTCCGCGAGGCTGTCCGGCTCGTCACCCAGGTGCCGGACGTGGGCACCGAGCTGCGCCGCCGGTTCGGCGTCGTGCTCCTGGACGAGTACCAGGACACCTCCGCGGCCCAGGCACGGCTGCTCAGGAGTCTCTTCACCGGCCCGCCGTCCAGCGACGCGATGGGCTTCCCCGTCACCGCGGTGGGCGACCCCTACCAGGCCATCTACGGGTGGCGCGGCGCGGCGTCGGGCAACATCCTCGAGTTCCCGATGTCGTTTCGGAGATCGGACGGCACTCCCGCCGTCCGCCAGACGCTGAGCATCAACCGCCGCAGCGGCCGTCGCATCCTCCAGGTCGGCAACGGCCTGGCCAAGGCGTTAGCCGCGGCCCCGGGCGAGGCGGGCGTCAGTCTCGTGGCCCCGCCGTCGGCGCCGTCGGGGTCGGTGGCGGCGGCCACCTTCGACACCTTCCGCGACGAGGTGGACTGGATCGCCGAGATGGTGGCGGCGCGCCGGGAGACCGGCATCGGATGGGCGGACCAGGCGATCCTCGTCCGCCGCAACGCACTGTTGGCCCCCATCTTCGAGGCGCTGCGGGATCGCGACATCCCGGTCGAGATCGTCGGGTTGGGAGGGCTGCTGGCCCTGCCCGAGATCGCCCCCCTGGTGTCGACGCTCCGGGTCATCGACGACGTCACCGCCAACCCGGACGTCGCTGCTCTTCTCACCGGACCGCGGTGGAACATCGGCCTGGCGGACCTGGAACTGCTGGGGGAGCGGGCGCGGGCCATGGTGTCGCCGTCCCGACGCCCGACGGGCCTGGACGACGCTCTGGTTCATAGCGTGACGGGGGCGGATCCCGGCGAGATGGTGTGCCTCCTCGACGCCGTCGCGGACCCGGGCGACGCACCACTCAGCCCCGCGGCGCGGGAGCGCCTGGCGCGGTTCCACGCAGAGATCACCGGGTTGCGCCGGCACTCCTCGGAGCCGGTGGGGGACCTGGTCACCCGCGTCATCGACGTGCTCGGCCTGGAGTCGGAGCTCCTGGCCGCCGGCGCCGACACCTCCCAGATCGCGCGCTTCGCCGCCGAGGTGTCGAGCTACACGGACGTCGACGGTGACGGCAGCCTGAGCGGGCTGCTCGCCTATCTCGACGCCGAAGAGGAACACGGGGAAGGGCTGCAGCAGGCCGTGCCCTCCGAGGCGGACTCGGTCAAGCTCCTGACGGTGCACCGGGCCAAGGGCCTCGAGTGGGACACCGTCTACCTGCCCGGACTCGTCGACAAGGTGTTCCCGTCGGAGCCGCGGTCGGGCATCTGGCCGCAGCGTGCTGAGGTCCTGCCTGCGCCCCTGCGCGGCGACGCCGACGCGGTGCCGCAGCTGCGGGATCACACCAAGGACGGGCTCGCGGCCCTGCGGGACGCCGGCCGGATCGAGCACCGCCTCTCCGAGGACCGTCTCGCCTACGTCGCCGCGACGCGGGCCAAGCAGCTGCTGGTGGCCACCGCGCATGTCTGGACGCCGGGCAACGTCAGGCCGCGGGGGGAGTCACCCTACTTCGCGGTCATCCGGGAGCTGGCCGAGGCGGAGGGCTGCTACCTCGACGAGGCCACGCGCGACTCGGCGACCAACCCCGTGCCCGCCGAGCCCGTCCGCGCCGGCTGGCCCGTCCAACTCGACCTGGAGCAGGTCTCGGCCCGGTGCGCCGCCGCGGAGCTCGTCCGGGAGGCGGGCCGGCTCCTGGCCGTCCGGGAGGAGGAGCAGGCGGCCTGGGTGTGGGAATCGGGGACCATCACCCCCGACGACGAGGCCCGCGTCGCGCAATGGGACGCGGCGGCGAGCCACCTCACCGATCTGGTCCGGCGCCGCCACCTCACCGAGGTGACACTCCCCGAGGGCCTGTCGGCAACGGCGATCATGGGGCTGCGCGCCGATCCCGAGGCCTTCGCCGCATCGCTGGTGCGTCGGATGCCGCGCAGACCCTCCCAGGTGGCCCGCACCGGTTCCCGGTTCCACGCCTGGCTGCAGCAGCGCTTCGAGCTGCCCGCCATGCTCGAGGAGTTCGACGGGAGTGCGGACCTGGACGACGCGGACGAGCTGGCGGCGCTCACCGCCGCGTTCGAGGCCGGCCAGTTCGCGGCGCTGGCTCCGCTGGGCGTCGAGGTGCCCTTCCTCATGGCGCGTGCGGGGCACGTCCTGCGTGGCCGCATCGACGCCGTGTACCGCTGGGAGGTGGAGGGGCTCGAGTATCTCGTGGTGGACTGGAAGACGTCGGACCGGGCCGCCGACCCTCTCCAGCTGGCCGTGTACCGACAGGCGTGGGCCGAGGCGCGCGGCGTCGACCCGTCGGTCGTGGGCGCGGCGTTCTACCATGTGCCCACGGACCGGCTCCGGTTCGTCGACGCTCCGTCCTCGCTCATCGATGAGGCTCTGTCCTCAGGGAGGAACCCGTCATGAATCAGTGGACGACACCGTCCGGACTCGACCGGTCCGCCGCACGCCGGGTCCCGGAGCAGCTCCGGGCGGCGTGGTCCCAGGCGGTCGTGATCGAGGTCGACGGCGCGGGCAACCTCGCCGCGGACGCCGGCGCCCCCCGCCGGCTCGCGGCGCCGGGGGACCTCCGCGACGAGGACATCCTGCTGGGGTGGTATCAGGGCCGCCCGTGGCTCGCCCGCCGCGTCACGGCCGTTGAGGGGCCCACCATCGGATGGCGGGATCTCGACCCCACCATGGCCGATCCCCTCGCGGCGGCCGTGGCGCTCGCCCGGTGGCATGCTACGTCGCCCACGTGCGAAGCCTGTGGTACTAGAACCGTCCCGGACCTGCTGGGGGCGCGGCGGTCCTGCCCGGAGTGCGGGGCGTTGGCCTTCCCCAGAATCGATCCGTGCGTCATCGTCGCCATCACGGACCCGGCCGACCGGATCCTGTTGGCGCGGCAGGGACAGTGGGCCGCCCGACGGGTCTCGGTCGTGGCGGGGTTCGTGGAGGCCGGCGAGTCCGCCGAGCAGGCGTGTCACCGCGAGGCCGCCGAGGAGGTCGGCGTCCGGCTGACCGGAGTGTCCTACGTGGCCAGCCAGCCCTGGCCGATGCCGAGGTCGCTCATGCTGGGGTTCGAGGCGCGCGCCGAGGACGGCCGGATAGACGTCGACGGCGACGAGATCGCCGAGGGTGCGTACTACACCCGCGCGGATCTCGCCGCCGCCGTCGGTTCCGGAGCCCTCACGCTGCCCGGTCAGGCGTCGATCGCGCGACACCTGATCGAGCGGTGGCTCAGCGCTGGCTGAGCCGGCTCGTCTCGTCGTGGATGTGGCTGGCCACCTCGGTCAGCTTCTCGCGGTGCTGCGCGGCGTGGTGGGCGCAGAACATCAGCTCGCCGCCCGACCGCAGAAAGACGCGGAGATAGGCCTGAGCGCCGCAGCGGTCGCAACGGTCGATGGCGGTCAGCGTAGGGTCCATGGCAATCTCGGTCATCGCGGTCCTCCCACCGTGTGATCTGATCAACGTGATCGGAAAGTTCAACGTACCGGACGGCGCAAATGTTCCCGGCGTACCCGCCCGCGTTTCGTGCGACGGCGGCCGCGTCGGCGCCCGGTAGCCTAGGCCGGTGCAGACCCCGAAGAGCAAGCAGCCCCACTCGCGCGACTACGAGGCGAAGAACCTCCTGGTGCTCGAGGGGTTGGAGGCGGTGCGTAAGCGCCCCGCGATGTACATCGGCTCGACCGACACCCGCGGGCTCATGCACTGCCTCTGGGAGATCATCGACAACGCGGTCGACGAGGCGCTCGCCGGCTTCGGCGATCGCATCGAGGTGGTCCTGGACGGCGACGGCTCCGTCTTCGTCGCCGATCACGCCCGCGGCATCCCGGTCGACACCGAGCCCCGCACCGGCCTCAGTGGCGTCGAGGTGGTGTTCACCAAGCTGCACGCCGGCGGTAAGTTCGGCAACTCGTCGTACAACGCCACGGGTGGTCTGCACGGCGTGGGCGCCTCGGTCGTCAACGCCCTGAGCACGCGGCTCGACGTCGAGGTGGACCGCGGGGGAGCGACGTGGTCGATGAGCTTCCGCCGCGGCGTTCCGGGCGTCTTCGACGGCGACGGGCCGAACGCGGCCTTCACCCCGCAGAGCGGACTTCGCAAGACAGGGCGCGTGGCCAAGGGCGTGACCGGCACACGGGTCCGCTACTGGCCCGACCGGCAGATCTTCCTGGCCGATGCCGAACTGTCGCTGAGCCACCTGCACGACCGGGCGCGCCAGACGTCGTTCCTGGTTCCCGGACTCGCCCTCGATGTGGCCGACCGGCGCGGCGACGAGCCGTCGCGGGAGACGTTCGTCCACGTCGGCGGCATCACCGAGTTCGCCGACTTCCTCGCCCACGACGCCCCTCTCACCGACGTGATCCGGCTCCAGGGACACGACGCCTTCGTCGAGACGGTCCCGATGCTGGACGATTCGGGGGCCATGACGCCCACCGACGTCGAGCGGGATCTCGACGTCGACATCGCCGTGCGCTGGGGCACCGGATACGACACGACCGTCAAGTCGTTCGTGAACATCATCGCCACCCCGAAGGGCGGCACGCATGTCGCGGGCTTCGAGCGCGGCCTCACGCGCGCCTTCGTCAAGTCGCTCGACGGGACGCGGCTCCTCAAGGCCGGCGAGGAGATCATCAAGGACGACTGCATGGAAGGCCTCACCGCCGTCGTGACGGTGCGCCTGGCCGAGCCGCAGTTCGAGGGCCAGACGAAGGAGGTCCTCGGCACTCCGCCGGTCCAGAAGCTGGTGACCGGCATCGTCGAGCGCGAGTTGGCGGAGTTCCTCACGAGCACCAAGGCCGCAGTCCGCCCCGTCGCCCGGACCCTCATGGAGAAGGTGGTCAACGCCTCGCGGACCCGCGTCCAGGCTCGGGCGCACAAGGAGAACCAGCGCCGTAAGAACGCGCTGGCCTCCTCCGCGCTGCCGCCTAAGCTCAAGGACTGCCGGTCCACCGCCGTGGACGGCACTGAGCTGTTCATCGTCGAGGGCGACTCGGCACTGGGCACCGCCAACGTCGCGCGGAACTCGGAGTTCCAGGCGCTGCTGCCGATCCGCGGCAAGATCCTCAACGTCCAGAAGGCGTCAGTGGGGGACATGCTCAAGAACGCCGAGTGCGCCTCCATCATCCAGGTCGTGGGCGCCGGTTCCGGGCGGACGTTCGATCTCGAGGCCGTCCGCTACGGCAAGATCATCTTCATGGCCGACGCCGACGCCGACGGCGCCCACATCCGCACGCTGCTGGCAACGCTGTTCTTCCGGTACATGCGCCCCCTGGTGGAGGCGGGGCGCATCTACTCGGCCGTCCCGCCCCTGCATCGGTTCGAGCTCATCAACCCCAAGCGGGGCTACGAGAAGTACATCTACACCTACTCGGACGCGGAGTACCAGCGCAAGGCCGCCGAGCTCACCAAGCGCGGCCAGGCGTTCAAGGATCCGCAGCGCTACAAGGGCCTCGGCGAGATGGACGCCGATCAGCTGGCCGACACCACCATGAACCCGCGGCACCGCACCCTGCGGCGGCTGACGGTGGATGACGCCGCCGCCGCGGAGCGGGTGTTCGAGATGCTGATGGGCAACGACGTCGGCCCCCGCAAGGAGTTCATCGTTGAGGGGGCCTACGCCCTTGAGGCCGACCGGATCGACGCTTAGCCCTCGACCAGCACCACCGAGAGGTGACGAGGGCCGTGGACGCCCTCGACCCGGCTCAGCTCGATGTCGCTGGTGGCCGAGCCCCCGCTCAGCCAGGTGACCGGCCGGCGTTCCCGGAGAGCGGGCGCCAGGCGGGTCATGCCCTCCGGCACGTCGCTGACCACCTGGTCGGCCCGGACCACGCAGATGTGCCGGTCCGGCAGCAGGCTCAGGGCGCGACGTCCCTGCCCGGCGGAATGGTCGAGCGCGATCGTGCCCGAGTCGGCCATGGCCACGGCCGAGGTCGTCACGACCGCGTCGATGGTGTTGAGCTGGGCGTGACTGAGTGGTGGCTCGTCGCGGTAGACCTGGATGCCGGACGCGCCGATGGCCGCCGTCCACTCTCCGGGCAGCCCGCCCGGCACCACCACGCTGGTGGCCCCGAGGCGTTGCAGGGCCTGGACGATCGTGGTGCCGATACCGGACTCGGCACACCGATCGACCGTCGCCTTGTAGTCCTCGACCTTCTCGACGAAGTCGGCGAGGACGTCAACCGTGTCCAGTGGGCGTCCGTACACCCACTCGACCGGTACATCCACCTCGGGGCGGTCTTCGGTGACGTCAGCGGTGGCACGCCGGACGCGGCGCAACACCTCCTCGCGTGCGTTCACTGCTGGTCTCCTTCGTGGTTGTCCTTCCACCACTGACGGAAGGTCTGGGCGGGTGGGGCCTCGACGTCGCGGGCCTGCAGCCAGCGCGACGCGATGGGGATCGGAAGGGGGCCGAGCCACTTGCCGCGTAGGACCTTGCCGGCCAGCTGGCTGGCCTGCTGGGCGGTCTCGAGGTGCGAGCCGTCGGCCATCAACCATCCCGCGCCCTTCATGAGGGCCTGTTCGCCGGTGGGGTGCTTGGCGGTCTTGTACTCCACGGCCTTGTGCCGCAGGTGCACCAGGATGTCGGTGAAGGGAATCCGCACCGGACACACCTCGTTGCAGGCACCGCACAGCGTGGAGGCGAAGGGCAGTGCCCGGTCGTTCGGGTTGTCCATGCCTCGCAGCTGCGGGCCGAGGATCGCGCCGATCGGACCCGGGTAGGGGGAGCCGTAGGCGTGGCCGCCGACCCTCTCGTACACCGGGCAGATGTTGAGGCAGGCTGAGCACCGGATGCAGCGCAGGGCGGCGCGGCCGTGGGGGTCGGCCAAGGCATTGGTACGGCCGTTGTCCAGGAGGACGACGTGCAGGTCCTGGGGGCCATCACCGGGGGTGACTCCGGTCCAGAAGGACGTGTACGGGTTCATCCGCTCGCCGGTCGACGACCGCGGCAACAGCTTGAGGAAGACCTCGAGGTCCTGCAGCGTCGGCACGATCTTCTCGATGCCGACGATGGACACCATGGTCTCGGGCAGCGTCAGACACATGCGGCCGTTGCCCTCCGACTCGACGACGACGAGCGTGCCGGTCTCCGCGACGATGAAGTTTCCGCCGGACACCGCCATCTTGGCCCGGAGGAACTTCTCCCGCAGGTGCGTGCGTGCCGCGTCGGTCAACTCGGCGGGGTTGTCGGAGATGCCCTCCGGCGCGGGGGTGCCGTAGCGGCCCATCTCGGTGGTGAAGATCTCCCGGACCTCGGACCGGTTGCGGTGGATCGCGGGGACGAGGATGTGGCTGGGCAGGTCGTGGCCCAGCTGGACGATGAGCTCGGCCAGGTCCGTCTCCCAGGCCGCGATGCCGTTGGCCTCCAGGTGCTCGTTGAGGTCGATCTCCTGCGTGACCATGGACTTGATCTTGACGACCTCGTCGACACCCTTGGCCTGGGCGATCTCGGTGACGATCCGGTTGGCGTCGTCCGCGTCGCGTGCCCAGTGCACCGTGATGCCGGCCGCGGTCATCGCTGCCTCCGCCTGGAGCAGGTAGTGCTCCAGGTGACGGGCGACGCGGTCCTTGATCTGCGCCCCCGCGGTCCGCAGTTCTTCCCAGTCGGGCACCTCGGCCGCGCGCGCGACGCGCTTGGCGCGGATGGTCCCGGTCGCGTGGCGCAGGTTCTTGCGCTGTTCGGCGTTCTCGAGCGCGGACTTGGCCGCCTTCGGGAAGGGGGGGATCCCCAGCCAGGAGCCGGGTTCCGGGGTTCGCCGCTCGGTCATCGCTGGTCCTCCTCGGTGCTGGCCAGGATCTCGGCCAGATGGATGGTCTTGATTCCTGCCCGCTGCCGGTGCAGGACGCCGCCGATGTTCATGAGGCAGGCGTGGTCGCCGGCCACGAGGAACTCAGCGTCGGTGGACCGCACGTGCCGCGCCTTGTCCGACGCCATCGCGACGGACACCTCGGAGTTCTTGACGGAGAAGGTGCCGCCGAATCCGCAGCACTGCTCGGCCTTCGGCAGATCGACGAGGTCGATGCCCCGGACGGCCCGCAGCAGCTGCAGCGGCCGGTCGCCGACCTTCGCGATGCGCATCGAATGGCAGGTGGGGTGATAGGTCACGCGGTGCGGGAAGTAGGCGCCCACGTCGGTGACTCCCAGCACGTCGACGATGAACTCCGTCAGCTCGTACGTGCGGGACGCCACGGCCCCCGCGGCGGTCGCGAGCCCTTCGTCGCCCGCGTCCTGGGCGAGCATGACGTGCTGCTCACGCACTGAACCGACGCAGGACCCGGACGGGCCGACGATGTAGTCGTACTCGCCGAACGTGTCCGCGTAGTTCCGCACGGCCGGGAGTGCTTCCTTGTAGTAGCCCGTGTTGGTCATGATCTGGCCGCAGCAGGTCTGCTTCATGGGGAACGACACGCGACAGCCGAGCCGCTCGAGCAGCTTGACGGTGGCGATGGGGACCGACGGCTTCATCGTGTCGGTGATACACGTCGCGAACAGGGCGACGTGCGGGGCGGCGGAACGGGCCGGGCGGGCGTCCGTGCCGGGAGCTTCGGTGGTCATGGATGTCTCCTCTGAAATGGTCACGGGATGGCCGGGGTCCGCGCCGGGTGACGACCCGGACCCCGGCGCGGGGTCAGGGCAGCATCCAGCTGAGGATGGGCGTGGACTGGAGGCCGATGAGGAGGCACAGCGCCGCCAGCATGCCGAGGCTCCACCACACCACCTTGCGCAGCAGTGCCGACTCCTGGCCGACGATCCCGACCGCCGAGCACGCGATAGCGAGGTTCTGCGGGGAGATCATCTTGCCGACGACACCACCGGAGGTGTTGGCGGCGACGAGCAGCGTCTGATCCAGGCCGGCGGCGGCGCCCGCGGTCTGCTGCAGCTTGGCGAACAGCGCGTTGGCCGACGTGTCGGATCCGGTGATGGCGGTGCCGATCCAGCCCAGGGTGGGGGAGAGGAAGGCGAACGCCGCGCCGGTGCCGGCGATCCACGTGCCCACGGCGATGGTCTGGCCGGAGAGGTTGAGCACGTAGGCGAGGGCGAGGACGGACCCGACCGTGAGGATCGACCAGCGCATCTTGACGACCGTGTTGCGCAGTTCGCCCCACGTGTCGCGGGCGGAGACGCGGTAGATCAGCGCCACGAGGATCGCCGTGATGGCGAGCAGCGTGCCGGGATTGGACAGCCAGTTGAAGTTGAACATGGTGCTGGACACCGGCTCGCCCGCGCTGTTGAGCACGTTGCCGTAGAGGCCCGGCCAGCCGAACTTCACGTCGGTGGACGTGAGAGCTTTCGTCACCGGCGGAACGAGCTTGGCGACCGAGAAGATGATGATGACCAGGACGTAGGGCAGCAGCGCCATCGCGATGTGCCGCGGCGTGAGGGGCCCGCGGTCGCGGGAGTGCTCGTCGTGCGCGCCCGTGATGTCCGCGGCGCCGGAGGCGGCCACCTCGGCCCGCATGCGCTCGAGCGCGGCGTGGCCGCCCTTCGGCTGCCAGACCTTGAGCACCAACACGCCGACGCCCAGGCCGACCAGGGAGGCGATGACGTCGGTCAGCTCGACGGAGATGTAGGTCGCCGAGATCCACTGCGTGACGGCGAAGCCGGCGCCGATGGCCATGGCCACGGGCCAGACCTCCTTGAGGCCGCGGATGCCGTCGGCGAGGAGCAGGAGCAGGAAGGGCACGAAGAACGCGAGGATGGGCGTCTGGTGGCCGACGTACGCGCCGATCTCGCGGTAGTCGATGCCGGTGAGGTTGCCGGCGGTGATGATCGGGATGGCGACGGCGCCGAAGGCGACGGGGGCGGTGTTGGCGAGCAGCACCACCATGGCGGCGCGGAAGGCGGGGAACCCGATGGCCATGAGCATGACGCCGGTGATCGCGACCGGGGCGCCGAAGCCGGCGAGCGCCTCGAGCAGTCCGCCGAAGCAGAATGCGATGAGGATCGCCTGCACGCGCGGGTCGTCGGAGATCAGGTTGAACGTGTCACGCAGGTCGTTGAACCGGCCGCTGACGACGGTGATCTGGTAGAACCAGATGGCCGCGATGACGATCCAGATGATGGGGAAGAGCCCGAAGAAGAAGCCCTCCACGCCCGAGTTCACGGCCAGGCCGAACGGCATGCGGAACGCGACGACCGCGATGACGATGGCCACGGCGGTGGAGAAGAGCCCGGCCCAGTGGGCCTTCCAGCGCAGCACCGCGAGCGTCACCATCATCGTGACGATCGGGATCAGGCCGACGAGGGCCGAGAGCCATTGGGCTCCCAGTGGATTGATGTCGGGGGTGAATACCTCGAGAGGGGTCATGAGAACTCCGGTGTTCTATGTGACGGACGGGGGCGGCCCTGGTCAGAGCATTGCCATTGGTCCGACCATGCTATGACCGGACATAGCGCAGCCGCAACCGTTGGTCGGACCGAAATCCGGGGTCGCACGTTCGTGCAGAGGCCGCAGGCGGCGCGTGCATCGGGCATGATGGACAGGTGGTAGGACCAACCGACGGCGAGCGCCCCGACTCAGGGGGCTTCGAGACGGCGCTGACATTCATCTCGGAGGAGATCCTGGCCGGGCGCTACGTCTCCGGCAGTCGTCTGCCCGCCGAGCGTGCCCTCGCCGCTGACCTGGGAGTCAGCCGCGGCGCCGTCCGCGAGGCCATCAAGGTCCTGCAGGCGCAGGGCATCGTGAGTGCGAGTGTCGGAGCCGGTCACGGGACCCGGATCACGACGACTCAGGGGTCGGCGTTCGGCCGGATGCTGCGGCTCCACCTCGCGCTGCAGTCGACGTCCTACGACGACCTGACCGAGACGCGGGTCGTGTTGGAGCGGGCGGCGGCGCAGGCCGCGGCCGGTCACGCCGATGCCGACAGCCTGGCGGGGCTGGCCGACCTCGCGGAACAGATGGCGGAGGTGCATGACACCGCCCTGTTCAACGACCTCGACACCGCATTCCACGTGGCCATCGCCGCCATGGCCGACAACCAGCTCATCCGCGATCTCACCATCGCCATCCGGCAGGCCGTCGCAGGGCGCATTCTCGACGCTGAGGAACGCCTGGAGGACTGGGGCTCGTTGCGGCTGAGGCTCGTCGCCGAGCACGACGGGATCCGGCAGGCGCTGGGGTCCGGAGACGGTGCGGCCGCCGCGGATCTCGTCGAGACACACATCCGCAGCGCGCACCGCGCGCTGTTGCCCGCAGACGTCAGATGAGCTGCGTGAGGCGGCCGGAGTCCACGTCGTACATGAAGCCGCCCACCTCGGCATACCCCTTGACGAGGGGATGGCTCGCCACCATGTCCACGTCGGCCCGGAGCCGTTCCAGCTGATCCGGGTGCGCGCCGAACGAGATCCACGAGGTGTCGTGGCCCGTCCGCTCGGCGATGGTGCGCCGGATGTCCGCGTCGGTTCCGGCGGCCATGGCGCACCGGGTGTGGGGAACGATCATGATGCGCGTGACATTGAGCAGCTGGGCGCTGAGGACGCAGCCCGTCAGCACCGACGTCGTGACTCTGCCACCGGGGGACCGGAGAATCTTCGCGTCACCGAGCTTGAGGCCGATCATGCCCAGCGGCTCGATGCGCGAGTCCATGCAGGTGACCATGGCCACCCCGGCCTTGGCAATGCCGTCGAAGCCGCCGTCAGTGAACGAGTCGGCGTAACGCGCGTTGTTGGCGAGTAGGTCCTCAAAGCTCATGGTGGTCTCCTTCCGTCGGCGATGCTACCGGTCCGGCGCCGGTCCGGGTCCCGCGTCCGGCGACGGCGGTGACCGGCTGCGCGAGCGGCAGCCCCGAGCCGTCGCGGCGGCCCGGGGTCGAGGGCAGATCCACCGGGGAGCCGCTCGCCGCCGAGGCGACCATGGGGCGCGGCCCGATCGCGGCGATCAGCAGCGTGTCCTCGCCCTTGAGGAAGCGGTGGGCGCGGACGCCTCCCGTGGCGCGTCCCTTGGCCGGGTACTCGCTGAGCGGCGTCACCTTGGCCGCGCCGGTCTCCGTGCCCGGCAGGGAGGTGGAGGATCCGGCGACCGTCACGACGTCGTCGGTGTCCACCCGCACCGCCCCGAACCACACCGCCCGGGCATCCGGGGCCAGCTTGATGCCGGCCATGCCGGCACCGGAGCGACCCTGCGGCCGCACGGATGAGGCGGGGAAGTGCAGCAGCTGCGCGTCCGAGCTGACGAATGCCAGGTGTGAGTGCGGGTCGTCGAGCTGGACGGCGCCGACGACCTCGTCGCCGTCGCGCAGCGCGATGACGTCCCACGAGTCCTTGCTCAACACCTCCGGGTTGACCCGCTTGACGACGCCCATGGCCGTGCCGAGCGCCAGGCCGGGTTCGTCCGGTCCCAGCGTGGTCAGGCCCAGCGGGCTCTCACCCTGCTCGAGCGGCCACATCTCGTGGGCGAGGCTGCCGCCCTGGAGGCCGGGCGCCGACGCGGTGAGGGGGACCGTGGGCAGTTCGATGGCCCGGCAGCGCAGCAGCCTGCCCCGGTTGGTGATCACGCCGAACTCGCTGTGGGCCGTGGTGGCGAGACGGGCGACGATGACGTCATGGGCCGAGCGGCCCTCCACCGGCAGCTCGTGGCAGGCGTCCGTTCGGGCGACGAGCCCGGTGCCGCTCAGGAGGACCCAGCACGGGTCGTCGGCAAGCTCGAGCGGTGCGGCCGCCGTCGCCGCGACGCCGCTCGACGCGAGCAGAACCGTCCGGCGCGGGGTGCCGAACTGCTTGGCCACCGCGCTCAGCTCATCACCCACCACGCGCCGCAGCACCTGGTCGTCGTCGATGATCTCGCGCAGGCCGGCGATCGTGTCGATCAGCTGGGCGGCCTCCTTCTCCAATTCGATCGTCGAGAAGCGGGTGAGGCGGCGCAGCTGCATGTCCAGGATGTAGGTGGCCTGGGTCTCGGTCAGGTCGAAGGCCCCGATGAGCCGGCCGCGGGCCTCCGCGGCGTCGTCGGACGAGCGGATGATCGCGATGACATCGTCGATGTCCGCGATCGCGATGATGAGGCCACGGACGAGGTGCAGCCGGTCCTCCGCCTTGCCCAGCTGGAACCGGGTGCGGCGCAGGATGACGTCGAGGCGATGCTCCAGATAGACCTCGAGCATGTCCTTGAGGCTGAGGGTCCGCGGCTGTCCCTCCACCAGCGCGACCGCGTTGATGGCGAACGTGTCCTCGAGCTTGGTGACCTTGAACAGCTGCTGCAGCAGCGCATCGGGGTTGATGCCGTTCTTGACCTCGATCACCAGGCGGGTGCCGTTGGCGAGGTCGGTGAGATCCTTGACGTCCGCGATGCCGACGAGCTTCTTGTCGTCGACGCCCTTCTTGATCTGCTCGATGATCTTCTCGGGGCCGACCATGTACGGCAACTCGGTCACCACGATGCCCATGCGGCGGGGCGAGACCTTCTCGATGCGCGTCGTCGCCCGCAGCTTCAGGGTGCCCCGGCCGGTGGCGTAGGCGTCCCGGATCCCATCGAGGCCCACGATCTTCCCGCCCGTCGGGAAGTCCGGGCCGGGGATGTGCCGCATCAACTCGTCCAAGCCGGTGTCGGGGTTGCGCAGGAGCTGGCGCAGCGCGGCCACGACCTCGATGAGATTGTGGGGGGCGATGTTGGTGGCCATGCCGACGGCGATGCCGGTGGCGCCGTTGACCAACAGGTTCGGGAAGGCGGCCGGCAGGACGCTCGGCTCGGACTCCTTGCCGTCGTAGTTGGGCTTGAAGTCGACGGTGTCCTCGTCGAGGCCTCGTGTCATGGCGAGCGCGGGCGGCGCCATCCGGCACTCCGTGTAGCGCATGGCGGCGGGACCGGCGTCGAGGGAGCCGAAGTTGCCGTGGCCGTCCACCAGCGGCAGGCGCATGGCCCAGGGCTGGGCGATGCGCACCAGCGCGTCGTAGATGGCGCCGTCGCCGTGTGGGTGCAGCTGGCCCATCACCTGGCCCACGACGCGGGCACACTTGACGTGGCCGCGGTCCGGGCGGATGCCCATGTCGTCCATCGAGTACAGGATGCGGCGCTGCACCGGCTTGAGTCCGTCGCGGGCGTCGGGGAGCGCGCGCGAGTAGATGACGGAGTAGGCGTACTCGAGGAAGCTGGTCTCCATCTCCTCGGTGACGTCGACGTCGAGGATGTGCTCCTCTTCCGTCGCCTCGTCATCGATGGTGGGCTTCGCCATCGGGGCGCCTCCTCAGGGCCGGGGTTACAGCAACTGGGCGAGCTTATCGCCCAACGCGTCGCCGTCCGGCGCACGCACCTCCGGCGCCGTGTCGGGTTCCCAGCGTTCCTCCTGTCCGGGGACCTCCATCGGCAGGCCGTGGGCCAGCGTGTGTTCACCGGGGGTGAGCTGCCGGATGGCGCGCGCCCGCACATGCTCGGGCTGCAGCGTGGCGAACTCGGCATAGAGCTCGGGATCGTGCTGGCCGTCGTCGCCGACCAGCAGCCAGCGGACGTTGGGGAGGTCGCGGGCGAGCTCCCGCAGGCAGCGGCGCTTGTGGTCCTGCCCGCTGCGGAACCACCCTGTGTTGGTGGGCCCCCAGTCCGTGAGCAACATCGCCCCCTGGGGGATGCCGTGGCGCGCGGTGAACCGCTGGATCATCGGATACGTGTTCCAGGCGCCCGTGGAGATAAAGATGATGGGGGCGCCGGGATGCTCGGACAGCAACCGCTGGTAGAGCCGCGCCATGCCCGGCACCGCCTGGCGGGCCTGCTCCTTGACCACGAAGGAGTTCCACGCGGCGACCATGGGCCGGGGCAGCCAGGTCGACAGGATCGTGTCGTCGATGTCGCTGACGATCCCGAACTCCTCCGCGTCGTCGATGACCTGGACGCTCGCCAGCGCCGAGGACCCCGCCGACCCCTCCAGCAGGACCGAATGCCAGCCCGGGGGCAGGCCGGGGTTGCGGACCCGCACGTCGACGTAGCCGCTGCGGTCGGCGTGCACGGGGATGCGGGTCTCGCCGATGACGACGTTCACCTGGGCCCCCACCTGCGCGGCGTTGATGAAGTTACGCCAGCCGCGGCGGTACAGCAGCGCCGAGGCGGCCTGGACGATGCCGAGATCGGCCGACGGGCGCAACACCACGCGGGCCAGGATGCGCAGCTGCTCGCCGGTTCCGTACCCGGTGAAGGGCAGGATCTTCTCCTGCCAGCCGCGGCGCCGGAGCGCGCGACTGAGCAGGGCGTTGAGCCGATCCTCGATCCTGGCTGCGATGAAGGGGCGGGAAGCCATGGCCACAACGGTAGTGCAACGTGCCAGAATGGGCGGGTGCCAGAATCCGTCGACATCATGAACTCGCTGCCGCCGGCGCTGCTGGCCGAGATCGCGGAATGCGGGTTCTATCCGAGTCTCGTCGCGGAGACGGTGGCTCTCGGACTGGGGGACCGTGAGGTGCTCGACCATCTGGTCCAGCACGAGGCGACCTTCGCCGGCCACGAGCTGCACCGCCACCTCACGGTGTTGATCCGCACGGCCCGCCAGCTGCTCATCTGCCACATCGACGAGGGCGAGGGCGGTCGTGCCGACGCCGTCGCCACCACCGAGATCGTCGCCCTGCGCGCCATCGACTCCGTGGTGCTGACGCGGTCGCTGGCGCAGCCGGAGCGGCGGGAGGGCCTCACGGAGGCCTGGCTGAGCATCGTATGGGGCGCGGCGCGACGCATCGATCTCGGTCCCGCCGGATGCGAGGACCCGGCCTGCGAGGCCGACCACGGCTACACGGGGGTGCTCCAGCCGGACGACATCACGGTCCGGATGAGCCCGCAGGCCGACGGTGACAACGCGCGGAGGCTGGTTGCGTTCGCCACCCGGCTGCAGGCCGAGATCGGCTGAGGCCGTGGAGTTCCTCGCCCCCCGCTACGAGGACCTGGCCCTGGTCAACGTCCTGCCCAGCGTCACGGCCCGGCTCGACGGCGGCGATCCCGTCATCGCGATCCCGCGCGCGTCGCAATACGTGGTGCTCCTGGTCGACGGACTGGGGTGGCATCAGCTGGTCGAGTACGCCGACCACGCCGAGACCATGGCCGGCCTGCTCCGCGCCGCGCCCCGCATCACCTGCTCGGTCCCGTCGACGACGGCGACCTCCCTGACCTCGTTGGGCTGCGGCGTCCCGACGGGCGAGCACGGCGTCACCGGCTACACCTTCTACGAGCCGTCGGTGGAGCGGGTCATCAACGCCCTGACCTGGGAGGGCGGGCCCGACGACGTCGCGGGGTTCGCCCAGACGCCGACGCTCTTCCAGCGGCTCGCCTCCGGCGGCCGACCCTCCGGCGCCGTGACGCTCGGCCGCTTCGCCGATAGCGCCTTGACCCGGCTGGCGTTCACGGGAACGACGCTGTTCCCCGTCGCCGCGGAGGGGGACCCCGAGGGGTTCACCGAGCTCGTGGCCGATGCGCTGCGGGCGGCGGACGTCGTGTACTGCTACGAGCGGATGCTGGACCACATCGGGCACGGGACCGGCGTCGGATCCTGGCAGTGGCTGGAGCAGCTCGCCACCGTCGACGACCTGGTCGCCCGGCTCATCGAGACGCTTCCGCCGGACGTCGCTCTCCTCGTGACCGGTGACCACGGCATGATCAACGTGCCGGAGTCGTCGCGGGTCGTCGCGGAGGACGAGCCGCGCCTGGCCGGCTACACCCATCTGGGCGGCGAGCCGCGCTTCCGCCACATCCACGGGGAGGACCCCAGGGCGCTGACGTGGGCCTGGGAGAGCGTGCTGGGGGAGCGCGCGCACGTCCTGCGCCGGGAGGAGGCGATCGAGGCGGGATGGTTCGGTCCCCGCGTCTCGGCGATGAGCGCGGCGAGGATCGGCGACGTCGTCGCGGCCATGACCGGCGATTTCGCCGTCATGAGCCGCCAGACCCCGGGCGAGTTCTCGCTGGTCGGCATGCACGGCTCCCTGACGGCGGCCGAGATGGAGGTCCCGCTGCTCATGCACGGCGGTACACGGTGAGCCTGCGGATCGCCATCGTCATCGACGACTTCTACCCGGCATCCGGGGGCATCGGCAGGTCCGTCCAGACGCAACTGGAGGAGCTGACGGCGCTGGGCCACGACGTGACGCTCATCGCGCCGGACCGCCACCTGCAGAAGCCGCGGCTGGGGCGGATCATCGAGTGCCCGACCGTCTACCTCGAGGGCCTGCCCGCGCACCTCAGCATCCTGCACTGCTCGGACCGCCGGGCCCGGCTCATCAGCGACGTCGGGCGGTTCGACCTCATCCACACGCAGACCGAGCGGGGGGCGCTGGTGCTCGGCGCCAAGCTCGCCCGGCTCCAGGGCGTGCCCCACCTCCACACGTTCCACGCCAACATCGCGGGTACTCACCAGAGCGTCCGAGGGGCCGTCTTCGGGACCCTCGGCTACGAGCTGCTCATCCTCCCGGTGCTGCGCCGGGCCTGCGGATCGGTGCCTCCCGCGTCGCGGCTCCCGGCGGCCCGGCACGAGACCGGCGGCCTGGCGGCGCGGTTCGACTGGCACGCGTTCGCCACCATCGCCCAGCTGGTCGACGGTTACACGGTGCCGTCACCGTTCATGCGGGATCTCATCGGGGAGTCGGCCCGGGGGGAGGTGCACGGGTATGTGGTGCCCACCGGCTACAACCGCAGCCTCAAGGCGGCGATCGACCGCGCGCCGCGGGAGCGCTCCGACGCGACCGTCCGCTTCCTCTCCGTCGGGCGGCTGGCCAAGGAGAAGCGCCTGGACGTCCTCATCAAGGCGTTCCGGCGGGCCGATCCGGCCAACGCCGAGCTCGTGCTGGTGGGCGACGGGGACCAGAGGGACCGGCTGCGCTCCTTGGCCGACGGGGATCCGCGTATCGACTTCCGGTGGCACCTGGTCTCCATCGAGGCGCTGGCGTACGAGTTCCGCAACGCCGATGTGTTGGCGCTCAGCTCCTACCGCTTCGACTCCCAGGCGCTGGTGGTCGCCGAGGCCGCGGCGGCGGGGCTGCCCGTCCTGTACTGTGACGACCGCCTCACCGTCGGGCTGTCGGAGGCGAGCGCCCTGCTCACCGGCCCGGACGTGTCCTCCATGGCGGCGGGGATCCGGGACCTGGCCGGCGACCCCGCGCGGCGGGCGCGCATGTCGGCCGCGACGGCGGGCGTCCTGCCGGAGCTGAGCCCGGAGCGGACGGCCGAAGGATATGTCGCGGCCTACCGCGACCTCATCGATCGAAAGGCGCCGCGTGGCTGAGCTCGTATTCCACACCGGACCCATGGACTGTGGCAAGTCGACTCTGGCGCTCCAGCTGGACTACACGCAGTCGACCCACGGGCGGCGCGGCCGGGTGTTCACCTCACAGGACCGCGCCGGCGAGGGCGTCATCGCCTCGCGGCTGGGGCTGACGGCGGCCGCCATCGAGGTCGACGAGGCGTTCGACTTCTGGCGCTACGTCATCGCGGAGCTGACCGGCGGCCACCGCGTGGACTACATCGTGTGCGACGAGGCCCAGTTCTACACGCCCGACCACATCGACCAGCTGGCGCGCATCGTCGACGAACTCCAGCTGGACGTCTACGCGTTCGGCATCCTGTCGGACTTCAGGACCCGGCTGTTCCCAGGCTCCCAGCGGCTCATCGAGCTCGCGGACCGTGTGGAGACTCTGCCGATCGGACCGCTGTGCTGGTGCGGATCCCGAGGGACGCACAACGCCCGCACCGTCGACGGTCTGATGGTGACCGAGGGGTCGCAGGTCGTCGTGGGGGACACCACCGACGGGGGCGAGGTGCGTTACGAGGTGCTGTGCCGGGCCCATCATCGGCGCCGGATGACCGCGACGCGCGCCAAGGCGACGCTGTCGCCCGACCCGTTGCCGTTCGACCCCGACGACTTCTGAGCGTCTGCGCTCAGGTGGTGGGCCCACCGAACATGATCTCGTCCCACGTGGGGACCTTGGCGCGCCGGCGGCGGGGGCGCGGCTTCTTCGGGGCCTCCGCGCCGTCGACGAGGGGCTCCTGCGCCGGCTCGTCCGGCGCCTCCTGGGGCGCGCCTGCGGGCTCTGCGTCCGTGGAGAGCTCTGCCGCGACCTCGGGCTCCTCGCCCTCTTCGCGGGGGAGGGTGGCGTCGAGCTCCTCATCCGCGGCCTCCGGGCCGGTCGGCGAGGGGTCGAGGATGCCGGTGTAGATGCGCACCGAGTCCTCGCTGATGCCGCTGAGCATGTCGTAGAGCCGGTCGAGCTGGGAGGTGTCCTCGTTGCCGTCGTGCATGAGGGCCGAGGCCGGCACGTCGTCGCCCGGCACCGCCGGCCCAGGCTGCGTCACGGCCCGCACCAGGGCCATCTCGTCGGTGAAGTCGACGGTGTTCTCCTCCTCGGAGGGGGCGTCGGCCGGCGACTCCTCACCGATCATCCACCTGGCATCGGAGTTGTGGGCCACGGAGAACCGCGCCTTGGGATCGAACACGAACTCGGCCTCGCGGGCCTCGGCGTCCGCGCCCAACCTCCCGACGACCCGCCACTTCAGATCCGGCTGCCGCCAGGCGTCCCACGCGATGGTGTCGGGGTCGACGCCGCGGGCCCGCAGCCGTGCCGCGATGAGATCGCCGAGCCGACGGTGGGTACCGGACTCGCCCCGGCGACGGATGGTCGCGGTCTGCGCGGCCTGTGCGATATGGCTCCGCTCGGCGAGGACCGGCCCGGCGAACGCCTCCACCCGGTCCAGCTCCATACCCGTCTCCTCGACGACCTCGGCCACGGAGGCGCCCGAGCGGATCCGCTGCTGGATCTCGCGGGGGGTCAGAGCATTCACTGTCGATTCCTCGTTCACGTCGGTGTTTTCCTGTCCAACTTACCAGCGAGAGCCCGCCGCCCGCCTGGGACGAGCGCGGGTCCATCTCCCATCCAGCCCCGCGATGTGATACACATAGGCGCGTTCGCGGCACCAGGCGGCACAGAAAGGGACGGTTGACTGAGGATGGCCACCGACTACGATGCACCCCGCAAGACCGATGAGGACATGTCGGAGGACTCCCTCGAGGAGCTGAAGACCCGCCGACTCGACAAGAACTCCGGGAAGGTCGACGAGGACGAGGTCGAGGCCGCCGAATCGTTCGAGCTGCCCGGCGCCGACCTGTCGCACGAGGAACTCACCGTCCGGGTCCTGCCCAAGCAGGCCGACGAGTTCACGTGCGCGTCGTGCTTCCTGGTCAAGTCGCGTTCACAGCTCGCCGAGGAGCGCTCGGGGCTGAAGTACTGCGTCGACTGCGTCTGAGACGCGGCTCAGAAGTCCAACTTGGTGCGGAGCCGGCTCGGCCCGACGTGGGCGAAGTTCGCCATCCACCGACGCTGCACGTAGCGATTCATCACGAGCTGCGAGATCCCCACGCCCAGGCCGCTCGCCGCGGCCCAGATGATGGCGCTGGCGACGGGGGTCTCCGGGTCGTTGATGTCCGGTGCCGGGTCGCCGGTGGCGGCCTCCCACGTCTTGGTCACCAGCTTCCGGGCGATCAGGGTCGTGAGCGCACCGAGCACGCCGGCGTAGATCTTCCACATCACCTTTTCGGTGAGAGCCATGAGGGTCCTTTCGGGTCGGCCGTCGGAACCACCATAGGGTGAACCGGGTAGGGTTGACAGGTGATCTATCGCGAACGACTGCACGTGCCGTGGTGGTGGGTGCTCATCGCAGCCCTGTTCGTCCTCAGTCTCGCGGTCGCCGTCTACGCGTATGTGGACCCGCTGATCGCGACGGTGTTCACGGTGCTCGCCGCAGTCGGTGTCGGCTTGGCGCTGGTCGCCTACAGCGCGACGACCGTCGGGGTCGTCGACGGGGCCGTGGTCGCCGGACGCAACCGGGTCTCCCTCGACTGGGTGGCCGGTGCGGACCCGCTCGCGGGCGAGACGGCACGTGCCGCGCTCGGGAGGGACGCCAACCACCGCGACTTCCTCCTCACCCGCCCCTACGTCCCCGGCCTCGTCCGCATCCGGCTGTCGGACCCCGCCGACCCACACCCCGCATGGCTGGTCAGCACGCGGCGTCCGGAGGACTTCGCCGCCGCGGTCAACGCCCCGAGGAACGCCGGATGATCATCCCCACGATTGCCGACGACGGCGCCCTCCCCACCTACGCGCACGATGGCGACGCCGGCGCCGACCTCCGGGCCGCCCACGACATCGCGCTGTCGCCGGGTGAACGCGCGCTGGTCGGCACCGGCGTCGCCGTGGCGATCCCGGCGGGCCATGTCGGGCTCGTGACGCCCCGCTCCGGTCTGGCGGCCCGGTTCGGGCTCAGCATCGTCAATGCCCCCGGCGTCATCGATTCCGGCTACCGCGGCGAGATCCAGGTGTGCCTGATCAACCTCGACCCGGAGCGGGAGATCCGGCTCAGCGCCGGCGACCGCATCGCTCAGCTTCTCATCATGCCCGTCGTCACCGCCCGATTCGTGTCCGTCGAGGCCCTCGACGGCACGGTGCGCGGCGCCGGGGGTTATGGTTCCACCGGCGGTTTCGCCGCCCCGACCACCAGTGAAGGACTCGCGCAGTGATCTTCGGACGCAGACGGCCCCAGGACATCGACGACACCGACATCGACGAGACCCCTGACCTCACCGCCGATGAGGATCAGGAGACCGACGAGGTTCCGGCGGACGACACCGCCCGCTGGGACGCGGCATTCGCGCGGGACGAGGGCCCGTTCGACATCTCCGAGGTCGACCTCGACGCGGACGCCGACGAGGTCCGCCGCGTCGACCTCGGCACGATCATCATCACCCCGTTCCAGGGGATGACGATGCAGCTCCAGGTGAACCGGGAGACCAACGCCGTCCAGTCGATCCTCGTCGGAGACGGACAGTCCGCGCTCGAGGTCGCGGTGTTCGCGGGGCCATCGAAGTCGTCGATGACCGGTGAGATCCGGGACGAGATCATGGCCACCACGACGCGGCAGGGCGGGCGCTGCCAGGCCGTGGAGGGACCCTTCGGCACAGAGCTGCGGCGGGCCCTGCCCGTGACGGGACCCGACGGCAAGCCGGCGATGCACCTGTCGCGAACCTGGTTGGTTCAGGGCCCCGGATGGGTGCTGCGCGGCGTGCTCCTCGGCAAGGCGACCTTCGAGGTGGACAACGACGAGGCGCAGCTGGCGCTGTTCGAGTTCTTCAGCAACATCGTCGTGCGACGCGGCACGTCGCCCGCCGCTCCGGGCAGCCTACTGCCCATGCGGGTACCTGAGGCAGAGGGCTGAGCCGTGGGCAAGCGGCCGTGGGGTGAGCGGTTGCGGCGCTACTTTCTCTCCCACGAGGAACTGGAGGCCACTGAACTGCGCGAGCAGGCGGCGGTCGCGGGGGCGCAGCCGCTGGCAGCGTGCCCGGTCCGCTCCAGAGTGACGCTGCGCGGCACCATCACCTCAGTCACCTCGGACGCCGCCCACGGCTGGCTGGAGGCCGAGGTCAGCGACGGCAGCGGCACCGTGCGGCTGGTCTGGATGGGTCGCGACCATCTCGAGTGCCTGCTGCCGGGGCGCACCATCCTCGTCGAGGGCCGGCTGGCCGACGACCGCGGTCAGTGCGTCATCTACAACCCGGACTTCCGGATCGTCCCTCAGTCGTCGTAGTGGTCGGCCGCGAACACCGCGGCCAGGTCAGCCTCGGACTCCTGCGTCACGAGGAAGAGGAGTTCGTCACCGCCCTCGAAAGCCCGGTCACGCTCCGGGGTGATGGGTGCGCCGTCGCGGATGATCGCGACCAGTACCGTGTCGCCGGGCAGTTCCACGTCGCGCAGCCGCCGCCCGGCGAGGTGTGATGCCTGAGGCAGCGTCACCTCGGACAGGTGCGTCGTGGACCGGTTGAACGTCAGCAGCCGCACGAGGTCGCCCGTCGAAACCGCCTCCTCGACGAGCGCCGACATGAGGCGCGGCGTCGAGACGGACACGTCGACGCCCCACTGCGCGTCGAACAGCCACTCGTTGCCCGGATGATTCACCCGGCCGACGGTGCGCGGGACTCCGAACTCCGTCTTGGCCAGCAGTGAGTGCACCAGGTTCACCTTGTCGTCGCCGGTGGCCGCGATGGCGACGTCGCAGTTCTCCAGCTCCGCCTCCTCCAGCGACTGGAGCTCGCAGGCGTCGGCCTGGAACCAGTCCGCCCCGGGGACGGAGTCGGGCTTGATGGCGGCGGGGTCGCGCTCGATGAGCAGCACCTGGTGGCCGTTGGCGATGAGTTCGCGGGCGATGGAACGGCCCACGTTGCCTGCTCCGGCGATGGCGACGCGCATGGCTCCTCCTAGTGCTTGGCGGGCGGGGTGGCGAACAGGGTCTCGAGTTCGTCGGTGCGGTCCGTGTGACACGCGACGTAGATGAGATCGCCGTCCTGGAAGATGGTGTCGCGGTCGGGGACGATGCCTCGGCCCACCCGCTGCACGAACGGGATCGGGGTGCCGGCCGCGGCCTGCAGCTCGCTGATCCGTCGGCCGACCCACCCGGGGTGCACGTGGATCTGCAGCAGGCGGGCGGTCCCCGTCGGGTCCCGCCAGACCGGCTCGCTGCCCTCGGGCAGCAGGCGCCGCAGGACCTGGCTCACGGTCCACTTCACCGTGGCCACCGTCGGGATGCCCAACCGTTCGTAGACGGCCGCGCGCCCCTGGTCGTAGATGCGGGCCACGACGTTGTCGACGTGGTAGTTCTCCCGCACCACGCGGGCGGCGAGGATGTTGGAATTGTCACCCGACGACACGGCCGCGAAGGCGTCGGCGCGGCGGATCCCCGCCGCCTCGAGGACCTCGCGGTCGAAGCCGACGCCCTTGACCGTCAGCCCCTTGTAATCCTGACCCAGCCTGCGGAAGGCGTCGACGTTGACGTCGATGACGGCGACGCTGTGGCCGCGCCTCTCGAGCCCGGTCGCGAGCATCGAGCCGACACGGCCGCAGCCCATGATCACGATGTGCACGTGTGCCTCCTTCGGGCGACTGTGGCACCAGAACTTACACCCCGGACCCAGCCGGGGCCGACGATGACTTTGCCCGTCAACAGGTCTACCGTAGCCGCGTGAATGTCTTGTCGGCGCTCAAGCGCATGGTCGTCGGGCGGCGGCTCGCCAACGCCCAACTCGGGGAGACGCTGCTCCCGAAGCGGCTGGCGCTGCCGGTGTTCGCCTCCGACGCCCTGAGTTCGGTGGCCTACGCCCCCGACGAGATCCTCATCACGCTGTCGCTGGCCGGGATGGCCGGATTCCTCTACTCGTGGGAGATCGCTGTCGCGGTGGCGGTTGTCGTCGCGGTGGTCGTCATGTCCTACCGCCAGACCGTGCACGCGTACCCCAACGGCGGTGGTGACTACGAGGTGGCCACCGCCAACCTGGGCCGCTATGCCGGTCTCACCGTCGCGTCGTCGCTACTCGTGGACTACGTCCTCACGGTCGCGGTGTCGGTGTCCGCGGGGGTCATCAACGCCAAGGCCATGCTGCCGTTCCTGCAGGGCTACGAAGCGTGGACCGCGGTCGGTGTCATCGTGTTCCTGACCTTGATGAACCTGCGCGGTGTGCGGGAGTCCGGGTCGGCGTTCGCGATCCCCACCTATGTCTTCATGGCCTCGATGCTGTCGATGATCGCCATCGGCCTGGTGCGCATCCTGATCCTCGGCCAGCCCCTGAAGAGCGAGACCGCCGACCTCATCGTCGTCCCGCCTGAGGGGACCGGCGAGTTCGTCGGCTGGGCCATGGTGGCGATCCTGGCGCGCTCCTTCTCCTCCGGCGCCGCGGCCCTCACCGGCGTCGAGGCCATCAGCAACGGCGTGCCCGCGTTCCGGAAGCCGAAGAGCCGCAACGCCGCCACCGTCCTCGCGATGCTGGGCGGGCTGGCGATCACGATGCTGTTGGGCATCGTCGCGCTGGCCAACCTCACGAACGTGCACCTCATCGACGAGCTCACCGGCACCCACTACGTCAACGCCGCGGGGGAGACGATCCACAGCGCGGCCCACACGGTGACGGGCCAGCTGGCCCGCGTGGTGTTCATGGACTGGTTCGAGCCGGGCTTCTACATCGTCATCACCGCGACGATGCTCATCCTGTTCCTCGCCGCCAACACCGCCTTCAACGGGTTCCCCTCGCTCGCGTCCATCCTGGCCAAGGACGGGTTCCTGCCGCGCCAGCTGCACTCGCGCGGGGACCGTCTGGCCTTCTCGAACGGCATCCTCATGCTGTCGGCGGCGGCCATCGTGCTCGTCCTGGTGTTCGACGCCTCCGTCACGGCGCTGATCCAGCTCTACGTGGTGGGCGTGTTCCTGTCGTTCACGGTGGGACAGCTCGGCATGATCCGGCACTGGACGCGCGAACTGCGCACGGAGCGCGAGCCGAAGGTGCGGGGCCGCATCGTCCGGTCGAGGATCATCAACACCATCGGAGCCACGGCCACCGGGGCCGTGCTCATCGTCGTGCTGGTGTCGAAGTTCACGCACGGGGCCTACCTCGCGGTGGTGGCCATGGGCGTGCTCTTCGCGCTCATGCTCACCATCTCGAACCACTACCGGGCCGTCGAGCGCGAGCTCGCCCTCACGCCGGACTCGGATCGGGCGCTGCCCAGCCGCGTGCGGGGCGTCGTCCTCGTTCAGCGCGTCAACCTGCCGACGGCGCGTGCCATCGCGTTCGCCCGCGCGGCGCGCTCGACGACGCTGACCGCCGTGACGGTCGCCGTCGACGACGACGAGGTGGAGCTCATCCTCGACGAGTGGGAGGACGAGGACTTCGGCATCCCCCTCAAGGTGATCGCTTCGCCGTACCGCGAGATCACGGGCCCGTTCATCAAGTACGTGGCCGAGCTGCGCAGCGAGAACCCGCGCGACGTCGTCATCGTCTACATCCCCGAGTACGTCGTCGGTCACTGGTGGGAGCAGCTGCTGCACAACCAGACGGCGCTGCTCATCCGGACCCGCCTGCACTTCATGCCCGGGGTCATGGTCACGAGCGTTCCGTACCAGCTGAAGTCGTCGGGGCGCGCGAAGGCGGCCGCGCACAAGGCCTCCCAGCCGCGGCTCCGATGACGGTCGAGGTCGCGCTGGAGCGCGTGGCGCACGGCGGTGTCGTCGTCGGGCGCAGCGAGGGCAAGGTCGTCTTCGTGACCGGCGGCCTGCCCGGCGAGCGGGTCCGTGTCGAGATCACCGAGACGGGGGCACGCTTCGACCGCGGCCGGCTCGTCGACGTCCTGGACGCCGCGCCGGGCCGGGTGACGCCGCCGTGCCCCATCGCGGGCCGCTGCGGCGGGTGCGACTGGCAGCACGCGGATCAGTCCACGCAGCTCGCCCTCAAGACCGCCGTCGTGGCCGAGCAGCTCAGCCGCCTCGCCGGGATCGAGTGGGACGGTCAGGTGGAGCCCGTTCCGGGCGGGCTGCTCGGGTGGCGGACCCGCGTGCGCTACGCGGTGGACGATGACGGCACCGTGGGGTTCCGGGCCCGCCGGTCGCACGACGTCGTCGCGCTCCCGGAGGTGGGATGCCTCATCGCCGCGCCGGGGCCGGAGGTCGCCGAACTCACGCGCGTGGCCCGCCCAGGCGCCGACCTCGAGGTCACGGTGGCCGACGTCACCGTCGTGATCGCGACGCCGGCGGAGGCGCGGCGTCCGGTTCACCAGGAGGTGCGCGGACGAACCTACGCCGTGGACGCCGGGGGATTCTGGCAGGTGCATCCCGCCGCCGCCGAGGTGCTGACCGGCGCGGTGCTCGACGGACTCGCGCCGCGGCGCGGGGAGAGCGCGCTCGATCTCTACTGCGGGGTCGGGTTGTTCGCCGGTGCCCTCGTCGATGCGGGCTGTCGAGTCACGGGGGCGGAGTGGGGGACCCGGTCGGTGCAGCACGCGCGCGCCAACGTTCCCGAGGCACGCTTCCTCTCCGGCGCCGTGGAGCGGATCCACCGCTCGCTGCCGGCCCGGGCCGACCTCGTGGTCCTCGACCCGCCGCGCAAGGGGGCGGGGTCCGTGGTCGTGGGGGCCGTGGCGGACCGTCGGCCGCGTGCGGTGGCGTATGTGGCCTGTGATCCCGCGGCCCTCGCCCGGGACCTGGCGACGTTCCGGGATCGCGGCTACCGTGCGTCGTCGATCCGCGGTTTCGACCTGTTCCCGATGACGCACCACGTCGAGTGCGTGGCGATCCTGCACCCCCTAGACTGACCGATGACCGGCGCTGCCGCCGAGGGCACCCGCATGGTATCTTGACGTCAAGAGATTTGGCGACCGCCAAGTGTTAGGAGAAGGATGAGCGTCAACAGTTTCGGGGCCAAGGCGAGCCTCGACGTCAACGGCACCTCGTACGAGTACTTCCGCATCGGTGCGGTCGCTGGCTCCGAGAAGCTGCCCTTCAGCCTCAAGGTCCTGCTCGAGAACCTGTTGCGCACCGAGGACGGCGCCAACATCACGCGTGAGGACATCGAGTTCCTCGGCGCCTGGGACCCCTCGGCTGAGCCGGACCACGAGATCCAGTTCACCCCGGCACGCGTCATCATGCAGGACTTCACCGGTGTCCCCTGCGTCGTCGACCTCGCCACCATGCGCGAGGCCGTCGCGCAGCTCGGCGGCGACGCGTCGAAGGTCAACCCGCTGTCACCGGCCGAGATGGTCATCGACCACTCCGTCATCGCCGAGGTCTTCGGCATCGCCGGGGCGTTCGAGGCCAACACGGACATCGAGTACCAGCGCAACCGCGAGCGCTACCAGTTCCTCCGCTGGGGACAGAAGGCCTTCGACGACTTCAAGGTCGTCCCGCCCGGCACCGGCATCGTGCACCAGGTCAACATCGAGCACCTCGCCCGCGTGGTCTTCCCGCGCACCGTCGACGGCGTGCTGCAGGCCTACCCCGACACCTGCGTGGGCACCGACTCGCATACCACCATGGTCAACGGCCTGGGCGTCGTCGGATGGGGCGTCGGCGGCATCGAGGCCGAGGCGGCCATGCTGGGCCAGCCCGTGTCCATGCTCGTGCCGCGCGTCGTGGGCTTCAAGCTCACCGGCAAGCTCACCGAGGGCACGACCGCCACCGACCTGGTCCTCACCATCACGGAGATGCTCCGCGAGCACAAGGTCGTCGGCAAGTTCGTCGAGTTCTACGGCGACGGCGTCGCCCAGGTCCCGCTCGCCAACCGCGCGACCATCGGCAACATGAGCCCCGAGTACGGCTCGACGATCGCGATCTTCCCGATCGACGACAAGACGATCGACTACATGCGCCTCACTGGCCGCGACGAGCAGCAGATCGCGCTGGTGGAGTCCTACGCCAAGGCGCAGGGGCTGTGGCACGATCCGGCCGTCGAGCCCCAGTACTCCGAGTACATCGAGCTCGACCTGTCCACGGTCGTGCCATCGATCGCCGGACCCAAGCGTCCTCAGGACCGCATCCGGCTGGACGAGTCCAAGCCCGCCTTCCGCGAGGCGGTGGCCGGCTTCGTGGGCGCCCCGCATGACGCCGACGACTACTCCGGGTACGACCGGGCGGTCGCGGCGACGATGGGGGCCTCCGACCCGACGGGGCCCGACCCGACGATCCGGGACGACTCGCCGGCGCCCGCCGACCCGACCCACCACCACATGGTTCCCCGGGTGCACGCCGCCGCCCCAGTGACCCTGGCCGACGGCACCAGCTTCGAGCTGGACCACGGCGCGGTGACGATCGCCTCCATCACGTCGTGCACGAACACCTCCAACCCGAGCGTCATGATCGGCGCGGCTCTGGTGGCGAAGAAGGCCGTCGAGCGCGGCCTGACCCGCAAGCCGTGGGTGAAGACGTCACTGGCCCCCGGCTCGCAGGTGGTGACGGACTACTACGACCGCTCCGGCCTCACGCAGTATCTGGACGCGATCGGCTTCAACCTCGTGGGATACGGCTGCGTCACCTGCATCGGCAACTCCGGCCCGCTCATCCCGGAGGTCTCTGAGGCGGTCAACGCTCATGACCTCGCGGTGTCGGCCGTACTCTCGGGCAACCGCAACTTCGAGGGCCGGATCAACCCCGACGTGAAGATGAACTACCTCGCCTCGCCGATGCTGGTCATCGTCTACGCGCTGGCGGGCACCATGGACATCGACCTGTTCAGCGAGCCGATCGGCCAGGACGCGGACGGCAACGACGTGTTCATGCGCGACATCTGGCCCACCGAGGCTGAGATCGACGAGGTCATCAACAGCTCGATCAGCGCCGAGATGTTCGTCTCGCGCTACGCCGACGTCTTCGCCGGTGACGAGCGCTGGCGGTCGCTGCCCACGCCCGACGGCGAGACCTTCGATTGGGATCCGGACTCCACCTACGTCCGGAAGGCGCCCTACTTCGACGACATGCCGGCCGAGCCCGCGCCGGTGGGCGACGTCTCGGGCGCGCGCGTGCTGCTCAAGCTCGGCGACTCGGTGACCACGGACCACATCTCGCCGGCCGGCTCGATCAAGGCCGACTCGCCCGCGGGTCTCTACCTCACCGAGCACGGTGTGGACCGGAAGGACTTCAACTCCTACGGGTCGCGGCGCGGCAATCACGAGGTGATGATCCGCGGCACCTTCGCCAACATTCGCCTGCGCAACCAGATCGCTCCCGGCACCGAGGGCGGCTTCACGCGTGACTTCACCGTCGACGGCGGCCCGGTGACCACGGTCTACGACGCGGCCGTCAACTACGCGTCTGCGGGCGTGCCGCTCGTCGTGCTGGCGGGCAAGGAGTACGGCTCCGGATCGTCCCGCGACTGGGCCGCCAAGGGCACGGCGCTGCTGGGCGTCCGGGTCGTCATCGCCGAGAGCTACGAGCGCATCCACCGCTCCAACCTCATTGGCATGGGCGTGTTGCCGCTGCAGTTCCCCGAGGGCCAGTCGGCGGAGTCGCTGGGCCTCACGGGCGAGGAGACCTTCTCGGTCACCGGCATCACCGAACTCAACGACGGTGTGACCCCGCAGACGATGCGGGTCAGCGCCGTGAAGCCGGACGGGGCCGAGGTGACCTTCGACGCCGTCGTGCGGATCGACACGCCGGGGGAGCGGAGTTACTACCTCAACGGCGGCATCATGCAGTACGTGTTGCGGAACCTGGCCAAGGCCTGATCCGCACGCTGCGAGGGGCGGCTCCCGACAGGGGAGTCGCCCCTCGTTTCTGTGTCAGGCCGGTTGAATCTGTCGGCGGCGCGCGGTTCAATAGAACACATGTTCGATGATGAGGATCAGATCCGAGTGTACGTCCCGCCCGGCTGGCCGGCCGCGGTGCGGCCACCGGGGGCGCCGGGATGGGTGGCCACCGCGGAGGCATTCCTGCTGGACAGCTGCCCGGCCGAGTACCGGGGATACGGGGTGCTCCGGCGTCATCCGGTCGTGCTGGCACGGCTCGCGCGCGAGTTCGTGTCGTCCCAGCTGGTCGCCACCCGCAGCGGCCTGACCGGGCTCCGGCCGTCGCTGACCGGGGTGGTGGACGCGGCCACGGCGGACCAGGCGGCCGCCGTGTTGCAGCAGGAGGAGGCGCGCCTGGTGCGCGTCGCCAGGGCGGTCGAACTGGTGGATCAGGCCTTGCGGGACGTGCGGTTCGTGCCCAAGCTCTGAGCCTGGCCCTACTATGGAGCCCATGTCTGTGTTGGAGACGATCACCAGCCCGCGCGACCTTCGCGCGCTGTCTCGGCGCCAGCTCGTCCAGCTCGCGGCCGAGATCCGATCGTTCCTCATCACGAAGGTGAGCCGCACCGGCGGGCATCTGGGGCCGAACCTGGGCGTGGTCGAGCTGACCATGGCGATCCACAGGGTGTTCGACTCGCCGCGGGATCCGATCATCTTCGACACCGGGCACCAGAGCTACGTCCACAAGATCCTCACGGGCCGCGCCGCGGGCTTCGATCAGCTCCGCCAGCGTGGAGGCCTCTCCGGATACCCGGAGCCCGCGGAGTCCGAGCACGACTGGGTGGCCAACTCACATGCCTCGACCGCACTGTCCTGGGCGGAGGGCCTGGCCAAAGGCTTCCGGCTGCGCGGCGAGGCTCGCACGGTCGTGGCGGTCGTCGGCGACGGCGCCCTGACCGGCGGCATGGCCTGGGAGGCGCTGAACAACATCGCGGCCCGACAGGACCTCCGGCTGGTGATCGTGGTCAACGACAACGGGCGCTCGTACACGCCGACGGTGGGTGGACTCGCCAACCACCTGGCTGGCCTGCGCACCGATCGCCGCTACGAGAAGACCCTGACCCTGATCAAGCGCACGGTCACCGGCATGCCACTCGTCGGCCGTCCGGTCTACGACCTCATGCACGGCTTCAAGACCGGGGTGAAGGACGTCCTGGCGCCGCAGTCGATGTTCTCGGACCTCGGCATCAAGTACATGGGGCCCCTCGACGGGCACGACATCGCGTCGCTGACGAACCACCTCGAGCAGGCACGGCACTTCGGCGGCCCGGTGATCGTGCACTGCGTCACGCGCAAGGGGCGCGGGTTCCAGGCCGCGGAGGAGCACGAGGAGGACCAGTTCCACGCCGTGGGCCGGATCAACGAGATCACGGGCGAGCCCCTCTCGGCGTCGGTCCAGGCCACGTGGACGGACGCCTTCGCGGAGGCCATGGTGCACATCGGCCAGCGCCGGCCGGACGTCGTCGCCGTGACGGCCGCCATGCTGCACCCCACCGGGCTCGGACGGTTCGCGGCCGCGTTCCCGGACCGGATCTTCGACGTCGGCATCGCCGAACAGCACGCCATCGTGTCGGCGGCGGGGCTGGCGCGCTCGGGGCTGCACCCCGTGGTGGCCCTCTACGCCACATTCGTCAACCGGGCGTTCGACCAGGTGCTCATGGACGCAGCGCTGCATCGCACCGGGATGACCATCGCCCTGGACCGGGCCGGAGTCACGGGCACGGACGGCCCCAGCCACAACGGCATGTGGGACATGACGCTGCTGGGTCTCATCCCCGGCCTGCAGCTGGCGGCTCCGCGAGACCAGGCCAGGCTCGTGGCGGCGCTGGACCGGGCCGTCGATGTCTCGGACGCCGTCACCGTCGTCAGGTACTCGAAGGAACGCCTGCCGGACGCCATCGAGGAGGTCGCGCACGTCGGCGATGGGCTCTCGCGGGTCGATGTGCTGCGGCGCAGCGAGGGCGCGCGGCTGCTGATCGTCGGGTACGGCCAGTGCGCCGGGATGGCGCTGGGTGTCGCGGATCGCCTCCGGGACGAGGGCGTCCCCGCCACGGTCGTCGACCCGCTCTGGGCCCTGCCGGTGAGCCCGGACCTCGTGTCGCTGGCGGCGGGCTACGACGTCGTCGTCACCATGGAGGACAACCTCGTGGAGGGCGGCATCGGCCAGCGTCTCCGGTCGCGACTGGCGGAGTCCCATGCAGCGACCCGCGTGATGACGTTCGGGATCCCGCAGCGCTTCCTCGCCCACGGTTCCCGCGATGAGGTGCTCGATGAAATCGGGCTGACCGCCGCGCAGGTGTCGCTGCGAGTGCTGGGGGAGGTGCTCAGCGCGGCACCCGACCAGGAGGCGGTGCGGCCGGCCTAACGGCCCAGGGCCTCACGGATCAGGGGGACGAGGAAGTCGGCCTGCCACGGACGTGCGCCCAGGGCCAGCAGGTCCTCGTGCGTGACGTCCGCGGATGCGAACAGGCTGCCCTGCACCGCCACCGGGGGAGCGACGAGGCTGGGCTGCAGGCCGCCGAGATCGCAGGCGAGCTCGTCGATCACGGGACGCACCTTTGCCCATCGCTCAGCGGCCTCGGGGTTCACCCGGTCCCATGTCCGTGGGTGCGGCACGCCGTCCGAGCGCAGACGCGGTGGGGGATACCCGGACGCCGGTAGCGCCCGCACCTCGTCGAGGGCGGCGAGCCAGGTGGACAGGTTTCGGCTGCCGGGCGGGGCGGCGAAGCCCTTGATCCGCAGGAGCTCCGACTTCGTGGGAACCGAGTCACGCGCCAGGCTGGCCGCCTCCAGGATGGCGGCGTCCGGGAGGATCCAGCCGGGCGGTCGATCGCGCCGTTGGGCGATGGCGTCGCGCGCGGTCCACAGGGCCCGGGCGACGGCGTACTGCCGTGGCGTGCGCAGCGTGGTGATCCCGCTGAGGCGGCGCCACGGATCCACGCGGGGCTGCGGGGGAGCGGTGTGGCGCGCCAACGTGTCCGCGAACTCCTGGTCGGCCCACTCGGCGCGCCCGACCTCCTGCAGCTCATCCTGCAGCCGCTCAGCCAGCTCGAGGAGGTAGTCGACGTCGAGCGCGGCATACGTGAGCCACGACGGCGGCAGCGGCCGCTTCGACCAGTTGTCCGCCGAGTGGGCCTTGCGGAGGTGGACGCCCAGTTCGGCCGCCAGCAGGGCTCCGAGGCTGGCGCCGGGCTTTCCGAGCAGGCGGGCCGCGAGCTCGGTATCGATGATCGAGGGCGGCAGGACACTGATCTCACGCATGCAGGGAAGATCCTGGCTGGCCGCGTGGATGATCCACGGCGCGTCCCCGCAGGCAGTGACGAGAGACGACAGGTCGGCGGGTCCGCCGCGTTCGAACGCCACGGGATCGACGAGCCACGTGCCGGCGCCCTCGCGGCGGATCTGCAGCAGGTACGCCTTGGGCCAGTACCGGTGGCCGTGTGCCCGCTCGGTGTCGAAGGCGACAGGTCCTGTGGCCGACGCGAGGGCCTCGAGGCAGGACTCGAGGGCGCTCGGGTCCTCGACGACGGGACGCAGCGGTTCTCTGGGGCTTTCGATGTAGGTCATCCGTGCCGCCCGGTGGGAAGGGATGAGACGCCAGGGGGGAGGGGCGGCTGGCCCGCGACGTGCCCCATGAGGTCCTCCCACGCGGCGAGGTGGGCGGTCAACGGGTGCCGGACGTCCAGGGTGGGGGTCCAGGAGCACCGCAGCTCGACCTCGGCGCGGTCCGCGTCGGCCATGTCTCCGAAGCCCTTGCCGTAGGACGCCGTGACGGTGCCGGCCAGCGCGTGGGCGGCACAGCCGCGGTGCGCGAGAGCGTCGGTGAACCAGGACCACGCGACGTCGGGGAGCAGCGGGTCGGTGACCATGTCGAGGTCGACCTCCGCCCGGACGTAAGTGACCAGCCGGAACGTGCCCGACCACGAGTCGTTGCCCGCCGGGTCGTGGAGCAGGATCAGCCGCCCCGTCGAGAGGGCCTCGTCGCCGCCGTCGCCCAGTTCGCCCTCGATGGCGACGGAGTAGGGCGCGATGCGCTGCGGCGAGCCGATCTCGTCGGTGGTGAACCCGCGGCGCCACTGCATCGTGTCGAGTTCGCGCAGTGCGCGGGCGAAAGGCTCGGGCGTCGCGCTGGTCACGTCTGCTGGCACGACCGCCACCCTACGACGGGGCCCCTCGGAGGCCGGTGAGGCGCGCCGGAGCGGCTCAGCCGCGGCGGAGGCGGAGGCTGACCGAGTTGATGCAGTAACGAAGATCCGTCGGGGTGTCGTATCCCTCGCCCTCGAAGACGTGTCCCAGGTGGCCGTCGCACGCGGCACAGCGCACCTCGACGCGCGGGCGGCCAGGGATCGAGTGGTCGTCGATGTAGCGGACCCGGTCCTCCGCCAAGGGGGAGAAGAAGCTGGGCCAGCCACAGTGCGAGTGGAACTTCTCGGTGCTGCGGAAAAGTTCGGCTCCGCAGCCGCGGCACTCGTAGATGCCCTCGTCCTCAGTGTCGGTGTACTCGCCGGTGAAGGGAGCCTCGGTGCCGGCCAGACGGAGCACCTTGAACTCGAGGGGGGACAGCTCGGCCGCCCACTCCTCGTCGGACTTGGTCACGGGAGGACGGTACGCGTCATTCATGCAGCGATCCTATGCGCCCCGGGCAAGCCTCAGGAGTCCTCGCCGTCCAGGTCGTCGGGGAGTCGGGTGGGGGTCCCGTCCAGCAACTCCATCGCGCCGAAGGCGTAGCGGGCGAGGATGAGTTGGCGGAGGTGGGGGCTGTCGCCGATGGGGGCGGTCACCGCGACGGCGCCCGCGCGCAGGGCGCCCTGGACGTGCATGTGGTAGCTGGGGGTGGGAGTGAGGTGCAGGCTGCCCACGGCGATATGACGGCGACCTTGCATCCGCAGGGAGGCGACGGCGGCCGCGGTCGCCCGCCCGTCGCCCGTCTCCACCGCCAACTGAACCGGCAGCCGGTGGTGCGCGGACCATTGCCGGGCGCGACGACCCAGCAGCGACGTCCCGCGCACGTCGCCACCCGAGGGGGCGGCGAGGACGAGTCCGTCGATTTCCAGGGCGCCTCCGCGGTGGAGTGCCTCGCGCACCCGCTCGTCGAGGATGTTGAGCACCTCGCCGGCGGGACCCACGGGACGACTCACGGCCAGGTGGATGTCACCGGAGTGCTCGAATGTGTCGAGTTCGGGCGCGTGGTCCGCCGCGGAGACGAGGTCGAGCGGAACCAGGACGGCCTCGGCCACCTCGTCGGCGACCAGGTCCGCCACGACGTTCTCCAGCCTGGGTGTGCCCGCGCCGATCCGCGCCAGTGCGATGCGGAGATCCGGCCGACTGCTCTGCAGGGAACGCGCGATGGACTTCAACGCATTGGTGACCGCCGGATCGTCGGGCCCTTCAGCCACAAGCACGATTGCCGGCGCAGTCATCGACTCTCTCTCATTGGGCCACCGGATGGTGGCGTGTCGGAGACTCTTCTGTGGGCGATGGCGGTTTCGAACCGCCGACCTCTTCGGTGTGAACGAAGCGCGCTACCACTGCGCCAATCGCCCCTAGCGAAGTTGGAGTCTAGTAGAAGAACCCGGGCCGTGTCGAACCGACGACGGTGCGCCTCGATCGAAGCGGCGCGCGAGAGGAGCCCTGTCCACCTGGTCATGAAAGGGGTCCAGCCCCTCGTGGCGACGTGATTCCTGTTGCCTCATGTCAAGATGCCCGCTTGGTTTGAGTCGTTGACTCATCTGGGTTTGCCCGCTTCGGATCGCTGATCTTCCGGCGGGAGAGGTAGACGTGGTTGGTCTTGGCGCGGCGTTGGACG